>NZ_AP025507.1:0-674573 GCF_024347595.1 Vibrio pomeroyi | reverse complement strand
CATAATGAGGAGCTCATGGCGCTGGTCAGTTTTAATGTCGGTGTCGAAATCGGACAAGTAATTTTCGTTGCGGCGTCTTACCTGTTTATCCAACTCATCACCAAAAAGTTGACGCTGGTTTCTAACACCATGGTGAGAAATTCAATCAGTTACTTTTGTGGCGTCACATCGATGTTTTGGCTAATTCAACGCGTCATCGCTTTTTAAGACCGAACGACTATGCCTAAAACTCACTAGCTTTAACCTTTCAAATCACATAACTAACTGGAAGGTTATGGTTGGGATGGTAAACATTAATACAAAACTCACATTCATTAGAGTCAACCATGAAAAATTTCCTCGGAAATACCAATACCCACTAATGATTTCGATGGTACTTCCAACCATGCTACTCAGCCTGCCAGCCATCGTGGCCGCCAAGAACCTACCACAATACGATGTTTTTTGATGCGTGGATTTTTGCTGCATGGATGGCTGCGATTGGTCAAATGCTACCATCGGCTTTGCTAGTGTTTGCTGTAGTCGCGCCAATCGCCAGGCTATTCGTGACTAAGGTTCTTTTGGAGCCAATCAATAACGAGCGTGTTGAGTGTTATTACGATAACAACAGATTATTCCTCCTTAGTTACTTGGTTGAATGGCACCTGTCTGGCATTATGCGCTCAAGAAATCCGTGGTTATTACGCGGTACAGAATGAACGAAGGTAGTCAGTGGTAGAAAACAGCCAACAATTAAGTAGCCAATACGACGAGCATGGTTACTTTGTTATCAGAAATTATTTCGATGAAGCTCAGATAGCATCGCTTAGAGAAGTCGTGCTCAAATTCCATGAATCATGGAAAGCAGACAACGAAGAGTTCTATCAAGAAGAGGCATTTAACTCATCTTTGATTACAGGCAGCGAGTATCTACCCGCCAACGATAGAACCGTACTGTTTGACTTCATCAGCTCAAAAAAAGTCATGGAAGTGGTCGATGCGGTCATACCGAACAAGCCTGCATTCATGAACACGCAACTGTTCTTCAACCCTGTAAACCCACAACAAAAAGACTTCTGGCATCGCGACTGTCAATACGACTACGACATTGATGACCAAATGAAAGTCATCATGGAAACCCAAGTATTGCACCTGCGTGTACCGATCTTTGATGAGCCCGGAATGGAGCTTATCCCCGGAACACACAAACGCTGGGACAACGAAGAAGAATACAACGTTCGCCAAGAAGTAAATGGAAAGGTAAGCAGCGATAACATCTCTGGCGGTAAACAGATACCGTTAGAGGCGGGCGACTTATTAGTCTTTTCTGCGGATATGATCCACCGAGGTCGATACGGGCTGGATCGTTTAGCATTGGATATTTTGATCTTTGACTCGGCGGCAGACTATGTCGACTACGTTGATGACGACTGCTTACCAACACCAGCGATGCTAAGCAATATTACCGATCCAAGACTGTTTATGAACACGCTACACTTAAAGTCGATGCAGTACTCATAAACCACAAAGGTGCCCGAACCATGACTGACACTAAGCAAAATACCCGAATTAGCCAGTTCCGTTTCGGGCAGCCGAAAGAGTCTCTCAAGCTAGAACATGTCGCTTTAGGCGCAATTGATAAAGATAAGGTGCGAGTACGAATTGAAGCGACCAACATCAACCCTAGTGATCTATTGTCGATTTACGGTGTGGGGCAATACAAACACAGCCACCAGCCACCGAGAGTTCCGGGGTTTGAAGCGGTCGGAAGGGTTGTGGAGTCTGGCCATTCTGAGTTTCCTCTAAACCAGCGAGTGCTTGTAGCTACAAGTGGTACATGGCAGAACTATGTCGATGTGTCACCAGACAACCTCTTCCACATTCCTCAACACCTAGATAATGGCTACGCCTGTCAGTTATATATTAATGCGCTCACCGCGTGGGTGCTGACGACAGAAGTGGCGAAGTTGACCAAAGAAGATGTGTTGATCATCAATGCTGGCAGTTCGGCCATTGGCAAGATTTTCTCTCAGTTGTCGGAATCACTTGGGTTTCAAATCATTACCGTGACGTCACAACCTGAGCGCACTCAAACGACTTCATGTTATGTGCTGGATGCCAACAGTGATTTGGTTGCACAAATTCAGCGACTCGGTTTGCCTCAACCAACTGTGGCCTTCGATGCGATTGGCGGTTCACCGGGAACGGATCTTATCCATACTCTGGGTAATCAAGGCCGCTTTATCAACTATGGCACGCTTTCGCTCGATTTTTATGAACCGCGATTCTTCAAGCACGCAAAAAACCAAGCTATCGATTTCAGTACTTTCTTCTTACGTTATTGGGAAGAGGCTGAGGGGAAAGATGTTCGCTGTGATAAGTTCACAACTATGCTAGATCACTTCATCACAAACGACATAAAACTCGACGTTGACCGCTATCTGCCATTCGATGAAGTTCAAACCGCGATTGATCTCATCGAATCGAAAAGTACGCGGTTAAATGGCAAGATAATCTTGCTTCCGATGTAAACGAATCGTGGGGGGCAGTTGGAGCACATTATGTCTGTCCAATTGATTCAAAGAACGACTAGGCAGTTCAATCTGACTTTCGATGGCATGGCGTTTTATAAACAAGTTAAGTCTCTGTTTGAAAATGCATAGGTGATTGATGAAAAGTATTGCTCGAAAGCAAGCGTGGTAAGGAAATGATGCGTTGCTGCTTCAGCATCATTTGGGGCAATACAGCTCACCGAACCTCTCACTGAGTTTTGCTAAATACATCCAGAGATAAAGTATTGAGATTATCTTCACTGAAAGCCCATTATATCTTACAGAGACAAGCTTTGATTTAGCATTCTACCTGGCAGACTCTCCGCCCAGAGGTGACGTGACACATCACATTAGCTCACTGAACATAAAGAAAATACCGGTCGATCACCCATGATGAAACGCTAGCTTCCTGTTGAGCATATGTTATTTACAAGAAAAATCTCAGTCCTACGGTAAAGTTAATATCCGTTGAATTATCTTTATTTCCCATATTCTCAGTGGTCGATATTTCTACGGCTACCCCCTCAAATGTTCCTCTCAAACCCAGTACAAATTCCTTTGAAGGCTCGGAGAACGCACTATTATCATCCAACACTCCTTGATAATGGTGGTATTCAACGATCATTTCATATTGTTTGAGAAACTGAAGCGAATAACCAGCCGCAAATGACATCGTGGTATTACTTACGGGTATAGAACCCAAAGCAAGATCATTTTTTCTGTGCGTTGCACCTAAGGTGCTAAAACCCGTGTGAACACCTGAATGGTAGGAATAGTTTAACTGCAGACCTTGCTCAAAGCTTATATTTGAAAACTCAGAGTCACCCACATGGTTATAGTAAAGAGAGCCTCCTACGGATAACGCATGTGCACTCGTTTCAAAGAATTGATAAGACAAGTAAGAATGCAAAGCTTTTGCCATAGTCTCACCCTCAAAGTCCTCTATAGCAGAGCCATAAGATGAACCAATATTGAACTGATCATCATCCACTTCATCACGCCCATTTTGCGCTATACCAAAAGTGTTGTGAAAGCCTGCGACTAATGAGTCAAGATGATTATTGCCAGCCCAAGAATACTGCAGCATGATTTCTGCAGAAACCTTGTTGTTTATTGGGACTTGAAAACCACTAAAAACTTGATTTTGATAATAATCGAGTTGGAAGTCATTACTTTGAGCCCAGACACTCGCTATAGATGAAGTAATGAAAACCTCGGTGGTATCGACACTAAATGCACTTCTTAATTGGGTAGATAGAGAAGTCGATTGATAAGGAGAAGTAGCATAAGTTCTTAGTGGTGTTGACGCCACCTGAGCAAAAACAAAGTTATGGTAACTGAAAAGAATTAAAACCAATAAGAGTGCTGCGTTTCGCTTTAATAACACGAGGATGTCTCCGATATTGTCAAATATGGTATTGGATCCATCCGATGGATGTGTGCCTGAAATCTTGAGACTGCTTTGTCTGTTGGATTTTCGTTTTGGTCGGAAGAGTATATTTATTGAGCGAATAGCAATAAACCTCTCGGTTTAGCTTTGACTATTGCATTGAGGCAAAAATCTAGAACGTATTTGAAGGAGATCTGTGGTTATGGTTATGCAACTGTGGGAGCTCTACTCCTTAGAAAATAAGCAAAGCCGCACAGTTAATGAATAGGTTATTGGTAGACGAATAGAAATATGACTTTAAGTCTCTAAAAGGAGCATCCTAGTTCAAGACTTTATATCCTCGGCCGACCATGCACTGCCTCTGCACATTATTGACACCCTCTTCGTGCTGGGCTTGATTGTAAGCAGCTGCGTGTCTATGATGCAGTAACCCTCCAACAACACCAACACCTGCCCCTACTTTTGCTCCATCACTGCCATGCCCACCAGCAATAGCCGTACCTGCCGCACCGAGAGCTGCTCCCCTTGCAGCGGTACCTACGACAGAGCGACCAACTCCCTTAGTTTGCTCTTCTTGAACTTGGGTTGATAATTGCTGGCATTCCAGTAGATCTATGTTGTATTGCTCCATATTGACACCTTTAGTATCCACAATTAAGTTTGCAGAACTGAATGTCGAAAATAGAGACAATGACATTAGTATAATTATCTTATTTTTATTCATGGTATATCACTCTATTTATTTAAATAATTAACACATTATTCATCGTTTAGATTTTTATCTCTTAGCTTTATTTGATGCCCATCTATCAAAGAGGCCGACCATAACGTTCCATTCTGTGCCTTTTCATATCCATATTCGTAAAGTTTGTTCATATACTCTTGGTCAAAAAATAAATCCTCACTTGGTTCGACGTCGAAGTCTTCTTCTATATAACTAAGATACGTATTGGCTTGGGCTTTATTTGTCACATAAACCTCTTTGTACAAATCGCCTCTAGTTTGAGAGAATATCAAATTATTAACACTTCTCTCACTTAGAGAAAATACATTATCTTCTACTTTTTCAAAGTTGTTCTTTAAATACCCATTTCGTATAATATAGATATTAGGTTTTTTTGTTATTCCATAAAGTTCTGATATTTCTTTCAAATCAAAGTCATAAGAGTTAAAAAATAATTGATGAGATAACCCACCATCAACGTGCATTTCTTCATATTCATGTCCATTAGAATAAACAGTAAAATATTGCGGAGGAAAGAACCCTGGAATAGATGAGCTTGCCATTAGTACTTTATGAATAATTTCAATTTTATTAGGTATGTCGCTGTCCGCAATGCGGCCAATGTTCCAAACCATTTGTCGACCAGAATCAAAGTGAGTTGTTCCGATTTGGAGTCGTTTACCCTTTCGGTATTCACGAGCAATGGCTTCAATTAATTTATCATCGTAAGTTTTCTCTATGAATTGATAGAACTTTTTCCCTTCAACCATTGATGTACTGTATAGAGGCCATAGAGCGCTTCTCTTGTCCAAAAGATCTTGGTCATTTAAAGCAAGCATTGCCGTTTTTAATTCATGAATATATTCCCCGCCAACAAATACAAAAGGTGCGGTTAACGCTCCGGTACTAACGCCGGTCACCATAGAAAATTCTGGTAACTTTCCACTGTCATATAGTCCATTAATAATTCCAGCACCGTAAGAGCCTCGTTCTCCACCACCAGAGAGGACTAACACGCTAAATTGGTCGCCCACTATACGCGGAATATTATCTTGGTTTACAATTTCACTAAGCTTAGGGTTATCTCTTACTTCCCGTAGGTACTTAGGTGTTTCATCACCAAAGAAGCGATATGGCTCATCATAAATACTATTAGTTTTAGGGGTGCTAATAATAGAAGCACTCTCATAGTTATCTTCAGTGACTCTTTTATCTATCGAGTGTGTACTTGAACATGCTACTAACACCATTGGTAAGAGCATAACTATGATTGATTTAATTTTTTTCATTGTAATTTCTCAAACTAACAATTTATATTAGATATTATCCATCCAGACTATTAACGCTAAAATTAAACAGAGACTAATCTAGAACAGCTTTAAAATCTTCGATTTAATGTAGATACGAATTGGTGTTTACGATCGCTTACCCACCCATATTCAGCAGATACAGACCAATCCTTATTGAACGTATAATTAGCACCAACCAAACCGGACCATTTATCGACATTACTTTGCTTTACGTTGTAATCTATCCCAACACCTTCATAGGTATAAGTTCCCGTTAGCGTTAAAGTACTATCGATATATGTTGCACCAGTATATAGCGCAATAGATTGGGATCCTTTAACAGGAAATACTTTACCAATACGAGGAGTAATATTAACAATTAAGCCTTCAGCATCATTTTTACGCATATCTGCGTAGGTCGCCGACATCGGTACAGTAAAGAAATAATCATGCCACCCAGTTGCTAGAATAGTTCCGACCGTATAGTTGGTGCCTCTCAGGTCAGCAGTGACGTTATAAAGTGGATCTTTACCCCTTAAACGACATACAAAGGGCTTAAGCCTTCCACTACAGTCTGTTCCAAGTTGCCCAACAAGATCGTCACCACTAAATTGAATACCAAGATCAGCTGTACCACTTATTTTCCCAACCGACCCAAACACATTCATAAAAGGGAACAACCAAGCGTCCAATTTTAATTGGGGAGATTGAGTGTCATTACTGCTGTTGTGAAAGGATACAAAATCAATTGGGTACTTTTTGGAACCGTTGATACCTACATTTAAACCTGTGATGTCCATATACTGGTAAGTATCTGTATAAACGACACTGACCCCGAAAGGCTTAGGCAATGAATAGCCTTTATCAATAACGTTTTGTGCATAAAATGGAAGAGCACGATTCCAATTCTTGGCAGTTGTTGTCTTTTCAACTTCTTTGTTTGCAGTCTGACGATCACCCAAGCCAGTCTCAGTCAGGTCATAGTTGATGGACGTAGACATAACTTGTGCACTTGTCCCCGCAGAAGCACCAGAATAATCGAGTAGATATACTGGAACATCAAGGTCACCATCTAAAATAGTGGCTTTTGATCTTCCACCACTGCCACCAAGGTTAGCATTTGCTGCAAAGGATAAATGCCAGTTACCCTCTTTATAGGCTTCCAACTGTTCCTCAGTATCAAATATGGCAATGCCATCATATTGATGCAGCGCAAGCCCCGCACCTAAGTCATATTTATCGACGTCAATATACGTAACAGTACCATCAGTATTGTTGTATATGGATCCAATCCCTGATGACTTACCTAATATAGGAAGTTGAACCTCAGACATTCGCACAGTCGCGTACCCGTAGGCATATTCCATCTGTTCCGGAACCTCAACATAGTGCTCGCTGATCCTGTTAACGACCTCATTTGAAACTTTGTTTACCTTTTGGCGAGCTTGTTCACGATCAGCCGGAGAGTCAGGAGAACTGCATCCAACCATCAATAGTGTCAATGATATAGTGACTAATTTTTTCATTATTTTTCTTACTGTTAATTACTGATGACACAAGGAATAAGAACGAAGTTTTATTAGATTCAATCTCAAGCAATTCATAGGTGTCTGAAGGTTAAATCAAGGATGAATGAACCCCGCCTAGCCGCAGCCGTCGGTGGTCTTTCAACGCGATCCTTGATTAACGCTTTATTCGATAGTCGATTTAGGGAGAGAGTTTATTTTGTGTGCAGGTTTAGATAAATGGCTCGAAGTCGTTTTGATTATTGCTTGAGTGCAAGAATAAAAAGAATGAAATTTCAGCTACAAGCAACGCAAAAGAATTGAACAAATTCATCAACTACCGCTGCGTGAAATCTTGATAGAACACGAACCTTTCTTCCTTGGAGCGAAAGTTTACGTATCAGGTATGACTATACCAATTGACACGGATGAAGACGGGAATCGCATCTACGAAGTCATGGTTTCTAGCGAGCACGCTACAACCAAATACTCAATCGTTGTGATCGAGCATGACTCCAAGCTTAATGCGATCAATGATAGCCAACTTATCGAGTGCAACTTTAAAAATAGCGACGCTGAAATAACCGAGGCAATCTTGGAAGTCATGGGGGAATTCGTAATCGTAATTACCCCCCCTTGTATTGAAAATACCTAGGATACGACTCACTCTTCAATTTAGAGGAAACTCAAATGCCAGAGACTTGCTCTTCCAAAGGAGAGTAATCCAAACAAAGAAACCTGCCGAAGCAGGTTTTTTTCTATCAGGTCTGTAATAAACCTCTAGCTTCACAATAGTTGACACACTCCCTGCGAACATTACGAGGTTATTCGTATGGCTCAACTTCCAAGCCTTCCAAAGAATATCCCACTCTATTTGCTAACTCGTTAACCGTAACCTCTGCCTTGATGGTCCCACTCACATAAATGACGCTTTGGAATTTTTCTATAGGCATTGGCTCTTTGAATTGCACATAAATGATTTGATTTTCTGGTGGCGGTGGCACATGAATGCACGCACCCGCATAGGGAACGAGTAGGAGCTGCGAGATCGTTTCACCATCAGATTCTAATGGAACAAAATATCCGGCAATCCTAATTTTTCTCTGATTCAACTCAGGGCGAATTGCATGTCTAACTAGAGATTGCTTAGCGGAAGCTTCGCCTCCGAAGTTATATTGCATCGTCTTTTCACTTTCTGGAATAAGGTCATCCCAACTGAGCTCTTCATAGGTACTGGCATTAGCACCGAACGCTGCACCCAATAAAATCAATGTGAAGGCAATAAGTTTTTTCATGATGATGTTCGCTTTCCAATTCTAACTTAACGTTGCGAGCCGATGCTTTAAACAACAACCCACCCAAATCAATTTTAACGACGGCCATTGGAATGATTAATACCTCCAAATACGAATTAAAATTGCAACAGTGCAAGAATGGGAATGACGCTCTTCAAAGAGCAATACAGTTAGAATACAAAGCTCAAACCGAGAGCACACTGAAGAAAGCTGATGAAAAGCAATATGCCAACCCTCCTGCGGAAAGGAGTTGCCAACTTACACATCTGTGGTTGCTAATGTCTCATCGTTGCCTCTCAGAGTGGCAGCTACACACCATCACAAGCCCAAAAGAGGCAGCAGAAGCAAGATCGCAAGATCATCTTGCTTCCGGTTTAGCTTTGCATGGATCTAAGAAGGCACTTTCAACCCCAAGAATAGAGATCGAAAGTGCCCAACTGATTGGAGCTTGGAGCCGTTCCTAAGCTCCATTTTTGATGAGTTTCCCTGATTCAATAAACAAGCTACTTGCGCCAAACAAGATATAAGACAAACAACCCACCTAGCGCCGCTGTCACAATCCCAACAGGCAATTCTTGTGGCGCTAATATGGTTCGACTGACTAAATCCTCAAACAATAAGAGAACCGATCCCCACAAGGCGCTCAAAGGAATAGCTCGCTTGTGAGTCACACCTGAAAACGGTCGAACAAGATGAGGCACCATCAAGCCAATAAAGCCCACCACGCCCGTCATTGAAACAATCGATGCAGTGCAAAACGCACAACAAAGAAAAATCTCACTTTGCAGGCGGTGAACATTGATCCCTAATGAGCTTGTGGTCTGTTCACTCACTAACAAAGTGTCGAGTTCGCGATAACGTTTAATCACTAAAACAATAAGACACAACACGCCAATTAAGGCAAAAATTAAGTTATTCCAACGAGCAAGCCCTAAGCCTCCCATCGTCCAAAATAAAATCGAGCTTGCCGCTCTTTGATCGCCCGAGTAAATCAAAAAGCTCGTAACCGCCCCTATCAGTTCCCTATTGGGAAGGTCCTATTGTGATTGAAGGAACACACTCAGGTACTGGATATATGGAGCTGACGGGGTACTAAATCAATAAAACAAACAACACAAGGTAAGAACTAACACAACCGGAGAACTAATCATCTTAACTTGTTCCTTTTCTTTGTAATCAATAGTAAATACGCACGCTGCCTAAGTTGTTGGGGAAGAGCCTTCATCCTTTTCCAAAGACCTCATAATTTATCAAAACAAAAACCTGAGCCTTAACCCTGCCTTAACCATGTAGCTGCTATTCTTTTTTTATGTTTGTAATTATGCTTCTAGGATAAGGTTTCATTATGTCTCTACCCCACGCGTTAAGATTGCCTTTGGGCCTGCTTCTCTCTAGTTCTTTATTATTGGGCTGTGGCGAACAAGCTATGGAACAACGACCTGCTCCAGGTCCTATTCATGTTGATGTTTTAGACTTGACCCCAACAACACTGCGTTTAACGACCGAGTTGCCAGGGCGAATTGCTGCGTTTAAACAAGCAGAAGTGAGACCTCAGGTAACGGGTATTCTCAAAAGCCGTCTATACAAAGAGGGTTCTCAGGTAGAAGCCGATGAAGTACTTTATGAAATTGACCCAACCACTTATCAATCCAACGTTAATAGCGCACAAGCCCAATTAGCGAAAGCACTCACGAGCGAAGATACCGCTCGAAAAACGGCACTTCGTTATAAAGAACTATTAAGAAAAAAACTGACCAGTCAGCAAGATTTTGATGATGCCGATGCGCTTTACAAAGAAGCTCAAGCTGAAGTCGCGATCCGCCAAGCGGAATTGGATTATGCCAATATTGAACTGTCTTACACCAAAATCAAAGCACCTATCTCAGGTCAAGCAGGCCTCTCTTTGGTATCGGAAGGTTCTTTGTTGACCTCTGAACAGTCTTCTTACCTGACGACAATTGTGCAAACCGCGAATGTTTACGTGGATATGCAGCAATCTTCGTTAGCGATTACCAAAATCAAAAAAGAGTTTGCGACCTTCACCGACAAAGATGCGGAGATTCCAGTAACCATCACGTTAGAAGACGGCAGTGCGTATGACGAAGCAGGCCATTTAGAATTTTCCGATACGCTGGTTTCGGACTCAACAGGTACGGTAACGCTGCGCGCCATTATTCCAAACCCTGACAATACTTTACTCGCAGGTATGTACGTTCGCGCCCATATTTCAATGCCAGAAGCACGAGGCTATCTTGTTGTTCCGCAATCAGCTGTGGTAAGAAGCCAGTCTGGTGAGCCTTCCGTTTTTGTGGTCACCGAAGACAACAAGACAGTAAAAAAATCAGTGGTACTCGGCAATGAGGTCGGCAACGGTTGGGTGGTTAAAGAAGGACTATCTAGCGGTGAGCAAATCGTCATCACTAATATTATCAACATGAAAAATGATCTTGCGGTTGTTGTCGATAGCAGTATAGACAGCGCTGTTCCTGCTTTGGCGAGCGAGGAATAAACCATGTCCTTATCGAACTTTTTTATCAACAGACCAATCTTTGCTTGGGTGATTTCCATTGTCATTATGCTTTCAGGCATTGCGGCTATCGTCTCTTTGCCAGTCGCACAATACCCAACAATTGCACCGCCAGCCGTGACCATTTCAACGTCTTACCCTGGCGCTTCAGCAAAAACAATTGAAGACAGCGTTACTCAGGTCATCGAACAAGGCATGACAGGGTTAGATAACTTGTTATACATGGCGTCTAAAAGTGACTCTTCTGGTAGTGCGAGTGTTACCTTGACGTTTAGCGCAGACACCGACCCCGATATCGCTCAGGTACAAGTGCAGAACAGCTTACAGCAAGTGAGTAATCGCCTGCCGACAGCGGTACAAAATCAAGGTACTTCTGTCACCAAGAGTACGTCAGGTTTTATGTCGGTAACCAACTTATATTCTCCTGACGGCAGCATGAGTGCGGGAGATATTCAAGATTACGCTAACTCAAACATTAAGGACATCTTAAGCCGTGTGAACGGTGTGGGCGAAGTGACTATTTTCGGCCCATCTTATGCGATGCGTATCTGGTTAGACCCTGCAAAATTGAACAGCTATAGCCTGACGCCTGTTGATGTTTCGAATGCAGTATCGGTTCAAAACAGCCAAGTGACCGTTGGACAACTAGGCGGAACGCCAGCCGTTGATTCTCAGTTAATTAATGCCAGTATCACGGCGCAAAGCCTACTAACCAGCGTGGAAGAGTTTGAAGATATCTTAATCAAAGTCGACAGTGACGGCTCTCAAATTAAGCTCAAAGACGTCGCACGTGTCGAGTTAGCCAGTGAAGAATCTTCATCTATTCCTGCTTACATGGGTAAGGACTCTTCTGGTATTGCGATCACCCTTGCTACCGGCGCGAACTCGTTAGACACACAAAATGCGGTTGATGCAAAACTTGAACAACTTTCAAAAGGTTTTCCGGATGGACTAGAACTGGTTAAAACCACCGACAATAACTTATTTATCCGTTTATCCATCAGTGAAGTGGTCAAAACCCTTTTTGAAGCGGTTGGGCTTGTCTTTCTCGTCATGTTGCTGTTTTTGCAAAACTTACGAGCAACCTTGATTCCAACAATCGCCGTGCCCGTCGTACTTCTTGGTACTTTTGGTGTCATGGCAATGCTTGGATTCTCGATAAATACTTTAACCATGTTTGGTTTAGTCTTGGCTATCGGCCTTCTGGTTGATGACGCCATTGTTGTTGTGGAAAACGTTGAACGTTTAATGCATGAAGAGAACCTATCTCCTCTTGAAGCAACCAAAAAATCAATGGGACAAATTACCAGTGCCTTAATCGGTATTACGATGGTGTTGTCGGTTGTATTTATTCCTATGGCCTTCATGTCAGGGTCAACGGGCGTTATCTACCAACAATTCTCTTTGACGATTGTTTCAGCAATGGTGTTATCTGTTGTTGTGGCATTGATTCTGACTCCCGTATTGTGCGCAACGCTTCTAAAGCCTGTCGATAAAACATCGAGCAATAAATTTTTTGCACTGTTTAACCGAGGGTTCGACAAGCTCTCCAGCCAATACCGAGGTTCAGTTAAACACGCTTTACAACGTCCACTGCGCTTCGTTTTTGTTTATCTAATGCTTTTTGCCGGCACGGCTTACCTATACAACGTGCTACCAAGTTCATTTTTGCCAAATGAAGACCAAGGTGACTTCATGGTGATGGTCACCACACCAACAGGGACCACATTACAAAAAACACAAGAAGTGATGTTGGATATCAAAGATTATTTTGAAGAGAACGAATCACATACTGTCGACCACGTGTTTACCGTGTCTGGATTCAACTTTTCAGGCTCTGGGCAAAATGCAGCGATGGCATTCATTGGCATGAAAGATTGGTCAGAAAGGACAGAACCCGGAACCGATGTGGATTCCATTATCGGCCGTGTCATGGGTGAGTTTTCAAATTACAAACATGCACAGATCTTTGCTTTTAGTAGCCCAGCAATTCGAGAACTTGGTACTTCAACGGGTTTTAACTTCTACCTAGAAGACGTGGGGGCTGTTGGCCATGACAAACTGATTGAGTTCAGAAACCAGTTACTGGCGGCGGCGGCTCAAAGTCCATTATTGCAAAGTACACGACCAAACGGCCTTGAGGATACCGCGCAACTATTCCTTGATGTCGACTATGAAAAAGCGAAAGTTCTAGGTCTAGAAATTGATGACATAAACCAGTCATTATCGATTGCTTGGGCATCGTCATACGTGAATGACTTCATCGATCGTGGTCGCTCTAAGAAGGTTTACATTCAAGCCGATGCTGAATATCGCATGACACCAGAAGACCTGAACTTATGGTTTGTGCGTAACAACAACGGTGAGATGGTGCCAATCTCAGCTTTCAGTACTTATCACTGGGGTCAAGGCTCACCACAGTTACAACGTTATAACGGCAACCCTGCAGTAGAAATCGTCGGTGAAGCAGCTTCTGGTTACAGTACTGGTGAAGCGATGGATGAAATCGATAGATTAGCCGCAGAGATTTCAAACGATGTACAGGTGAGCTGGACGGGAATGTCCTATCAAGAGATCGAAGCTGGCAACCAAGCGCCAATTCTGTACGCGATCTCCATCTTGATGGTTTTCCTCTGCTTAGCCGCTTTGTATGAAAGCTGGAGCATTCCAATTGCGATTATTCTGGTGGTTCCATTAGGGATACTCGGCGCACTGGCTGCGATCATGTTGCGAGGGCTAGAGAACGATGTTTACTTCCAAGTGGGCGTTTTAACTACTATTGGTTTAACCGCCAAAAACGCAATTCTGATTGTTGAGTTTGCAAAAGAGCTTTATGAAAAAGGCGTCAACATTATTGATGCAACGGTACAAGCCTGTGAAATGCGTCTGCGCCCGATAATCATGACATCACTGGCGTTTGGACTCGGCGTGTTGCCATTGGTACTAAGTACGGGAGCTGGTGCTAATGCTCGTAACGCGATTGGTACGTCTGTTCTGGGCGGCATGATGGGTGCGACATTATTGGTAATCTACTTCGCTCCGCTATTTTTTGTCTTGATCTGCAAATTGTTCAAATCAGATGACAAAGCAGAAATAGCGAACAAAGCCGAACAGCCAAACTGAGTACTAACAAAATGAGGAGATGATGAGCCTAGGAGTTGCTCATCATTACTCGCTGAACACTTTCAAAGGATAGAAAATGACGAACAGCCGTACCTCTCGTATTGGAACATTATTACTAATCATCGCTTTTTCCGCTGTGCTAGCGGTTGCCGTGATGATCTTTGGGGCGCGTTTGGGCTTGTGGGATCCCATAATTGGCTTTGGCTACATTCGAAATTATCTCAACCCCATCGGCCTCTCTTTGCTCGCGTTAAGTACTCTCGGGCTCATCTACCAATGTGTTACTCGTAATCGAACTGGGGCTATCAAATCTCTAGTTGCAGCATTCATAGGGCTTAGCCTCACCGCGCCAATGATCCATGGCATGATTCACCCTGTGAAACGTGGACCTGCAATTCATGACATTACAACCGATACCACAAACCCACCTAAATTTTTGGTGCTGGATGATACGCGTGCCGGTGCCAAAAACTCTCTGATTTATGCAGGGGAGGAAGTTGCAGCAGTACAGAGGAAGTTGCACCCATACATTAAGCCAATTCCGTCTAGCCTCTCTGCTGAAGATGCATACGAAAAAGCTCTGGATGTTGCGCAGAACAAAGGTTGGGAAATTGTTGCAAGATTTCCTGAAGCATTACGCTTTGAAGCGACAGCTCAAACAACTTTCTTTGGCTTTATAGACGATGTGGTCGTTAAAGTCACACCGATAAACAGCGAGAGCCGTGTCGACATTCGTAGTGTGTCTCGAATCGGTCGCAGTGATAAAGGAGTCAATGCAGCTCGAATTGTAGAGTTCACCGAAAGTTTTAACCAGTAAGCCGTTTTAGTTACAACACCGAAATTTATTAAAGGATGAAATAGATATGAAACTGAAAAATGTAGCCAAAGTCATTGTGGCATCTAGCTTAGTTGCTGCCCCTTCATTTCTCTTTGCAGCAGAGCCGAATGTGCCGACAGAGCCTCCATACATTGTATTAAGTGATAATTTAGATGAGCCAAACGGTTATGGATTTTGTATTGATACCTACGGCCCTGGTCAATCCGAATTAATGCAGACCCACACCTGTAAGCCCAAAGCGCCCGAAGGTTCTCCTCGTAACTATTCTGGTCATGATGTGAGATTTGAATACGACAATGAAACAAATAAGATTCAATCTTATGCGTTTGAAGGGTTGTGTATGCAAGGTCTTTTAGCTAAAGGAAAGAGCGAACTCGCGTTACTAGAGTGCAGCGATGCAAAACACCAAGGTTTTGTTTATAGCGAAAATGATCAGACTATTCGATTGAAAGCGGATTCTAGTTACTGTTTGGCTGTGACATCAGAAACTCAAGAAGCCGGTCCTTGGGTAAAACGTCCACTTGAACTGATTCAGTGTGAGGAAGCAGAGCCAGTTCTAATGAAATGGACGGTCGTATCTAAGTAATACACACTTTTTGGCAAACCTCTTCGTTTCACAACTCAATACCTTATAGGTGACATTACATACATGTAATGTCACCTTTATTGTTGAATGAAAGATTGAGATTTTCAATATGTCACTCTACCTGAGTATTAAAAACACTAACAAGCTATGGGAAAAATATGTTAGGGATACAGCTTTCACTCGCCTTATCCTCACACAAAATAATCTTCATCAGATACCAAGCGTTGGAATTGGCTACCCTTAGATGCCGTAAAAAACCGTCTAATAAATAACCCAAGGCAATGTGATAATTCAAAGTCCCAACGAGAGTCCGAATTCCACCTCTCACTGATCTATTTCTCTCTTATCAAAGTACAAGTTATTAATAATTCGATATAAATCGCTCTATTATTTGAAATTGTTGTCTACAGTTTGATAGTCATTGTTGGATACAAGGAGAGGAAATGGAAAACCCAGTTGTCACGCTGAAACAGGCCAGTAAAAGCTTTGTTGACGGCAAAGACACCCATAGCGTGTTGGATAGTGTCGACTTCACTTTGGCGACAGGCGCTAGTGTGGCTTTGACAGGAGCAAGTGGCAGCGGGAAAAGCACTCTACTCAATCTCATTACGGGTTTTGAACCGCTCTCAAGTGGCGAGTTATGGCTCGATGGTGAAAATACATCCGCTTGGAAAGACCCACAGTGGAGCCGCTTCCGCCATCAAAAACTGGGCGTTATCTTTCAGCAGTTCAACTTATTAACCCCACTCAACGTGAAACAAAACATCGCGTTCCCGTTGCATTTGAATCAACAAAAATGGGGCGACTGGTGTGATTACTTGGTAGAAGCGTTAGGCATAAGTGAACTACTGGATAGGCATGTATCAGCGCTCTCTGGTGGACAGCAACAACGAGTAGCCATAGCTCGCGCGCTAGCTCATAAACCAAAACTGCTGCTTGCCGATGAACCCACAGGCAACCTTGACCACAAAGCTGGTTTAGAAGTCATGAGGCTACTGAACAAAATCACCACACAAGGCAACACCGCCGTATTACTGGTTACACACAGCCCCGAATGTGCCAATTTTATGCAGACACAACTGGTGTTAGATGATGGAAAGCTGAAGCGAGCCGATTTAAACAAAAAGCAAGCGAGTGACATTTCTTATGTTGAAAGCTAAGCGGACACCCGAATCAAATTGTCTCAAAATCGCTCACACAAAACTTACGCTGAACCTATTCGCTGCGCATTATCGCCAATCCCCTTTGCAAGCTGCAGCGATCTTGATTGGTATCGTATTGGCGGTCACCCTGTTTGTCGCCGTGCAAGCCATCAACCTTAATGCCAAACGCAGCTATGCAGAATCCACCGAGCAACTTAGCGCTCAAGCAAGAAACCTTATTATCCCACCAGCGGGGCAAAACTATTTGCCAGAATCGCTCTACTTCAAGCTAAGACAAAACGGATTAAGCGCGATACTGCCTGTGATTGAAGGGCGAGTGAGAGACGAACAAGGTCGTCGTTGGTCGGTACAAGGTAGTGAGCTAATCTCTGCTCTCACCTCAAGAACTCGCTACTCCGAAGAGAACGAACAAACAAATCAGAACCAACAAAATATATCCCTGTTCGATAATGCCCTTCCCCTACCTCAACTACTGGCGGGCAAGCCCATAGTGATGATGAGCCAGTCGCAACACCAAAGCTTGGGCAAAGTAGAAACACTCATTCTCGATGAAGTCGTCACAAAAGTTGTGGTGCTGCCCAATGAATGGCAACTGGGCAGCCGAATGTTGATGGATATAGGCTTCGCCCAACAACTACTGAACAAGCAAGGTCAACTGAGCTACATTGCCGTTTTTGATGCCGAGAACCATGCGCAAGACAAATGGCAGGATCTCATAGCAGAGCAAGGGCAATGGATCACCAATAACCAGAGTACCGATCTCGGATCTATTACCGACAGCTTTCATCTCAACCTCACAGCCATGAGCCTACTGGCGTTTTTGGTTGGTTTGTTCATCGCTTATAACGGCGTGAAATACAGCTTACTGAAACGTAATCGACTATTAGTTCAAATTCAGCAAGCCGGTGTAGCACCAAGCATCGTATTTTCTGCTTTGCTCATAGAACTTACCGTTCTGGTAACCCTAGGAGCTTCACTCGGTTTCATTTTGGGTATTCAATTAAGCCACTGGCTCCATCCCACCGTGGCGATAACGCTGGAACAACTATACGGCGCAACACTTCTGCCCGGTACATGGCAGTGGTCATGGTTAGCACAAGCCTTATTGCTTACGTTAGCCGCTACGCTTGTTGCGTGCTGGCAGCACTTTAAGCAACGCGTTCGACAGCCGCTCTCTTCTCATGGTGGTTTTTACCAAGCGCCAGAAAACTCGAACGAAAACCAACTGTTTGTCATTGGTTTAGCGCTAACTGTTATCGCATTGGTAGGCTTGTGGCTCAGTGAACATCATCGCTTCACGATGGCGTGGCTTGGTGTATTAGTGGTGTCGATTCCTTTATATCTGCCCAAAACGCTCAGCGTGTTAGCAAATTGGAGTGAACAGAGAACCCAATCGGGGTTGATGCAGTACCTGTTTGCTGAACTGCGAGAGCTGATATCTCCCCTCTCCCTTGCCATGATGGCGCTGCTTCTTGCGGTTACCGCCAACATGGGAATGAATACCTTAGTTGGTAGCTTTGAGTCCACTCTAAAGCAGTGGCTAGAACAGCGATTGCATGCCGACATTTACGTTAGCCCCGCTCAAGGCGAAATCGCTAATGTCGAGCGCGCATTGGAGCAGTTTGAGAACGTTGAAACCGTTTATAAGCAATACTATGTTGATGATAACTTGCAGGGCCTGCCCACGTTACTTGGCACTAAAGACAAAGATACATTAGAGCAAACCCTGGTGTTCCAATCGCAGCTGGATAACTTTTGGGAGCGCTTCTACCGCGGTGAACTCGTGGCGATCAGTGAACCTACCGCGGTGAAGCTTGGCTTATCACTGAATAGCGAATTTAAGCTAGACTCTATCCCTGACAAATCACTGGTGGTTGGCGCTGTTTTCCATGATTACGGCTCACCCAATGGCGAAGTGTTACTTGCCCCTAGTTTGTGGCTTGAAAGCGGCTTTACGGATTTGCCCACCAGCCTAGGTATTAAAGTCTCTGGCGACCAGCAACAGGTATACGAACAGTTACGCCAACAACTGAATTTGCACCCAAGCCAACTCTACGACCAAGCACAGATCAAATCCCTCGCTTTAGATATCTTTTCACAAACCTTCGCCATCACTCGAGCACTGAATGGCGTCACATTGATGGTCGCGGTGATTGGCTTGTTCTGTGCGTGCTTCATGTTGCTCGATGCGCGCAAGGCCGCTATCGCAAGGCTGTATGCACTAGGCGTGAGCCGCAAAAAGCTGATGGCGATGGTGCTCGGGCAAATCGGTGTGCTTGTGGCTTTTACTCTGGTTATCGCCATCCCACTTGGCGCTATGGTGGGATACGTACTAACAGACATCGTTACCCTACGCGCCTTCGGTTGGAGCTTAAACTACCAGTGGAATTGGAGCGATGCGCTCAGCATTTCCTTCATCACGATTATTGTGGCTGTGATTGCGACACTCATCCCCCTCTGGCGTTTGGTCAGTAAACCAGTGGTGTCTAGCTTGCAAAGTGAGGTGTTGTGATGAACATTGATATGAAGAGTAAGCTAATCAAACTGTCTGTTCTCTCACTTAGCCTACTTTCTCTATGGGGTTGTGAAAAAGGCGATCCAAAATCAGCTCAAAACATGGGTTCAATACTTGGAGGTAACAATGAGCAAAATGATCAATTCACTCCCGTAGTCAAAGGCGTAGACATCAATTTCCCTTCAGACCACCAAGCGCACCCGAGCTTTCGCCATGAATGGTGGTATTTAACCGCCAACCTCATCGATGAAGATGGCAATGAACTGGGTGTGCAATGGACACAATTCCGCTTTGCCGCAGCTCGAGAAGATAACGCCGAACAAAGCAAGCTAACCGTATGGCAAAGCCAACAGATCTATATGGCGCATAGTGCTGTCACCACCGAAGACAAACATTATGCCGATGAAAAATGGTCGCGCGATCAAGCAGAATTGGCGGGAGTTGATGCTTCACCATTTCGAGTCTATCTTGATGACTGGCAGTGGAACTCATCAAGCAATGACCTATTCCCTGCCACGTTGAACGCAAACTCAGAACAGTTTGGCTACTCGTTGACACTCACCAGCGACACTCCCTATCAAAAACAGGGTGAACAAGGCTACAGCACCAAAAGTAGCGACGGAAAAGTGGCTTCCTATTACTACAGCCAACCATTTATCGATGTATCGGGTAACGTGACGATTGATGGCGTGACCCATCAGGTTTCTGGAAAAGGCTGGATAGATAGGGAGTGGAGCTCGCAGTTCTTACTCGACTCACAACAAGGCTGGGATTGGTTTGCACTCAGGCTCAATGATTACACTAGCTTAGTCGTGTTCCAACTACGAAATTCAACAACAGGTGAAGCCAGCTATGCTAGCGCAAGGTTAATGAAGCAAGATGGTTCTGGCATTGCCATTTCACAACAAGACATCACCTTAACCGCCGTCAAGCAAACAGAAATCGACGGACGCGATTACCCAACAGAGTGGCAGGTTTCAATTCCAAGCCAGCAAATAGAGCTGACAGTCTCGGCACTCAATCCCAAAGCAAAAATGCCCCTATCGGTTCCCTATTGGGAAGGGCCTATCTCAATTGAAGGAACACACTCAGGCACGGGGTATATGGAGCTGACGGGGTATTAGACATACTAACGACTATGGAGCCAAGGATTATTTTCTAGCGTCATTTATTCTCCTATCTCACTGGTTAATAACGCTTTGGATAACCTAATTCTTATCACGACTTAAGCTCAGTCAGCTAAACTTTTAATTTGTGCTTGGAGCGCAACATGTGGTGGATTGTTTTCAAGTATTTAACGACGGCTGCAATTGTTGTTCTTATCTCTGAAGTCGCCAAGCGTAACGACAAGCTCGGGGCTTTGGTCGCAGCCTTACCAACAGTCACCATTCTCGCGTTGATATGGATGTATATCGAAGGCCAAGGTTCCGACAAACTATCAAACCATGCCTTCTATACGTTCTGGTTTGTGGTGCCAACACTTCCAATGTTCCTGCTGTTTCCCTATTTACTGAGCAAATATTCCTTTTGGGCGACGTTATTGCTCAGTTGTCTTATATCGATTGTCTGTTTTGGTGTCGTAAATACGCTGGCAAAACATTTTGGAATTAATCTCTTATAGTTGATGAATCCGTAATAAACGTTTGAACCACTGTCAAAGTGACGCTCAATCTTCGGTAATTTCCATTCAGATTGATGGTTGTGTTTACCGAGCTGATTATTAGGCTAGTGATTAAAAAGCCATCTCTAAGATGGCCTTTTTATTTTTCAGGGGTATAGCTACCGATTAGTTTTATTTAAGCGACTAATCACCCGTTACATCTACTGCTATAGATGTCGTTCACCCAATTTGGGTTATCAATGAAGGGGTTTCGGTTGCCTTGCCACTTAACGGCTTTTTCGTGGCGGTTACGTTCCCAATCATCCACTGGATCCGCGTTATGCCATTGAAGTAGGGTGCATAGCTTTCCAACCTTAGGTTGACCTGACGTACTCGACACATCATCAACCAGATACAAGTCAGGCATTTTCGCGTTATTTCCTTCATAGCGTACAGCCATATAGAAAAGCGAACGAGCTGTATCACCTTTTACGGCATCTCTAGGTTCAAAACTATCGTAATCCGTTTTATTAAGCGGAGACTTTTTCAGTGGCGCCCCGCCAAAATCAAAGTCCTTGTTTGAACGAATTGAGTTAATCTCTGCATCGGTTGGCTGCAGGTGATGGATATCGGTATAGCCCCATTGGTCTTTACGCTTAAAACCAAAAGATTTAGGCCAAAGATGTTCACGGTTCCAAGCATTTTTGTCGTTGTTACCCGACGAGGTAAAACCTTTAGATTGTGAGCGACCGCTGTAATACAGAATAACGTTATTCGAATTATTCGGATCTTCATTCGTGTCTTTCAATGCAGACCAAACTTGGTTATACGATAATTGCTTTTGCCCGCGAGCAGCAATCACACCAAGCATGTCTTTTAACGCATTTTCTCTCAGTCCTTCAGCTTCTAGATAGTAACCATTAGGGTATGTAGTATTGGCAAGCGCAACTGGACTAAGAGCGGTTGAAATCAGCAGAACGCTGAGATTTAAACGCATTTTCATTGTATTGAGTATCCTTATTATTGTTGTAATGACCCACCGCTGGTGAGTGCCACTCATACTCTACAAAACAGGGTTTATATGCAATCTGTTTGTTTTATAAAAAGATCCGGCTGGATATTTATTATTCAAAAAGCAAATATCCAGTGTTCGACGTTGATGTCTGTCGAAACAAAACCTACAGCAAACGATTCTTATATTGCTCTGGTGTTTGACCGGAATACTTCTTGAACATGCTAATGAAGGGGCTAGCTTGGTTGTAGCCTAATGTGAGGGCAACCTCTTTAACCGACTGTCCGTTTCTTAGCAGATCCATTGAGTACAAGTAACGCACTCGCAGTCGCCACTCTGTAAAGCTCATCCCTAATTCACTTTGGCAATGACGCGACAGAGTTCGCTCGGTTGCGTGTACTTTCTCTGCCCAATCCTTTAGCGATATATCGTCGGTTGGGTTCTCTTCTATTGCAGCTAGAATAGGCGCAAGATACTTGTTATCGGTTGAAGGTAAGAAGTGATGCTCGACTTGGCGCTCTGCCAATTGGTCCAACAATACTTGTACAAGCCTTTGATCTTGTTCGCTTTGTGCGACATTGATGTCACGCTGGCGAAAGTCATCAATGATCGAAGATACGATCGGCGTAATCTTAATAAGGCTGGTTTTCTCAGGCAGATGTTGAGTTAACTCACGTGCAATATTCAAAGAACAGTAGTCCAATGGTTTACGGTTATAACTACAGTGCATCACTCCAGCAGGTACCCAAATCGCAAGGTGTGGCGGTGCGAGAAAGCGTGTTCCTTCTGCTTCCATTTCAAGAATCCCACCGCTGATCAACTGAACCTGTCCCCAAGGGTGGCTATGTACACGAGTTTCGGTGTTCGATAAGAACGCTTCGAAATTCATAAATACGTTGGATGGTGCCTTGTCGATTGATAAGGATGGGTGAAGGTTTCTTGAGTGTTTTTTCAATCTTGTCTTCCTATCGCGCCTGATGTCTTTTTAAAGATATCTGTAAGTATAACGACCTGTCAAACTAGCCGCATCAACTCATTTGCGACGGAAACCACACCACATGCATTATCTTTTGCCATTTTTCACAGTCTGTATCTGGGGTGCTAATGCGATCGTCAATAAGCTGGCCGCAAGCACCATTGAACCGAGCGCAATGAGTTTTTACCGTTGGTTCATTGCGATGTTAATCCTGACGCCTTTCTGTATTCGCTCAGTTATCAAACAATGGCCAATCATTAAACCTAACTTGTCGAAATTGGCATTCCTTGGTTTTTTGGGCATGGTGTTAAACCAATCATTGGGTTACTACGCGGGCCTAACCACAACGGCTTCTAATATGGCATTGATCACTTCATTAGTGCCGTTAATCAGCGTATTCCTGAGCGTTCCACTGCTCAACAAGTCGATTTCTAGCCTAAGTATTGTCGGCGGTGTGTTGTCTCTGTCTGGATTAGCCCTCATGCTTGGTAAAGGTGACCCGCTATTCTTTATTCATCAAGAACTGACTCAAGGCGATGGTTACATGCTAATCGCGGCATTTGTTTATGCCTCTTACTGTGTGCTGTTGAAACGTTGGAAAATGCCAATCAGTAACTGGGTGGTAATCTACATGCAAGGAATGTTCGCAGTCGCAATGTTGGCACCACTTTGGCTAACCAGCGACCAACTTATTCCTTCGCAACAAGCGATTCCTTTAATTGCGTACGCGGCGGTTGCGGCTTCTATTTTAGCGCCTTGGATGTGGGTAAAAGCGATTGATACCATTGGTGCCGATTCCAGTGCAATGTTCATGAACTTGCTGCCTGTTGTTGCGATCGTATTGGCTGCAACTTGGCTAGGTGAAGAGATTAACCAGTTCCATATCATTGGTGGTGTGATGGTGATTTCAGGCGTTATCCTTGCTCAAATTAAACGAAAACCAAGGCTTGAAGCGCCCCTGCCTCAGCAAGCTAACTGAACTTAGCTAAGATCAGATTAGGCGACCAATAATTCGCTAATCAACCTTTCACCACAGTGCCTGCTTTATCGCAGGCATTTTTATATTGTTCACAACACTTTCAAATTCCTTTAATACGCACTTACTGTTGTTGCAACCAACGACCGACTCATGTTTAATGCATCGAGTACTGTTTAAGTTGTAAAAGGAATTACAATGACCCAACCAACGCTACCTGTGATCATATCGTCACTGCTGGCTTTAACGTCTGCTTCAAGCTTCGCTGCCTCTATTACTAACGATACTCCGCTAGCTGAAGAACAACATTTTGTTCGTGGTAATGGCGCAGAGCCCAATACTCTCGACCCAAGTTTCGTCAATTCAGGCATGCCCGGAGACATCATCGTCAATGACATGTTTGAAGGCTTCGTGATCGAGAACAGTGATGGGCAGATCATCCCAGGACAAGCTGAAAGTTGGACGTTCAGCAACGGCGGCAAAACAGTGACTTTCGTTTTGAAAAATGGCCTTAAGTGGTCGAATGGCGAACCAGTCACCGCATCAGACTTTGTGTTTGGTTGGCAGCGTGCCGTATCTCCGAAAACGGGCAACAACACCGGATTTGTGTTCTCGACGGCAAATATCGTCAACGCCAGCGAGATTCTTGCTGGGGATAAAGATCCATCAGAGCTTGGTATTCAAGCACTAGACGATCGCACGGTAGAGATCTCGCTTTCAAAACCTACGCCCTATTTCATGAGTTTAATGAGTATCAAGACCTTCTTCCCTTTACCTTCTAAGTTGGTTGAAGAGAAAGGAGCCCAATGGACTCGCGCCGAAAATATCACGACTAATGGCGCTTACACACTCAGCAAATGGGTACCTAACGAATACGTCGAAGTCACCAGAAACCCAAATTACTGGGATAACGCTTCAACCGTCATCAATAAGGTGACTTACCTAGGTTTATCCTCTCAAAACGCAGAGCTGATTCGTTATCAGTCTGGTGAGATTGATATGACGAACCGCGTTCAGCTTGAGTATTACCAAAAGCTTGTCAAAGAGAGCCCTGAACAGATTAAAGCTCAAGCGTTATTAGGATCGTATGTTTATTCGTTCAATACTCGCCAAGCTCCGTTTGATGATGTCAGAGTTCGACAAGCACTAAGTATGGCGGTCGACCGAGACATATTGGTCGATAAAATAACAGGCCAAGGCGAACCTCAAGCTTATAGCGTAACGCCTAATAATATCCCGAACTACACGGCGCCTAAGTCTTTATTCGAAGCGCTTGATAGCTCACAACGCCAAGTAAAGGCCAAACAGTTACTCGAAGAAGCTGGCTATGACCAAGAGAACCCACTTACATTCACACTCACCTATAACACTAGCGAAAACCACAAAAAGATCGCCATCGCGATTGCATCGATGTGGAAACCACTTGGCGTGAAGGTAGAACTCGAGAATATGGAGTGGAAGGCGTATGTCGCAGCTAAAGGAGCAGGAGATTATCAGCTTGCTCGCTCATGGGCATTTGGTGACTACCCAGAACCCTCAGCACTACTAGAAGCCTTTACATGTGGCCACACAGCTAACGAGAGTGGTTTCTGTAACACTGATTTTGATGAGCTGTTACAGAAAGCGAGTAAAACGGAAGATCAGGCTAATCGCTTTGCTTTATACCAGCATGCTGAGTCACTACTTAACGAATCAGCAGCAGTTATGCCTTTATATCACTACAATCACACTCGATTAGTGCGAAATACACTCAAAGGCTTCCCTAACAATAATCCGAAAGGAAATATCTACGCGAAGGATCTATACTTCATAAAAGAGTAAAAGTGAGCTGAAGAATAAATAGTTTTAACTACCACTTTAGTGGTATTTGCGATAAAGTCACTTTAACTAAACCAAACAAGCAACGGTTAGTTGGCAAACAATAAAAGGTACCGACATGAGTACCTAAAGGCTTAGAAACACCTAGCATTACGCTAGGTGTTTTTTTTTTGCAATCGACCCTTTCTTTTGGCTTACTCTCGATTGTCTTTCCGTGTTTATCTCTCACCTTGAAACTCAATAACCATCAATGTTCATCGGTTCGTCATTCGTTTGAAAAAAATAGTCTTAACCGTGAGATTATCCGCTTTAATTTCTATCATCTTATGTATATTGTTATTAGCAAGTAACAAGCATGTTATGCAGCACAATAATAATGAAGGAAGATAGATGAGCAGTAACAATAGCCGACAAGATGGTAAACGAGACGTTACTCTGCGTTTTTTAGCTGAACCCGGGGATGTGAACTTTGGTGGTAAAGTTCATGGTGGCGCAGCAATGAAGTGGATCGATTTAGCTGCCTATGCTTGTTCTGCTGGGTGGAGTGGCAAATATTGCATTACGGCCTACGCTGGTGGTATTAGATTTGTTGCCCCAATCCATGTAGGCAACCTAGTAGAGGTAAGTGCGAAAGTCATCTATACCGGTTCGTCTTCTATGCACATTGCGATAGATGTACAAGCGAGCGACCCCAAAGAGTTGAACAACCGTCTAACTACTCACTGTATCGTAATTATGGTGGCGGTTGATGAAAACGGTAACCCGACTAAAGTGCCTGAATGGGTGCCAGAAACACCAGAAGACATCGAATTGAGAGATTCCGCTATCCGCCTAATGAACATGCGAAAACAAATCGGCGAAGAGATGGAAGCGCACGTGAAGTACCTTAAATAGGGTTAATCACTAGCCCTGCCTTGCAACCAAGCTCTTTAAATAGCCACTATTTCAATGCCAAGCAGCCGCTTGGCATTTGTTTATCTAACGTTCTCAACCAACGGCGAAGCGCTCAATACAGCTTCTAGAGCGTGATACTCAGCCAAAGGTTGAAATGAATCGACACGAGCTCAAAGATTTATTTTGACTGTCATAAAGTCGTCATTTAGCTCTGATTAAATACCGCCAATCATAATGGATGTATTTGAATTTCCCGGAGCCACACTTGAGCGTCACACGCCCCACTCTTAGCGAATCTACACTGAACAATTTGAAGGCTGTTGAGTATCAATGGGTTAGAACCTTGTACGTCGAGGGCTACGACAGTAATGAAATTAATCACTACATCCAGACGTGCTTCGGCGGTGATCCAACGTTTGCGGATCTGTTTCGTCGTGTCGCACTCGATCAAGAAAGCATCTATGTGTTGCTGCAGCATCTAGGCTGTGCACCTTCAAGCAAAGAGTTCTAGCGGCTAGAACGCATTATTCACATTCTATCGCTACTCATTCCAAGTTAATCCAGCCTAGTGCTTTTATTGTTAATCTTCAGCTATAGCTCCAGCATCATTCAATTAGCCTGAGTTATGACTCTTTAAAACTCACAGCCACATCCCGTTTCTATATGCACTTTCTGTGCAATTTCAGCACTTGTTGCATACAAATCATTGAAGTATCACGCATTGGATTATTAGCAATATATCAATAGATCAACAGCCCCTTATACTGAGTGTCTGATTTGTGAGACTCGTTCATGCCTTCAAGTAAGAGGAATGAGTCAAGAAAGGTGTAGGAGAGAAGTGACTCGAAGCTTTTAATATTAAAGCGGTTATCAGCACAATAACGGTGATGGATACAAGAGTTGACGAGTAAAGCAGACACAAAGACAAAGCAAAAAGTAGCAGGCATAAAAAAACCCAAGTAAGTACCTGGGTTAGAGTTACAAAAACCACTAATCATTAATAGCGTAAGGAACCTGATTAGTAGCCAGCTATGCGTAACCTGAGGGTTATTTTTATTACTGATCGGCGGCCAAACCAAATGATGTAATAAAAATGCCAATATAGAGCGACCACGAAGGTCGCTCTTTTTCTTTCTTATGGGATACAGCTTATCCTTTTACACCACCTGCCGTCAAACCGCCAACCAACCAACGTTGAGCAAGTAAGAACACGATAGTAATCGGAAGTGCTGAAAGTACAGCCGCTGCCGCAAAGTCACCCCATAGGTAGTTCTGAGGGTATAGGTATTGCTGCATACCTACTGCTAGCGTGTAAGAGTTCACATCAGTAAGTAGGATAGACGCTACTGGTACTTCACCTACTGTTGCAATGAACGACAGAATAAATACAACTGCTAGGATTGGCACAGACAATGGCAGTAGAACCAGTCTGAATGCTTGCCAAGGCGTTGCACCATCCAGTGCTGCAGCCTCTTCCAAGGAGTTATCAATCGTTTCAAAGTAGCCCTTAATCGTCCAAACGTGCAGTGCGATACCGCCTAGGTAAGAGAAGATCAAACCGCCATGCGTGTTCAAGCCTAAGAACGGGATGTATTGACCAAGTTTGTCGAACAACGCGTAGATAGCCACTAGAGCAAGTACCGCTGGGAACATTTGGAAAATCATCATCGCTTTCAGGATAGTTTCTTTACCCTTGAAGCGCATACGAGCAAATGCGTAAGCCGATGTCGTAGACAGTGCCACAATCAAGATAGACGTCACACCCGCTACTTTAACCGAGTTCCATAACCACGTTAGAACAGGGAATGGAGGTGGCGTTACCGAGCCATCTGCGTTTGTTACTGAAATACCCAGTGCGAGTTTCCAGTGCTCCAGTGATGGATTGTCTGGAATCAAGCTACCCGTTGCGAAGTTACCTTCACGGAATGAGATCGCGATGATCATCAGAAGTGGGAAGATAATCATTGCCAAGAAGCACCACAACACTGCATGCGTTGCCCACACTCGGTATTTAAGGCCTTTACCTTGTACCATAGCCATTGTCGTGCTCCTTAATCTTGAGACAGTTTAGTGAAACGAAGGTTTAGTAACGCTAGTGCACCAACCAATAGGAAGATAAGCGTTGCGATTGCACTTGCTAGACCGAAGTCTTGACCGCCGCCGCCTTCGAATGCAATTCGGTACGTGTAGCTTACAAGCAAGTCTGTGTAACCCGCTGGCTCAGAAGTACCAATCATGTTCGGGCCACCGTTCGTCAATAGTTGAATCATTACGAAGTTATTGAAGTTAAAGGCAAACGCTGCAATCAGTAGCGGTGTAAGCGGTTTAATCATCAATGGGAATGTGATGCGCTTGAAGTTATCAAGGAAGTTCGCACCGTCAATTGCTGACGCTTCGTATAAGTCATCAGGAATCGCTTTCAGCAAGCCCATACATAGAATCATCATGTAAGGGAAACCTAGCCATGTGTTAACAATCAACACCATGGTTTTCGCAAGGATTGGGTCTGAGAACCAGTTCGGGCTTAAGCCGAAGATATTCTCGAGCACCATGTTGATCTCACCAAAGCTCTGGTTGAATAAACCCTTAAAGATAAGAATCGAGATGAACGCTGGTACTGCGTAAGGCAGAATCAGTAGAACACGATAAATAGAGCGACCTTTCAATTCTTCCCACTGTACGATGTTCGCCAGTACAAGACCGATGACAAGTGTGAACACTACGGTACATACAGAGAAGATTACCGTCCAAATAAAGATGCTGATGAAAGGTTCTTTGATACCTTCATCTTTCCACACACGTTCAAAGTTATGTGTACCAATGCTAACAACGAAGCCCGGAGAGATTGTGTTACCTGTAAACTCACCATTAGCATCAACAGGTTGGTAGAAACCTAACTCCATATTTGGCTTGAGAACATCACCCGTTTCGTTGTTGATTAACGTTTCGTCATCATCTTGAAGGGTGTAAAGCGGAGCAACAGAAGCGAACTTACGTAAGCCACTCATACGGATGTCACTACCGTCCGGTAGATTGAAATCAACACCACTGATCGCTGCTCGGTTTTGGATGATCGCTTTGATCTTCTCTTTTTCACCTTGCGTAGACTCGATTGCAGATAGGTCCATTTCTGTCGCTGTCATATTGTCTAGAGAAAATACGTCAGTCGCTAATAGTTGGTCGCCATCTTTAACCACGATCTGGTGACCGTCGTCTGTCTTGTACAAAGTGAATGGGTAGCTATCACCACTTTGGAAAGTGCGGTCTAAAAGAACGGTTTGAGTACGTTCTAGAGAAAGCTGATTTTTTGCGCTGTAGTTTGTAAACGCAAGCCCTACGGTGTATGCCAATGGGAAAAGAATGAACAAGATCATTCCGGCAATACCTGGGTAAATATAACGGTGGGCGTAAGTTTTCTTACTACCAAAAATGTAAAGTGCCAAAGCCGTTAAGATCACTGTAAGCAACGCAAAAGCGAGCTCACCGCGAGAATACATTAGAATTGTAGCGTAGCCGTTAATTAAGCCAACGCTACCAAGCAACCCCCATTTGATGAAGACGCTTTTACTGCCTGGAAGGCTTGATGGTGCTGGGATAGCATCTGTACCTTGAACTGACTGCATAGAGGAACCTGCTAGCGATATAGATAAAAAATAGAAAAGTAAGGAGAGGTTGCCCTCTCCTTAAAAGGTAGTGCTTGGTTGTTACTTAGTCATACGACCTTCAGCAGCTTTTAGTGCTTCGTCTACTGATTGACGGCCGTCAACTACGTTGCCGATCGCTTCTTCCATGCTGTACCAGAACGTTGTGAACTGAGGGATGTTAGGCATGATTTCGCCGTTCATCGCGTTGTCCATTGTTGCTGCAATACGAGTATCGCTGTCTAGTTGACGTTGGAAAGAGTTAAGAGCAACAGCGCCTAGTGGCTTGTCGTCATTCAGGCTCTTCATACCTTCATCAGTTAGTAGGTAGTTTTCCATGAACTCAACAGCTAGGTCGCGGTTTGGAGAAGCAGTGCTGATACCACCAGCCCATACACCAACGAAAGGTTTAGACGCTTTACCGTTGAACTTAGGTAGCGTTGTTACACCGTAGTCTACGCCAGCTTTCTTGATGTTTTCCCAACCCCAAGGGCCGTTGATTGTCATTGCAACGTTACCTGCAACGAATTCAGACTCAGCTACTGAGTAATCCATGTCTGCAGAGATAACTTTGTCTTGTACCATCTTCTCTATGAAACCTAGAGACTTCTGAACACCGTCAGTCGCTACGCCCGCATCTTTAATGTCGTAACCTTCTGCAGTCTGTTTGAATGCGTAACCGCCGTCAGCTGCAAGTAGAGGCCATGTGAAGTAAGCGCCGCCACGTAGAGGCCACATGATCGCTTTCTTGCCGTCTTTTTGAAGTTCAGCGTTAAGTGCTGGGATTTCTTCCCAAGACTTAGGTGGGTTAGGAACAAGTGCTTTGTTGTAAATTAAAGAAACTGACTCAACGGCAACAGGGTATGCGATTGTTTTACCTTCGTAAGAAACAGCGTCCCATGCGAAGTCTACGATACCTTCTTTAGTTTCTTTAGAAGGTTTGATATCTACAAGAAGACCCGCTTCTGCATAGCCGCCAAAACGGTCGTGTGCGTAGAAGATCATATCTGGGCCGTCGCCAGCTGCTGCTACTTGAGGGAATTTCTCTTCTAGCTTGTCAGGGAAAGCAACTGTCACTTTAACACCAGTGTCTTCTTCGAAGCGTTTACCTACTTCAGCCATGCCTTCATAAGCTTTGTCACCACCTACCCAGATTGTTAGTTGTCCTTCTTCGATAGCAGCGTTTGCACCAAAAGAACCCAGAGCAACCAATGTACCTAGAGCTACAGCGCTTAGAGCGTTTTTCATGTGAATATCCTTTTTATATTTATACGTAGGGCACATCTACCAAGACGAGCCAGTTTTCGGAGGTTATGATCTGAGAAAACAGACCCTAGCTCATCATCCTAGCCACTACGCCCTAGCTATTATGGCTTAAATTCGTGATCGCCATCCGGTCAGATTAGAGACTAGAATCACAAAACACATACTCATCGTGATCAACATCACCGTTATGTGGTGGATTTATTTGAACTGGATCGCCAATTATTATTAACCCCCTATATCTACTCCTCCCCTCCTACTCCCCCTAGTTAATTTTCTATTAGGAGGATGTACCCTTCCGCCAATTCACGGAAACTGCATTCATCCAAGAGTGGATAGTAAGAACCCTTTACCAGCAAGTGTCGTGTGTAACCACATTGTTCATTAAGCTGGCTTCACTGCCCGCTGTTGTCTTTATTAAGCATCGAGCTAAATCTGTGATTGAATCACGGGGGAGGTTTAGCTGGATGTGGGGGAAATAGGCACCAGTTTGGCTATGACGGGTGGGCTTGGTTACAGAATCCAAGTCTCACCCACTTTTTTCTTACTCACTCAATACTTACCAATTCCTACAGTTACTGCTGACCCAAAAATTTCTTATAATGATAAGCAGTAAAACTTAAAATTTGATCGATCGAGGACAAGCTAGATGGCGAGTGTCACGTTAAAAAACGTTTATAAATCATATGGTGATGTACAGATTTCTAAGGACGTAACCTTAGACATCAACGAAGGTGAATTCGTAGTATTCGTTGGACCATCAGGTTGTGGTAAATCGACGCTATTACGTTGTATCGCAGGTCTAGAAGACATTACGTCTGGTGATTTGTACATTGGCGACCAACGCATGAACGACGTTGAGCCATCAAAGCGTGGCGTAGGTATGGTGTTCCAATCTTACGCGCTTTACCCTCACCTGAACCTTTACGACAACATGTCTTTTGGTCTTAAGCTAGCGAACGCTGATAAAGCTGAGATTGATAAGCGTGTTGAACATGCCGCTGAAATCCTTCAGCTTGGTCACTTACTAGAGCGCCAACCAAAAGCACTTTCTGGTGGTCAACGTCAACGTGTTGCAATTGGTCGTACTCTGGTTTCTCAACCAAACGTATTCCTACTGGATGAGCCACTATCTAACCTAGATGCTGCGCTGCGTGTACAAATGCGTTCACAAATCACTAAGCTACAACGTCAACTTGGTTGCACCATGATCTACGTTACCCACGACCAAGTGGAAGCGATGACAATGGCTGATAAGATTGTTGTACTTGATGGCGGTTACGTATCTCAAGTAGGTAAGCCACTTGACCTATACCACTACCCTCAAAACCGTTTCGTTGCTGGCTTTATTGGCTCGCCGAAGATGAACTTTATGTCTGTACACATTGAACAGGCTGAAGCAGAACGCGTATTGGTACAGCTTTCAAACGGCATGACTTTCTGGATCCCCGTTGATGGTACAACCGTTAACGTTGGCGACCGCATGTCTCTGGGTGTTCGTCCTGAGCACTTGATGTCTGCTGAAGCGGGTGATGCAACGATTGAAGGCGAAGTAATGATCGTCGAGAAACTAGGTAATGAAACTCAAGTTTACCTAAACCTTGAAAGCGCAGATGCTGACGTTATCTACCGTCAACCAGACACGCTAACGGTTGAACCTGGCGACAAGCTAGCGATTGGTATTCCAGCGCACCGTTGTCACTTGTTCCACAGCGATGGCCGAGCATGTCGTCGTCTATACAAAGAGTACGGTACTGATTAAGCGACTCACTGTTAATCGATAACTGTCCAAATTCAATCCCTCTTACCTTGTAAGGGGGATTTTTCTTTCTGTAAGGTCTTAATCAGTAACACGCATTGCTTTGACTGGCACATTATCGACAGACAATAAAAAAGGCCTAGCATGCGCTAGACCTTTATCTGTTCAGTTAGAGCCTCGGCTCAACCAATCGCTTCAAACCGTCACTCAAAACCATTACTTAAAAGAGAGGACGTGTCTCAAGCTTAGTGGATTGGTGTATCACTTTTTTTGTTGAACTGGCCAAAATGCTTTTCTAACACTTCTGGAGTCAGTTTGCCTTCCGCTTCTAGTCGCTTAAATTCAGCAACGATCGCTTTTTGCTCTTCAAGTGATGGCAGTTTTACCTCTGGCTCATCGCCCATCTCTTGAGTCATCTGCTCTAGTTCTTTTTCAAAATCGCTCATGATACTTACCTAAATATTAAACCTAATCAGATTTTACTCATTTACGCCCTGTGATGCTAGGGGGATTGAGTTTAAAGCCCGAAACCAGATCAAGCTAAGGTCAATTAGAAGAGAACAAAACCACAACACAAAAAGAGCTGGATTCACGATTAAATGAGTCCAGCTCTTAGTCGATGTAACCATCTAAGCCATGCTATGACCTAAGGTATTAAAGCTTAAGATATTAAAGCTTAAAGAATTAAAGAATTAAAGAATTAAAGAATTAAAGAATTAAAGCTTGAATGAACCAACCATCTTATCCAGACGAGAAGAAAGGTCTCGAAGCTCTTGGCTCGCTTCTGCAAGTTGCTCAGCGGTACCCGTCGTCACTTCGTTGATCGCGTTGATCTCTTCAATGTTTTGGTTGATGGTGTGAACTACAGTCGATTGCTCTTCCGTTGCCGTAGCAACTTGCGTGTTACGGTCGGTAATATCAACGATACGGTCTGAGATACCACCCAGTACGTCTACCGCTTCATCCGATGCTGATACACCCTCAAGGGTAATAACCTTACCTGTACTCATTGCCGTTACCGCATCTTTCGCATCGCTTTGCAGTTGGTTGATCATCTTCTGAATCTCCTCCGTTGAATCTGCAGTACGGCTTGCTAGGTTACGTACTTCATCTGCTACCACGGCAAAACCACGACCTTGCTCACCGGCACGTGCGGCTTCAATCGCGGCGTTCAGTGCAAGCAAGTTGGTTTGCTCTGAAATATCACGGATAACACCCAGAATAGAGCCAATGTCTTGCGTTGTTGAAGCAAGCTGCTCAACCACTTGGCCTGTGCTTTCGATGTCTTGAGCTAAACGGCTGATCGCGTCTTTTGCTTTGTTCACAACAGAACGACCTACTTCAGTATTACCCGAGGCTTGTGTTGCTGTTTCTGCTGCTGTTGCCGCGTTTGATGCAATCTCACTGATGGTCATACCCATTTGGTTGATTGCCGCCACCACTTGAAGGGTTTGATCACGTTGCTCTTGGCTGTTGTCGTGGGTGATGTGCGCTTTGTTAGAAACGCTCTCTGCTGCCACTTGAAGCGCTTGGCTTGTTGAACACACCTCTTTCATCGACTCGTGAATCTTTTCAATGAATCCGTTGAAGCCTTTTGAAAGCTGCGCGATTTCATCGTTACCTTTCACTTCGATACGCTGTGCAAGGTCACCGTCGCCTTCACCTAGGTCACCAAAGCGTTTAGCCAGTAGTTTAATTGGCTGTGTAATACTGTTTGCTAGCACTACGCCCATTAGGATGAACACTAGCGCAACAACCGCAGTCATGATCAGCATCTTTTGTGCCGTCTCATCTAGCTCAGCAAATACTTCGCCTGTTGGTACTACACCAATAACAAACCAGTCCATCGACGACACATATAAACTTGCCACGAACAGCTCTTGGCCCTGGCTTTCTGTAGTAATCAGGTTGAAGCCTGACTTGTTCAAAAGCTGACTTGATTGAGGACCGTAAAGTTGCTGAAGTGAAGAATCACTGCGCGAGCGCTCGCGGTGAATTTGTACCTCACCTTGGCTATCCGTTAAAAATACAAAACCAGTATTTTCAATCTTGAAGCCATTAAGAAGGCTCACCATGTCGTCCATCGATTTTGATAGACCAGACATCGCTAAACCAGAAGGCTGTTGGTAGTTAGCGAACATTTTCACTTCACCATTGGCTTCTTGGAACATACTCACCATGGTTGGTTGTCCAGATTGCGTGAAGCCAAAGAACCAACCATCTTGCTGTTGGTTTAACTGACGTAGGAAACCATTTTGGTTCCAGTAGTAAGCCGTTTGACGGTTCGCTACTGAAGCATCGTTTAACTGATATTGGTTACGAACGTTGTTCAGTTGTCTAACTAACTTGTTCTCTAGTGCAGGGTCGCGATCTGTCGATTCAATCGCATCAGAGATGAATTCATTTGACGCAATTTGCTCCGCCGCTAACAACAGTTGAGAGACTTCACGGTCAATTTCGCCATTGATTCGCTCAAGCATCCCAGGAAGTTCAATATCAACCAATCGATGACTCAAGACATCTCTTGCTTGTTGCTGCGCCATCGCGCCAACAATAACCGTAGAGGCAAGAACCGCAAAAGTAATACCCAGTACTACCTTTTGCTTAATACTCAGAGAGTTAGTTTTCAACATATTTGGACCTTCAAAAAGAATCGCTCGTTATTTGTGTACCCTGAACAGGACTTTTTTAGTGCACCCCAATCAGAAGTGCACAATCTAAGTTATGTATCGACCACAACCAATAAAACTAGAGAGGATTCTCGCAAAAATTTGCAAATTCGATGTAACAACTAAATTAACTTAGCCGAGGTGCTATTAACTGGGCAAATGCAGGAAGGCTTGGTATTTGTTTTTATTATCTGAGCATTGAGATTTCACCTAATTCTCACGAGCACCCTCCTTTTGAGCTTTAGTATGTAAAAACCAGTTGATATGGTAAAAATCATAATCGAGTGGTGCTTTTATCTAACTACTTGTAAATCATTCCAAATTTGAAAAAATAAATTACGCAGATGTACTGGAACTTTTTGCTACGGATAAGTGACCAATACTCAAAATAAAAATCAAATGGATACCCAGAGAGTCCAAAATGCACAAAACAAATTTCGAAGTCCTTCAAAACTATTTAGAGTCTCAAATCATTGGTCAACAAGAGCTTGTTAAACAGCTGATGATCGCGCTGTTGGCGGATGGTCATATCCTTGTTGAAGGGCCTCCAGGTTTAGCGAAAACTCGCGCCGTAAAATCACTGGCAGACTGTGTTGAGGGGGATTTCCACCGTATTCAATTTACGCCTGACTTACTGCCTGCTGACTTAACGGGTACCGATATTTTCCGACCAGAGACCGGGGAGTTCACCTTCCAATCTGGCCCGATTTTCAACTCGCTCATTCTAGCGGATGAGATCAACCGTGCTCCGGCGAAAGTACAAGCCGCAATGTTAGAAGCGATGGCAGAAAAACAAGTCACTGCAGGTCGAAAAACCTATGCTCTGCCTGAACTATTTTTGGTCATGGCAACACAGAACCCGATTGAGCAAGAAGGCACATACCCACTGCCAGAAGCCCAACTAGACCGATTCCTACTACACCTAGAAGTTGAATACCCAGATATGGAGAGTGAGCTTGAGATCCTGCGACTCAACCGCGGTGAAGCTCAAGGTAATGAATCAGCTCAGCCACAAGAGATATCTCAGCAGACGATTTTTGAAGCACGCCAAGAAGTACTCAATATTCACATGGCAGACACCATTGAGCAATACATCATCAGACTGGTTATGGCGACTCGCCAACCTAAGCAATACAGCGACCAACTTGATCAATGGCTGGATATGGGTGTTAGCCCGCGTGCAACGATTGCCCTAGACCGCTGTGCTCGTGCGCACGCTTGGCTTGCTGGCCGCGACTATGTTACTCCACAAGACGTTCAAGCGATGGCATTCCCTGTACTGCGTCACCGCCTACTTCGTAGCTACCACGCACAAGCTGAAGGTGTCACTGCAAACCAAGTGATCGCACACCTTATTTCACTGGTTGGTAGCGCATAGGGATACGCGCATGAATAATCAACTACCAAACCACAGTGACGGCGTGATGCTGAATCTGGATGAGTTGCTGCAATACAAGGCGCAGTCTGTTCGATGGTTGCCTCCGGCGAAAAGCCTCTGGTCACAGCTTAATGGCCAACACGAGAGCAACCGCAAAGGGCGCGGGATGAATTTCTCGGAAGTTCGTCAGTACCAAGCAGGCGATGACATTCGCAGCATTGACTGGCGAGTAACAGCAAGAACAGGCAAGGCGCATACTAAGCTGTTCTCTGAAGAAAGAGAGCAACCTGTCATTTTGTTCTTGGACCTCTCAAGCAGCATGATTTTCGGCTCAACCTTATTGCTGAAATCGGTTCAACTTGCACACTTTGCTAGCCAGCTATGCTGGTTAACCGTAGCTCAAAAAGACCGAATTGGTGCTGTGATTGATACGGGCAAAGAGATCCTTGAGATTAAACCCAGTGCTAGCAACCACGCTCCGCTACGTATTTTGCAAAAAGTCATAGAAATCAATAACGCAGCGCTGACTAATCACGACAATCATAGTGACACGACTTTAGAGCATGGACTGAAATCTCTGCACCAGCTTTGCCCGAAAGGGAGCGATATCATTATGCTCAGTGACTTTGTGCGCTACCAAGAAAGTGATTACTCACTTATCAGTCAAATTCGCAGGCACAACAGAGTACGTCTGGTACATTTTTACGACCCTCTAGAGCAAGGTCAAACGACCTATAAAGGCTCGAAACAAGTTACCGATGGCAGTAAAACACAGTGGTTCAACTTCTCCTCTAATAAAGAAAAGGAAAAGCTCAACCATGCCTTCTCGACCAAGCAGCAACAGCTACAAAAGATGGGGTTATCTCTCGCGATACCCTATAGCTCACTGTCGAGTGCACAGCCATTAATGAGCCAGATATCAGGAGCTCAGTCATGAAGCAGCCCTTAGATTTAAGCCCTGTTATTGCACCAGACGCACCAACATGGTGGCCTTTGGCATGGGGTTGGTGGGCCGTAATTATCACAGCCATTATCCTGATTGCCTTGGTGTTTTTTATTCTCAAACGCAGAAAAAACAATCAACAGGCGAAGCAAGAAGCGCTGTCTTACTTCAACAATAATCAGCCTTCAAAGCGCTTATCACCTAGCGAAGCACAACGCATCCTTCGTCAAGCAGCATTGAGCTACTTCCCACGTGAGAAAGTAGCAGGCCTTGCGGGTGATGATTGGTTGAAATTCTTAGACACGCAGCTGAAAAAGCCGTTATTTGTAGAAAAACAATCCCAGTGGCAGCAGTCGCTCTATCAAGATCCAACTTCAATGAATGACGATCAGCTAAAGGTTCAACAGCAATTGGTTGATGACTGCGAAACATGGCTTCGTAAAGCCCTTCCTCCAAAGCGAGGTCGTTATGACTGATCTTTTACACACGAGCTTACTCAACATTGAGTTCGTTTGGTGGTGGATGTTTTTCCTCGCACCACTGCCGTTTCTCGTTTACTTGTTCTCGCCTAAGGCAGAATCAAGTAGCGCTCTTAAGCTTCCATTTCTGCCAGAGGACGGTAATACCAAAACACCAAGCACTCGCTTACCAAAAGCCTTGTCCGTCATTATCTGGCTTTTATTGGTGACAGCACTCGCACGCCCCGTTTGGTATGGCGAACCGGTGGAGTTTCAACCCAAGCACCGTGACTTGATGTTGGTTGTCGACCTCTCCTATTCGATGAGCCAAGAGGACATGCAGTTCAATGGTGAATACATCGACCGATTATCGGCAGTCAAACATGTGTTGAGTGACTTTATTGAGCGCCGTAAAGGCGACCGAGTTGGTTTGGTACTCTTTGCCGATCATGCCTACCTACAAACACCTTTGACTTTGGACAGAGACACGCTGTCACAGCAACTCAATCAAGCCGTCCTAAGACTGATCGGCAATCAAACCGCGATTGGCGACGGCATTGGCCTGGCGACCAAGACCTTTGTTGATAGTGATGCGCCTCAACGTGTGATGGTACTACTCAGCGACGGCAGTAATACCGCTGGGGTGTTAGACCCACTAGAGGCCGCAGATATAGCCAAGAAGTACAACGCAACCATCTACACCGTCGGGGTTGGCGCAGGCGAGATGATGGTTAAAGAGTTCTTCATGACTCGTAAAGTAAACACCGCTCAAGATCTAGATGAACGCACGCTAATGGAAATTGCCAAACGCACTGGCGGTCAATACTTCCGAGCGCGCGACAGCAAAGAGCTGGCAACGATTTACGACACCATTAACCAGTTAGAACCTGTGACAAATGCCACCAAGGTTTGGCGACCACAACAAGAGTGGTTCGTATGGCCTTTGTCTGCTGCCATGTTCTTCGCATTTATGCTGTTAGCCATTAGGAGAAACAATGTCTAACTTTACTTTTATCTACCCATATTGGTTCTTGGCGCTTGCCGCATTGCCCGCGATTTGGTGGCTTAGCAAGAAGCAACCTAAGCAAGGGTTATTGGCGTCTCATATCGCTCGATACTTGGCGCCAGAATCAAGCAAGCCATCGAAAAACCGAAGCACTTACTTTGGTATCTGGTGGATGGTCGGTGCCGTTGCACTAGCCGGCCCCAGCTTTCAAAACAATGAACAGCCGAGCTTTGAAAAAACGCAGGCGCGAGTTGTGATGATGGACATGTCGATGTCTCTATACGCTACCGACATAAAACCAAATCGCCTGACTCAAGCGCGATACAAAGCTCTTGATCTGCTTTCGTTGTGGAAAGAGGGTCTAACTGGAATGGTCGCGTATGCTGGCGATGCTTACACCATTAGCCCGCTAACGTCCGACATCAACACCATCAAGAGCCAAGTGCCAAACTTGTCTCCGGATATCATGCCTTACCAAGGCAGTAACGCGCCCGCTGCGGTTAAGCTTGCCATTGAGATGATGACTCGTGCAAAGATCTATCAAGGTGACTTGGTGTTGATTGCGGATGATATCGATGACCAAGAGAAGAAAGAGATCGACTCACTATTATCTGGTAGCAATTGGACGCTATCTATTTTAGCGGTAGGCACTGAAAGTGGCGCACCCATCTCTTTGCCAACAGGTTCGATGCTTCAAACTGACTCAGGGCAAACCGTGGTCGCGAGAACCCACTTAAAGAACATGCGCGACCTGACTCGCAGTTATGGTGGCACGTTCACTGAGGTTCAATTTGATAACTCAGATGTTGAACATATCGCGAGTTATCTCGACCGAGTTGCAACAACCTCTGAAGTGACCAAGACCAATAACTCACTCAACACCAGAGTAAACAATGGCTTTTGGTTACTACCGTTCCTAATACTCCCTGCACTTGGGCTATTTCGAAAGGGTGTTATTTGGTGCGGGTTAGCTGTGGTTTTGTCGTTCAGCCAACCGAATACCGCGTTTGCGAATCCTTGGAAAACCGACGATCAGGTGGGTTATGAGCTTTATCAAAATGAAGACTTCCAACAAGCTGCAGAGCAGTTCCAACAACAAGAGTGGAAAGGCATCGCACAATACAAAGCGGGAGACTTTGAAGCTGCAGAGCAGACACTACAAGGTTTGACTGGCGAAGATGCTCGCTACAACCTTGCAAATGCACAAGCTCAACAAGGCAAGTACGATCAAGCGATAGAAGAGTATCAACACATTCTAGACAACAACCCTGAGCACGCCTATGCGAAGAAGAATCTAGAGATCGTCAAACAAGCCCAACAGCAACAGCAACAGCAACAGCAACAGCAACAGCAACAGCAACAGCAAGGCGATTCTGAATCCAAAGAACAAAAAGACCAAGACCAGCAGAATCAGCAAGGTCAGCAAGGTCAGCAAGGTCAGCAAGGTCAGCAAGGTCAGCAAGGTCAGCAAGGTCAGCAAGGTCAGCAAGGTCAGCAAGGTCAGCAAGGTCAGCAAAATGATTATTCGCAGGACTCATCGGATCAACAGCAAAGTTCTGCAGACAATAAAAACTCCCAGAACCCAACAGACGACCAAGCTGAAAGTGCAAACCAAGGGCAAGCCAAAGACCAACCGGATGCAAATGCAGGCGAGCAAGAAGGTGAGCAAGCAGCTCAGTCTAAACAACCAAGCAAAGCCGAGCAGTCAGAAGAGCAAGATGAATCAAAACCTCAAAGTGCGAGCGCACAACAAGCTTCAAGTGAAAAAGGTGAAGACGACGCTCAACAAGCTGTAGCACAAACCTCAGGGCAACCGCTATCAAGTGACCCAGATATGCGAAAGCTTGAGCAAGTAGAAAGCGCCCGTGACCCAAGCCAGCTGCTTAAAGCGCAAATGATTTTACAAGCACGACAAAAAAGTGCTCCTAATAACCAAAACAAAAAGTGGTAACCATGCGATTTCTTAACAAGCCATTTTTATCCATACTCCTAACGCTGCTGTTAGGCGCTTTCTCGTCCTTTTCGGCATTGGCGGCGACTGCCGTCGCGAGCGTCTCACAAAACAGTGTCACCAAAGATCAAGTATTCCTACTTAGAGTCGCGACCGATGAAAAGGTCTCTTCTGATGCTCTTGATCTAACGGCGCTCCAGAAGGATTTCTATGTCAGTACACCAAGCTTTGGCACGTCGATGCGAATCGTCAATGGTAGCCGTTCGGTGTCAAGTGAATGGAACATCAGCCTTGCGCCCCTTCGTTTGGGCAAGGTTCAGATCCCTAGCTTCGATATTGAAGGGGCAAAAACCAAGCCAATCACCATCAATGTTGCCGTTAATAAAGCTGCACCTACTCAACATGATATGGCTGAGTTCCAGCTTAATCTGAGTAAAGACTCGCTATATCCACAAGAAGTCGCTGAGCTTGATGTAAAACTCATCATAAAAGCTGACCCAAGAAGATTGCAAGCTCCTAAAATAGCGCCACCGAGCTCGCAGGGCTTAGAGGTGGAGCCTATTGGTGAATCAAAGCAATTTCAAGATGTCCTCAATGGACAAGAAGTGACGGTCGTTCAACAGTCTTTCCGTATCTCTTCACAAAAAGCGGGACAGTTTAAGCTAAATGGGCCGAAGCTGACTGGAGCCGTTGTTTACTCAACCAACAACTCCAGTACAACGCGATTGTTCCAACTCGACACTCCCGTTGAAACCCTAGATGTAACCGTCAAAGAGGTGCCAAAAGACTACCAAGGTGAGTGGTTACCAACATCGAACTTCAAGTTGATTCAAAAATGGTCAGATAGCCAAGGAAATGAACTGGGAAATAGCAATGGTTTAGAAAGCGACAACCAAACTATTGAAATGGAAGCGGGTGATTCGTTAACTCGTACCATTACTATGACGGCTAGCAACCTAACCCAGCACCAACTGCCGAAGCTGAATATCACCTACCCTAAATCGGTTCGTGTTTATGAAGAGAAGCCGCAATTTGGCACAACGCAGTCCGGCGATGCAGTGGTGGTTTACAAGCAGGTCTTGATCCCGAAAGAGGCAGGAAATATCTCGCTTCCGGAGGTCTCTCAAGCTTGGTTCAACACCGATTCACAGTCTGAACAAACCAGTAAAGCGCTTGGGCTAGAGTTAGCGGTAAAGGCAAGTGACCGTGCGACATCGAGCACACCACCAGTCACAACACCGCCAGCCCAACAAGTCAGCCCGACGGTTGTGACGGTTGATAGCCCGGGGTTCTGGCCTTATCTGACCGCGCTATTCGCTGTCTTATGGTTGCTCAGCTCAGCAATGGCTTTCTACTTCTGGTCACGCCGCGGTGTAACGACAAAACCAACACACACTATTGAACGTCAATCAGATACAGCAGAAGCGCTTATTGAAGCTCTAAAAACGAAAGATGGTGTGATGACCAGAACCTTGTCTGAGCAATGGAAAGCTGAAAACCCAGACTTGAGTGATGAGACGTTAGAAGCTGTCGAAGCCGAGCTAAGCAAGCTAAACCAAAGCCTTTATGGTGAAGCTAGCTCGAAAAACCCATCATGGGATCCTTCTGAGGCAATCAAAACAGTCAAGAAGCCAAAGCGAATCTCTAGCAAAACGAGTAAAAGCTCACTAGAAACCCTTTAATTAATTAGAAAAGTCTAATTTGGTAGAAGAAAAGAAGCCGTGATGAGCACCTTGTGAGCATCACGGCTTTGTTCGTTTATACGTTATGGCTAAACAGATACCAGACTAAGAAATTGAAACCGTGACCTTTTTTCGCTTCAAGGCTGAGACAATTCTATTTCGCCCCGAGTCCTTGGCTTGATACAGGGCTTTATCTGCCTTGCCATACAACAAATCAAAGTCGAACTGGTGTTGGTCAGAAGTTATCGAGGCATACCCAACCGATGCCGTTAAGTATGGGCTAGTGCTACTTTCGCAGTGTAGGATCTTCGCCTCTTCAATACATTTTCTAATCGACTCGGCACGCTGCTTCGTTTCAGAGTGATTAGTGCCGATCATCAACAACATAAACTCTTCTCCGCCAATACGACAGAAGGTTTCCTTATCACTATGAACATGTGCATTAAGTATCTTGCCGATGGTTCGCAGTGCCGCGTCCCCTTCTGTATGACCATAGACGCTGTTGTACAAACCAAAATGATCTAAGTCGACAAGGATCAACCCAAATGTAATTTCATGTTGCGTGGCAAAGGCACCTTGATCATCGCAGTTCAAATCTTCTAAGACTTGCGACAACATACGACGGTTTCCAAGGCGTGTCAGAGGGTCTAGTTTAGAAATGATATCCAATTGCTCATTGGCCAACTCTAGCTCTTGGGTGCGCTTACTGACCTCTTGCTCCAGAGTTTCATTGAGCTTCTTCAACTCCTCTTGAGCCATGGTTCTTTGTAGTACTTCAGCAAGGCTTGAAGCAAAGATACGGATTACTTCACGCAGCTGTGAGGTTAGTGGGCTACGAGTTAACAAGTTATCCGCAGCGATAAACGCGATCGGCTCACCCGTGTTTGTAGTGAGCATGGTCATGGCCGTCCAACCGACGCCAACAATATTAAAATCGTGATAAATAGGGACAGATTCTTCAAACGCCACTTGGTTAGGACAAGCACGCGCGGCGGCTACAATGTCACGCTCCACCAGCTCAGAGCGATAGTAGGACTCATCGACAATATCGCCTTTAATGTCAGTGCCCCACGTGCCTTGCATATAGCTACAGTTTTTATCAGTGAGGAACACCGCTAATCGGTCAATGCCTAAGTGCTGAATAGCAAAACTGACCGCGGACTTACAAACTTCACTGACGCTGTCACAGCGAGACAGCTCCACCATGCTCGAATGCAACATGCGTATGTTCTGCTCTTGACGCTTACGGATGTAGATCTGAGAAAGCAGAGAACCAAAAGACTCAAGCATTTGTTTTTGATAATTAGTAATGGGTGAACGATGTATGTAGTTATCCATGGCGATCCAGCCAACAGGTTTGTCCCCTTCACGCAAGATAAGCATACCGTTCCAGCCTTGCCCAACGACCTTCCCTTCTGTGTATAGGGGTGCATTCTCGATAATGACGAGATTAGTGTGGTTATCAGACAATGCCTCAATGTATTCTGCTTCAAGTTGATGCAAGTCGTATTGAGTATGATGCTCGCTGTTTGTTTTACCGGCTTCGTCAGTGCCATAGGTGCCGCTGAAGCAACGCTTTTTCATATCGAGCAACATGAAGATCGCACGATCAAAACCTAAACGGTCACGGACGGCTTCAACTGAAGCCTTGTACAAGGCATCCAGAGATTCAGGGTTAGAAAGCTCTAACGCGACTTGATGAACCAGTTTCATGTTCTCGACAAACAGCTCTCGTAGCTTTATCTCATCAAGGTACAGTGCTTCGCGTGTGTCTCGGTGCTTTATCTCAAGCGCCGCATTCTTTTCGGCACGAATACATTGCCAACGGGCAGCCGCGAGCTGTAAGACATCAAGATCTTGGTCGAAGGTTTGATTTACCTTCTCAGCATTGCAATTTTGAACAATTAAATAAGTTCTACAGGCAGGCGCGTTGTCGAGCATCATGATGAACGACTCTCCACCCAGCACTTTCATGTGTTCCCAATTACAGGTATTGATTGCCATAGGTAACACGCCGTCTGCGGTATCGAACTGTGAAACCCAAGGCCAAAATGTAGAGGGGTAATTCTCAAGAGAGGTTAATTCGCCATGACAAAACAAGGGTAACGAATCACTTTCCGGAATGGGCTCAGCAAATATCCCAACCCCTTTAGGAGCAAGCATCTTAGCCAAGTAGTCGAAAAGAGACTCTGCCAACAAACGGTGATCGCGCGTAGCAGATATTTGTTTTGCAAAGGCTTTTACAGGCACAGCTTCCGTCCATTGGCTATGAGAATACAGCAAAAATACAGAAGCCTTGATATGCAATCAATGTAACTGAAAATGAGATGTTAAGCGGGTCGCAATTTCACTTTTTACATTATCACAAGCATGAGAAGGACTACAAAAATGGGATTTCCTGCCCAAAATTTCATCGACATTGGGACTTTTTTAAAGGCATAAAAAAGCCCCACCTGAAGTGGGGCAAAACTTCCATCGCTTATAGTTATAGTGATAATTCTGTCGATCTATTCGATTATCTAACCTGCGTATCAGTTAGCATGCTGGTTTTGCTAAAAGGCCAAACACAGCACTTGAATAATCAATTAACCAAAGTCACCGTTTACGTAACCTTTAGTACGATCATCTTTTGGTTCGCTGAAGATAACACTTGTTTCGTTGTGCTCTACAAGCTCTCCCATTAGGAAGAAAGCAGTACGGTCTGAAATACGACGCGCTTGCTGCATTGAGTGCGTTACGATAACGATAGTGAAGTCCTTCTTCAGGTCTTCCATCAATTCTTCAATCTTGTGCGTCGCGATTGGGTCTAGAGCCGATGTTGGTTCATCCATTAGGATTACATCCGGTTCCATTGCAATGGTACGAGCGATACATAGACGCTGTTGCTGACCACCAGACAAACCAAATGCGTGTGCTTTAAGACGGTCTTTTACTTCGTCCCAAAGTGCCGCACTGCGCAGTGAGCTTTCTACTACTTCATCAATGTGCTTCTTGTCTTTGATACCTTGAGCACGTAAGCCGTAAGCCACGTTCTCGTAGATGCTCATTGGGAATGGGTTAGGCTTTTGGAATACCATGCCTACGCGGATACGTAGGTCAGCTACATCAATATTGCCGTAGATGTTTGTGCCATCCATATCCAGCTTACCTTTGATAGTAACGCCTTCAATTAGGTCATTCATGCGGTTCAAGCAACGTAGTAGCGTTGACTTACCACAACCAGATGGGCCAATCAGTGCCGTAACCTGACGAGTTGGAATTGGCAGGTTGATAGATTTAAGCGCTTGGTTGTCGCCGTAAAACAGGTCTAGGTTCTCAATATCAAATTTGTTCATTTTCGTTATCTCTAAATTCTTAAATTCGTGTCTAGCTTGATGCTTTCTTTATCACGGAGGCTCTCTTTATTGTCGAGCCAGCTAATGAGCTTAGTAAGTTGCCGTGTTGAAGCGTCTTGCAATCAGTTTTGTAACCATGTTGATCAAGAGAACCAATACGATTAAGACAGTCGCCGTGCCGTAAGCTTGGTTCCACTCATCGATAGTAAATAGCTCTGTTGTCAGCTTATATAGGTGAACCGTTAGTGTACGGCCAGAATCGAATACCGACTCAGGAACACGTGCCACCATACCTGCTGTTAAAAATACAGGTGCTGATTCGCCAATTACACGACCAATACTAAGAATGACCGAAGTTAAGATACCTGGCATTGCGCTTGGTAAGATCAAACGCCAGATAGTGTAGATTTTTGAAGCGCCAAGGCCGTATGAGCCTTCACGGTAAGTTTGTGGTACTGCCATCAATGCTTCTTCTGTAGTACGGATGATTACAGGAAGAATCAAGATACTTAGCGTTAATGCACCCGACAGAATCGAGAAGCCAAGGCCAAGAATCGAAACAAAGAAGGTCATACCGAACAGACCAAAGATAATCGATGGGATACCAGCGAGCGACTCAGTACAGAATCGAATCACTTTCACCAATCGGCTACCTACTTTCGCATATTCTGTTAGGTAGATTGCCGTCATGATGCCCAGTGGCGCTGCGACTGCAATCGATGCAATTACCATATAGATCGTGGCGATGATCATTGGGAAGATACCACGCTCTTCACCAGTACGAGTGTAATCGTCAGTGATGAAGTTCCAATCTACGTATTGCAGACCGTTCGATAAGATGTACCAAATAATCCAGAATAAGAAACCAACGGTTACAGCTGCTGCTGCCCAGATAAAACCTTTCAGGATGTTATCTTTGGTTTGACGTGCTTGTTTTAGTTTTACGAGATCCATATTACTTATCCTCGCCTACTTCGATTTTTCACGGTTAAGATAAAGTAGAGCACCATTTAACATCATGATGAACACTAGAAGTACAACACCTGTTGCGTACAGTGCGTTAGCGTGAACGCCACTTGCGTAAGACATTTCAATAGCAATGTTTGCTGTTAGCGTACGAGCCGAATCCAAAATACCTTCTGGCATTGCTGGCGCGTTACCCATAACCATGATGATTGCCATCGTTTCGCCAAGTGCACGACCGATACCCAAAATCACACCAGTCATAATGCCTGAACGTGCCGCAGGAACGAGTAGCTTAAAAATCGTGTAGATTTTCGAAGCACCCAGTGCAAGTGAACCTTCTTTGTACGTACGAGGTACAGCACGAATCGAAGTTTCAGAAACCGTGATAACGGTAGGAAGAATCATGATACCCAGAACAATGATACCTGCCAGGATAGTGTTACCCGCTGGTACTTGGAAAATGTTCTGAATCATTGGAACGATAATTACCAGACCGAAGAAGCCGTAAACTACCGACGGGATACCCGCTAGAAGCTCAACTGCTGGTCGAATAATATCTGCAAGACGCTTTGGAGCAATCTCAGCAATAAAAATAGCGGTTAATACACCTACTGGTACACCAACAACTACAGCGCCTAGTGTCGAAACAATCGATGCAACAATCATAGTTGCAACACCGAATAGAGCTGGAGGTAACCAGTCAACACCCAGAACGATGCCAGAAACACCGGCCTCTTGGAATGCAGGGATACTCTCTGCAACGATAAAGTAAGCGATAACGGCTAGTGATACGATGCCGATTACAGCACTCGATAAGAACAAGCCGTGGAAGATTCTTTCTCTCCAGTCAACGCGCTTTTTGGTGCGCAGACTCGGCTTATTGATTTGAGTCGCTTCAGTATTCATAAGCTTTTCACTATTTGCGATGGTCATATATAAAATCTCAAACTTTGTGGCTCAAAAAGAGCTCGAAATAACCAAAGTTGAAAGAAAAGGCTCAGCCTAAAGACAGGCTGAGCAATAATTAAAAGTGAGTCAGTTAAGATTAGTTAACTGTGATGTAGCCTTTTTTAGCTGAGATAGCTTGAGCTTCGTCTGCAACCATCCAGTCTAGGAATTGTTGAGTTTCAGCTGATGGAGCGCCATCTTTGTAAAGAACTAGGAAAGGACGAGCAACTTTGTAAGAACCGTTCTTAACGTTGTCTACAGTCGCAGCAGCGCCGTCGATAGTTAGAGCGTGAACAGATTCGTCAACTGTACCTAGAGAGATAAAGCCGATTGCGTATGGGTTGCTTGCTACAGAAACTTTAAGTGCGCCGTTACCGTTTGCAACTTGTGCACGTTGAGAGATAGCCGATACTTTCTTATCGCCAATTGTCTTCTTAAGCTTCATGATGTCTTCGAATGCACCACGTGTACCAGATGCAGTATCACGAGTGATTGCTACGATTGGCTTGTCAGCACCGCCAACATCTTTCCAGTTAGTGATGTCGCCTTTGTAGATTGAAGTGATTTGCTCAGCAGTTAGAGCAGATACTTCGTTGTTCGGGTTAACAACAACTGCGATACCGTCACGAGCGATTACTAGCTCTTTCAGGTCAGCTGTTTTCTCTTCTTCTTTTAGGTCACGAGAAGAGATACCAAGGTCAGCACTTCCATTTTTTGCTGCTTTGATGCCTGCAGAAGAACCTGGTGCTTGAATTTCGATGAACACTGGTTCGCCTTTATTCATGTAGGTTTCTGCAAAAACTTCAACCAGTGGAGAAGCACTGTTAGAGCCAACTACAGAGATAGTTTCTTTAGCTGAAGCTGTATTCACTGTTAGAGCGCCTAGTAGTGCGATTGCACCGATAACTGTCTTTTTCATCACAAATTTCCTTTAGTGGCGTTATTGCCGTAATGTTGTGTTTTGCTTGAACGGTGCCCACTTTAGAATCTGAATGTGACAGTTGTGTTTCACTAAATTGAAGCCTATATGACAACTGCAATTTATTTTCTTGGTTTTCCCTTACTAAATAGCATTGAGCTAATAGAACGAGTGAATTCATAGGCGAAAAATATTAATTGCAACGTCTTCAAACCAAAACGCTTAATATCTCACCACCCCTTGTCATTGCTGACTACCAACCTCTTATCTGAATTAAATACCCCACTCAAACCAAGGGTAAAGCCTTGTTTGTACAATAAATATTCAATATTTATCAAATACCTATCGCATATATCAAAATCGAATCTATTACTGATTGAATTGTCATTCTCAGAAGTTAGAATCACCTGCTAATTACAATAATAACAATTGCTTCTGCTCATTTACTTATTCAAAGAGGGACAATACATGCGCCAACTTCTCAGTGGCTTATCGATAAAAATACAAATTCTCATTCCAGTACTCTTTTCTGTCGTATTACTTTTGACAGGTGTCATCATCGGTGGTGACAAACTGGAAAATGCTTTTAAAGATGTATCAACAGCAACCGATCAACTCATCCTACATAAAGAAGAACTCAGCGAAATCGTCGACAACAGCTATGGCATGCGCATCAAAGCGATCTACAGCCTATTCAATGCTGATGATGTGAAGACACTGGTTGCAACGCTCAATGAAAAGCGTGACCAGAACGTTCGCTTACTGAATTCATTAGACGCAGTGCCAGGCATGCAAGATGAAGTGGCCGCAATGAGCAAAGCGATGAATCACTATGTCGACTTTTCTCGAACCACTATGCTTCCTCTATTAAAAGCAAAGCATGGCGATACTGCGCTATCGTCTGATTTTGAGGCTCGCTACCAAGTAGCCATCGATCAATACCGTCACGCGGGTAACGACATGGTGCAAGCAATCAACACGCTGTCTAAAAAGCTGAACCTGCTTGCGACTCAAGAAGTCGACATCAATGGTCAGCAACACACCAGCACACTAAATACAGCGACCATTGCCCTACTCGTGATTCTTTCAATCGCATTAGTTATCAGCTGGACGCTAGCAGGCATCATTGTTAAGCCGCTGAGCAATATTCAAGAAACCATGCGTGAAGTAGCCAAAGGTAACCTACTGGTTAAAGCGGAAGAGTATGGCGACAACGAGATTTCACGTCTTGCACAAGACGTAAACAAATCCGTTGATCAACTGCGTGACACGGTAAGTTCGTTGTCTCGAATAAGTATCGAAGTCGCTTCTGCATCGACAGAGCTGGCTGCAGTAATGACACAATCAAGCGCTAACTCAGACCAAGAGAAGCAAGAAGTAGAGCAAGTCGCTTCTGCCGTTAACCAGTTAGAAAGCACAGCAGCAAACGTGAACGAGAACGCAGTACAAGCTGATTCGGCGTCTAAACAAGCGGACGAAATGGCGACACACAGCATGAGCTTGTTTAATGAGAGCAACCAAGCTAACGAGCAAATGGCGGTTCAACTCAGCGAAGCAGCTAACGTTGTCGGCACGCTAAAAGAACACTCAGAGCAAATTGGTAAAGTGATCGAGGTGATTCAAAGCATCTCTGAACAGACCAACCTGCTTGCGCTCAACGCAGCAATTGAAGCAGCGCGTGCGGGTGAAAGTGGCCGTGGTTTCGCGGTTGTTGCTGACGAAGTTCGAATGCTGGCAGCACGCACTCAAGATTCAACCAAAGAGATCCAAACCATTATTGAAGGTTTGCAGGTTCAATCTGGCAACGCTAACGAGAGCATGAGCAGCTCACTAGCAATGCTAGAGCACAACCAAACACTGGCAGCGGAAGTAAGCACAGCCCTTTCAGGCATTGCTAACTCGGTAACAGACATGACGGAGATTAACACTCAGGTAGCCTCTGCCGCAGAAGAGCAAAGCCAAGTGACGTCAGACATCAACCGTAATATTTCAAACATCTACAGCTTAGTTAGCCAAAACGTAACCGGTATTACTCAAGCCGCAGCAGCAAGCCACGAGCTATCTAACCTAGCTGAGCAACAAAAGCAGCAGTTGGACTATTTTAAGGTTTAAGTTCAAGGTTTAGGCTTTAAGGCTGAGAATTTAAGCTATAAAGCCCAAGGTGTAACTCCCCTATACACACAAAAACCAGTCACTCGTGACTGGTTTTTTATTTTGAATAGAGACTTTATTGGCTCAGCAAACCTACTCACCAAGATCTTTGTCCCAGATCCTTTCTATCGCTTCTACTCTTCGAATCTGCTTTGAAGGAAAGTGTGCGACCCTAAGATCAGCGATCGTTTCTTGTTGTTCTATCTGTGACAGCGCAGCATCGTTGAGAATGTCGTTTCGTTCTACTTGGTAAACTTCCAAGGCATCTTCAAACTCAGCTCTTTGTTGGTCGAGCGCTTCAAGCCTTTGCGCAGCTTCTTCGCCGACAAGTTCATTTCGCTTTAAGTATTTATCTTGCTGATCAAGTCCCTCAGAGCTTGATAGTTGTTGCAGCAAGACCAGATTCTGATGGCTCGTTTGAACGTAATCAGGCTGTTCTGACATCAAAACATCCACCCTTTGCTGATATTCAGACTCGTCTAACCCCTCTTGTTTCAGAAGTAACTTTTCTAAAGCGATTTCTCTCATACGATTGTCATGAGTAAACAGAATACTTATCTCGCTCTGGCTAAAGAATCGAGCCTGGAGATCGAGTAACGCTTGATTAAGTGCACGTAAATCTTCCGCTGAGATTGATGTAGTATCGAACTGAACATCCAACGAGGTTAGTGCCGATTTATATTCAAGGTATTTGGCAAACAGTACTTCATCGACAACGGCACCTTGTGATTGATCGTGATGTTTTGCCACGTTGTCACGAATATCTTCGAGGGTTAGCTCAGTATTGCCTGAGACGAAATATTCCATCATGTCTTTAGCTGATGCATTATCGATTTCGGTATCTTGTTGAGAGGTGGCCTTCAAAGAGGAGGCGCTTTGTTCTATTTTTTTGTTTGAATTTAGCTCGTCTGTTTTTACAGGAAAAAAGGTTGGATACAAAAAGACCGCCGCTGTACTCATCAGGGCTATCGTGGTTATCGACAAAATGGCGGTCTTTTTCATTATGTGTTCCTTAAGGTCTTAATAAATGGGTCGGCAACCTAAAGGCCGGCCAGCTTCAATCGATTGGCGTGTTGACGATAGAGCGTCACAGGATCGGTCTCAAAGAGATGGTGAATCCCCAGCAACCCATTAATTTCGTCTAGGTGATTCATTTTATAGTCGTCACCAATTACTTTACCTAAGTGTGCGCTGCACGCTCCTACTAACCCATCATTCGGTTCATTGAAGGCTAAGCCAAGGATTGTCATTGCTCCGTCGGTAGGATCAAGAAGGTTGGTAAAAGTGGATGACCCTGTCCAGGAGTAGTAATAAACGCCGTTACCTGCTTGCCATTCACCATCACCGCACTCAGATGTTGGAACACCTTCAGGGTAAAACTGATTGAACGCAAGCGAACCTTCTGTGGTTAGAGCTTCAAGAGATGCGAGACCGTCTTGGTCAAGATCCGTTCCACCAGATAACAGGTTGATGAGCGTAGTCAATCCACCAGCAAGTTTAACCGCAATACCTTCTGTGGCTGAGCCTTCCGGTACGGTGCCGCGAACTAAATCGGCCACCTTAGAGCCTTTGTGAACGCCACCAATACTTGTCACTGATGCAACCAGATCTGGACGAACTGATGCCACATAGCGTGCAGTCGGTCCGCCATGGCTGTGTCCAACCAGATTCACCTTACTCGCTCCGGTTGCCGCTAAAAGTGTTTCAACTTGAGCCAGTAACTGTTCGCCACGAACTTCAGAGCTGTTGGTCGCAGAAACCTGAGCGACGTATACGCTCGCGCCATCTTTTGTCAGCGATTCAGGTACGCCATAGAAATAGTCGACGCCCGCCAATGTATCGAAACCAAACAAGCCATGTACCAACACAATGGGATATTTCGTTTCAGTGTATCCGCTGACTTCTAATGCCGATGCGCTCGTTCCTGCATAGGCACCAAAACTGGATAGACAAGCTATCGTCCAAATTAATATCTTTTTCAATGCTCTTTCCTTAAACAGATTAGACCTCTGATGAGTAAAAGAACCGTAGTTGATGATTTTATAAAACAGAAAATAGCGACTCGATATTTGTGAGATTGAACTTGAATTAAACAGTAGTGATTAACATCAACACAAATAGATTAAGACCTAAAAACAAAACATTAAGTAATTGATTAAAATAACATTTAAAGCAATCAAATGAACTCGCACTTTCAATGAACTAACTAAAATATCAACCTAACATTCGCAAAATTCAAAAGCGCGATGGCAAACGTTCGAGCTTTTAAACCGTTATTTATCAACCATAAACCCGTTGGAAATTTGATATTTATGCCACTAATGACACTCCAATAGTTTGAATGTATTGACGTAAATTATTAATTTTATGTATAGGTCGTACCAGTCATTTAGTTATTCACTTATCAACAAGCAACAACGTTTCCATTGGCTCACCTCAAATAAAAAAAGAGAACACAATGATGAAAAATACGGCTTTAATACTCGCGTTAACCATGCCTTTTGGTGCTGATGCAGCTGAAGATCTAATACCAACACCTGAATCTATAACATCTGCTCAAGTGCTTAGCACGCAAGGCTCAGAAACTTACTCTTACGTTCGATGTTGGTATCGAACCGATGCGTCGCATGACTCTGCAGCTACCGATTGGAAATGGGCGAAAAAAGAAAACGGGGACTATTACACGATCAACGGATATTGGTGGTCTTCCGTTTCATTCAAAAACATGTTCTATAGCGATGCCCCACAATCTGAAATCAAACAACGCTGTGAAGAGACGCTCGACATCCAGCATGACGTCGCTGACATCACCTATTTTGCCGCAAACAATCGCTTCTCTTACAACCATTCAATCTGGACCAACGATAAGGTAGTTCAAGCCAATACCATCAATCGCATCGTTACTTTTGGTGATAGCCTTTCTGATACTGGGAATCTATTTAACGGATCTCAATGGGCTTTCCCCAATGCGAACTCATGGTTTCTGGGGCACTTTTCAAACGGTTTGGTTTGGACGGAATATTTAGCCAAAGCCAAAGGTGTACCCCTTTATAACTGGGCCGTCGGCGGTGCAGCAGGCACTAACCAATATATCGCTCTTACTGGTGTCTATGACCAAGTCACTTCCTACTTAACCTACATGAAAGTCGCTAAAAACTATCGCCCTGAAAACTCCCTGTTTACCCTCGAGTTTGGGCTCAATGACTTTATGAATTACGATCGAGAAGTCGCCGATGTCAAAGCCGATTTCAGTAGCGCTCTTATCCGACTAACCGAGTCTGGTGCGAGTAATATCTTACTCTTCACATTGCCCGATGCGACAAAAGCACCGCAATTCAAATATTCAACCGAACAAGAGATCATCAAAGTCCGAGGAAAGATCTTAGAGTTCAACCAGTTCATTAAAGCTCAGGCTGAGTATTACCAAAGCATGGGGAAAAACGTGGTGTTGTTCGATGCGAGTGCGTTGTTCGCTAGCATTACTGATACCCCTGAACAGCATGGCTTTAGAAATGCGAGTGACGCTTGTCTTGATCTCAATAGAAGCTCAGCCGCGGACTACTTACGAAGCCATAGCTTAACCAATGACTGTGCCACCTATGGTTCAGACAGCTATGTATTCTGGGGCGTGACACACCCAACGACAGCTACTCATAAATACATTGCTGACCACATCTTGGCGTATTCGTTCTCGACGTTCGATTTCTAGCTAATTACCTGAAGCTAATGGCTTAGACAAAATCGAGATACAAAAAAACCGCCTAATATTGGCGGTTTTTATTTATGTCAGTTTTACTAGCAAACGCTTTAAAACTGGCTGGTGATTACTCGTCGTCCACTTTTGGTGCGACTTTCTTCTTAGGGATAAACACCGTATCACCCACCGCCACATTTTGGTGGAAGCTCTTATCACGCTTAACCGGTTTCTTCGGCGTTTTCTTCGCTTGAGTGTTGGTCTTCTTCTTAGCAGGGCCGCCTTTAGCAAACGCAGGTTTACGTGGCTTAATGCCTTTGAATTTACCTTTTAGGCCTTCAAGTACAGAGAAGGTCAAATCTTGTTGAAGGTAAAGTTCAACACGCTTGAAGCTGTCCCAGTCTTTTGGACCAACCAAAGAAATCGCATCGCCTTTGTTACCCGCACGGCCAGTACGACCTACACGGTGCACGTACTCTTCCGTATGCTTAGGCATATCAAAGTTGATAACGTGGCTCACGTTTGGAATATCAATACCACGTGAAGCAACATCGGTCGTTACCAAGATCTTGTAAACCGCACGCTCGAACTGGCTCATAATAGCATTACGTTGCGTTTGGTTTAGGTTACCACTCAGTGCTACCGCTTTAAGCTTCTTCTCGTTCAACTTATCTGTTAAACGGTCAGTATCAGCGCGTGTTGCTGTGAAGATCATTACCTGACGGTATTCAGCTTCTTCCAGTACACGGTCTAAAATCGCTTCTTTGTGATCTAGGTGATCACATAAGTAGAATTTCTGTGTGATATCTAAGTGCTGCTCGTTAGAAACACCCACAGAAATACGCTTAGGTGCGTCTAGCATTTCATTGGCAATGCCGTTTACTTCAGCGTGATCTAACGTTGCAGAGAACATTAGAGTCTGACGACGACGGTGTTTAGCAGCATTGGCAATACGACGAAGTTCTGGAGCGAAACCCAGATCAAGCATACGGTCCGCTTCATCAAGGATTAGCGTTTCAACACCATCTAGGAACAATGAACGATGTTCTAAGTGGTCAGCAAGACGGCCTGGAGTCGCAACGATAAAACGAGGGTACTTACGCAGTGCTTTAACTTGGTCGTTAAAGTTCTCGCCACCCAAGATAAGCGCCGCTTCGTAAGACAAACCACCTAGCATGCTACGTAATTCACCGTAAACTTGCTTAGCCAGCTCACGAGTAGGAGCCAAAATTACACCACGAGGATCACGAGCAGAAAACGCTTTGGTTTTTAATGCTTTGTGAATCATTGGCAACACAAACGCCAATGTTTTACCTGAACCCGTTTTTGATGAAGCCAATAGATCCTTACCGGCAATAGCAACAGGGATCGCTTTCGATTGGATCTCTGTCGCTTTCTTAAAGTCGTAATGTTTTAAGTTCTTCAGTAAGCGATTATCTAAGCCTAAATCTTTAAAGTGCAAAGGACTCTCCAGTCATGATGGTATTGAATAAAATTAATTTAACGTGACATGATACCGCGAAAGTACTTTATAAGGATAGAGATCACATTAAATTTATCTCTTTATCTGTCGTGGACTAGAACATTCTATGCATTGCTAACAAAGGGATGGTTGCGCTAAATCTCTTAAAATCGGATGCCAAATCTCTCATCTCATAAATGAGACAGATCGTGATACTGAGCTAATTAGCTCAAAAATTTAGCAATTTCTTTAGTTATTGTTTTTGCAGTTAAAAAATTAGTCGCTACAATCATTATTGAAGCGACTATATGATAAAGAATGTATAGCGCATCTTTTGATGATAAATAAGCAAGGAGTTCTTATGAATAAGACGTTAATCGCAGCTGCAGCCTCAGTTTTCATTTTAGCCGGTTGTTCTTCAGAGCCAGAAGAAGCTGCAGTGTCAGAAATGGATCAACTAACTAACCAAGTCGCTCAACTTACAAGCGAAGTTGAAGCACTTAAGAGTGACAAAGCAGCCGCTGAAATGAAGGCTCAAGAAGCAGAAGCAGCCGCAATGGCAGCGAAAGAAGAAGCGGACCGTGCTAACGACCGTATCGATAACATTGCAGAGTCTTACACGAAGTAGTTGAGATATAAGCGCTACTAGCTTTAGATCAAATAAGTCGTAAAAGTAAAAAGCAGTAATTAGATAGCACCACCTCTTAACGGAAGTGGTGCTTTATTTGGAATGAAGAAAATGAAGATAAAGGAGAGAGGAAAGCGATAACGCTTTCCCAAGAACCATCGAATTAGAACTCAATCACAGGTGGTGCTATCTCAACAGGCACACCGTTTTGCGCAAAGATAACCGCTTTCGCTTTTGAGTTAGGTAGGTCGGCGTCTTCAAGCCACCATTTCAATTCAACCGGAATTTTTAGAGACTTTTTAGAACCGTCGCTTCTCGTCAATGGTTCGTGCGCTTCAACAAACACACTTCTATCCGGTTCGAGCGACACTTTAATCGGCTCATTAATGATCGTGACTTGTTCACCACGGTTCACCTGTTCAAACAGCCATTCAATATCTTTAGGTTCCATTCGGATACAGCCAGAGCTTACTCGCAAGCCTATACCAAAATCTTTGTTGGTTCCGTGGATCAAATAATCCCCTGCGCCATAAGCAAGTCTCATTGCGTATTCGCCCAGTGGATTTTCAGGCCCGGCTGGCACCACTCTCGGTAATTCGATGCCTTTCTCTAAATACTCGTCACGGATCGACTTAGGTGGCGTCCAAGTAGGGTTAGGCCTCTTTTGGCTTATCTTAGTGATCATCTCCGGCGTATCACGCCCAACTCGACCAATCCCGACAGGGAAGACATGTACCTGATTCTTCTCTGGCTCAAAGTAATACAGCCTTAATTCAGCAAGATTAATGACAATGCCTTTTCTTGGGGTATCCGGCAAAATTAAACGGCTAGGAATACTTAATACGTAGCCTTCAGCAGGAAGAAAAGGATCAACGCCCTTATTTGCCGCCATTAAAGAGAGAAAGCCAATATCGTACTGCTTTGCAATAATCGCTAACGTTTCACCCGCTGCAACTTCGTGTTGCTGTATTCTACCTACAATACGACTTTCCGCTGGTGGTAACTCAAATGTAGCGGCATACACCCACGATGAAGCCATCCCTCCGGCAATTAAGGTGGTTCGCACAGCAAGCGAAGCGATTTTACGTAATCGCGTTTTCATAGCGAGCAAAGGCGTCGAGCTAGCGCAATACGACATACAATTCCTTGGTTTGTCTTTTATCAAAGTTTAGATTATCGCTGATTAAACGTCGCGACAACGGTTAGTTACCGCTAAATTCACATCCCTTTCTCTCTCAATAGACCTGAGCTTTGGTTAAGACAAAGCGATTTACCCACACAAAATCGATTGCCTTTAAGGTTTCAACATATTTGGTTATCAATAATAATAAAACACTATGGGTAGACCCATTTTGTGACAAGCATCTCATGGAGCCTCGTTTTAACTCGCTAATATTGCCTCAACAAAACGAATTCAATTCAACAGAATCGGTAATTGATTAAATCCTGTTCCTATAATTACCGTTTAAACTTTGGAGAACGACCATGGCTACACCTCATATTAATGCTCAAGCTGGTGATTTCGCAGAAACAGTACTTATGCCAGGCGACCCGCTTCGCGCAAAATACATTGCTGAAACATTCCTTGATGACGTGAAGCAAGTTTGTGACGTTCGCAACATGTTTGGCTACACAGGCACTTACAAAGGTAAGAAAGTTTCTGTAATGGGCCACGGTATGGGTATCCCATCATGCTGCATCTACGTACACGAGCTAATCGCTGAGTACGGTGTGAAAAACGTTATTCGTGTAGGTAGCTGTGGCGCAGTACGTGACGACGTTAAACTAATGGACGTGGTTATTGGTATGGGTGCTTCTACTGACTCAAAAGTAAACCGCATTCGTTTCAACAACCACGACTTCGCTGCTATCGCTGATTTCGGTCTTCTAGAAGAAGCAGTAAACCAAGCTCGTGCACAAGAAGTTCCAGTTAAAGTTGGTAACGTATTCTCTGCAGACCTTTTCTACACTCCAGAAGCTGACCTTTTCGAAAAAATGGAAAAACTAGGCATCCTAGGTGTTGATATGGAAGCTGCTGGTATCTACGGTGTTGCTGCAGACCTTGGTGCTAAAGCACTGACTATCCTAACAGTATCTGACCACATCATCCGTGGCGAGAAACTAAGCTCTGAAGAGCGTCAAAAGTCTTTCAACGACATGATGAAAGTTGCTCTAGAGACAGCAATCAACATCTAACGATTTGATAAAAGATACATTGAAAAGCGTTACCCCGCAGCCAAGCTCACTTGGCTGCTCAAATAATCCCGAGGGGGAGATCGTGTCTAACGACAAGCTGCCAAAAGATGCGGATGGTTTGCAACTCAACTTTTGTAAAACATTGGCGTGTGACAACTTTGGCTTGAGCGATGCAAAACGGTATGTTTTGCAACACGCTAACCCTAAGCGTCCAGCGATGGTTTGTCGTGAATGTGGAGCTTTCCCCCCCTTACTTAACAATCGTGAAGTGTTAAGCGAACTTCATCGCCTAAGACAACTTCACAGCGATGGGCTCCCTGCCTGTCGTAATGATGATTGCGGTAACTTCGGCTTATCGGTTCATACTCATAAACATCTTTATCATGCCTTCGGCTACAGTGGCGACAGGCAGCGTTATCGATGCAAAGACTGCCAATCAACCTTCGTTGATAAGTGGTCTGGATCCAATAAAAAACTCCAGTTTCAAGAGAACCTCATGGGCTTATTGTTCATGGGCTATTCCGTACGTGAAATCTGTAGAAAATTAGAGATCAACCCAAAGACTTTCTATGACCATGTTGACCATATCGCCAGCCGATGCCGTCGCAAATTAGCGATGATCGATGCACGATGGGTTAATCATGCCAAAGACTATCAATTTGCTTCCCATTATCAGCGCTTACAACCACAAAGTAACAACGGTGTGGTTTGGATAGCGACGGGTGAGGCGCATTCTGGCTATATCCTTTGCCAACACGTGAATTACTCACAAAATGAAGAGCCGTCAGGGAATGTTGATCACAACCCTTATGATGATGTGGCGCGCTTCGTATCCAAAGAGCACTCTTCAGAGGCGAACCTTGAGCTTCCTCAACCGTCAGACAAACTAAAAGAGCGTATTGAACAGCAATACCAAGTGATTCTGGCAAGAGGCAATGTTGAAGACCCTATGGGTAACCTCACAACGTTTAGCTACCCTTCAAAAGGGGCGCTCATTCGACCGCCTTATACGTCTTATGCTCACTTCCTGCATGTCCTTGATATGTGTGATGAGAACAAGCACGTTGCGATCTATATGCCACAAGATCCATTACTAAGATCTGCCGCCCTGAGCGTATGTTTGCCGCGTATACAGAGTCAAAATATTGACCTTATGTATGTGGAAGAAGATCCAGGTTGGCAAGACGAACAAAGTTTTGAAAAGATCGACATCGTTCATATGAGTTGGTGGCGCGATCGTTGGGCTATTGCCAACCAAGGTGATAACCAGAAAGGTATTTGCTATCTAACGGGTAACAATCCAGAACCAAAACAGTGGTTTAATACCGCCTCAATTCAACAAACTAAGTTCTATCAACAGCGTTTCCAGCTGTTATTTGATAGCTTTATCAATGAACCTAGACGTAAGCTTCGTCCTGGGGGCATTCTTCCATTACTCGACATATTTAGAGCTTGGCACAATCTGTGCTACCAAGATAAGCAAGGGCTCACGGCAGCGCAACGCTTAGGTGTAGCAGAACAGCCATTGACCCTAAAGCAACTGCTTTCATAGAAACAGAGCATCTAGTTTATTATTCGGGAACTCATTGATTTTAAAGTAACAACATGAGGTAACACCCATAAATGGAAAAGATAGATGTTCCTTTGACGCTCTACGAAAGATAATTGGTGCTTATCCTAAATCACACTCTTATAATGATTGTGTTATCAATATGTTCGGTAATTATGGATCTAAGCCTTGGACAAAAATCAGTACCTTCTTGAAACAGAACTAGAACAACTCAAAACTCGCGTCGACTCTGAACCATTGGTGATCCTTGAGATCGCGCAACAATGCCTCGTCAGATCTGAGCAAGTTCTGTTTGAAGAGGGCGCGATCCAGTCGCTGATGTTAATGGCAAGATGTTGTTGGAACCTGATGGATTACCAGAAAGGTTTAAAATACATCAAAGAAGCCTATAAGCGACAAAGCCGATTAGACACCGATCTTTTTCTCCCTGAAATCCTCCACTTACACGCGCTCCAATTCTGGGGACAAGCCAAGTATTACTCTGCACAACAGTTCTGGATCAATGCTTTAGAGCAGTCAGCACTGGTTGATGAAGTTGAAATACAGATCGAATGCCTGATTGGCCTCGGCAACATTTGGCGAATGACCCATGAATATAAGCTAGCCCGCTCGACCCACCAACTTGCCGTAAAAGTCGCGAACAACAGTCGCATCGGTTGGTTAGAAGGCAAAGCAAGAATACTGCTCGCGTGGGATTACTACCTGCTCAACAACTATGTTGAAATGCTGTCGGTACTCGACGGCGCAGAAGAAGCATTAAAAGAACATAAAGATAATACCTGGCATGCAGAAGTCTGGGATTTCAGAGGCCTAGCCCTACTTGGCCTTGAGCGTTTAGATGATGCAGAGCGTGCCACAGCCAAGGCACATAAGTTAGCTGTCGAACATAACCTTATATGGATGAAGGCCCACTCTTACATCAGCCGAGCTCGTCTAGAACTGCTAAGAAAAAGACCAGAACAAGCAGCCGAACTGCTTAGGCTCGCGGAAGAGTCAGCAAACGAATTCGACAATGGTGAACTGCTCAGTCAGATTTGTTACCAACAATCTTTAGTCGCAGAAGAGAACCAAGATTTCAAAGCCGCGTTAATCGCCTTTAAAAAGTACCGTCAATATTCTATCGGTATGCTTCGAGAGCAAACCACTCGCGTCGGTTTAGATAAAGCGCGCAGTTCAAAGCGCCAACTTGAACAGAGAGCCAGAAAACTCATTAATCGCATTCGTGGCCAGCACGAATACGACCCAGAAAAGCACCTATCTTATGTGGTTTCCGAAACCTTTTGGTGGGAACAACTGGTACTTTTCAAAACAGAACTTAAACGTTCAAACCACAGCATCATCATGTTCCAACACGTCGATACTGATTACTTAGATGTCTGTACTGAGATTGCTCATGCCTTGTGTAACCAGAACGATTTCATCTCCAGACTGAGCTCAGAACGTGTCGCGCTTATGCTATCCGAAAAAGGTGAAGCCGCTGAACAAACCTTCCAAACGCTGAGCACCATGCTTGATATCTATCCATGGCATAGAAAGGGATTAAAAGGTTCCAAACCGACTGTCAGCCTCAATGACATTTTGACGTTCCCTTTCACTCTTGAACAACTAGAAGAAGACGATGCCGAGGTAACTGATTAATGGAAACGCTATTAAGTAAGATCACAGACGCTGGTTTGGACCCTTCATCGGTATCGGGTGAAGAGGCGATCATATTCTGGGATCACATTCGTCAGCACGTATCGACGACCAAAACAGAGCAAGCGCACTGCTACATCATCAGCTCGGAATACCGCACTGAGTTACAACAGAATCAAACCAGCATCGAAGAGCTAAGGTTGGCACTCGACCTACTCCACTTACCTGCTGATATAGAAGACATTCTGACAGTCAAAACCAGCCTAAGTGATCGCTTAGTCGAAATTGGTGATTACACCTCAGCGCTCAATGAGTTCGTCAGTTCTTCATCAATCGCTGTAGAGCACGGCTACATCGATGAATACGTGATGGCGATTTTGGGTATGGGCAACCTATGTGATGCCTACGGTGATCACGGTAGAGCTCTACGTTATTATCAGAAAATCAACAGCATCGACCATGCGATAAGTAGTCGCTCACTTCGCCTCAAGTTCAAGCTGTATATGGTGGCAAGTCTGTTATTGCTCAACCGAATTACCGCAGCCAGTGATTTACTGAATGAGTGCGAAGAACTGAGTATTTTGGTCAGTGACAAGTTGCTTACCGCTCAAATCTTGCTTTATCAAGCAAAGGTGCTGCGTGCTAAGAAGAAATACAACGAAGCGCTACGTTGCCTATCTAAGGTTCAGTATTCAGCCAACAATACACAAGCAAGTTGGTTAGCAACCATGACTCGACTCGAATTAGCCCACTGCCTGAGCGCAACTGGCAAGCAAGAGTACGCAAGCATGATCTTGTCGAGTACTGACAAACGTGTAAAAGCTTATTCATCTCCCGTACTTGCTAAGCGTTTCTATGACTCGTTAAGCGACGTGTGTATGAATCAAGGACGCTTTCAAGAAGCACTGAGCTATGAGAAGAGAGGCTACCGAATTGAAACGGACCTGATGAAACAGATCCCTATCAGTGAACTTGGTGCAAGTCAGCTTCGCCGCCTGTCTCGATTCGAACTGCAACTCAAGCTCATTCTCTCTGAACAAGAGAACCGAGAGCTGAAAGAGACCACAGAGCAACACAAAAATGCCGTGGCTCAGCTACAACAAGATGTGTTCACCGACCCGCTGACTGGTTTACATAACCGTCGCTGGTTAGATGTGAAACTAAAAGACATGCTATTACACGAGACCTCGTTTGCATTAATGGTTGTCGACATTGACCACTTTAAATCGATTAACGATGAACTGAGCCATTTAGTCGGCGATAAAGCGATTGTCAGCGTGTCTCAAGAGCTGCGTTCTTACTTTAAGTTCAGAGGTGCTTCGTGTGTCCGATTTGGTGGCGAAGAGTTCTTAGTAATCCTAGAAAATACCAATCTTGCTAAGGCGGAGATGCACTCAGAAAACTATCGAGAGCGCATCTTCCAATTTGGTTGGCATGAGATACTGGGAGAGCGTGGCCTGACCGTCAGTATTGGTATCACTCTGCACCGCGAGGGAGAGAATACTCAGCGTACTTTCTACCGAGCAGATAAAGCGCTATATCGAGCCAAAGCCAACGGCCGTAACCAGGTTTGCACTGAGTAGGTAAGTAAGATTAGAGTAAGTGCAGAGCATGCTCTTTACTTACTCACCATTAAAAGTCGCAGATCCAATCTAAGCTATCGATAACAGGCTGATCTATTGATAGAAAAACAGAGATATTCCACCTAACGCCGCAAGTGTGCCGATGATACTTTGCTTCGACACCTTCTCTCCTTTAAGCGCGTAAATCACCAAAATAAAGACCGGACTGGTCGCTATCAATGTTTGAGCAATCGCTGGGTTGGCATTTTTCAATGCTACTTGCTGCAGCCATAACGCGAGAAACGTCCCGACAAAGATTGCCCCTAAAAGCCAGAGCTTGTCGAGCTTGGTCATCGCCCATAAATCTCTTTTTATTGACGAATATGGCTTCTTCTCAATAAATGGAATAATCAGCATCACGGCAAAAACACCAATCGTCAGACGAATCAAGGCGCCTAACAATGGCGGGATATCACCCGCGACTAACGCATAGTGGGAAATCACCACGCCCGAAGCCTGACATACACTCGCCACAAGCCCATAACCAATACCTCCCCACTGCGCCTTGTCACTCGATTCGCCATTGGTCGGTTTAGAGGGTTGAAACACAACAAAAGTGACGGCGAGCGTCGTGATGACAACACCTAACCAGCTTTGCAGGGTCAAGGCTGCGCCAAGGAACATCAAGGCGAGCACACCAGAGAGTGGAGGAGCCAAAGACTCAAGCAACAAGGTTTTGTTCGCACCAATTCTTTTCAAGGCTGCAAAATAAGCGCTGTCTCCAATGGCAATGCCAATAACTCCTGAAATGGCCAATATCCAAAAGTGACTGGCGCTGAGTTTAAACTCAGGCATTGGGACAAGAGGCATCACCAGCAACATCATGCCTGAAGCCACCACACCCTTAATAATATTGAGCTGCATTGCAGAGAAACGATGGCCAAACTGCCCATAAATCCAAGTTGCACACGCCCACACGATAGCCGCTCCAATCGCCGCTATTTCACCTATATACATTTGTATTTATCCTTGGGGTTATGTGCATCCACTAACATTACTCCAGTCATCGCTTTATTTGAATGCCAAACAAGAGCACAAAAGAAACCTCTCCAAACAGGATGACGATTTTATAAGATGCAGCAATAATATCGTTCACATTAGAAGCGAAAACACATTATTTGTAACTCGGTAAATCATTTCGATAACAATTACTTGGATGATAGCGTAGTATATTTATAACTAATATCTAACATTACAAGGATCTGTTATGTTTTTAGACTACTTTGCGCTCGGTCTACTTATTTTCGTAGCATTAGTAATCTTTTACGGCATCATCGTTATTCACGATATTCCCTATGAAATTGCGAAAGAACGCAATCACCCTCATCAAGATGCTATTCATGTCTCAGGCTGGGTTAGCCTATTCACCTTACACACTATCTGGCCATTCCTTTGGATTTGGGCGACGCTATGGCGCAAAGATCGCGGCTGGGGCTTCGCAAAACTCGAAGAAGAGCAGCACGATATTCACCACCGTGTTGACGCCTTAATCGACCAAGTTAGCACCCTTCAGCAAGAAATCGCACAACTCAAACAAGCCGATTCCGTTAAAGCGGAGCAAAATAAAGATCAGAATAACGCTCAAGATCAGGAGGTTAAGTAATGGATTTACTGCTGATAATGACCTATGCGGCACTTTGTATCACCATCTTCAAGGTGTTCAACATTCCGCTAAATAAATGGACGGTTCCAACTGCGGTACTTGGCGGCGTCATCATCATAGGTACATTGATCCTTTTGATGAACTATAACCACCCTTTCACACAGATCGGTAACCAAGTTTACTCAACGACACCGATTGTTTCTGGTGTACGCGGTAAAGTAATTGAAGTACCGGTTGAAGCGAATAAGCCTCTTCAGAAAGGCGATATCCTTTTCAAGATCGATCCTATCCCTTTTGAAGCAGCCGTTGCAAAACTGGAAGCGCAAGTTAAAGAAGCAAGCCAAGGCGCTCTAGGCCTAGAATCTCAAGTTGGCGAAGCTGAAGCCGCCAAAATAAAAGCGATTGCAGAACGAGACAAAGCACAGCGTGAATTCTCTCGATACAAACGTGGCTTTGAAAGTGGCGCCTTCACCGAACAACAACTCGATACTCGTCGACAAGCGTACAAAGGTGCGGAAGCTGCAGTGAAAGTTGCTGAGGCGAATCAACAACAAGCTCAAATCGCACTTAACTCAGAAATTGGTGGCGAAAACACAGCCGTTGCAGGTTTACTTGCCGATTTACGCAAAGCCCAATTTGACTTAGACCAAACTATCGTTCGTGCGCCAACGGATGGTTACGTGACGCAATTGGCTCTTCGCCCAGGAGTCATGGCAGTACCACTTCCACTAGCGCCAGTGATGACGTTTGTTCACACCGAAGCTCAGTTCTACACCGCAGCCTTTAGACAGAACTCATTGCAGCGTCTGCAACCAGGGTTTGAAGCTGAGTTCTTATTCAGAGCTCTGCCTGGCAAAGTGTTTAAAGGCCGTATTGATGAAGTATTGCCTGCAATTGGTGAGAGCCAATTCCAAGCTCGAGGTGCTTTACTAGGTACTGATGCTCTGCGTACCAGTGGTCGCGTGTTTGTTAAGTTAACCATCACAGATGACCTATCTGAATACCATCTACCTATGGGCACTGCGGTTGAGGTTTCGGTTTATTCTGACAGCTTCACTCACGTGTCTATCATGCGTAAAGTGCTTATTCGTATGAAGAGCTGGCAGAACTATCTATACCTAGATCACTAAGTTACCGTCAGCTAAACCAAGAAATTAGCGATGCTTAGCCCTAAAATAGAACTAACGCATTGTTAATATGAATGAAAAAGCCAGATCCGCTCTGGCTTTTTTGTTGCTTGATTAACCGTAAATTTCCGTATTTTTCATCATATTTACGTGTTCAGATGGAATTTTAGACATCTAGACACTTACCTTCCCTTATGGAAGTGTTCTACTGTATAATGCGCGCCTTATTTTTTATATTTGCCCAAAAAACGTTCTCATTGAGACGCATATTAATAATGGCGAATATTCGTTCTTTATCACGTTTTATCTTTCAGTATTCGAGGTTATCTATGAACTTTTCAGCTAAAACAGTCGTCGTTATCGCCATTGGCGCGGCACTGTACGGCATTGGTGGTTTACCTATGTTTGGTGTCCCAGTGTTTGCGAACACGACATTGAAACCAGCAATGGCAGTTCTAGCACTGTTTTCTGTTTTGTTCGGCCCAATTGTAGGCTTCTTGGTAGGCTTCATTGGCCACTGGGTAACAGACTTATTCGCAGGTTGGGGCGTATGGTTAACTTGGGTACTAGGCTCAGGTATCGTGGGCATGGTTATTGGTCTATTCCCTATGATGACTAAAAACCGTCTTCAACAAGGCGAACTGCCAATGAAAGATTTTGCGCTATTTGTCGTACTGGCTCTCGCAGGTAATGTTGTCGGCTACGGCTGTTCTGCATTCCTAGATACCATCTTATACGCAGAACCGTTTACTAAAGTCTTCACTCAACTGTCTATCATCGCAGCGGGTAATACCGTTCTGATCGCTGTTGTTGGCTTCCTGATCCTAAAATCAGTCGCTAAGCGTAACAAACAAAGCCGCAACCTGACTGAGGCATAAGCGATAATGACTATAGCATTTTCGAACTTCTCTTTTAGATATGAGTCGCTGGATAAACCGACGCTAAAAAATATCAATCTAAGGATAGAGAAAGGAGAGAAAATCGTCATTATTGGACCAAGTGGTAGTGGTAAATCTACCCTAGGTCAGTGTCTTAATGGTCTAATCCCTCACGCGATTAAAGGTGAGGTTTCCGGCTCTTTAGAGATCAACGGCAAGAACATCTCTGAGTTTTCAATGCACGACTATACCGAGCAAGTCGGCACGGTATTGCAAGATACTGACAGCCAATTTGTCGGCTTAAGTATCGGCGAAGACATCGCCTTCGCATTGGAAAACCAGTTGATGTCGAACATCGATATGTATCCTCTTGTTAAGTCGACAGCAAAAATGGTCGACTTGGGGGATATGCTTGATCGTTCTCCACACGACCTTTCAGGTGGTCAAAAACAACGAGTTTCGTTAGCGGGCATCTTAGTTGATGACGTTGATATCTTGCTGTTTGATGAGCCTTTAGCAAGCCTTGACCCTAAGACGGGCAAGGCAACGATTGAGATCATCGACCAACTGCATAAAGAAACCAACAAGACTATCGTGATTATCGAACACCGCCTTGAGGATGTTCTACATCGCGATATTGATCGTGTGATCTTAATGGAACGCGGCGAAATCGTTGCAGACATGACACCCGATGAAATCTTAGCTTCTGAACTGCTTGAGACACACGGTATTCGTGAACCGCTTTATCTATCAGCACTTAAAGCAGCCAAAGCGCCTTTAACAAGCGAAGACAAGCTGTCCAACCTCAAAGCTTTGGACTACAAAAGGTTCCGCCCTACGGTTCAAGCTTGGTTTGCTGAACGCCCTACTCCCGTTGCTGAAAGGCAGTATCAGCCTTTGCTCGAAGTGCATGGCCTGACTTACTCTTACGACGGTGAAAAAAACGCACTCGAAGATGTCAGCTTTAAGATTGGCAAGGGTGAGTTTGTTTCAATATTGGGTAAGAACGGTTCAGGTAAATCGACCATCACCAAGATCATCATGGGTGTGATTGACGCGGATTCTGGCTCTTCGTACCTGAACGGCGAAGACTTGTCTGAGCTTTCTATCTTCGAAAGAAGTCAGAAAGTCGGTGTGGTAATGCAGAACCCGAACCATATGATCTCGCATCATATGATTTTTGATGAGGTTGCATTTGGCCTTCGTAACCGTGGCGTTACAGAAGACGAAATCAAAGACAAAGTAGAATACGTTCTTGAGCTTTGTGGCTTGAGTAAGTTCCGCCACTGGCCAATCGAAGCACTGAGCTACGGTCAGAAAAAGCGCGTAACAATAGCGTCTATCTTGGTTTTAGAGCCAGAACTTCTGATCTTAGATGAGCCAACGGCAGGTCAAGACTACCGTAACTACACATCGATGCTGGCGTTCATTCAAAAACTCAACCGCGACCTAGGCATCACCGTTGTGATTATCTCACACGACATGCACCTCGTTCTCGAGTACACCACACGTTCAATCGTAATTGCAGACAGCAAGCTGATTGCCAATGCCGCGATGACGGAAGTATTCAGTCAACCATCGCTATTAGAACGTGCAAATCTTTGTACCACCAGTATTTATGAACTCGCGACCATGATGAAAATCGACGACACCAATGCATTTATGCAGTACTTCATCGACTACGAGAGAAGCGCTCAATGAATGCATCAAAAGTAAAATTCGGCATCAATTACATCGATACCAAATCGCCGCTGCACGCTCTCAATGGCATCACCAAGTTTGCGCTGTTTTTAGCTTGGGTAACCGTTGTCCTTACAACGTTCGATCTTAGACTCATCGTTGTTTTGATCCTGACTGGCTTATATCTATTAAAGCTGACTCAAGTTCCTGTGCGAGTTTACAAGCCGCTGTTGATTGGTACTGCAAGTGTTCTGAGCCTAAATGCCTTATTTATGTATTTACTGGCTCCACAACAAGGTCCCGAACTCATTGGCAGTGAAACGCTATTATTGACGCTTCCTGGTAATTACTCATTGAGCCAAGAGACACTGTTTTACTTGGTGACCGTGACGCTCAAATACATGAGCATGTTCCCGATCGCGCTGATCTTTGTCTTCACAACGCACCCAACTGAGTTCGCAGCAAGCCTCAACCGTATCGGAGTTCCTTACAAAATAGCTTATGCGGTAAGCTTAACGCTACGTTACTTGCCAGAAGTTAAGAAAGATTTCGTCAATATCATGCACGCCCAACAGGCTCGTGGTGTAGAACTTTCCAAGAAGGCACCACTCATTACCCGCATCAAAAATGTTGCAAAAGTGTTGGGGCCATTGATTTTTTCAAGCTTGGATCGAGCAGATGAGATCTCAAATGCGATGACATTGCGCGGTTTCGGACGACATAAATCTCGCACTTGGTACAGCTATGCACCTCTCAAACGTATCGACTTTATGTGCTTAACGGTCATCGCTTTGATAGTGATATTGGCCATTGTAAAACGTATTGTTGAGCCTGAATTATTTTGGTATCCATTCTAGTTTTTATTTACCATATATAAACAACAGCTTAAAATAACATACCGCTCAATAGAGCGGTGTTTTTATATGGACTCAGAGCTGCTTGAAATTCAAGCGAACGATCTATGTTTATCGGCTTTTGACGATAAACTGACGTTTTTTTTACCTATAGGGTTTGAGATTTCTATCAGAAACTCTTAATATACGTGTTTACAGAATGTTACACTCAATAGAGATTTGTAATGGCTCGAATTACTCAAGTACAGAAACTAGAAAACCAAAAACACTACGATGAAATCGTACTAAACCTTTTTCTGGCTGAAGGACATGAAGCACTAACTTATGCAAGGATTGCTCAAGAAATTGGCATTAGTTTAACGACGCTTCAGGGCTATTATTCATCGACACGCGCTATCCGCTCAGTGCTTCACAAGCACATGTTATCGATTGTTATCCAAAGCTTAGAGTTCTCGTCAGAAGCGGCATTTGTTCAATCTTGGCAAGATGCTTTAGATGATGAACAGTTCCGTTACGTGATTAAACTCATGTTTTTCCATGCATCTCAGGTTAAATGCCCTGAAGAGTTCGACCTCAGTTCAAATGGTGAATTTCGTGAGAAGATGTTTGAGAGCTTTGGTACCGACTCGGTTCGTATTCTTGAAACTGTCGTAGGACGCTCAATGTTCTATCTAACGAACTTCAAGCAGCATTAAGCTAAACGAACATTTATATTCAATACAAAAAGGGAGCCAGAAGGCTCCCTTTTTTTACTTTCTACTACATGAATTATATTACGAATTCAGTTTATAGAAGACTGTTGATAGCGGCGGTAAACGCAACTCAATCGATGTATCCAGACCTTCGCTTTCTACTGATTCGATCTCCGCAGTCTGCTTCACTTCAAAACCACTACCGGCGTAGTCAGTCGAGTCAGTATTCAACAATAGTGAGTACTTACCTTGTACTGGCACACCTAAGCGGAAATGCTCGTGAGGTACAGGCGTAAAGTTAGATACCACCAATATGCGCTCACCAGATTCACTGATACGTTCGTGCGCTAGAATGCTCGCTTCTGCTGAATCTTGAAGACGCCATTCAAAGCCTTTCGGGTCAAAATCAAGATCGTGCATGGCAGCTTCAGAACGGTACAGATTATTCAGGTCTTTGGTTAAGCGCTGAACACCTTGATGACGCTCATAATCTAACAAGAACCATTGCAGTTGGTCGTCATGGTTCCATTCAGCCGTTTGACCAAATTCAGCCCCCATGAAGTTCAACTTCTTACCCGGTTGTGCATACATGTAACCCATGTAAGCACGTAGGTTAGCCGTTTGCTGCCACTCATCACCTGGCATCTTGTTATGGATAGAACCTTTACCGTAAACCACCTCATCGTGAGACAGAGACAATACGTAGTTCTCACTGTGTGCATAAACCAGCGGGAAGGTAATCGTATCGTGGTGATATTTACGGTTGATTGGATCTTCTTGGATGTAAGACAAGCTATCGTGCATCCAACCCATGTTCCACTTAAAGCCGAAGCCTAAGCCGCCCATAAAGGTCGGTGCTGAAACACCAGGGAACGCCGTCGATTCTTCCGCAATGGTCATCGCATTCGGGAAGTGCTTGTACACTTCTTCGTTCATCCACTTAAGGGTAGCGATAGCGTCGTAGTTTTCGTTGCCACCATCTACGTTTGGAATCCACTGATCATGGCTACGTGAGTAATCCAAGTACAACATCGAAGCTACCGCATCAACACGGATACCATCAATATGGAATTGTTCGAACCAATACAGCGCATTTGCCACTAAGAAACGACGCACATGTTCACGACCTAAGTCATAAATGTACGAGTTCCAGTCTTGGTGCCAACCACGACGTGGGTCTGGATCGTGGAACAACGGCGTACCGTCGAAATTAGCTAAACCGTGATCGTCACTTGGGAAGTGAGCTGGAACCCAGTCAAGCACAACGCCAAGGCCCGCTTGGTGACATTGGTCGACGAAGTATTTGAAGTCATCCGGTGAACCGAAACGGCTGGTCGGTGCGAAAAGACCAACAGGTTGGTAACCCCAAGAGCCGTAGAATGGGTGCTCTGAAACAGGCATCAATTCAACGTGCGTATAGCCAAGATCCGTTAGGTATGGAATCAGCTCTGCCGCTAGCTCACGGTAATTTAGGAATTCGCCTTCAGCATTACGCTTCCAAGAACCGGCATGCAATTCATAGAACGAAAGCGCTTCTTTGCGCTTTTGCGTCACTGGACGATTCTGCCACTTAGCATCTTGCCACTCGTAACGAGCGTGATCGTAAGTCACAGAAGAAAATGATGGGTATTGCTCGGAGTAGAAACCCCATGGGTCAGCTTTATGTGGTAAGCCTTCGCCATCTGGTCCTTTTAACTCAAACTTGTATTGAGCGCCCTCTTCCAATTCAGGAATGAATAGGCCCCACATACCGTAATCTAGACGTTGCATTGGGTGGCGGCGACCATCCCAAGAGTTGAAGTTACCCACCAAACTTGCCGCTGTTGCATGCGGTGCATACACCAAGAAACGAGTACCTGAAATCGTCTGTCCATCACGCTCTAGTGTAATAAACTGAGCCCCCATGTGATGGTACATATCTTTCGGTGTGTGAAGGTCTTCATAACTCGCGTACAGATCATGGTACTGGTATGGATCATCAATGATCTGCTCTACTCCAGCCCAATCAACTGCAAGCTTATAGTGAGTAAAACGTAAGTCTCTTTCTTGCTTAAGAATGAAACCACTTTCACCCTCTCGCGTTAACTCAATACGAGGTTCCTTTCCAACAATCAACTCGACTTTATCTGCTCCAGGAATCCATACACGTAATGCACCTTGATCAGAAGGTAGGTATGGACCTAAAAACGCAAATGGGTCTGTGAAGCAAGCCTGTGATAGTTGGGTATATATTTGTTTTTGCTTTGAAATCGAACTTAGTTCCAAAACGTTTCTCCCTAACCAAACATCCAAAAAATATAATACAAAAATGCCCGCTATTAGTGCGGGCAATATAACGACGGTTTATTCTACCAGATGAGCATTCATTATTGAGTGACCGAGGTTGTAGTTTCGTACGCCGTAAGCAAAAAACCACCTATATTCAAGTCACTCAATGTCATTACTTACCTGCTTTTTCTCGAACGTCTGTCAGCTTAGAAGCGATGCGATTAACGCCTTCGTGGGCAAAGATTTCGTCCAAGTTCATTGATAGTTTACGACGCCAGTTAGGGTACTCATCGACGGTACCAGGAATGTTTACTGGCTTATCCATCTCTAGCCAGTCTTCCAATTGGACACTTAGCAGTGTTGAACCACCAGCCGCAACGTGCAGTTGAAGTGCTTCTGCAAGGTAAGAATCCATCGGTACTTGGCTTGCATCGCGGCCAACACCTTCAGGTAGGAAACCGTGCCATGCTACTGAGTCTAAGATACCTTGCTTACACTCAAGACGGTCATCGAACAGAGTTTCTAGCTGTGCTGCGTCTGGGTATAAACCAATCTCTTGCCCCATCTTCAAGTCATCGCAGTGCCAGAAGCCACGTAATGTTGGCATATCGTGCGTACACAGTGCTGCCATTGATTGCGATGCGTAGTGTTTCGGAGAGATGAAGCCACCATCTTCTTCTGATGTTTCGAAGAAGAACACTTTGTAAGAGTGCACGCCAGCATCCGCTAGGATGTCTACGATCTCATCTGGCACCGTACCTAAATCTTCACCGATAACGCTACATTGGTAACGGTGAGATTCAAGCGCAAGAATCGACAGCATATCTTGGACTGGGTAGTAGATGTACGCGCCCTTCGTTGCGTTTTCGCCTTTTGGAATCCACCATAAACGCAGTAGACCTAACACGTGGTCAATACGCAGTGCACCACAGTGTTTCATATTCGCACGAAGCAACTTGATGTAAGCATCGTAGCTTGTTTCTAGAAGCACTTCTGGGTTCAGCGGTGGTAAGCCCCAGTTTTGGCCTAGAGGACCAAGGATATCTGGTGGAGCACCGATGCTCGCATCCATTACTAGGTTGCCTTCGTCAGCCCAAGTCTCGCTGCCTGAATCTGCAACGCCTACCGCTAGATCTCGGTACAGACCAACCGCCATGCCTTTCTCTTCAGCAAGCGATTGAGCATCGTTGATTTGGCAATCTGCTAACCATTGCAGGTACATGTAAAGATGCACTTGCTCTAGGTTCTCTTTGATGTATTTCTGTGTTGCTGGGCTGTCGAATGTACGGTATTTCTCAGGGAATACCGGCCAACCCCACATGCCAGAATCTTCAGCATGCAATTCACCGTGCAGTGCATCGAATGCCGCTTGGTGCATCAGGCTGTCGCCGCCCTCTTCCACAAACGCTAGGAAGGCTTGTGCACGATCGCTGTTCTTGTCTAGGTGACGAGTCTTAAACTCTGCGAATAGCAAAGGCAAGATGCTCATCTTCAGCTCAGACACTTCCGTGTAATTCACCCAGTGTGCATCACGAGCTTTCTGTAGGCGCTGTTGGAACTCTGCGCTGCCTACGGTTTGTTGTGCTTCTGCACTTAATGCAAATTCAGGAACTGAGCTCACATCAATGTATAAGATGTTCAACCAACGACGTGAAGACGGGCTGTATGGGCTCGCACCTTCCGGGTTCGCAGGGAACAATGAGTGGATCGGGTTTAGACCAACGAAGTCACCGCCGCGAGACGCGATATCAGCAACCAACTGTTTTAGGTCACCGAAGTCACCAATACCCCAGTTGTGTTGAGTTCTTAGTGTGTAAAGCTGAACACTTGGTCCCCAAAGCTTTTTGCCTTGCTCAATTGGAGACTGCTTGAAACACGCTTTTGGCGTAATGATCAGTGTCATCTCGTAAGGCTTCTTACGGCGCTTACGGCTCACAATTAGCTTGTGATAACCCCATGCCAAATCACTTGGCAATGCAAACACTAAAGGGCCACCCTCGGCACGCTCATCACGAACGACTTGAGATTGAAGATAGCCTTCGAGTACCTCTCCTTGCTCGGTTTCTAAGCGCCAGCTGAACTCGCTTTCACGAGCACTAACACCTAAATTCAGCGCCACTTCTACTGGCTCACCATCACGCAAGACAAGAACTGGGTCTAGTACATCTTTTTTGTGTTTTCTTTCTGCTGACTTTAATAGTGCATCATCGCTGCTTGTATCGTAGCCCAATGAAGCCAATAGAGACGTAATAGTTTCGTCTGATACCTGTGCTTCATCGCCCCACGCACTAACGTAACTGTCGGCAATGTTTGCCATTTCTGCGACTTGTTTTAATACGGTCTGTTCTTTCATCGCTCTCTCCGAAAACGTTCTGACGCTTTCAATTTTTGTAGGGTTGTTTATTTAATTTTTTACTAATCAATTAGCTTGTGACAATCAGTTTGTAAGCATTGCTATCGGATAAGCCGTCTGTTTGCTCACAAGCTAATTGAGCCAAGGCAGAGGCTGCCTTGGCTACTTGGGAACTATTAACGGTTAACCGCTTCTAGTTTCCAGATGTTGTTCACGTAATCGCGGATAGAGCGGTCTGATGTGAACTTACCAACCAATGCTGTGTTAAGAATCGCTTTCTTAGCCCAACCTGCTTGGTCTTTGTATTGCGTTCCCATGTCTTCATGCGCTTTCACGTAAGATGCGAAGTCAGCAAGACATAGGTATGGGTCACCACCGTCTAGCAGGCTATCAAACGTTGCACGTAGAAGACCTGGTTGACCAGGAGTGAACTCATCGCCAGTCAATAGGTCTAGTGATGCTTTCAGTAGTGGGTCTGCATTGTAGTAGTCGTATGGGTTGTAGCCCTGAGCTTTCAGTGCTTGAACACCATCAACGTCTAGACCGAAGATGTAGATGTTCTCATCGCCAACTTCTTCACGAATCTCAACGTTCGCGCCATCCATCGTACCGATAGTTAGAGCGCCGTTTAGAGCCATCTTCATGTTGCCCGTACCTGATGCTTCTTTACCAGCCAGTGAGATTTGCTGAGAAACGTCTGCTGCAGGGATGATGATTTCAGCCATGCTTACACGGTAGTCAGGGATGAATACCACTTTAAGCTTGTTGCCAATGCGAGGATCGTTGTTGATCTTCTCTGCAATCTTGTTAACTGCGAAGATGATTTCTTTCGCTAGGTGGTAACCCGGTGCTGCTTTCGCTGCGAAGAAACATACGCGTGGCTCACACTCGAAACCAGGTTCGTTAAGAATACGGTGGTACAGAGATAGAATGTGTAGCAAGTCTAGGTGCTGACGCTTGTATTCGTGTAGACGCTTGATTTGAACGTCGAAGATAGCGTTAGTATCTAGCTCGATACCCATGTTCTCTTGAACCCAATCAGCAAGGCGCTGTTTGTTTTCTTTCTTAACAGCCATGAATTCTTTTTGGAATTTCGCGTCTGTTGCAAACTTAGCGATGCCTTCTAGCTGCTCAAGTTTTGCTGGCCACTCAGTACCGATCTTGCCAGTAATTAGCGTTGATAGACCTGGGTTACAGAACTTCAACCAACGACGTGGCGTGATGCCGTTCGTTACGTTAGTCAGTTTACCTGGGAAGATTTCGTTGAACTCAGGGAACAAGTCTTTCTTAACCAATTGAGAGTGAAGCGCAGCTACACCGTTCACTTTGTAAGAACCAATCACACATAGGTTTGCCATGCGAACCATGCGGTGGAAACCTTCTTGGATGATAGAAAGCTTCGCTTGCTTCTCACCGTCACCAGGCCACATCTTGCGAACTTCTTGCATGAAGCGGTGGTTGATTTCAAAGATGATTTCCATGTGACGTGGAAGAAGACGATTGATCAAAGATTCAGACCAAGTCTCTAGCGCTTCTGGAAGTAGTGTGTGGTTCGTGTAAGCGAACGTGTGAGCACTGATTTCCCATGCTTGATCCCAAGATAGACCTTTCTCGTCAATCAGGATGCGCATTAGCTCAGGAATCGCAATCGTTGGGTGCGTATCGTTAAGCTGAATCGTTTCTTGCTTAGGCAGATCTTCTAGAGCAAAACCTGCTGCTTCGTGGCGACGTAGAATATCGCGAACCGATGCTGCTGAGTGGAAGTACTGCTGCATTAAACGCAGTGTCTTACCTTTCTCGTGGTTGTCGTTCGGGTAAAGAACCTTAGTGATGTTACCTGCATCGATTAGCGAGTGTTGCGCTTCGAAGTAATCACCGTTATTAAAGCTTGCTAGTGAGAATGGTGCGATTGCTTGACATTCCCAAAGACGCAGCGGGTAAACCGTGCTTGACTCGTAACCTACGATTGGTAGATCCCAAGGCATTGCTTTTACTTCCATACCTGGAACCCAAGTACGAACTTCTTTACCGTCAATGAATTCAACTTCTACATGACCGTAAAAACCAATGTGTTGTGCTAGTTCTGGACGAGCCACTTCCCACGGGTAACCTTCAACACCGCGCCATGCGTCAGGTGCTTCTTGTTGGCGACCGTCTTGGAAAGACTGTTTGAATAGACCGTATTCGTAGTGAAGACCGTAGCCTACTGTTGGGTATTCTTGAGCGGCACAAGAATCCATGAAACAAGCAGCTAGACGACCAAGACCACCATTACCTAGTGATGGGTCGCGTTCTTCTTCTAGAAGGTCAGTTAGGTTTTGACCTAGCTCTTCCATTGCATGAGTGATTTGCTCATACAGGCCCATGCTGATTAGGTTGTTACCTGTCAGACGGCCAATCAAGAATTCTAGCGAAAGGTAGTTAACACTCTTCGCGTTTTTGATTTTTTCATCGTTTTCAGTTTCTAACAGATCGAATGTCGTTAGCTCAGCAAGAGCACGACCCATTGCTAAATACCATGAACGGCTGTCAGCGGTTTCTACTGTTGTTGCGTAGGTTGCAGATAGATGTTTCTTAACACTCTCTTGGAATGACACTTTATCGAAAGTTTTTTGCTGAGTTGGTTTCATTTCAGAAATCTCGCTTTTAATAGTTCTAATTCATCTGTGACATATCGTGCATGGTCACCAATAACTAAACATCCTCCCGGCCGTACGACTAACTAGGAGTAGATGGGAGGGCGTAGGGGGCGTACCCAGATTGGGTTAGTGATCTGACTCTCATGTTCTAGCCCAGAATAAAAACTTGGAGTGATTAAGATCACAAGCTCCCGTTCGATAACTTAACTTCAATTGATGTGACTTTTATTTAACCCATTTAAAGTCATTGCCAAATCTGAGTTTCAGATCACGAAAATATTTTTGGACTCTCATCTATTACATAAAAACATGTGTAAGAAAGGACAAAGTCACATTCACAAACCACCCCGCAAAGTGAGCAAAGTCACAAATAAAGGGCGTAGAACCCCAAAAACATGCAGGAGTGCAAGGTTTCTGAGGAGGATCATAGTCGGTATCGTTTTGCTTCACGTAATATGAGTAAAGACTTAAGTAATTAGGCTAATGTCATTGGACTGCACTCAACGATAGATTGGGATATTCCAGAACATAGCCACGGAATAGGTGTAAAACTTCGACATGTGGATCCCTTCGAAACTGACTCGTCCCGGCCGCTTACACAATGCAATTCTGCGACCTAGGGTTCTCGATCTGCTTCAGAATGCAGATTGCTATAAGCTAGTACTGTTCCGCTCTCCAGCTGGATACGGCAAAACCACCATGGCTGCCCAATGGCTGGTAGAAAAACCCAATGTAGGTTGGTACAGCATCGATGATAGTGACAACGATGCCTTCCGCTTCATCAACTACCTACTCCAATCCCTTAATAAAGCGACGCAAAATGCCTGCCCGAATGCCCAAAAGCTGGCAGAGAAACGACAGTTTTCATCGTTGCATTCTTTATTAAGTGAAGTGTTTGCTGAGATGTCTGAATTCCACCACGAGTGTTTCCTTGTGTTGGATGACTATCATTTGGTGAACAATGACGACATCCATGAAGCGATGCGCTTTTTCCTCAAACACATGCCCGACAACCTGACGCTTGTTGTGACTAGCCGTGGCACACCACCGCTTGGCACAGCTAACCTGCGCGTTCGTGATTTGATGATTGAGATTGGCAACGACTCTCTGGCTTTTGATACAGAAGAAACCACACGCTTCTTCAATCAACGCGTAGCCGACGGCATTGACGACACCACTGCAGGCAGTATTTGTAGTTATGTAGAGGGTTGGCCTTCTGCATTACAGCTTATTGCCCTTCAAGCACAGCACCAAAAGCGCACACTGGCACAATCTGCCGAGTCGTTCTCCCACTTTAACCATGCCCATCTTTGGGATTACTTGGTTGAAGAAGTATTTGACCTGCTAGACAAAGAAACCCGACAGTTCTTGATGCAGTGTTCGGTGCTTGATCACTTCAACGACGAACTTGTTTGCGCACTAACACAGCGTGAAGACGCGCTCGGTATGATTGAATCGCTTAACCGATTTGGTTTGTTCATCTACCCTCTTGAAGGCGAGAAGAACTGGTATCGCTTCCATAATCTATTTGGTGAGTTCCTAGCCCACGAACGCCAAGCTCGCATTCCGCAGCAAGAAGCGGAATTGCATCGAAGTGCAGCTAAGGCTTGGATCAAACAGAAAACACCTCACCAAGCTTTGCGACACGCACAGCGCGCAGACGACCCACAGCTGATTGTTCAGATCCTCAGTGAACACGGTTGGCAGATGTTCAACCAAGGTGAGTTGTCATCACTAGAGATGGCGATCAAGCAGCTGACTACTGACCAACTGTACAGCGAACCTAAGCTATCAATGCTGCGTGCATGGCTAGCGCAAAGTCAGCACCGTTATGATCAAGTGGGTACTCTGTTAGAAGAAGCCGAAACTCAGTATCAAGCTCGAAACATCGAATTGGATACTCAGCAGCAAGGCCAATACAACGCATTACGTGCACAAGTCGCGATCAACAGTAATGAGCCAGAGAAAGCACTCGAGCTTGCAGAGCTTTCATTGAGCCAGCTGAATACAACGGTTTACCGTAGTCGCATTGTCGCAACCTCGGTTGTTGGCGAAGTGAATCACGTAATGGGTAATCTGAGCCGTGCTCTACCAATGATGCAGCAAACTGAGAAGCTCGCTCGCCAATATCAGGTTTACCATCAGGCACTTTGGGCGATTCTTCAGCAGAGTGAAATCTTGATAGCTCAAGGCTACGTTCAAGCCGCATTTGAATTGCAAGACAGCGCCTTCAAATTGATTGAAGAGCACCAACTGCAATATGTGCCTCTGCATGAATTCTTGTTGCGCGTTCGAGCTCAGATTTTCTGGTGTTGGAACCGATTAGATGAAGCAGAAGAGTGTTGTTACAAGGGCTTAGATATTCTTGGTCACCATTCACCAAGTAAGCACCTACACAGCTACTCGATGCTGGCTCGTATTTCACTGAGCCGTGGCGAAATTGATAAAGCGTCGAAGTTTATCGACCAGATTCAGCACTTGTTGCGCCAATCAACTTACCATGTGGATTGGACAGCGAATGCTTCCCTATCTCTGATCTTGTTCTGGCAAGTGAAAGGCGATAAAGACGCAATCCGTGACTGGTTGAGCGTTGCTGTTCGCCCTGAATCAGCAAGCAACCACTTCTGTCAGCTTCAATGGCGTAACATCGTGCGTGCTCACATCATTCTTGAACAGTATGAAGAAGCAGAAGAAGCATTGGCGTTCTTAAAGAGTGAAGCTCAGCGTTCGCATCTGATTACCGATACCAACAGAAACTTAATCGTTGAAGCGGTATTACGCACCCAGATCAACGATGAAGACAGTGCGCGCGTATTGCTAGAAGAAGCCCTACACATGACCAACCAAACCGGTATGGTCGGTAACTTCTTGGTCGATGGCGGTACTATCGGGCATATCTTGGATAAGTTGAGCAACAAGCCTGGATTAGGTGACTTAGAACGTCACCGCGCGCAACAAATCATGAAAGATATCTCGACGACTCAACGCAGTCGCTCGGTACACTTCGACGAAGACTTTGTAGAGAATCTGGTTAATCACCCGAACATTCCTGAGCTTGTACGCACGAGCCCACTCACCCAGCGTGAATGGCAAGTACTTGGTCTGATCTATTCTGGATTCAGTAACGAGCAAATCGCTCAAGAACTTGATGTAGCAGGTACCACAATCAAGACTCACATTCGTAACCTGTACCAAAAGCTCAACATTGCTAACCGTAAAGAAGCGATAAGCACAGCAGAGAACTTACTTCAGTTAATGGGGTACTAAAACAGGTTCACGATTCGAAATTGATTCGAGAAAAACAGAAGCTAGTCACCGATGGTGGCTGGCTTTTTTTTTCGCTTGGAGAATGGGGAATAAGCGATAGAAATTAGAGATGGCCAAACGACAGGCAAAAAAATAGCCAACCGCAATAATCGCGATTGGCTCTATATATTTGTGAACAAATCATAAGTTCACTAACAACGTCAGTTGGCTAGGTGACCCTCGGCTTAAGAAGGGTCAGTTAATATAATGCAGTTAGCGTGCCAACTTTAATTTAGCGTTTTATAAGCCCTGCATCGCATAAAAACCGCGATTTTCACATGCGAATTGCAAAGTGCATTTGCATAATGCAACCAAGATGCAATATCGATAAGAGACTAGTTTCATCGATACTCTTAATGACAAATCACTAAGTGGTTGTATTTTAAATATTAGGCCAAAGTTCACTTCAACTTATTGCCTTACAGTTAAAGCGGTAATAAAAGCATCGACCCAGTGGCATATTCATACTTTTTTTACACTAAAGTTTGTATACTGCACAAAATCATCCTCAACTCTATGAAGCAATGAACTACTTAAGTACTTTTTTCAAAGGCATGGCAATGGGCGCAGCCGATGTTGTCCCTGGCGTGTCGGGCGGAACCATCGCATTCATCACTGGTATCTACGATACGCTGCTAGAAAGCATTCGCAGAATTAACCCTAGCGTACTTGGCTTATGGAAACGCGAAGGCTTCAAAGCTGCGTTTAACCACATCAACGGTTTCTTCCTGATTTCACTGTTCGCGGGTGTATTCACCAGCATTGCAACATTCGCAAAACTGATTTCTTGGTTATTGGTCACGCACCCTGTTCCACTGTGGTCTTTCTTCTTTGGTCTAATCTTGGTGTCGGTTTTCCATATTCTTAAGCAAGTAGAAAAGCGCGATATGATTCGATTCGTCTTTTTACTGCTTGGTGTTGCCTTCGCTTACAGCATTACTGTGCTTAAGCCACTGCAAATGGAGCCGACCAGTATCAACATCTTGATTGCGGGTGCGATTGCGATCTGCGCGATGATTCTACCGGGAATTTCAGGCAGCTTTATTCTGCTTCTGATTGGTATGTATGGCCCAGTGCTTGGCGCTGTTAAATCGTTTCAAATCGATGTACTTGCGCTATTCCTTGGCGGCTGTGTGATTGGTCTACTGACTTTCTCGCACGTACTCTCTTGGTTACTACGCTCATTCCGCGATTTCACATTGGTGTTTTTAACGGGTTTGATGATTGGTACGTTACCTAAGATCTGGCCTTGGAAAGAGACCATCAGTTGGCGTATCAACTCGAAAGGTGAGCAAGTGCCACTGATTCAAGAGAACCTATCTCCGTTCAATTTCGAAGCGGTAACGTCTCAACCTTCTCAGCTCACTTTATCGGTGATCATGATGTTGGTGGCTATCGCGCTAGTGCTGGGTTTAGAAAAGTTTGCTGAGCGCAATGCTGACTAACCTCTAACAATCGTGCTGAAGTTAGCATGTAGGGTGCCGAACTTAGATAGCGACGCACCTTGTGAATTGAATCAAAGCGAAGCTTATGGCTTCGCTTTTTTATATCTACCATACGCACAAAATTGCTTTTTGATACAAGCACGTATTGAGGGGTGTGATAACATCGCCGCTCTTATAAAATTAGATGAGAACACGACATGCACCCAGCATTAAAGGTTGCAGCTCTTGGAATCGCTCTCGTGGCAGGCTTTTATGGGCCGCAAGCAATTCAGCATTTTAAATCAGCGATGGTACACACACCTGCTGACGTTAATTTAGATGATTACTGCATGCTTTCAACAGAATCGTGTGAGCAAAATGCTGTTGCGATGACGCTTGAACATGAGACGGCACAACCTCTGGTTCCGACTAAAATCAAAGTCGTTTGGGAAGGCGCAGCATCTGAAACATTAATGCTGTCACTCACTGGCTTAGAAATGGAAATGGGATCAGCACGTTTTCAATTAAAGAATATTGGCAACAATACCTATGAAGGTGATGTAATTTTACCTGTATGTACCATGGATAAAATGACTTGGCTTGGCGAACTCACCGATGGTGTTGAAACCGTAAACCCTGCAATAAGGATGGCAAGATGAGTAAGAATTGGTCGTTAGCATTAGTGGTAGCGTTTGTACTTGGCTTTGGTGTCAAAAGTTACCTTGATGGACAAAACGAAGCTCAAGAACAGCACGCTGCAAAGCAAGAGTTCTCCGCAACAACCCTTTTTGGTCAAGATAATCAGCCAACGGAAATCTTTGACCAAACCGACGACAGAATTCGTATCGTTTACTTCGGTTTCACACGTTGCCCAGATGTCTGCCCTACCTCACTAGCAATGTTAGCCGGCGCACTTAACCAAGTGTCAGATGAAGCAAAAGCAAAGATTCGCCCGATGTTTGTCTCTCTTGATCCTGAGCGCGATGCCGCAGAAGCTTCTTACGAATACGCACAATACTTCCACCCAATGATGGAAGGGTTAAGTGGCCCGTTAGATGTGACAACAACGCTTGCACATAACTACGGTGTTATTTTCAGAAAGACCAAGCTTGAGGGTTCAGAGCTGGAATACACCCTTGACCACAGCTCATATTTTTATTTTTTAAAGCCCGACGGTACCTTGATTACTAAAGTACCGCACACGTTAACACCTGCACCAATTGTTGAAGCCATCAACAAGTTGACGCAGTAAACGTAAAAACAAAGAACTTAACGAATAAAGTTCAAACATAAAGTCAGGTCCCAGACCAAAACATAAAAATAAGGACAACAACATGAAGTTAAAAGCACTTGCTCTAGCAGGCTTATTGCTCACTCCCTTTGCTCACGCGAACAGCGATATTATGGTTCACGACGCGTACGCTCGTGCAACACCGCCTTCAGCAGTGAACAGCGCGGTATTCACGACTCTGATGAACCACAGCGATAAAGATCGCGCTATTGTCTCTGCAACTACACCCGCAGCAGGCAAGGTAGAGCTTCATGATGTTATCGTTGATGGCGACGTAATGAAGATGCGCCAAGTTCAAGAGATCACAATCCCTGCGAATGGTGAAGCGGTACTTAAACCTGGCAGCCTGCACATTATGTTGTTCGACCTAAAAGATGGTCTAAAAGAAGGTGAGCAGATCGAGATGACTCTGACTTTCGCTAACGGTGAAACGCAAACCTTTGAAGCGCCTGTTAAGAAAGTAATGAGCGGCATGAAAAAGATGAATCACGATCATCACTAATCGGATTCACAATCAATGAAATAAATTAAGCCACGATGACTTCTCGCCATCGTGGCTTTTTGCTAAAATGAGTTCGCTTTTTATTCAAAGCCTGACCACATTAATAACCAAGGAGAATAGAAGATGATTGTAATGAAAACACTAAAACTGGCAGTAAAAGTAACGCGTTAATTTATTTGGTTAAGCAAACTTTAATCTAGAACGACCAACATCAAGCCATCGACTGGCTACCGCACACTTTTACCCGGTTTACTATTGATCTATAAGTGATCGATACCTGCATGCTCAATAACGCATGACTAAATCCGGGGTCCTATCTATTTGAATTCGACCCAAGCTCAAAACATTTTTGACGTTTCGATGCTTTTATCTCATCAACACTTTTTGACCTCGTCAATAACCTGAGATCTCACAAGATGTTAATGCTCTTACAAGAAAAGAAAGCTCGTACGTCTGGGTAAATAAACATGAATTCACAAAACGCATTTTCTCATCCAATGTCACTTCAACAGCTTGGATGGCAACCTGTATTCCAACAACAACTGACACTCGAAGACTATGACCACTCCGTCATTGCTCGTATCACCGCGCACCATCGCAGCGGCTATACACTGGCGTCAGAACAAGGCGAAATCGTTCTACCTATCCATCAAAACCAACCCGCAATGACGGTTGGCGACTGGGTAATCTTGAACTCTGAGCTGCAATTTGACCGCTTGCTAGAACGTCAATCGCTCTTCAGCCGTAAAGCAGCGGGCAGTCGCGTCGCAGAACAATATATCTCAGCCAACATCGACACGGTTTTTATCGTGGTTTCGTTAAACAATGACTTTAATCTAAGCCGTATCGAACGCTACCTAGCACTCGCTAATGAAGCACAGGTTGAAGCGGTTATCGTACTCACCAAGAAAGACTTGTGTGACGACTACGAAGACAAAGTACAACAAGTGCAAAGCTTAGATTCTATGCTGATGATCGAAGCGGTGAACAGCCTAGACCAAGAATCAACTCAAGTCTTGTCACCTTGGTGTAAAACAGGCAAAACCGTCGCTTTGATGGGCTCATCTGGTGTGGGCAAATCTACGCTAGTAAACTCATTGCTTGGTGAAACTCAACAAGCCACGGGTGGTATTCGTGAAGACGACAGCAAAGGCCGTCATACAACCACATCACGATCGCTCCACTTGCTAACATCAGGGGGATTACTGCTCGATACTCCAGGAATGCGAGAGCTACAACTTGCTGACTGCGCTGAAGGTGTAAGTGAAACCTTTTCTGATGTCGAAGAGTTAGCCATGCATTGCCGCTTCTCTGATTGTCATCATGAATCAGAACCTGGATGCAAGATACGCAAAGCCATTGAGGAGGGTGATTTGTCTGAAAGACGATTTACTAACTATCAAAAGTTATTGAGAGAGCAAGCCAGAAATGGCGCCTCATTGGCAGAGCAACGCGCGAACAGTAAACAGCTTTCCAAGATGTACAAAACCGTACAATCAGAAAGCCGAAACATAAAAAAAGCGACCGACTAAACCAATCAGGTTAATCACAATACGCTTTATTTAAACGACTAAGCCCCACCGTGTTAAACACGTGGGGCTTTTTGTTTCAATTTGGTAGCAAAGCGACTATTTATGCACACAATGTTCTTACCTATGAGCATTTACATTTCTAAATTTACAGTATATTAGGTCTAATAAATGTAGTTCCGCAGATTTATAGCTCAATCAAAATACAATTATTTAACATTTAGCTCTAAAAACACCACGTAGCGCAAACAATCACCCTAAAAGTAAACTATTCCTAGACACCCTCTAAGATCCCGCTAATATGACCGCCCATTCCACTAGTGTATAGTTGGATTTGGTACAACTTTATAAAAGATACATCACTATAATAATTTAACAATTGCAGGTATTTTATGCAAAATCACAACATGCTCGCCCGCATCGCTCGTGGGAATCTTGTCCTACAGATCCTTGCTGGTATTGTTTTCGGTGTCGTTCTCGCCATGGTTTCTCCTTCAGCAGCTCAAGACGCAGGCCTACTAGGTAGTCTGTTTGTTGGTGCTCTGAAAGCTGTTGCCCCAATTTTAGTATTCATTCTTGTTGCAGCTTCTATCGCAAACCAAAAGAAAGGTCAGCATACCCATATGCGTCCAATCATTGTGCTTTACCTGATTGGTACCTTCTCTGCTGCACTGACTGCTGTAGTACTAAGCTTCATGTTCCCAACCACTTTGACACTGGTTGCGGGCGCTGAAGGTGCTAACCCTCCTCAAGGTATTGCTGAGGTTCTTCATACTCTTCTATTCAAGCTTGTAGATAACCCAGTTAGCGCGCTAATGAACGCGAACTACATCGGTATTCTTGCTTGGGCAATCGGTCTTGGCCTTGCACTGCACCACGCATCTGCAACAACCAAAGCGGTTTTCGAAGACTTAAGCCACAGTGTTTCACACATTGTTCGCTTCATCATTCGTCTTGCGCCATTCGGTATCTTTGGTCTTGTTTCAACGACATTCGCAACGACGGGCTTCGATGCTCTAGCAAGCTACGGTCAACTGCTGGCGGTTCTACTAAGCTCAATGCTGATCATCGCACTTGTGGTTAACCCACTGCTTGTATTTGTGAAAACAAAACAGAACCCATACCCACTCGTACTGCAATGTATTCGTGAATCTGGCGTAACAGCATTCTTCACCCGTTCAAGTGCTGCAAACATCCCAGTAAACATGAACCTTTGTAAGAAGCTAAACCTAGACGAAGATACTTACTCTGTATCGATTCCTCTAGGCGCAACGATCAACATGGCAGGTGCTGCAATCACCATCACTGTATTAACGCTTGCAGCTGTACACACAATGGGTATTGAGATTGATATCTTCACAGCGATTCTACTAAGCCTTGTGGCTGCGGTATCGGCATGTGGCGCTTCTGGTGTTGCTGGCGGTTCACTACTGCTTATCCCACTTGCTTGTGGCCTATTCGGTATCTCTAACGATGTAGCGATGCAGGTTGTTGCGGTAGGTTTCATTATCGGTGTGATTCAAGATTCTGCTGAAACAGCGCTTAACAGCTCAACTGACGTAGTGTTCACTGCTGCAGTATGTAAAGCTGAGCAGAACAAAGCATCATAAGCTGTTGGTTTTAGCTCTTAGCTCTTAGCTCTTAAAGCAAACAACACGCAAATAAAAAGGGAAGCATCTGCTTCCCTTTTTGTTGTCTGATTTTCGTGGTTAAAGCTGAAACGACATCACTTAATAGCTCCTAGTCATTGGCTCCATAGGAGAACCTATCAAGCCAATGAGCCGGGCTTACTGGTTTCTGTTCCAGTTAGACTCAACTGCAGACTGACTAAAGTCTAGAGGGTCACTATTTGGGGTCGCTTGACTCTCTGATGATGCTTGTTCAGTGTTAGGTTGCTGGCTGTAATCGACATTCGTATCTTGAGCACTCAAAGTTTGTTTATCTAAATGGCTCGCATCTACGTTTAATGCTTCGCCTTCTTCATCAGACGTTTCTTTGACTTTCTTAGGAATCGGTATATTACGCTTGTAGAGCTTATTAAGCGCTTTAATGATTGAGTGCTTGGTGATCGCTTCTTGAGTTAACTTAGTCATGATCGGCTTAGTTAGAGCTTGTAAGCCCACGACGGCATCGACACCCAGTTCACCACCAACTTTATCCCGCAAATGCTTCGCTTCTGAGTAGCCAAAATGAGCCGACAGGAATAGCCAAATATAAGCAATCGCATTGCCGTGTTCACCATGGTCAATCCAAGCTTCGCCTGCTCTAAACATGGCTTCTGCGCTGTTCTTTTCCGCTGCAGTTTCAAACCAGTACACTGCTTCACCGTGATTAGGCTCAACACCAACACCGTTCAAATAGCTCATACCCAGTTTAATCTTGCCGTCTAGGTTATTTTTTTCAGCGGCCTTGTGATACCACTCAAACGAGCTTTCGGCGGAGTAGTCTGGGTTTTCTTTGTCTAGACACCACTCGCCCATAAACAGCATAGCTTCGGTGTTCCCGCCCATTGCCGACTCTTCGATATAGGTGTAACCCTTGGGGATGTTCTTATCGGTTCCGCGCCCAGAAACGAGTGCTTTACCCATCTCAAATTTCGCCACCAGGTCATTATCCATCGCCGATATCGCCAGCTGCCAGAAATTAGCTTTTTCTCTTAAAATCAGGTCTTCTTTGCGCTTCATACTCAAACGCACAATGCCATACATGCCGTTGACATTATCTAAATGCGCGGCTTTGTCGTACCAATATAAGGCTTCCTTAATATTGTTACGTTCGGCCTCTTTCGCTAAATACAGAATCGACGGAACATGTCCGGTTTCTGCTTTGAAATGGCGCTCTTTTTGCTCTTGGATGCGCGCTTTTTCAATCGCTTTTCGGTAAGCGACCGCACGAGCTTTGCGCTCTTGTTCCAAGCGCTGTTTTCTTAGCGATAAAGAAATCAGCCACACGGCCACAAGTATTAACGAAAGAGCCGTCGCACCAATTGCGATTCCCATTGTACTCATAAAATATTTTAACCTAACTCGGCTGATACAAATCTCGATGTCGAGGCGTCATCAACCATAGTGAATGTTTCGAATTACAGGGAAAAACGCCGTTATTAACGCGTTCCACCTTAAAATGAACTTAGTTCAGTATCTCAGGAATACATAACGATAAAAAGTCTGCAGAGGCCTATCGGTATGCACTCCCTAAAGGGTGTGATCTTGCTTCAATATAGGGGTTAAATGAAGACCCTCTTTCATCAGAAAAAACCTAAATGTCGGTGACAAAATTGATGGTTTTTCATCAGGGATTTCGCACAGTGATAGTTAAGTCAATTGCCCGTAAATGTAAGCCAGTTCTGCAACCGTCTTCGCTGAGAATTTCTTCATCAAGCTTGCTCGGTGTACCTCGACTGTTCTCATCGCGATGCATAATTCATCGGCGATTTTCTGGTTACGCTTGCCATCAATGATCTGCTTAAGGATGTCGATTTCTCTTTCGGTCAACGACGCATAAGCTTGGCGGTACGCATTCATGTGAAGATGCTTTTCAGAAGCCTCCAAACCTTGCTTGATTGCTTCGGCCAATTCACCCCCTTTCACTGGCTTTTGGAAGAAGTTTACCGCGCCTGCTTGCAAGGCTTCTACCGCCATTGGCACATCGCCATGCCCTGTCAGATAGATAACCGACAGCGGGCTCTGTGCTTTCACCATCAACTCGTGAACTTGTTGCCCTCTCATCTCTGGCATTCTGCTGTCTAGCACTACACAGCCCGGCTTTGTGAGATCCACAGAGCCTAAAAAGCTTGGTCCATCTTCATAGGCTGACACCGTGAAATCATGCTCTTCCAATAAGAACACCAGTGAGTCACGCATCGACTCATCGTCATCAACCACATAAACCGGCAACGTTTGATGAAGTTCAGGCATAGCAAGATTCCTTATGAATCATTTGAAAGAGAAAAAGGTAACGTCACTGCAACGTGACAACCATGAGGAGTCAGTGACTTAATGGTCATTTGACCGCTGTGGTCTTCAATCACGTCTTGGCAGATTGCAAGCCCTAACCCCAAACCGTTTTCTTTGCTACTCACAAAGGCTTGAGTGACCTGCTGCTCAGTAAAATCTAAGCCCGTACCGTTATCGATTACCGACAACATCATTTTATCCGGTTGATACTCGGTAATCACTTTAATTGTCGCGGGTTCACTGTTTTTATTATCAATATCAGACGTAGCGCTTTGTTGGCGGTGCTGTTGTGCATTACATGCGTCGGTCGCATTGTTTATCAGGTTTACAATCACTTGTTGTAGCCCCACCGAATCAACATACAGCTCAATAGGCTTACCTACGGCGTGGCGCTCAATGGTTATCTTGTGTTTCTGTAATCGGAATTGCAGTAACTCAATGGTGTCGGTAAGTAACTGTTCGATGTCAGTCTGCGACTTCTCAGATGAGCGTTTCTTTATCATGTTTCTTAAGCGTTGAATGATCGCGTCTGCCCTATCCACTTGCGACTGAATCTTCTCAAAAACAGGTTCAATATCGGTCAATGGTTTGTTCTTCGAAATCCGTAATAAACCGCCTTCGCTGTAGTTACGAATCGCTGCCAAGGGCTGATTGATCTCATGCGCTAAACTGCTTCCTAACTCACCAACCACCGCGATTCGTTGAGAGTGTTCTAGCTGCTCGCTCTTACTTTTTAGCTTGTGTAACGTGGCTTCCAACTGCTTTTTACTGCGGCTGAATTTGTACTCTAACCAGAAGTGGTAAGCATTCAGTAACACCACCAGAATGAAGAATGCCCATGCCCATTGTTGGTTGAACTTAAGCCAGATTAACGCTTCCTTCCACCATGGCTGTTGCAGTGGGTGCATGTCGAGCTGCTGATACAGCTTGTCGATGGAAAGCAGGCTGGTTGGTGATGTCCAACCCGAGGCGTTCGCTGCAATGGCTGGTGCACTGCTCTTTGGCATTGAAAACAACACCTGACTCATTTGTTTAGCCAGTGCCGAAGAGGCTCGTTCTGTTTTGGCAAACGACCAGTTGGAATACAGAGGTGTAGACACTTGGCACCGGAAGCCTTCAGGCGCTTGATTACCGATGATTCGATATTGCCCAGCCACCAGCAAACCTTCGCTAATCATATTTTCAACCAAACAAGCGGGGACGACTGCCGCCTCAATGTGTCCTTCTCGCAATTGGTACAAACTGGCGTCAATCGGGAAACCCAAGAACTGAGTATTAGAGAAAAAGTGATTAGGATTGAGCCCTTCTTGCATGACTTGGTAGCGCATAGTCAGGTAGCCGCCAAACGCATTTTCAGAGACAGCTGCAATTGGCTTTCCACTCAGTTGTTCAAACGAGATATACGGTGACATTCTTCTGACCACTAATGCAGAACCGATACTGCGCGTGCTGCTAACACCTTGATCGTCGTAATTGTGACTGGTCATGGTCGCCATCCAAGAGAGCGCGTATTGACGTCCTAAACGAACTGCTTGGCCGGGATTGGTGACAACAAAATCGACCGCGACATCTTTTACTGCTTCCGCCATCTCTTCCAAATTAAAAGGCTTGAGAACAAAGTGCTTACCCGGAATGCGTTCAGACAACCAATCCATTGTTGGCTGCCAACGTTGTTGCGCCGAAAGCTTACCTCGAGTCGACAACACACCAACCTCGATAATTTGGTCGGGTTCATCTGTGTTTTGGTTTGTGCTTGTGCTTGTGCTTGTGCTTGAAGCTACTATCGCTTGTTCAGATTGAGCAGCGACACACACACCTGCAGTTAGACTCAACCAACAAAGGCTGACAACGGTCATTAGTTTTCGAACGGTCACTGAAATCTCTTTCTCCAAACGGACTGTTTATCCAATTTATTCTGGCTTCATTTTAGGTTAGCGACATGCTCCACGCTTAACTTATGCTTTAGGTCGCCTTAAATAATCCTCTGAAACAAAGCATAACAGCTAGATTGCTAAAACCGCATTTGTTCTAGATCAACTTTAATCTGGGTATGTGGAAATCCACAATACCCCGTGTACGGTCAAAATCTGACAATGAGCCCAACAGAACGAATACCCATTTATAGGTACCAATATGGACTCATTGAAAAGACGGTTTCTCAGCCAATTCGGCAAAGTTTCCGCCGGTGCTGCGCTCATTCCCATTACCGGAATCAACACCGCAGTCGCAAGCACAGCCATTCGCAATAACAACCAGCCAGACCGTAAAGGCGAAGTAGGCAAACGCTACGCCATGGCGATTGATTTGCGTAAATGCGTGGGCTGTCAGGCATGCACTGTTGGCTGTAGCGTTGAAAACCAAGCACCAATTGGCCAGTTCAGAACCACAGTAAAACAGTATGAAGTCTCTCTTGATGATGGTTCGACGGCTCAACAAGAAGTGAAATCATTCATGCTGCCTCGCCTGTGTAACCACTGCGACAACGCACCATGCATCAAGGTTTGTCCTGTTCAAGCGACCTTCCAACGTGAAGACGGCATTGTAATGGTCGACAACGAACGTTGCGTAGCCTGTGCTTACTGTGTCCAAGCCTGCCCTTACGATGCTCGTTTTATTAATAACGACACACTGACCGCCGACAAATGTACCTTCTGTGCACACCGCCTTGAAGACGGCTTACTGCCCGCTTGTGTAGAAACTTGTGTCGGTGGCGCGCGTGTGATTGGCGACCTGAAAGATCCAAACAGCGAGATCAACCGTCTGCTCAATGAAAACCAAGACGACATCAAGGTGCTTAAGCCAGAGCAGAACACCAACCCACATGTTTTCTATATCGGCATGAACGAGCGATTCGTTAGCCATATCGAAGGTCAACCTGCGATTTATGATCCAGCCGCCATTGATAACTCATCCTCTAGCAAACAAGGAGAGACAGCATGAATATCACCGAGGTGTTAGTTCCCGCTCAAGAGATCGCTTGGCTACCGTGGGCGGTTCAATATTTCTTCTACATTGGTTCAGCTTACGCGGCGGCTATTCTGTTTTTGATTGCACTGTTCTTCAAAAATTCAACTAGCCACCAATTCCGCTCAGCCCTTGTACTTGTGATGGCCATTGGCGCAATTGTTGGCCCATTAGCGTTAACAGGTGACTTACACCAGCCTGGACGTGCGTGGCACTTCTACGCACATATCACGCCTTGGTCATGGATGTCACTCGGCTCTCTGTTTCTTCCTTTATTTTCTGGTCTGGCTGTCGCGACGGCTTGGGTTTACCTGCGTGATGACATCGCACAACTTAAAGAGAGTGAAAACCCGCTACTAAAACGCTTGTCTTGGCTAACCCTAGGGCAATGGCAGGTTTCAACCAAACTGATGATTGCGCTTGCTGCTGTGACGGCAGTTTCGGGCTTAAGTATCGCGCTTTACACAGGCGCAGAGATTGCAATTTTGGCGAGCCGACCGCTTTGGAATCAACCGGCTTCTCCGCTGCTTTGGTTTACGACCGCATTCTTCGCTGCAACGGGTTTAACGCTGTTGATTTGGGCTCTGCTGCCTTCAAGTAAGCCTAGCTTAAAACCGACAGACCTCGCTCTGGTACAAAGAACCATTACCTTAACGGGCGGCCTTGCCATCATTCTTACGTCGATTTGGGCATCTAACCATGGTCACTTCAACCTGTATGAGAACGACGCTTGGGGCATTAATTTAGGCATCATGACCACCAGCATTTTGCTGTGCATGATCTTGGTTCTTCCGCTGCAGCGTCTATCGCAAAGCAAGCTTGGCGTCATCCTTGTGGCACTTGCGAGCATAGTTTCAGCATGGGCGGTACGCTGGGTCACTATGATGGAAGTTCAGACCATTCCACGTTTCGATGTGGGTGCATTCCCTTATGAATTGCCAATGGGTAGCGCAGGTTTACTTGGCATTGTTGGTATGTGTGGCCTTTGGTTAGCACTTGCCTTGTTCGCCTCTGAAATCGTGTCTGTTGGATCTACAAGAACAACTGGCTCTGCACTAAAGACAACATCAAAGCCAAACCAAAATACATCATCGCCACTTAACCGCTCACATAGCTTGTAGTCTGAGGAATCATCATGGATAACAAACGTCGTCAATTTTTGAAAACAGGCCTTGCTGCCGGTGGTGTTGGAGCTTTTGCTGCAGGTTATGCGACAACCACAAAACACATGGTTCACGGTGCTATCGATGGCACAGCTGGTAAGAAAACTAAGCACATCCACCACGGTAATTCGTTAGAGACGGAATACAGTGTCGATGAACAAGGTAAAATCTCGCCAAATCCAAACCAACGCGTAGCACCATCAATGTGTTTCGGTTGCTGGACGCTGTGTGGCTTGCGTGTACGTATCGATAATCGCAATGACGAGATCTTACGTATCTCAGGCAACCCGTACCACCCACTATCAAGTGATCAGCAAATCCCGTTCAAAACACCAGTAAAAGACGCCTACATTGGCTTGTCTGGTGAGTCCGGTATCAATAACCGCTCGACAGCCTGCGCCCGTGGTAATGGCATGTTAGAGATTCAAAACAGCCCATACCGAATCACTCAACCGCTCAAACGTGTTGGTAAGCGTGGTGAAGGCAAGTGGGAACCCATCAGCTACGAACAGCTTATCTCAGAGATCACCGAAGGTGGTGATTTGTTCGGTGAAGGTGAAGTGGAAGGCTTACGTTCGATTCGTGACATCGAAACACCACTTGATCCGAACAACCCTGAATACGGTCCAAAAGCCAACCAATTGTTGGTGACTAATGCGGGTAATGAAGGCCGTGATGACATATTGAAACGCTTTGCATTCAACAGCTACGGAACACGAAACTTCGGCCACCATGGCTCTTATTGTGGCTACGCATTCCGTGCAGGTTCTGGCGCGATCATGAATGACTTAGACAAGTTCTCGCACTTAAAACCCGATTTCAACAATGCTGAATTCATTCTGTTCATCGGTATGTCTCCGGCACAAGCGGGTAACCCGTTTAAGCGCCAAGCACGACAGCTTGCGGAGGCGCGTACTAACGGAAAACTGAGCTACACCATAGTGACACCAAGCCTTCCTGCAGGATCTTCAAGCCTTGCGGCGGGCGATCGCAACAACTGGCTTCCGATCAAACCGGGCACCGATTCAGCATTAGTTCTAGGCATGATCCAATGGATCATCGAAAACCAGCGCTACAATCACGACTTCTTGTCTCGCCCAAGCGCACAAGCGATGCAGAAAGCAGGCACTACACACTGGTGTAATGCATCTCACCTCGTGATCAGCGACGAAAAACACCCACAAAACGGGCGCATGCTTCGCACATCGGATATTGGTTTACTAGAAACGGGAGAACCGATGTCTGACGATGATGCATTCGTCGCACTAAATGTGACAACGTCACTATTAACATCAAATATTAAGGTCGATGAAGCGGCGTTGTTCGTCGATCAAGACGTAGAAATCGATGGTCAAACCGTTCGTGTTAAGTCTTCTCTACAAAGATTGAAAGAAGAAGCCTTCAAATATGACCTTGCTTACTACAGCGAACAGTGTGAAATCCCTCAAGATCAGATCATTGCGCTAGCAAAACGCTTCACTAGCTACGGTACAAAAGCAGTCGTCGATACTCACGGTGGTAACATGCACACCAATGGCTTCTACAACTCGTTCTCTATTCTGATGCTGAACGCGCTGATCGGTAACATCAACGCGAAAGGCGGCGCGATGGCGAAAGCGGGCGGCTACCCAACTTCTGTTGCAGGCCCTCGTTACGATTTTACTAAGTTCAAAGGTAAAACTAAGCCTCAAGGTGTGTTCTTATCTCGCAGCAAATTCCCGTACCACAAGACCAGCGAATACAAACGTCGTGTTGCGGCAGGTGAATCTCCTTACCCAACGCGTGCGCCTTGGTACCCAATCTCAGCACCGCTGTTAACCGAGCATTTATCAGCGGCCATTGATGGCTACCCATATCGCGCAAAAGCGTGGATCAACCACATGGCGAACCCACTTTATGGCGTTCCGGGGTTAGACAACCTATTAGGCGAGAAGCTTAAGGATCCAAAGCAACTGGGATTGATCGTCTCTATCGATGCCTTCATCAATGAAACCACAGCACTATCAGATTACCTTGTGCCAGACACAGTAACCTACGAGAGCTGGGGCATGGCGACACCGTGGCATGGCGTCGCGACTAAAGCGATCACCGCTCGTTGGCCGATAGTTGAGCCTAAAACCTCACGCACTCAAGACGGACGCGCCATCAACTTAGAGAACTTCTTTATTGATCTGGCAAAAACGCTTGATCTAGGTGGTTTCGGTGAAAATGCAATCAAAGACAGCCAAGGCAATTGGCACGGTATCCACAGTGCTGAAGATTTCTACCTACGCTCAGCGGCTAACTTAGCATTTGCCAAAGGCGGCGTGCCGAATGTGGATGCTGAAGACATTGTTTGGTCTGGCCTTGAGCGCCTTGTACCTGCGATGAACAAAACACTCAAGCCTGAAGAGATGCTAAAAGTGGCGTATATCTTTGCACGTGGCGGTCGTTTTGAAGACGCAACCAATGCCTACACCAATGACACTATGAAGTACAAATGGACTAAGCCACTGGCTATCTGGAATGAAAAGCTTGGTACCTCTCGCAACACCATCAGTGGCGAACAGTACATGGGTTGCCCAACATGGTATCCACAAAAGCTGGCAGACGGCACGCCATTGGCTGAGCAGTTCCCAGCAAAAGAGTGGCCATTTACTCTGACTAACTTTAAGTCCAACATTCACAGTGCGGTGTCTAACCTGTCGCCACGCTTAGAATCCATCAAGGATGTGAATCCGGTGTACATTCATCCGCAAGACGCCTCTTCAGCGGGCATCAAAACCGGTGACGTATTTGCCATTGAAACACCGAGTTCAACCACACATGCGTTAGCGATGGTTATTGATGGCATCAAGCCGGGCACATTAGGCTTTGAACATGGCTTTGGCCATAAAGAACTCGGCGAACGTGCGCACTGGATTGGTGACACACAGCAACCAGTGAAGATGAAGTCAAACGATGGCGTTAACATCAATGACATTGGTTTAATTGACCCAACGAGAGAAGGCAAAGGCGTCATGTTGGATTGGGTGGTGGGCGCTGCAGCAAGACAAGCGCTTCCGGCGAAGATCTACAAAGTCTAATCACAAATCCAATACACGCCCCTACTGATACATAGCTAGGGCGATAACAGAGCAACTTTACCGTTCGAAGTTGCTCTGCTTTTTTACAGCTAATGCATCGATAGCATTCAATCCGCGACATCCAAGCCTCAACAACCAATCTAGTCGCAACAACCAAAGATTCTTCACTTCTCTTTTCTTCTCTTCACCACAACTTTTTTAGCTAGCAACCATAAAGCGGCTATGCTTATACAATCGGTGCCATAAAAGAGCCTTAACAAGCAGTTACACCGAGGCGAACATGGCAGTTCCCTTGCATTTCGTTAACGGCAATCAGATTCGCCTATCGAAATTCACATAAATACCATCATGGTGACTGAGGTTATTAATGTGAGACTTACCTCAAGTTCCAAGTGAATTAATGTGGAAATCCACAATAGCGCGAGCAACCAATTATGTCGAAAATGCGTGCACTATAACCAATAGCGACGCCTCATGATTAAGCTGAACATAAAAACTCAAACTCTAACGCTTTGCATCGCTGCTCTGGGAAGCCTTTCTTTATCCGGTTTTGCACAAGCAGCGCCTAATCCAATGCCAGAAGCCGCAGAAACCTGTAGCGGATGCCACCAAGCCGACGGAAAAGGGATGCCTAACATCGCCCCGATGCTTGCTGGGCTTAATGCTGACTACCTAGAACATCAACTGGTTCTATTCTCTCGTGGTGAGCGTCAAAGCGCGATCATGAAGGGCATGGCGGATGGTGTGTCTGATCCTGCAATTCGTCGTGAGGTTGCCGAATACTTCGCTTCACTGCCTTCTTATGAATTCACTGATTTAGAACAACGCGGCTCACAGGCTGATATCGATAACCCGTATCGCAAGCTGGTATTCCAAGGCGATTGGGACCGAAACATTCCGGCTTGTGCAACCTGTCATGGGCCAAGTGGTATGGGTGTAGACAAATTTCCACGCCTAGCGAGCCAGCACGCCGACTACATTCAAACTCAACTCAACGCATGGAAAAACGGCACTCGTAAGGGTGATGATTTGAACATGATGGGCAACATCGCTGGCAAGTTGACCGACGATGAAATCAAAAACCTGTCTTACTACTTCGCATCTTTCCGATACTAAAGGGCTCGCATGAAAACATTACTTTTAATTACCGCAACCCTTACCTCTGGAATCGCTTACGCCGAAGGTGAGTTGCCCGATCGCCAAACCGAACTGCCCGCTGTTGAGAAACCTCAAGATAATAAATATCTGGTGCCACGAGACTTGGTTGATATTCCTGCAGGAGAATTTGGCGACAAAGTCAAACTGGGCTATTCGCTGTTTGTTGACTCACAGCAGATGCGCGGCGAGTACGTCGGTAACGAGCAAAACTGTGTCAACTGCCACATGCAAGCAGGCATGAAAGCAAACGCAGCACCTCTTTGGGGAGCTTACATGGCCTACCCAGCTTACCGTAAGAAAAATGACAAGGTAAACAGCTACGCAGAACGTATCCAAGGCTGTTTCACTTACTCAATGAATGGCTTGCCACCAGCCGTTGGCTCAAAAGAGATGGTCGCGCTCACGGCTTATTCATACTGGTTGGCGATGGGTGGCATCTTAGATAAGAACGGTATGCAAGATACACCCGTACCTGAGATCAGCGATGCCGATTTACAAATCGGTGGTAAAGCGGAAAGCTTCCCTCTTCCTGAAGAGCTGCTAAGCAAATACCCAATTGATGATCGTAGCAAGTTGGCAGGTCGTGGCTATCCTAAGATTGCTAACCCTGAACAAGAACCTTCGATCTCGCGTGGTGAGAAGGTTTACCAAACCAGCTGCCAAACGTGTCATGGTCAAAATGGCGAAGGCATTAAAGGGGCTGATGGTCGCTCATACCTACCACCACTTTGGGGCGAGAACTCGTTCAACTGGGGCGCAGGTATGCACCGCGTAAACACAGCGGCTTACTTTATTTACGAAAACATGCCGCTTGGAAAGAGCCAACAGCTTTCCATCCAAGATGCATGGGATGTGGCCGCTTTCGTCAACAGCCATGAACGCCCACAAGATCCGAGATACAAGGGCGATGTGGCTGCTAATGCAGAACGCTATCACAACCACCAAGGCTACTACGGTAAGGAAGTTAATGGCCACGTGCTAGGTACAAAAGCTTATCCGAGTGGCAAAGCAGTGATTCACAACCACTAACTTTAATTAAAGAGTCACTCCTTTCGAGAAAAGAGCTGCTCACACCAGCTATAGCTAAGCTTTACATTGTAAATTAGTGACTACCGGAAAGTAAAAAGGAGCCAGGTCGTATGACGTTCTGGCTCCTTTTTTGATTTGATATGGCAGAGAAACAGCTAACCTTGCTGCATCTTCTCCCAAATGGTTGGAGAGCCAATATAGTCTTGAACCGTAGTGATGAATTCTTTGACCAACTTGGTCTGCTTGCGGTGTGGATAGACAGCATAAATCGCGGTATCGATTGTAGAAATCGGGTAATCCGGTAGCAAAGTGACTAAGCCAAGCTCTTTCATTGAGGCGTACAGGTTGGATTGATCAAGGAAGCCATAACCCAAACCATCTTTCACGCAAGACACCATGGTGCGAACATCACTCACCTTATAGTTGCCACGAATCGTCAGGCTTTGGAAAGTGTTGCCATGCGGTTCTTCACTGATACGCAGATGATCAACCGTCATATCGCCATTGGTATAAATCACCGCAGGCAAAGCTAACAAATCTTGTGGTGTCTTAGGTTCACCGTGCTGCTTCACAAAATCATTCGACGCGACCAGCATGAAGTTACTGTCAGCAATCTTCTTCGCAATCAAATTCGATTCAACGAGCTTACTGAAGCGAAATGCGATATCAAACTGCCCCGCAATAATATTGGCGATCTTATCGTCTAATGAAAGTACGATCTGAACATCCGGGTACTTTCTCATGAATTGAGTGATGATAGGTTGCAGATATTGCTGACCAAAATAGATGGGGGACGTAATTCGAAGTACACCTTTGGGTTCAGACTGGTATGAATCAGCAATGCCTTGGATCTGATTGATGGTGTCTTTCAACACATAGGTTTGCGCGAGAATATCTTCCCCTGCCGACGTCAACGAAAACGAGCGCGTAGAGCGGTTAAGCAGCTGAACACCTAAGTCTTGCTCAAGCTTTTTGATCTGTTTAGACAGTGATGAATTGTCCATATCATGCAAGGTTGCCGCTTTGGTAAACGACCCTTGTTGAACCACATCTAAGAACAATAACAACTGATTAGTATTGGGCACTGCGCCTCTCCTGCAATAAAACTCGATTAGCGTTCATCTTTAGGGGTATCCATCACAACCATAGTCGTTATGGATTGAACCTGAGCACATTCTCCAAGCACATCGGCATGAAACTTCTTATAGCCCGGCAGATCTTTGGTTTCGACTCTCAACAAGTACTCGTTAGCACCGGTAATGTTGTGGCATTCCACCACCTCTTTTTCCATGCTGACGTGTTGTTCAAATTCCAACTGAGCCGCTTTGCTGTGGCTCGATAAGCCAATCGAAACGTAGGCAATAAAACCCACGCCCATCAAGCCATTATCGAGAACCGCGCGGTAACCTTGGATGATGCCTTTGCGCTCAAGATCTTGTACTCGTCTCAAGGTCGCTGAAGCCGACAAACCAATTCGTTCTGAAAGCTCAATGTTGGAGATTCTGCCGTCCAATTTAAGCTCTTGCAATATCCTTTCGTCAAATCTATCCATAGGTACTTATTATTGTGCATTTAGTGATAATGGAGGAAATAAAAGCACATAATTGCCTCACTTTCCACCTACTATGTTTCTCAACACGTGAAAGTCATGACCGGTCAGTCACTTCGTTCATTTTATTGCTGGAGAACCATTATGCCTTTAGAACAACTTAGCGCACTTGCCTTGTTTGCGTTTGTCTCGACCTTCACGCCGGGTCCAAATAACATCATGCTCATGACATCAGGTGCGAATGTTGGCTTTGCCCGTACCATTCCACACATGCTTGGTATTGCTCTAGGGTTTGCAGCCATGTTGCTGTTGGTTGGCTTCGGCTTAATGGGGATTTTCAACGCGTACCCAGTGACGCACCAAGTCTTGAAATACCTGAGCCTTGCTTACCTCGTCTACCTAGCGGTCAAGATAGCATTGAGCGGCAAAGCCAAAAGTACCGAAGCGTATAAGCCGATGACCTTTCTCGGCGCGGCAAGTTTTCAATGGGTGAACCCGAAAGGTTGGTCGATGGCACTGACGGCGATTTCCGTTTATAGCAGCGGCAGCTCGTGGTGGGAACTTGCAATCATCGCTGCCATTTTCACGCTAGCTAACTTACCATCCGTGACATTCTGGACGGCAGCAGGCAAGCAACTGCAACACTGGCTAACAACACCAGTACGCATCAAAAGCTTTAATTACGGCATGGCGGGCTTACTGCTAGCGTCGACAATTCCGATGCTCTAATCAACTCACTATAGCTATTGATGGTTAGTACACAGTTACTAGCCATCATTGTCGTTAAAGAAACCCAATAACTTCACTAACCCAACGGCCAAATATCGCCTGCCCGCTCGGCGTTAACGTCCATATAAACACTGCTATATTTATTGCCACCGTCAGCCAATAAATCGCTCTGAACGGTTGCTTTTGCGTTTTATGACGCAGCTTATCTTGCGCGATCAAAGCCCCCAACCAACCACCAGCGACAGAAAAAATGTGCAAGGTTTTCTCAGGCACGCGCCAATTGCCATTGATCGCCGCTCGCTTGTCTTTCGCGTACACAAAAAACGTCACCAATCCGATAACCAGATACCACACCAACAGCGCTTTCGAACTTTCCGCAAACAACGCAGACACCGCAACCATAACCAGATAGGTGATAGCGATTTGAATAGATGAAGACAACATCAACTCCTTTTGGGTAATAGCTCACATACTGTAGCAATTACGCCCTGTAGATTTTGATAAGGATGAGTAAGGCATATTGTAATTCAGTTAGCCTGCCAAGTAACAAACAAGCCCTTTCATCCCTACATAACATGATGGAAGTTAAAGGAATTATAAATATGTACAACCAAAAGTACGCCATCTACCAAGTTTTTACGCGTTTATTTGGCAATAAAAACACCCAGCATGTTCCATGGGGCACAATCGAACAAAATGGCGTCGGCAAGTTCAGTGATTTTACAGATAAAGCGCTGTCGGAAATTCGTAAACTCGGAATAACTCACATTTGGTATACCGGAGTGCCGCATCATGCGCTCATCAATGATTACAAGCACCTTGGTATTTCAGACGATCACCCGTGCGTGGTAAAAGGCCGTGCAGGATCACCTTATGCCGTCAAAGATTACTATTCCGTAAACCCAGATCTCGCCGAAAACCCAGAACTCCGTCAGGAAGAGTTTGAGGCATTAATCAAAAGAAGCCACGACAACGGCTTAAAGGTGATCATCGATATCGTCCCTAATCACGTTGCGCGCCATTATGAGGGGCTAAATAACCCACAAGGCGTCAGTGACTTTGGGGCTGAAGATGACACAACACTCGAATACCATCGAGATAACAACTTTTACTACATCCATAATAGTGCCTTTGAACTGCCAGATATGGAGCCCACCTTTACCCCGCTTGGTGGTGAACAACACCCAAACCTTCGCTCTCCGTTTATCGAAAAGCCCGCCAAATGGACAGGCAACGGCTCACGCTTGGCTAAGCCTGATTTCAACGATTGGTATGAAACTGCGAAGATAAATTACGGTGTCCGCCCTGATGGTTCAAAGGACTTCCCAGAGTTACCGAACGACTATGCTCAACGCGACTACCTTGAACACTACCATTTCTGGGAGTCTGTCGATGTGCCTAGCTCTTGGATTAAGTTCCGAGACATCACCTTGTTCTGGTTAGACAAAGGCGTTGATGGTTTCCGGTACGACATGGCTGAAATGGTGCCTGTTGAGTTTTGGAGCTACCTCAACTCATCAATAAAGATGAAAAATCCCAGTGCCTTTTTGATGGCAGAGGTATACCAACCAAACTTGTACCGTGACTACATACATCTCGGAAAAATGGATTATCTATACGATAAAGTGGATCTATACGATGGACTTAAAGACATCATGCAAGACAAAGGTTCAACGGCTATCATCCCCGAAATCCAACATCAGATGATGGATATTGAACATCACATGATGCACTTCTTGGATAACCACGATGAACAACGTATCGCTTCTCCAGAGTTTGTTGGCAATCCTAATATTGCTAAGCCTGCAATGTTAGTCAGCGCCTTATTAAGCAGTTCGCCAACCATGATTTACTTCGGACAAGAAGTCGGCGAACCGGGCGCGGAGAACGCAGGCTTTGGACAACCCTCGCGTACATCAATTTTTGACTACATCGGCGTCCCACAGCACCAAAAATGGATGAACCAAGGTGCATTTGATGGTGGGCTATTAGACGATAACGAAAAACAACTACGTCATTTCTATCAGAAGGTAATGAACTTTTCGCTTGAGCACTCTTCAATGACGGGGCAGTACCTAGACTTACACCAGCGCAATAATTTGAGTGATTCGGTTTACGCATTTCTGCGCTATGACGACCAAGAACTGACCATAGTTGCTGCGAATTTCAGCCAACATGTCACCGAGAATATTCACTTAACCGTTCCAAGTGATGTTATACAAGTACTCACAATCGCTGATGACAGTTACTTGTTAGATGAACATATTGAAGGCATTCAACAACAGGTATTAAAAGTTGATAAAAGTATTGGCAGTTTTAGTCTTGAACTAAAGCCACTGGCTTCGTTGGTTTGGGTATTCCCCTTATCTGTATAGGATATTTATCATTATTAATTCCCAAACAATCTGAGTTTTAATTAATTGACAAATAACTTAATTCCCACGTTAAATTAACGTCACCTCAATTCGATACCTTCCTCACATTAATAAGGATGAGCTCTCATCCTTATTATCTACTCCCATCCTCTACGCCTTCGCCTATTGATATTAAACATATGAGTTATTGATCCAATTAATTTAACTCAAACCAAATACAAAGCGTGATATTGACACTAGGTTTCCTATTTTTACACATTAAAAATAACTTTATACATAGCCATCACAAATAGTTGACCATCGTTAAGACTAGGATATTCATCTTCATAAAAAGTGAAATATGGATATTAAAACGTGAAAAACATAAATATTAATAAAATTATCTCTCTACGAAATACCTTCAACATCACCAAAAAGAAGAGCTTCAAACGCTCTACATTGGCCAAAGCAATGTTACCGCTCTTCACCGCTACTTTGATCGCGGGTTGTGGTAGTGATAATGAGAGCGACAACGGTACAGACCCTGGCAACAGTGGTTTATACCCTGCAGCTGAAAACGAAGTCGTTATTTACTACAAACGCGATGTTGCCGCTGCAAGCTCATCTGGCTCAACTTACGACGGTTGGGGGCTGCACCTTTGGAATGGTGAAGGCTGTACCAGCACAGATTTAGTCGGCATGGGATTAAGTGAAACCGGAACCGACTGGAACAGCCCTTACGAATACGACGGCATTAGCGATACTTACGGCGCCTATTATGTGTTGAAAGTTGACCCAGATGCCTCTGACCCACACAAATGCATGAACTTCATCTTGCACAATGGTGATGAGAAAGCATTTGGCAGTGCTAACTCAAAAGTCGAGTTAACTAAGCTTGGCGATTCACAAGGCGTATTCGGTTTCCATGGCAGCAGTGAGTTGTACTACGACCCTATTTCAGAGCGACCAGTCAATATTGATGGCCAAAAAGCACACTGGCTAGATGCAACCACAATTGGTTGGGAAGCGGCTAGCAATGCAGACTCTGTGAAGCTCTTCTATGCACTAGACAACAGCATCACAATGAACGATGACAAAGAGATTGTCGGCGGAACTGCAATTGAACTAAGCAAAGACGGAGAACTATCTTCTGAATTAAAAGAACGTTTCCGACACCTAGCAAGCTTACCAGCAGTGGCAATTGATGTTGATGACACAACACTGCGCACCATTTTGAAGTCTCAGATAATTCTTGTTGCCTACAACTCAAATGGCGACGTTACCTCTTCAACTGAGGTTCAAAAGCCGGGTGTGCTTGATGCGGTATTTGCCAGTGAAGATGCTGGTAATGCGATGGCTGAAGAACTAGGTGCGATTGTTGAAGGCAGTGCGGCTACCTTCAAACTTTGGGCACCAACAGCGCAAGATGTAGAACTCGTACTGTACAGTGATGATCTGCTAAGTTCACAAGTAATCCCGATGACGGAAAACACTGAGACAGGCATTTGGGCGACTGATGCCGTGTCTAATGCAGTGAACAGTTACTACCGTTACCAAGTGAAGGTTTATCACCCAACCACAGGCAATATCGAAACTCGCCTTGTGACAGACCCATACTCTCTCAGTTTGTCAAAGAACTCAGCATACTCTCAAGTGATTGACCTGAATGATTCAACCTTGAAACCGGCGAACTGGGACGACTACGAACGACCAACCGTAGAGAAAGACGAAGATCATGTACTTTACGAATCTCACCTTCGTGACTTTAGTTTCAGCGACAAGCTAGGTACAGCAAACCTAAATGGAAAATACCTCGCTCTCACAGAAGCAGAGCGTGAGTCGGTCAAACACCTACAAGCTCTGCAAGAAGCAGGCTTAACGACACTGCATATCTTACCGGCATTTGATATCGCTACCGTCGATGAAGATGAAGCGAGCCGTGTCGATATTACGGACACCGTTGGTAAGCTATGTAATGTAAAACCTGCTGCCGCCTTGTGTGGAAACGAAGACGAAAATAAGGTCATCGAGGATGTACTCGATGGTTATGACCCTTCTACAGGCGATGCCCAAGCGCTAATGAACGACCTGCGCATGCTTGACAGTTTCAACTGGGGCTACGACCCATTCCACTACACAGTTCCAGAGGGGAGCTACGCGACAGATCCTAACGGTTCGAAGCGTATTCTAGAGTTCCGTCAAATGGTAAAAGCCACACACGACATGGATCTTAAGCTGATCATGGACGTGGTATACAACCACACCAACGCGTCTGGCGTAAACGATAAGTCAGTATTGGATAAGATTGTCCCTGGGTACTACCACCGTCTTAACGTCAACACAGGTGGCGTAGAGAACTCAACATGTTGTGACAACACCGCGACCGAAAACCTGATGATGGGTAAATTGATGGTCGACTCACTTAAGGTATGGGCTGACGACTATAAAGTGGATGGTTTCCGTTTTGACTTAATGGGCCACCAGCCGAAAGACGTGATGGTAGAAGCTCTTGCTGAAGTACGCAAAATCGACGAAAACACACTGTTCTACGGTGAAGGTTGGGATTTTGGCGAGGTAGCAAACAACGCACGCTTCGACCAAGCAAACCAAGTCAACATGGCAGGTACAGAAATCGGCACCTTCTCTGACCGCTTGCGTGACGCAGTTCGTGGCGGTAGCCCGTTTGATGGTGGCGTCGATTCAGAAGGTAATCACCCACTTCGCTTCAACCAAGGCTTCGGTAACGCTGCGATTGCTAACGATGAAACCAAAGTCGATCAAGAATCTATCAACGGTCGTTTACACAACCAAGACCTTGTCCGCTTAGGCATGGCGGGTAACCTCGCAGAATACGTGCTGATTGATTACAAAGGCGATACAAAACTGGGTAAAAACGTCGACTACAACGGTGCACCGGCTGGTTACACCAAGATGCCTTCAGAGAACATATCTTACGTTTCAAAACACGATAACCAAACACTTTGGGATAACAACGCTTACAAAATCGCCGCAGGTACTAGCTCTGCAAAGCGTGCTCGCATGCAATCTGTATCGCTTTCTACCGTGATGTTAGGCCAAGGTATACCTTTCATCCACATGGGTTCTGAACTGCTTCGTTCTAAGTCGATGCAGCGCGATTCTTACGATTCTGGTGACTGGTACAACCGCGTAATGTTTGATGGTACTGATAACAACTGGAATGTCGGCTTACCTCGTGAAGACAAAGACGGTGCAAACTGGGATCTGATCAAAACTATCATTGCTGACCCAACGGCGAAACCAGACGCAGACGACATTGAGTTAACTAAGCAGCAATTCCTTGAGCTATTAAAGATCCGTAGCTCAAGTGAACTGTTCCGCTTAGATACAGCTGACGAAGTCATGAAACGAGTCGATTTCCATAACGTTGGCGAAGACCAAGTCGAAGGCCTGATTGTCATGTCTATCGATGATGGTGTATCCGCAGGTACAGACCTCGATCCAGAGAACGATGCGATTGTCGCAGTTGTAAACTCAACCAATGAAACTCAATCGTTCAAAATCACAGGAGCGACAGACTTTACACTTCACACAGTTCAACAAAACTCAGCTGACGACACCGTTAAAGACGCAAGCTTTGCTACTGAAACCTTCACGGTACCTGCACTAACCACCGCTGTGTTCGTGCAAGCACAAAGCGGTGCACAAGGTGCTGGTTTGCCGGTAGATAACTCAGATAAGGATGTGTCTAGTATTCCACCATACGGCCAAACAACAGTTTACGTTCGTGGTGACATGAATGGATGGAATCCTGTTGATGATTGGGCTATGAGCTTTATTGCTAATGGGGTTTACTCTGTAACAGGCAACTTAGAAGCGGGTAACTATGGCTTCAAGTTTGCTGATGCTGATTGGGAATCACCTAACTTTGGTTGTGATTCCGTTGAACTTGCTGATGGTTCAATCGACCTAGGTACTGATGGTAACTGCCAACTAAGCGTAACAGAAGCTGGTAGCTACACATTCACTCTGAATGCGATTCACGAGTTGGATGAAGAAGTAGATGGTCCAGTTGTTTCGGTCACTAAGCAGTAAAGCTTAAAGTATCGAAGCGAAGTAACAGATAATAAAAACCAGCGAAAGCTAGCCTTTGGGGGACGTCAGTCTCCCTTTTTTTGTGCTCAACAAACACCATTCCAAATACACCACATCATTCCATTGCCTCCATTAACTCCAATGTTAAGAGATAAATGAACCACCTTACTTCTTACTTCTTACTTCTTACTTCTTACTTCTTACTTCTTACTTCTTAGTAGAAAGTATAACGAGTGCATGTGAACGTCTCATTCCAGTGCACGTAAAATTTAGGAAGCCGAGCTTAGGTCAGTAGATGAAATGGTGATACGTCAATAGAGTTCGTATTAAAATGTTTGAGGGAAATAAAATAGACGAGAGTATTTTAACTAGAAGTAAATAAAAACCATAAATAACGAATTACGCGAATTTATATTAGCATTGGTTATTATGTGTAAGTCTGTGGTTATTTATATTCAAGTATTCTTTGAATATGAGTATTGCTTTTAGTTTATTACCGGCAATAAAAAAGGCTCCTAGTTAGGAGCCCTTCTCTTTATATCAATCGGTATTTACAAACTCGTCGACTACTTTTTATTGACGGCTTTTACAAAAACTTCTTGTGCGCCTTCAATACCCAATGCTTTTGCTTCATCTAATAAGCTAAGTGCTTTTGGAATATTGTCTGCGTCTACTGCTGCCTGAATAGCATTATGGTAGTAAGTTTGTGTTTCTGGTTGAATTGTCTCAACCTTAGCTGCCGCCGCTGGTTTAGCGTTAGATTCACTGCTAGAGCCAAATGAGAAGAAGCCCACTCTATCAATCGTTACTTCTATCTTACCGACATTCGCATTTGGAACTGGAATGTCTTCTACTTCTGGCAAATAGTTACCACGGCCTTCCGCATCTAGACGTGCAGGGTGAATTACATCAGTAAAACCACCAAGATCTTCTTGCTCTGTATAGATGACTAAATACACAGACTCAGCAGTTGTCGGTGGGTAGAAATCATTTTCTGCAACAAGACGGTTGCCCAAATGCAACCTAGGCTTAGCGTATTCAAAGCTGTCTTTACCGTAACGCTCCAACTCACGACCGTTCTTATCATAGATAACCGCATTAGGAACAAATGCAGTCTCACCGATCATGCTAGTGATCTTAATAGAGTATTCACCACGATCCGCTGGTAGTTCGATCGCTACTACAGGGCTGTTTATACCCTGATAGTTTAAAATTTGACTGTCTGGTGTTACATCAAAAATTGCCGAGCTTGGAAGCTTCATCGGGGCAAATTGAAGACCAGCAATAGAGTTAACTTGTTCAGCCTGTGCCACTTGCACTTGCTCAACTACTTGTGCAGATTGACAACCGGCCAACGCAACACAGCCACTCAACATTAGAGCTTTAAAATACATAACCCTTCCTTCTTGTTATTTTTTTAAGAAATTTACTAACTTTAATTACCACAAAGAGAACTATTCACCTAGGGAACGATCAACTTAATCGTACATTCCTTAAAAAAATAGCCGACGCGAGCCGGCTATGAATTAGGACAGTTTAGGATTTGTTACGCTAGGTGTTTACCACCAAGCTTCAGCTTGGATACCGAATACATATTCTGTATCGTCGCCATTGAATGCTTCTTTGTTTTCAGTATCTAGGATGTAAGAACCGTAAACGCGGATTTCAGGACGAGCCCAGAAGCTGTCACCCATAGCCCAAGCTTGAGCTACTGTGAATTTAGCGTTACCGAAATCTTCAGTCGCTAGACCACCTTCAGCAATTCGCTCACCAGCGTTGTAGCCAGCTTCAAATACTGTACGCATAGTGTCGTTCCACTTGTACATTGGACGAACTACAGCAGAGTACTGGTCGATATCGAAAGTCTTGTTTGTGTAGTTACCATCTTTGTCTGCACCACCAATATCGCTACCCGCTAGGTAAGCTAGTTGGTGACCCATTTCCCAAGATTCGCCAAGGTTCATTACACCCCAGTTAATTAAACGGAAACCAGATGCTTCGTTGAATGTTTCAGTACCACGTGCGTAGTAAGAACCAGAACCCCAGAAGTTTGCAGCTTGTACGCCGTAGCCGTTAGTACCGTACTGAAGTACTGTTTGGTGGAAACCGTTGCTAGTTCCTTGGTGTAAAATCGCAGAAGCTAGTAGGCCGTCGTCAGCAGACTCGCTTGCGTCATCTGAATCAGTTGCGAAGTTGTACGCTAGAGCAAACTCTAGAGAAGCATCTTGCCAAAGACCGATGTTCGCTAGACGAGCATCAAAGATGTAACCAGTTGAATCATCAGTGTCGCCATCTTGAATCAATGCAACAGATAGTTTTTGGTCGCCAATAGAAATGTTTTCAACACCACCACCAGTACCAGATGTATTTAGGTAGTAGAAGTCAGTAATGTGGATGTCTTTACGTTGGTAGTATGTTTTACCAGCCCAAAGAGTCGCTTCTTGGTCGAAAGATAGAACGCCTTTCGCTTTAACTGCGAACTGAGCAACGTTAAAATCAGAATCTTCCCAACCATTTGCGCCTGGTGCACCAGAAGCAATCATTGACTCAACGCGCCACGTTTGCTCACCCGTTTTTAGTTCTTCAGCTAAACCAAACTCAGAGTAGTTGTCATTTTCGTTACCTAGACGACCAATACCGTTTTTGTTAACTGATACATCACCATTACCGTTACCGCTGATACCAGTACCAGCACGCATGTAACCGTTAAAGTCAACAGCGAACGCAGAGCCAGCAGCTAGCGTAGTCGCCACTGCAGCAGCAATCAAACTTACTTTTTTCATTCTTAACTCCATTAAGGACGATTTATTTTAGGTTTTTATATTTTTGCTCTCTTGCGGCAACCAAAGGCAGTAATGGTAGTCGTAAGATAGAGAGGTTTAGGGTTTCCCCTGATTCGTTTCAACGGGGTCAATATTAAGAGGGGATGACAAGTTTGACTTCCTCCACCCCTAACTAAATTAAGGGGGACTAGAGGGGAGTAGAAAATATACAGAACGGTGTTTTAAAGAGGTAGATCACTTAATCTAGGAGGAGTAGACAGCACTCAGATCTAATTATTCAGCATAAGTGAGATCTACTTCAAATATATAATTTGAACTTCATCGATGAATTATTTTTTTAACCGTAATTATTCTGTGAAGTTGCTTGACCTTACTGTGACAAAGCTTTTTACTTATAGTTCACTGATGTTGATAAACGAACAAGAAATCAAGCAATGACTAGAACGCTCGCTCGCCCTTATCCGCTAGGCGCAACGCTAGGTAACACTGGCTGCAACTTCTCAATTTATTCTCCTGACTGTAAATCTCTCTCTCTCGCTCTTTTTGATGAGAACGATGAATTCACTACTTATAAATTGGAAAATGAATACGCTGATATCAGATATGTATTTATTGAAGGTATTAAAGCAGGACAAAAATACGGTTTCATTGCAGAAACAGACAATGGCCCTATCCTACTTTCAGACCCGTACGCGAAAGCAATAAGCGAACCGCTCGATTACGTTACGCCCTATAGCAATGAGAAGAGCTTTGCGATGGCGAAATGTGTCGTTGTCGATGACACCTTCGATTGGCAAGACGTGGAAAAGCCGCGAATTAGCCGTGAAGAGACCGTTCTATTTGAAACCCATGTAAAAGGTTTATCTCAACTTCATCCAGAAGTAGAGACCAATACTAAAGGCCGTTACTTGGGATTAGTCAGTCCTGAAATGCTTGCGTTCTACAAACAGCAAAACATCAACTCTCTACAACTTTTACCTATTGCAGCATGTATGCACGAACCTCACCTATTGGATATGGGGAAAGTGAACTACTGGGGTTACAACCCATATTTGTTCATGGTGCCAGACCCTCGCTATGCAGAGAAAGACGCGGTTACGGAACTTAAGACTGCGATTCGTGAGCTGCACCGCAATGGTATCGAGGTCATTCTAGACGTTGTGTACAACCACACCGCTGAAGGTGGTGAAGGCGGTACAACCTTCAACCTAAAAGCGTTAGATAGCCGCTACTACATCAAGCATGGTTGTCATTACGCGAACTTCACAGGTTGTGGTAATACGGTCGACCTCACCCACCAGCCTGCACTCAACTTAGTCATGGATACGCTTCGTTACTGGGTGAGTGAGTACCAAGTCGACGGCTTCCGTTTTGATTTGGCTGCAACACTGGGGCGAGAAGGTGACAACTACAACCCTGAGGCTGCTTTCTTTAAAGCCGTTGCTCAAGATCCGGTACTGAAAGAAACTAAGCTAATCGCAGAACCTTGGGATATTGGACCTAATGGTTATCAAGTCGGTAATTTCCCGCTAGGTTGGAATGAGTGTAATGACAAGCTTAGAGACATCACTCGTAGCTTCTGGCGCGGTGACCAAGGCTACCTGAAAGAGTTTGCGACTCGCTTGATGGGTTCACGTGACATCTACAGCGCTGCGCACTGGCCGTACAAATTGACCGTCAACTACATCACTTACCACGACGGCTTCACCATGCAAGATCTTGTTTCGTACAAGCACAAGCACAATGAGGAAAATGGTGAGAACAACCGCGATGGGCACGGTGACAATCGCTCTGAAAACTACGGTGTAGAGGGCGAGACCGAAAACCTATTGGTTATTGCAACCCGTGAAAAGCAGAAACGTAACTTCATGGCCAGCCTGCTGTTTGCCTTCGGTATTCCGCATATCCTGACAGCAGACGTGTTATCCCATACTCAAAAGGGTAACAACAACGCATACTGCCAAGATGGTGTGACAAGCTGGCTTAACTGGGAAGATTCTGAGCGCAAGACATACTTCAAGACTTGGTTATCGGAAATGATTTCTGCTCGTCAGCAATACATGGTGCCATTTATTAAGGCATTCAGTGGCGAAAAACGTAACTCTAACCGCATCTTCTGGAGCCGTGTCGATGGCACGCTGATGGAGCATGATGATTGGAACCGCTTAAGTTCAGTAGCACTGCATCTTGGTATCGGCAAAGACGGCGACGAACTGATTTATCTCATCAACCAAACCAACGCCCCTGCACGCTTCGCATTACCTAAGGATCGCGATCAAAACTGGGTGACCATTTGTGATACCAACCTGAGAAATGTAAAACCGGGTCATGCTGAAGGTGAAATGCTGTTATCGCCAACTTCGATGGCTATTTTGCATTATTCGCCAGGTAAGACTGAGTCAATCCAAGTTAAAAGCTAAGTCAGCTCAATAAAACATCAAAAATCATAAAAGCCAGTTATATTTGTAACTGGCTTTTTTGTTAGCTGAATATCACAAAACTCATTCATTTATATGGAATCATTTGCATTGCTGTGATTAAGAAAACTGTTTAGTATGGCCGTACTATAAAAATGAATCTATTACGTCTTTGGATATCATGGCTTTACCTAAAACACTTATTCGGCTTTTCAAACCATACATACTCTTATTAACCGGAGGAATGCTTTACCTAGCAGCAGCTCAATTAGAAATTGTAGAGACTGCAGCAACCAACCAATCATCATCAAATATCCGCATTGCTAGCTCCACTATTCGTTCCAACATCGAAGCGGTATTTGGCAAGCTTTACTTCCTAGAAACCAGCCTAGGCTTACCTCAAGCCAGCAGCTTTGATGACAAAAAATTTCGCGAACTCAGCGATAACATTCTAAAAAGAACGCCTAACTTCTCCGATATCATTCGATACCAACCTCAATTTCAAAACTACATTTCCACTCGAGGTTTGCCTCTATCAAATGAACAGATATCAGCAATTCAATGGCATTCAATAGACAGTGTTGTTGAAGATTTCTATATCTCTTCCGTTTACCAAAAGGCAGATGGTCGTTGGGTGTTCGCCGTTAAGCACACTGCCGAAAGGTTGAACGAGGAAATATGGATTGAGTTTGATCTTCTACACACCACGCAAGGCTTAAGAGATTTAAAAACCCTTAACCATGGTTATGTGTTCGTAGTGGATAGAGCGACAGAGCGATTGGTTTTTCACCCTGATCCGAAACGTATCGGCTCTAAGTCCATCAGCTATCATGCAGGAATCAGTCATCAACTCTCACTCGGTGAAACCGTCGGTAAACACGAATACTACTATCAAGATAACTTCAAAATATCGGTATTTGACGCAGACAACAGCTTGAACTGGGTATTCATCGCAGGCACTGATCGCCATGACATCCTCACCAGTTCGCACCAATTTACGTTAACGGGCGTGGTGCTTGGCTCATTGCTTCTGTTGTGGATTGGCGCAAACTATCTGGCTTACCGTTTAAACGTCTCTTTGTCTCGACTGAATAAAGTGGAAGATCTTGCTAGCTTTAAGCGTAAATTGAAATCCATCTTGGATAGCTTTACCTATCATAAAGGCATCCAATTCTGTCTGTATCAACCTGAGAGCCACTCATTCAGTACCATCGACTACCACGGAAACAAGTCAACGGTGTATTGTGATGATGCCTTAGCGGAGCGCTTTGCTCCGAACACCATGGCTTACAGAAGCGGAAAGTACGCCGATCCATTGGCACGTAAACTCAAAATACATCAACGTCATTACTGTATTCCTTTGTACTCTCGTAAACAGTTGATCGCGGTGATTTACCTAAACGCCAACTTACCGATCAGCCAGAGCATTCTAAGAATGATCAGAGATTACACCGAAGTCTCATTATCTAATTTACTACTTCAACATCAATTGAGCAGCAAGGACCTGATGACACAGTTAGACAACAAAAGCAGCTTCAACATTGCGGTCGAGAATTACGCAAACAAGCCTGACACCTATGTGGCTCTGCTTGATATCGATAACTTTGACCATGTAAACCGAGCTTACGGTGAAGCGGTTGGTGACAAGATGATCAAGCTGACTGCAGAAGCGCTGCGTTCTTACTTCCCTAAACCAAAAGGACTTTGTTTAGCTCGCATTGGAGGTAAAGAGTTTGCCGTCTTGTTCAAAGCGAATGATGCCAAAGATGCAAAATTCCAACTGGATCAGTGCCGACTTGGTGTTGCGGAGAAAACCATTGTGACCCCAGACATCACATTGTCGTTGGGTGTCAGTGTCGGGTTCTCGCACATAGAAGGCGAACGTGATTCTGCTTTGGCACTCGCGGAACAAGCCAAGCTGATTGCGCAGCAGCTTGGTAAAAATCGAGTGGAAGGTCACATCAGAGCTGTCGCTAAAGCATCATAGACATGAGCTAACGCACTCATATCGGACCAATTGGCACGATACCGATAACAACAAAGCACCTAGGATTCATCCCCTAGGTGCTTTTGTTTTTACGGAAAGTCATTACAATGCGCGTTCGATAAAACAATATCCTTTTCTAACGACACGAGCCTTATGAAGCTAAGTAACCGACTGCAAACTCTCCACTCTCTTGTCAGTAATGACTACCAACATATTTGGGACTGTTGCTGTGATCATGGCTTCTTGGGTGTTCAATTGTTGTCGGATAACAAAGCCCCTCATATTCACTTTGTCGATATTGTCCCGTCTCTGATGAATGAACTGGAAGGCAAGCTAACGCGTTACTTTCCCCAAGATGAAACGTTAGAGCAAAAGGTCACTAGCCAATGGCAAGTCTACTGCCTAGATGTCGCAACTATTCCATTGGAAAAGCACACTGGCAGACACTTGGTTATCATAGCGGGTGTGGGTGGGGATCTAACTCAGAAACTAGTCGATGATATTCACCGTCAACACCCAGACAAAGCGATCGATTTCTTGCTGTGCCCTGTGCATCAGCAATTCGAACTAAGAAGTCATTTAAAGTCGCTCAATTTCGGCCTTATTGATGAAGTGTTGATTGAAGAGAACCACCGCTACTACGAAATTTTATTGGTCAGCAATAACTCAGGCGAAGCTGAAAAGAGCCGAGCTGTTCGTGAGATTTCAAACGTGGGTGACAAGATCTGGACACCGAGTTGTGATGAACAAATGACGGTATCTCAGCAGTACAAAGCCAAAACACTGCAGCACTACTTACGTATTCATCAAGGCCAAGAGAAACAAGGTAAGCCTAGTGAAGTGAAACACATCATCGATGCGTACCAAGCCATTTAACGCTAGTAAGCACTAACTCTCTCGCTTACTTCTGAAAAAACCAATTCAATAAAAAAGCCGATAGTTCAATGAACTATCGGCTTTTTCTAATGTTGTCGTTTAGGTTTGAGCTTACTGCTCTTGTTTCTTATGAGCCGCATCTGGCTCATCAATCGTTTCAACCTCAGAGGGCGTATCAACCCCGTAAACCGTATCAAGATAAGCATCTTTCTCTTTCCACGTGTTGTTTAACCAACTGTGGAAGCGACGTTTAAACGCTTTATCTTCAAAGTAATTACCGTTTACGTTCTCGTCCATCGGGTGCAATTTAATACGCACCACCACCTTGGTCATTTTGCCTTTCAGCATATCTTCAAACGGAGAGACTTGGTTTTCAGGGTAAGCCAATGTGACATCCACAATGCCATCTAAGATTGGCCCCATTGCAGAGAGAGCAAACGCCACACCGCCGGTTTTTGGTTTCAATAGGTGTCGGTATGGAGTTTTCGCTGTCGCCAGTTTGTCGTGGTTGGCACGCGTTCCTTCCACAAAGTTAACTAATGTTGTCGGCGCTAGCTTGAACTTAGTACACGCTTTGTTGATTGCATCGAAATCATCATTACGACGCTCTGGGTTGCGTAGCAAAAACTCGCGTGAGTGACGTCGCATGAATGGCATATCCAAGCCCCAGCAGGCCAAGCCAACAAAAGGTACATACAGCAGTTCATGCTTAAGGAAGAACTTCGTCATCGGCATCTTGTCTTTCAAGATAGAAGACAAAATCACAATATCCGCCCAGCTCAGATGGTTTGACATCATCAAATACCACTGTTTAGTCGAGATATCTTCCCCGCCTTCCACTTGCCACTCGATGTCATTATTCACGTTCAACATCCAAAGATTGAGCGAAGCCCAACACCAGAATGTGAAGTTAGCTAAACGAGTACACGACTTTTGCACAACAGAGATTGGCAGGATCAGTTTGATGAGGCCAAAGAAGCTCACGGTAAACGCAGTCATTGCGGTATTGATGGTCACGAACAACACGTTCAAGGCCATACGAAGATTATCAAGCATAAAACACGGCTATATTGAGATCGAAAGCCGCCATTATACGCATCTACAAATTATTCTCTTTAGTTATTAGTGCAATACTTCAGGGGTCAAACCACTCTGCAGACTTTGCTAAAGCTCGGCTCTAGATCCCCAAAACAACGCACCACGCAGATAAAAATTACATATTTGAGTCATTTTGACTAAGTTGTAGAGGGGTCTTTTTGACACAATAACAGTTAATTTCATTCGCAAAACCAGTATTGATAAGCATTCTCATTATTGGCATGCTACATGCAACTCCAAAGTGTAAATAGTTGAGTATCCTTAATGAGATAACTTCTCTTCTTAAAGGTGATGATATGACAGATATTCCCCATGGTTTGGTAACCGGAAAAGTCCTACACAAGACAGAATGGACAGAGCAATTGTTCTCACTCCAAGTCAGTGCTCCTGTCTCCCCCTATCAGGCAGGTCAGTTTACTAAGCTCGGTCTACTAAACAGCGAAGATGAGTTCGTGAGACGTGCTTATTCCATGGTTAATGCGCCGGAACACGAGCAAGGTCATCAGCATCTAGAGTTTTTGATTATTAAGGATCAAAACGGTCAGCTCTCTCCTCAGCTTCATGAATTGAAGGTAGGCGATGACATATTGGTCGGCAAAGACCCAAGCGGCTTCATGACATTGGATGAGATCCCAGAGATCGCCGACGATCTATGGATGCTTTCAACCGGAACCGCGGTGGGCCCATTTATCTCAATGCTCGAAAGCATGCAGATCCAACAACTGAATGGACTGGCTTCCGAAAAAGCAGCCTCATTCAACAACCTTGTATTGGTTCATGCCGTAAGAACAGAACAAGACCTGACTTATCGAGACCGTATCACTCAACTCGTCGATCACTTTCAAGGGAAACTTAAATATGTGCCAATTATTTCTAGAGAATCAGTCACCGGAGCTTTGCGCGGACGAATCCCAAGCTTGTTACTTGGAGGCGACCTTGAGCAAGCCGCGTCTGTCGCTTTCAATCAAACCTGCAGCTTCTTCTACCTTTGCGGCAATCCGCAAATGGTTCGTGACACAAGTGAAGCACTAACCAGCTTAGGTTTCGAAAAGCACTTACGTAGAAAGCCTGGTCAATTCAGTAGTGAGAATTATTGGTAAAGATTGCTCACCTACGACATAGAAATACCCATTTCAAAGAACAGTTAGATAAGAGGTTTATATGAGTCATTTACGTATTCCGTCACACTGGAAAATTCAACGTTCAACACCGTTTTTCACCAAAGACAATATACCAGCAGCACTCCTTAACCATCACAATACGGCAGAAGGTGTATTCGGCCAGATCTGCGTAATGGAAGGCACAGTGACCTTCTATGGTTTTGCTGATGCAGAAGCAACAGAACCAGAAAATGTTATCACGATTGAAGCCGGGCAATTTGCCACTAGTCCACCTCAATATTGGCATCGAGTAGAGCTGAGTGACGACGCACAATTCAACATTAACTTCTGGTCAGAAAAAGAAACCAAGAAGATGTTCAACACTCGCAAGTAAGATCCATTCGATATTGATGAACTTATAAGCAAGCTACCTCGTAGTGTGATTTTTAGCGTTCAATAAGTGAAGATAAAAAACCAAATAACCATAGTCATTACAATGACTAATGGTGATAGACAAGAGAAAAAAACTCTAGCACACTGAACAAAGTTGTTAATTTTAACCCCTTATCAAATAAACATAATTGGGGTATTCATTTTTTAGGTAAGAGAGGAAGCCATGCTCAACATTGCTTTTTTTAGCTCAAAATCATACGACGAAAAATCATTCAACCTAGCGAAAGGCGAACTCAACGCTGAGTTTCATTTCCATGATTTTCGCCTCACTACAACCACGGCAAAAATGGCGCACGACAATGAAGTGGTGTGTGCATTTGTAAACGACGACCTATCGCGAGACGTGCTAGAGATTCTTGCACAAGGCGGCACCAAACTGATTGCGATGCGCTGCGCGGGCTTTGATAAAGTCGACCTAGAAGCAGCCAAAGAGTTTGGCCTGCAAGTGGTTCGTGTTCCGGCTTATTCACCAGAATCGGTAGCAGAACACACAGTCGGCATGATGATGTGTTTGAACCGTAAGCTGCACAAGGCATACCAACGTACTCGTGATGCGAACTTCTCCCTTGAAGGCTTAGTAGGCTTTAACTTCCACGGTAAAACCGTGGGTGTAATCGGTTCAGGTAAGATTGGCTTAGCAACGATGCGTATTCTGAAAGGTTTGGGCATGAACATCCTATGCTACGACCCATACCCAAACCCATTAGCCGTTGAACTGGGTGCTAAATACGTGGAACTGGATGAGCTTTATCAAGAGTCTGACGTGATTTCTCTGCACTGCCCGATGAGTAAAGAGAACTACCATCTATTAGACGCGACTGCATTTGAGAAAATGAAAGATGGCGTGATGATCGTCAATACCAGCCGTGGTGAATTGCTAGATTCAACCGCAGCAATCGAAGCGCTTAAGCAGAGTAAGATTGGCGCGCTTGGCCTTGATGTGTATGACAATGAGAAAGAGCTGTTCTTCCAAGACAAATCTAACGATGTGATTGTCGATGACGTATTCCGTCGTCTATCTGCTTGTCACAATGTGCTGTTCACAGGTCACCAAGCTTTCTTGACCAAAGATGCTCTGTTCAACATTGCCAATACAACGCTAACCAGCGTTGACGCTTTCTTTGCAGGCAAAACCAGCGGCAACGAACTCGTTCAATAACGAGCTGATTTAATAACAAACTAGATCTACAAATACAAAGCCACGCTATTCCTAAGTGAGCAGCGTGGCTTTTTGGTTTATGCCAATATAGAAAACAGAATTAGATGCAGAAGTGGCAATCCTCGATGTCTAATCCGTAAGTACCTTTTCGAATCGCCAGATGCTCTTCCCCTGCCTTCACACCCATCTCATAACCTGTATCCAAGATGCTTTGATCCATAGTCAGTCGCTTAACCGCGAACGTTTCCGGTGGGGCAATCACCTTGATGGTCGCATCTTTTGGCGGATTACGAATGAACTCCAAAGATTGGTTGTAGTTTTCAGCACGTACCGCCATCGATTCCGCAATGTTTGGGAATTTCTTTAACAGTTTTTTCAACATCCACTGATACTTCTGCGGCTTCATTCGGTAGCTAAGTGGGTGAGAAAGAATCACGGTAATATCGCGCGCGCCACGGCGATAAGCTTCGCGAACTGGAATCGAATCCGCAACACCACCATCGGTATAACAACCGCCAGAGAAGCACGGAGTTTCACGGTAAGCGATAGGTAAAGCCGTTGTTGCTTCAACCACATTAGAAAGATTTTCTGGCTTAATGTGATAGTAATCGGCACTGCCTGTATCCACATTAGTCACAGCGGCAATCAGTGGGATACTTGAAAACATCTCACCACAATCAAGCGGGTAGCGTTGGTTTGATTCATTCCATAACCACTTCACGTCTACCAAGTTACCACCCTTGGCAAAACGAGCTGGGTTGAAGAAGGTTTTATCGGTCGCCATCGTAGTAATCACGTTGTAACTGCGTTTGGGCGCTTGAGATAAGTAACCAACCAAATTGGACACACCCGCAGATACGCCAATGGCAAAATCATAAGGACGGAAATCATCTTCCATAAAGGCGTCCAACACTCCGGCTGCGAAGATGCCTCTCATTGCCCCACCTTCAACGATTAATGCGCTTTTACTCATCTCAAACTCTACTACTTTATAAACTGATAGCCGTAGGATAATCCCGTCCATCTTATAAAGATAATGGGATAGATTTATCAATTCGATAGGTAAAAGCTATCAATATAGATAGTTCAACTTTTCAATGATTTAGGGTGATTTGATGAGTCGCGAGATCAAAAAAGGCCATTGAGTGATTCACTCAACGGCCTTTCATTTAACTAATCAAGTTTATTGATTACGACTTAAATTCGCTTACATCGATTTCAAGCAGTTTACCAATGCCTTCGCCGTATGCAGGGTCGGCTTTGTAACAGTGTCTTAGGTGACGCAGTTGAATCTCTTTAGGCACGCCGCCTAGGTTGCGAGCTGTGTTATCAAACAGAATCGCTTGTTTTTCTGGTGTCATCAGACGGAATAGGTCACCCGGTTGTGAGAAGTAATCTTCATCTTCGCGGTGATCCCAGTGCGCTGCCGCACCATCCAAGTTCAATGCTGGTTCTGCAAAGTCTGGTTGCTCTGCCCATTGGCCTTCATTGTTTGGCTCATAGCCTAGTGTGCTACCAAAGTTACCATCAACACGCATTGCACCATCACGGTGGTAGCTATGTACAGGACAACGAGGTGCGTTCACTGGGATATGCTGATGGTTAACACCCAAACGGTAGCGCTGCGCATCACCGTAAGCAAACAGGCGACCTTGCAGCATCTTGTCTGGTGAGAAGCTGATACCCGGAACCACGTTTGCAGGGTTGAATGCAGACTGCTCAACTTCAGCGAAGAAGTTTTGTGGGTTACGGTTCAATTCAAACTCACCCACTTCAATCAATGGGTAATCTGCGTGTGGCCAGATCTTAGTTAGATCGAATGGGTTGTATGGTACTTTCGCCGCATCCGCTTCTGGCATCACCTGTACTTTCAGTGTCCATTTAGGGAAGTCTTGGTTATCGATGCTGTCTAGCAAATCACGTTGGTGACTTTCGCGGTCATCGCCGATCACTTGTGCCGCTTCAGCATCAGACAAGTTCTTAATACCTTGCTGAGATTTGAAGTGGAACTTAACCCAGAAACGTTCGTTATCTGCGTTAATAAAGCTGAATGTATGGCTACCAAAACCATGCATATGGCGGTAAGTCGCAGGGATACCACGATCACTCATCACGATGGTGATTTGGTGAAGCGCTTCAGGTAGAGAGGTCCAGAAATCCCAGTTGTTCTTCGCGCTGCGCATGTTAGTGCGGGGGTCGCGTTTCACGGCATGGTTTAGATCTGGGAATTTAAGCGGGTCACGTAAGAAGAACACGGGCGTGTTGTTACCTACCATGTCCCAGTTACCTTCTTCGGTATAGAACTTCAATGCAAAACCACGAATATCACGTTCTGCATCAGCCGCGCCACGCTCGCCCGCTACTGTCGTAAAACGTGCAAACAAGTCGGTTTTTTTGCCTACTTCAGAGAACAGTTTTGCCTTGGTGTACTTTGTGATGTCGTGTGTAACGGTAAATGTGCCATAAGCACCTGAGCCTTTCGCGTGCATACGACGCTCTGGAATCACTTCGCGGTCAAAGTGGGCCAATTTCTCCAAAAACCAAACATCTTGAAGAAGTTGTGGGCCACGTTTGCCCGCAGTTTGAACATTCTGGTTATGAGCAACAGGACAACCCGCAGCTGTAGTTAGTTTTTTACTCATCATCAATTCCTTATTACCATTTAGGTACAGCATCTTTGCTGCACCTTCACTTCTGTATGGTGGTTATTCATCACACAAAACCACGCAGCAATTAAGGATATAGAATAAGCCTGACTCAAAGTAAAATATAATCGTTTGTAATTATCGTTATCATGGATAAAACCTATCGAATTAATGATCTAAATCATAATCATTTAATATTGATGATAATATTTAGAATATAATAATCATGAACTTACACGACTTCATGAACTAGTTCTAAGGTTCTTCCTTTCTCATCACAACTCACTAATTTTGCGATATTTTGTGACCTAACCGTAAAGTCGCAGCGATATTTCTTGCCGTTCTCGTTAAGTTAAGATCTGCCTCTTGTAATACTTTTTCTAAAGTTTGTGGCGCTCTTACCGTTCCGAACAAACTACTCATTTCACCGTAAAGCGCTTCGACTTCAGTGCCTAATGACCCGGCAATCCCTATAGTCGGAATACCTTGCAAGCTCGCACGTTTAGCAATGCCATAAGGTGTTTTTCCTTGCAAGGTTTGGTTGTCCATCTGCCCTTCGCCGGTAATCACAAGGTCTGCGCCTTTCAACACTTCATCAGCTTGTAATACATCAAGTACCATCTCAATGCCGGGTTTAATCTGCATATTGAATAGCAAATCCAGTCCCATCGGCGTACCACCAGCCGCGCCATAACCAGCGTGCTTGTGAACGGGTTCATCGCCACTAACACAACCTTGCGCTTCAGCAATTTGAGCAAAGTTCGCAAGCGCTTTATCCAGCATCACAACTTGTTCTGGGCTTGCCCCTTTTTGTGGGCCGAATATATGGCTGGCACCGTTTTCACCACACAGCGGATTATCGACATCGCACGCGACGATTAACTCGATATCAACACAGCGTGAATCTAGATCAGTAAGGTCAATAGATGCTAACTCCGCTAACGCAGCACCACCTCGGCTAAGCTCTTGTCCTGTACTATCTAACAAGCGTCCACCTAACGCTTGTACAATGCCGGCACCACCATCGTTGGTCGCACTGCCACCCAACCCTAGAATGATGGTTTGAGCACCCTGCTCTATCGCTTCCAAAATCAACTGCCCAGTACCAAAAGACGAAGCTACCAAAGGATCACGCTGCTCTGGCATCAGCAAATCCAAACCAGATGCGGCAGCAATTTCAATCAATGCCGTTTTGTTGGGATTGCGATCGGATGGTTCAAGCATCGCCCATTCAGCATTAACCAATGCGCCCAATGGCCCTTCCACTTGATGTGTTCGCTTTTGTCCTGCTAAACCTTGTAGCAATACATCTACTGTGCCTTCGCCACCATCAGCCAAAGGCAAAGTCACGTAGTCAGCGCCAGGGAAGATTTCACGAAAGCCCTTTTCAATGCACGCCGCCACCGATACAGCAGATAGAGATTCTTTAAACGAGTCTGGTGCAATAACAATTTTCATACTGAGAGATCCAAAAGAATATTAGTTTTGATGAGTGCCCGATCCAAAAATGCCCTTATTGAAGATCAGCAAGCTAATCACTTAATAGGGGCAGTATATAAAGGAATTAGTAGACACATCACGTTGCAGAGATTGAACCACCCAGTTTGTGAGAGAGATCGACTACTTACATATTGGAATCATAGTTTGAGAACATCGACCGAAACTTTAGACTTGGTAGAGTAGAGTTAAATAAATCGATAATGATATAGTCCACGAAAATCAAATACCTTGGACACGACCATGCATTCTAGCGACATCATCAAATTGGCAAATTTAGGCGTTAATATCGAAATTTCAAAAGATTCTTCATTGCATCCTTCTGATGCGTTAGAAGTGGTAAAGATTGTTGCTGAAATCGGTAGCCAAATCGTCATCAAGAAGAAGTACCACACAGACTACCTCATTCAGATGGCTGAAGTGGGTCGTGATCACGTGACGATCGCTGTTTAAACGCAGCCACTATTTCAAAATTGACAGAACTTCAGCTTCAAAAGTTTAGAGCGACATGTTGATATAAAAATGCAGCATATTGGGGGCAATATGCTGCATTTTCTCTTTTCGTTAGGAACATGGAGAACGCAAAGAGAAACTCGTTAAGCATCCTAAATAGAGCTAGTGGTCAAACAACATCGGAACACCCGTCTGAACACACACTTCATTCAAGCGTTTTTGTGCCGTGCGTATATTATCTTTCCAACGTTCATCTTGAGCCCACATCTCGATCACGAGTGGCACAACGCACTCAGTCTCTTTCAACGTTTCAAAAATGGCATTGAAGTCAACTTCACCATCACCAATCACTAAGTCTCGAAACTGCCCTTTGTACTCGTCAGTCACTTTATAAGTGTCTTTGAGGTGGATCTGAGTGATATGAGGCTTACTCAGTTTTAGCTCAGTCACTATGTCGTAATTCCAACCAGAGATATTGCCCACATCCGGATACGCCGTGAAATACGGTGAATTAACTTCGCGACTCAACACTTCGAACTTACTCAAAGAGTTCAAGTAATCGGTGTCCATAATTTCCACAGCAAGCATTACGCCCGATCTTTCAGCCAACTGCGCTGAAAGCTTCATTCCTTCAATGAACCTCCGGTGAGTCACTTTATCAGCAGGCTCATAGTAGACGTCATAGCCAGCGAGTTGGATGGTGCGAATACCCAACTTATAAGCCAACGAGATCGCCTTCTCTATATGGATAACCGCTTGCTCACGAATCACCGGATCTGCTGAACCAAATGGGAACTTACGATGCGCGCTTAAACACATAGATTGCAGAGGTACACCATGCTTTTCACACAGGCGACGTAAGGCATACACTTCCTCGTCATTCCAATCCAAACGACTACGGCGCTCGTCTGATTCATCTACCGATATCTCAAGAAAATCAAAGCCGAGTTCTTTGGTTGTTGCCAGCTTATCTTCCCAGCTAAGTTCGTTAGGTAGGGCCTTCTCATAAAGCCCTACACGGTGGCGTAACAGGTTTTGATACATAACGCCTCCTAGTTCCAGTAGCGATCGATCTGAGCTTTTAGTGCTTCTGCTGTTTCTTTACCTTTGTCACCCGCAAGTGCACGGCCTGCGATAAAGGTTTTCGCTTTAATGCCTTCAAATAGGTATAGGTCTTCAGGCACGATGCCACCGGTGATAGAAAGCTCGATACCCATTTCAGACAATGCACGCATCTTCACAAGATCTTCTTCTGTCCAACCCACACCGGCTAATTCAGCGTCACGAGAACGGTGGTAAATCGCTTGTGAAATACCTAGGTCGACCCAAGATTGAGCGTCATCCATTGTCCAATTGCCGTAAATTTCGATTTGGATTTCACCGTTAAATTCGTCAGCGACTTTCTTACATGCACCAATGGTTGCGATGTGTGCAGCTGCAGAAACCGTTATCCAATCAGCGCCGGCTTCGAATGCCATGCGAGCCAAAATAGCGCCACCATCTGTTGTTTTCATATCGCACACAAGGATATGGTCTGGGTGATTTTTACGAAGCGTAGAAACCGCCGTCATCCCTTCTGCAAACGCCAAAATAGTGCCCACTTCGATCACATCAACGAAGCTTTCAACGTTGTTTGCCACTTCAATGGCAGCAGGAAGGTTTGTTTGGTCTAGGGCGATCTGAATCATTGGTTTAGTCATGTTGTTATCCTTTAATTTGTTCACGTATTAGACGGGCTAAGCCATCATGGTTGTTATCTGTTGAGCACACGCATTGAACGTGTGACTTGACGATGTCATCAGCATTGAGCATCGCTACGCCTAATCCTGCGTACTTAAGCATGGATATGTCGTTGTGGTTATCACCGACAGCTATAACGTCAGCGGCTTGATAACCTAGGTCTGCGATGTATTCAGCAAGGCGTAGGCCCTTACTGTTACCTTTCGCAGCAAAATCAATTCGGTTTGACCAAGAACGTTCACCGTTGAAGTTCTCTTCTATCCATGGGTGTTGCATTAAACGGTCTACTGAGTCTTGGCTGCCTTCCACCACAAACTTCCAAACGTGTTCAGCTTGCTGAGCCGCTTCAGTGAATGATTCCACTTGGTATATTTGAGGTCTGTGTTGCTCCGGTGCGGTTTCCGCCCAGCTTTCCAACGCCAGCATGTAAGCAAATGGGTTGTACTGTGAGTACGTCATCGCATGTGTGATGTACATGACCATTTTGAGTTGAAACTCGTCAGCCATATCGATGAAGGTCAGCGCCTTATCTTTCTCTATGGCGTTTTGAGTCAGTACCGTTTCAGTCTCATAGTCATAAACATAAGTGCCGTTACAGCAGATGATTGGCGTATCTAACCCCAATTCGTAGTAGTAAGGTCGCGCAGCTGTGTGGTGTCGACCTGTAACAACCACGACATGACAACTTTGTTTGGCTTCTTGAATCGCCTTTTTTACCTCTGGATGAATCGTGTGATCATCCTTTAACACGGTTCCATCGAGATCTAACGCCAGCACTTTATACATAGAGTCCTCTCACTTATTCCCTGAAATCAGGCCTAATCAATATCGAAACTACTTAGAATCGAAACTCGTTAAACGGCAAACTTAAACGGCTTACTTAAACAAAAGCCGATTTACTGTTGGCCGTAATAAGCATTTTCACCATGCTTACGCAGGTAGTGTTTGTCTGACAGCTCTGGCTGAATTTTGATGCCGCTGTTCAAAGTGCGCGTTGCCAATGCCATTGCAGACACTTCCTCTAGTACCACCGCGTTATGAACGGCGTCGTTAGCGTCTTTACCCCAAGAAAATGGCGCATGTCCTGCAACAATCACGCTTGGAACTGCCATAGGATCAATTCGGCGCTGCTGGAACTCTTCAATGATCACAAGGCCGGTATTTTTCTCGTACTCTTCAGAGATTTCAGAGTGAGATAAACGACGCGTACATGGAATATCACCGTAGAAGTAGTCTGCATGCGTAGTGCCCAACGCTGGAATGTCGATACCGGCTTGGGCCCAAATCGTGGCACTGCGTGAATGCGTGTGAACAATGCCACTGACCTCAGGGAAAGCTTTGTACAACTCTAAGTGAGTCGCAGTATCACTTGAAGGGTTAAGCTTCCCTTCTACAATGTTGCCTTCTAGATCGACGACGACCATATCTTCAGCGGTCATATCGCAGTACTCGACACCCGATGGTTTAATGGCTATCACACCGTTATCACGATCAAACTCAGAGACGTTTCCCCAAGTGAAAGTCACCAAACCGTATTTAGGAAGTTGCAAATTGGCTTCTAAAACACGTTGTTTCAATTGGCTATATTTAGACATCGTTGCCTCCTTACGCCGCTTCCGCTTGAAGCAATGCAGCATCAATTAAACGCGCCACTTCTTCTGGGCTTTTACACGCGCGAAGTTTTGAGAAGTCTTCATCGAATTCAATCAAGTTCGCCACTTGCATAGTGCCTTCGATGTGCTCTTCTGAGTCTTTACCCGCTAGCGTAATCAACACATCTACAGGCTCATCAACACCTTCAAACATGATTGGTGTTTCAAGCACAGTTAGCGCAAACCCAGTACGAATAACACCGTCTTCAGGGCGGCAATGCGGCAGTGCGAACGCATCGTGAATACAGATATAAGGGCCTTCTTCACCAATCGCTTTGGTAATCGCGTCGTAGTAACGCTCTTCCGCAATACCCGCTTTCACCAATGCATCAGTACCAAGCTTGATCGCCGCTTTCCAGTCAGCCGCTTTAGCGTTAAGTAGGATAGAGTTGTTTTGGATAAGAGATTCTTTTAGGTTCATGTTATTGCTCACTTATATAATTGTTTTTATTGGCTCAGTAGCGCGATGCCACTGAGCCATTTTCATTATTTGTGGAAGTTATTCTCGATGATGGAAACAAGCTCGTCGCCGAAGGTTTTCACCATAATCATGTTCTTCACTGCTAACTGTTGTTTGCCTTCAGGAAGCCCCGTGATCTTCGCTGCAAGAGCAACCGAAGTAACGATGATGTCGAATGAGCCAAGGTGCGATTTGTAATCGGTGATAGCGCTGTTGAATGTCGTGCTTGGGATGCCTTTCTTGTCCAAGTACTCTTTGATTTTCTTAGAGCACATCATTGAAGAACCTTGCCCAGAACCACAGCACACTAGAACGCGAACCGGTTTCTGATCAGCTGCTGGCGACACTCGATTTTCTGATGTTGTAGAAGCAGCCGTTGCAGAAGCCGATGGTGCATCAGCAATTGCTGTCGATTGTTGTGGTACCGCAACTTCAACCTCAATGCCTTCAGGCGTTACTGCCGTCATTGTTTCAGCAGCAGCTTCTGCGTCTTCTTCAGCTCGTAGTTGCTTAGAAGCGAAGTACATGTAGATGCCTGCCAAAGCCAAAATCACAAAGAAGAACATGCTAGAGCTTGAGATACCTTGCATGATCGGTGGGAATACGAGAGCCCAGTCAGCCATACCCATCCAGCCATTAAACTCAGTACCTGATTGAGCGAAGATATGGATTGCCCACGCAGAGCCAACCACTTCGATGATGCCCATCACGAAACAGATCTTCATCACCGCTTTCCAGCCACCAAAGTGGTTAGCAAACACGCCGATGGTTGCGTTCGAGAAGAACATTGGGATAAAGCCAGGGATGATCATGATTGGTGCGTCAAACGCGAGCATTGCAAGCACTGCCGTGAATTGACCAACAGCACCCCACATGAAACCGAATACCATTGCGTTCGGTGAGTAGGCATAAATAGCCGCACAATCGATTGCTAAAACAGCGTTTGGAATAAGGCGTTGTGAGATACCGTTAAAGGCCTCAGACAATTCAGCTACGAACATACGAACGCCGGTTACGATAACTTGAATCGCAACTGCGAATTTCAAACCCGTTTCGAAAATGTAGATAAGCCAGTGAGTCTTGCCTGCCATGTCTTGAAGGTTATCAAGACCGAACGAAAGAAGAATAATGCCGAAGAAGCCAGTCATCACTAACGTTGTTGCAGCGATACTGTCGTGGAAAATGTGTAACCACTTAGGCAGTTTGATGTGGTCAACACTGTCGTTCTTGTCGCCAAGCTTCGGTGCAACCTTGGTGGCTACCCATGAAGCAAACTGTTGTTGGTGACCAATCGAGAAACCCGCCCCGCCAGTGACTTCTTGAGTCGGCTTGAACATGATGTTTGACGAAATACCCCAGTACAACGCCATTAATATTGCAGAGTATATGATGGTTTCCCACATACTTGCGCCAAGCACGAAGTAGAAAACAGCAATAAGGCCAGCTTGCTGGAACATGATATGCCCAGTCAGCATGATGGTTCTGATACCCGTAATACGACGGAAGGCAACAAGAAGAATGTTCAGCCCAAGTGCCAGTAATACTGCATACCCAACCCAAGAGTAATTGTCGCCCATGGTTTCCATGGTAGACATCATGGAGGTGTACGGGTCAATCACCGAGCCCGTCAAGCCATGTATTTCACTCATTTTTTCGATAACTGGTTTGAAACCCGCTACCAATGTTCCCGCACCTACCTGCACTATCATGAAACCAACGATGGTTTTTATAGAGCCGGAGATAACAGTTGTTGCGTCACGTTTTAGAAGGATGTAGCCGAGACAAGTAACAAGACCGAGTAGCAACGGTGCTTTGGTCATTACCTGACTGTAAAAAATATAGAAAATATCATATAAGAATTCCATATCTTTACCCCTGGTTAGTTTTTAATTTTAATGATTTGTAGGATGTGATGATTCTAAGTTTTGCTCACGAACTAGACTTTACCAATCAAAAGTAATCATTCAATGCTCACTTGTGATTACTTTGATTTATGTCAATTAACCACACTAGGAATGAGCCTAATTGAGCTTGGGATCACACACAAAAACAACAAATCAATTAAAATCAATGACTTACAAAACATTGTGATTGAGATCCTATTTTTATATCGATGTGGTTTGACAATCATGATGGTGATTATTAGAATCAAAACAAATCAAAAGTAATCATCAAATTGTCACAACGACATAAAGAGTGATAAATATGAATGAAGTACAAAGACATAACGGCATCGTGTCGCTGTTAGAAGATATGCAGACAATCAACGTCTCACATATCATTGATAAATTTAGTGTTTCACCAGCAACTGCAAGACGTGATATCGCTAAATTAGATGAGCTAGGCCGACTTCGAAAGATTCGAAATGGGGCAGAGAGAGTAGAAACTCAGAAAAGAAAGTGGTCACCACTGAATATCAACAGCACTGAGTTCTATGAAGAGAAATCCGAGATTGCACAAGCAGCCGCTGGACTTTGTCAGTCGGGTGATACAGTCGTAATCAACTGCGGTTCTACGGCTTTTCTACTTGGACAACAGCTATGTGGAGATGACGTTCAAATCGTAACGAACTACTTCCCACTCGCAAGCTACTTGATCAATGAGGATCATGACGATGTCATCATCATTGGCGGTCAATACAACAAAGCGCAGAACATCTTTTTGAATCCAGCTCCTAATTCACTAGGCGGTTATGCAGGAAACTGGATGTTCACTTCAGGCAAAGGCTTAACTGACGCCGGGTTATACAAAGCCGACATGTTAACAGCCGTCGCTGAACAGCAAATGCTTGAACAGGTCGATAAACTCGTGGTGGTGGTCGACAGTTCAAAGGTTGGACAACGCACCGGAATGCTCTTTTGCAATACCAAGCAAATAGACATCGTCATCACCGGTAAAGACGCCAATCCAGAAGTTGTTAAACAGATTGAAGCTCAAGGGACGCAAGTCATCTTAGTTTAAATCACAGGGCAACCTGCCCTCCCAATAATAATAAATTCAGCTCAGTGCCTTAATCCAAATTAAGGCGCTCGGCTCCCTACATCCAAAATCAATCAAATTATTGAAATAAAAGGTATTATCATGAGCAATGTAAACGAAATCACTCGCGAGTCTTGGATCCTAAATACATTCCCTGAGTGGGGCACATGGTTAAATGAAGAGATTGAACAAACAGTTGTGCAACCGGGAACGTTTTCTATGTGGTGGCTGGGTTGTACAGGTATTTGGCTAAAATCAGAAGAAGGTGCAAACCTATCAATGGACTTCTGGTGTGGTACTGGTAAAAAAACACAAGCCGTTCAAAAAATGAAAAACCAGCACCAAATGATGCGTATGGGCGGTGTGGAAGCACTTCAACCAAACCTACGTACCGCGATCTTCCCATTGGACCCTTTCGCTATCAAAGAGATTGATGCTGTTATGGCATCTCATGACCACGGCGACCATATTGATATCAACGTTGCAGCGGCGGTTCTACAAAACTGCGGCGACCACGTTAAATTCATTGGTCCTAAGGCGTGTGTTGATTTATGGATGAAATGGGGTGTGCCAGAAGATCGTTGTGTTATTGCTAAGGTTGGCGACGAGATCAAAATCAAAGACGTGAACATCAAAGTTCTGGATGCGTTTGACCGTACTGCACTTGTAACACTACCAGAAGGAACGTCTTCTATAGACAAAGAAATCCTAGACGGCATGGATGACCGCGCAGTGAACTATTTAGTAGAAACAACTGGCGGCTCTGTTTACCACTCTGGTGACTCTCACTACTCTAACTACTACGCTAAACACGGTAATGACCACAAGATCGACGTTGCACTGCTTTCTTACGGTGAGAACCCACGTGGCGTAACAGACAAAATGACATCTTCAGACATTCTTCGTGCTGCTGAGTCTTTGAACTGTGAAGTGGTTGTTCCGTTCCACCACGACATTTGGGCGAACTTCCAAAACGACCCGCGTGAAATCGAGATGTTGTGGAACATGAAGAAAGAACGCCTGCAATACGCATTTGCTCCTTTCTTCTGGCAAGTAGGTGGTAAATACACTTACCCAACAGACAAAGGTCGCATGCACTACCAACACTTCCGCGGCTTTGCTGACATCTTCAAAAATGACCCAGAACTGCCATACCGCGCATTCTTGTAATCATTAGTAACCACTTTAAATAGGGAGCGATTCGCTCCCTTTTTTCATCATCGAATAAGGACATTGATATGGTATTACGCGAATTTAAGAATCACTTTAGTCGTGGCGATTTGAAAGCAGCTATTGGTGTTGTTTCGCCTTGTGCTAATGGCTATTACTTAATGGTGAAAAGCAATCAGTGGGGTGTGAACAGTTTTCTTGAATCTGATAGAAAGATGCAACCCAGAGTATTTAAGACTCAACAGGCGCTGTTGAATGCGGCAAAAGCGATCGGTTTTCCTTACCACTCAATAGATATCCAACATCTCTAACCGCTCATATTCCGAGTAAATAAAGATCGGAGAGAACTGTTATTCCAATTGAATACGAAAGTCATTCACCTGATGAATAAAACGAAACAGAAAGCATTTATTAATCCACTCGATAAAAATAATTCTTACAATTAAGCGTGTTTATTCGTTAATAATATTGTTACTCAACGGCATAATAGTCACGAATCCATTTAACGAGTTAGGTTATGTTCTGCAAGCGCCTTTTGGCATTGGTTTTACCCATTTCTGTTATCTTTTCTACGCATGCTGAAACCTTTGGTGAGCGAATAGAGCGCATCGAGCAAGAAAATGCATTAGCGAAAACAATAAGCGAGACACAAGCAGAGCTCATACAGAAGGTAGTACAAACCAACCACTGCGCCAAAGTGGCATTAGTCCATCATCATCGGATTTTAGGCCAATACAAAAAGCCAACCTCGTCTTCTGAGCTATTCGTTAAATGGCGAGAGCTAGGCAAGCAACTAGACAACAAATATGAGACGAATTACCCGGGCTATCCCAAGCATGTATTTCAAGAATACCCAACCGCTTCAAGCAAGGTTGATGGTTATCTCTTTGCCCTAATTGACAATGGTTTGAATGAAAAGTCATGGATAGCCAAAGAGTTCAAGCAGTGCAAAAACAACAAGCTAATCTCAAGAACCTAGCTTAGATTTCATGGTAAGGGCTTCCCCGAAAAGAAGCCCTCTCAACAAGTGCAATCACTTTCAATATCGTTCTAATAAAGTAAGAACAGCCCTTCATAGCCACCTATCTCTATTTGCGTGACATACTCTCCGATGTTGCCGTTTGCATCGACAGGCTTCATTGGTACGTCTAATACAACCGTCAGCTTCTCTGTCTCATAAAAGCTCGCGTTCTTACCGTGGAAATCTGTACGGTACAACACTCGACCCTTATCGAACTCTCTCGCCAACACCATATCTTCCGGGCCATCAGCCACGACTAACCGCTCAGACTGATGTAAGAAATAGGTATACGTCGGCAATACGTGTGTCATTCCATTGGGTAAGTCTGCATGCACCATTTCATTCATCGATGAGTCGCCAACAATGGTGTAATCCGCAGGTACAGGCGTACTTGTCGAAAGCATCAAGGGAATGGCTTCAAAGCCTTCAGGAATAAGATTGCTCGGTTTGCCCAAATCGACCGCCAATAACGCACTTGGTTGGTAAGCGACATTTTTCGGCACATCACTCTTCCAAAAGTTATCCTGTGTGGTGTTGTCACTCCCGTAAACATAACCATTGTTCCACTGATTGAAATAGCTGTGTTGTGAATGGTGATTCAAGTAATAGATCGCTAACGCTGAGTATTGGTCTTGTCGCCAATTTTGTTCAGAACCACCAAAGAACTGAACACGACCAAAACGCGTTGTGGCTTGAAAGATCGCGCTTTGATCGGCATACGCTAATGCCGAGTTATCCCAAAACTTGGAGATACCCGAATAGCCGCTAAAACCAGTCGATGGGAACACGTAGTGCTCCCTGAAATACAAAGAGCCTGCTTCCACAAGGTGAGATTGACCATTACGCCCAAGTAAGTTGGCAGTCCCAATATTCAAGCCTATCAAGGCATCACGATTGAGAGTTGCGAGGCTTTTTAAGAAAGCAGAGAATTGCGCTTTATAAAGATCATCGGCCTCGGTAGAACCAGCCACCAACCCTAGCTCTTGCACCGTACCACCGGAATGAACATAAAACTGGTTTCCCCCAAGCAGCTTGTTGGTGTCATCGTTATAAGCACCATTTAGCCCCTGCTCTGCCCAGTTCTGCTGATAATAAGCGTGAACCGCCGATAAGTAATTGAGGTTGGCGACATTAGCCAGCGCCCATGACGAGCTTTGGCTCCACATTCGGCCAAATGGCACCACGCGCGACTCCCAACGAAATCGAGCGGTGGCATTTTTATTGGTGCGATTTTTATATTCACTTTGTGACAAGTAGTTGTCTTGATTCAAGTCGGCAGACGCATCAAAACCACGGATCTTACGCCACTGGCTGATAGCATTCCCATCAGGGGTTGTTTCAGGCGCATCGGTAAGATTCACCACAGGAAAGCTGTTTCTATGCTTCACTTCTTTAAGGCGCGGTCTGTCGTTGGCGTTATCACCTTGCCAACGGATTCTCACCACATACAGACGCCCGCCGTCACGCACAAAAGTAGAACCAAAATATTGGCCTCCGCCATAACTAGCACCGCTGCCGTCATGGGTTGTCGCCCTTACCCAATCAGATGGAAGGTTCCACAACACAGATTGGTTCTTGGTCATATTGAGGGTTTTGTCTTTCTTCAGATCCAACGCAGACCATTGTGATACCTGCCCATGGACATCAACTTCTGTTGGATACTCAAGCCAAAATTGACCACCAGTGGCGAATTGAGAGAACTTCAGTGTCAGCCTATCGAACTGCTCTGCGTGATACACATAAAGCGCACCGCCTCGCTCGAAGTTCTCAAACACATCCGCATCCCAAGGCGGCTGTTGATAGAGCCAGAAACCCGCATGGTCTTCACTTGCGGTGTAACCGACGATCATAGGTTTTCGATTAAGAAGGGTATTTTCACCGTGGCTTTTGTCGACTTCAGCAATCACAGTGTCTTCAGAGAAATGCAGAAAGAAGTCTTCATAATTGGCACCGTTTAGCGCTGCGTTATTGCGAAGATCGTTTTCTAACCAGCCAGAGTTCATCTCCAACTTTTGGTTGTACATATAACCAATCGCAGTAATTCGCTCATTGTCGGCTTTGTCCGCATAAGAGCCAAACACGATGTCATTGTTTGTGATTTCCCAATCAATAACATCCGTTGCCGACATTGGCGAATCGCTTAAGTCGACACCTTGCTGGTGCGATCCGGGCAATATAATCGCTTTACCAGCAGCAAAAGCGTTACTAGCGGTTAGGTAGAATGGAATGAGTGCTAGTAACCATAAAATGTAGGGGTTCATCATTCAGTTTTCCTAATCGATACTGTCGTTACTCAAAAATACGAGACGAAAAGTCAGCCAACTTACGTGTCAATTTAGGAATCAAAATACGAAAAAAGTATCGGTTAGAAACATGTATTGATCAAGCCCCCATCGGTTCAGTATCTCTTACCTCTAAAAATACCTCCTAATACATATGTAAAGTCAGCACGTTAGAACGAAAGCTAAAAACTTATAATCTTAATTTTGCTGACAAGTTAAGTATTCCAGAGTCACGATTCTCGGCTTCACTTTTTCTCATTATGAGAATTAAGTCTAACGAACAGTGAACGTGCGATGGCTAAAAAGGCAATTCAGTTTGGGAGAAGTTAATCTTGTTGATCGAAGGAAAATGGAAAGCGGGAATTGGATTTACTGCATCTAATCTCAGTTTCAATACCACTCTATTGAAACTCAATTGGGATAGGTTAGTCTCTGAAGCTATCTAAGATTAATGGCAATAAAGAGTGGTAAATAAAGCAATGTACGTTGACTATCATAAGCGGCTGATTCCCGTTGTCCGTTATCTAGAGAAGCACTTTAACGAGCAGCTCAACCTAATCGAAGTCGCGGCATTAGCCAACTTTTCACCCTACCACTTTCATCGCACTTTTAAGGCCGTTCAAGGCGAGACCCTTGCTGATTTCATTCGGCGATTGAGACTCGAAGCAGCAGCGAATGATCTCTTCAAATCCAAGCAACCCATTATTAATATTGCATTGGACTATGGGTTCTCATCGTCTCAAAGTTTTGCAAAGGCATTCAAACAACACTTTGGTGTCACACCGAGTGCCTTCCGTGATTGTGAAGATTACAAAGCGTTCAGCGAGCTCACTCGAAATAGCAAGATTGGACACACGTTGCGCAAGAATGGAAACGATGCAGTGGCAAGCAATTCATATACTGACTCCGAACGAACAAAATGGAGTATGACAATGAAAACGCAACAATTCGAACCATCAAAATTAGCGTATGTACGAGTAACAGGCCCTTACGGACAAGGTTATGAAGGGCCAAGCGGTCGTCTTTATCAATGGGCCGAAATGAAAGGGCTAGCAGGTAACAGCTGCATCTTTATCTATCATGACAATCCGGAAATTACACCAAACGATAAATGCCGTACTGACATCTGCTTGATGGTTCCAGACGACACTGAAGTACCCAGTGGGATCGAATTGAAAGATTTTCCCGGCGGGCAATATGCAGTGATGCGACAAACCATCACCGAGCCAAGTCAATACGCTAAAGCGTGGGACGACCTAATGATTAAGGTCATAGAGTCCGGCCTAGAAACCGAAGACCGCCCTTGCTTTGAGCTTTACCACAGTTACGATCAACAGACTCAGCATTCAGACGTTAGCTTCTGCACTGCAATTAAATAATATGAGTAAATACAGTAACAAAGCCTACCTCGCGTAGGCTTTCGTTCTTTAGTTAGCGAACCAATCAGAACTCTGACTAAAGCTTCTTAAAGTCTATGGTTCCACTTACCTTGGTGGTCACGGTCGCAATTTTCTTGTGTATCGTAGCTGATGTGTTTATCGATATTCTTCAGTGTAATTCCTACCTGACTGAACACACTTTGGATGGTCGTTGAGACTTGCTGTTGGCCTTCCCCCTCTAAGAAATTCGTTCTATCTTGATTGGTGTCGAATACACAAACGATTTTTAAGCTTTGGGGAAAAGAAGAAAAATTGACCGTATGAGTCACCCAAAGAAAACCATCGTAGCCTTTCAACGTATCTTCACACACGTCAGTTAGCACGTCTCTGATCTGATTTTCGATCTTCTTATCTGATTTACGCATGAAATAAGCATCCTATTTAACACCTTAAAAAATAAGGTTTTTCAGTCAATATTGTCCTAACCGACATTGGACACTGTGACCGTTTTAAATGCAAAGTATTTATTGAGGATAATGGGCGAGAGGGATTAGAGAAACACCTCATGCTTGATAGCTTACGAGGCTACCAAGTATGAGGCGTGTACAGGAGTTAGCCAAAAAACTAGCTCGCCGCTTGTTCCCAATCCGTCAGTAACTTCATGATTACGCGAGAGTCTTGATGAGTCGCCATCGGTGCAGTAAGTTGTGTTTCACCTTGCTCAACCGCTTGGCGAATATTGCGCACTTGATAATGAAAGCCATCGCCTTGCGCTTCAACTTTCACTTCACGTGTCGATGTTTCATAGATCTCAACCGTGAATGTATTGTCTTCGGTCGGTAGCCATGGGTTGGTGTCGAGCGTGATGCAGCCTTTGCTCCCTAAAATGGTAAAGCCATGCTTTAAGCCGTGGTTTTCTGCAGTATGAATTTGCGCAGTGAAGTGGTCATTGAAGCGCATCATCGCCGATGATTCACAGATATTGCCATCTTGGCCACGTCGGCCAATTGCAGAGATCTGCAGATCATCAAACACACTTTCACAAAACTGGTGTTGTGCGACAGAGTGAATCAGCGACATTGGGTAACAACCTAAGTTGTACAGTGCACCCTTACTCGCAGGATTAACGAACTGGTCAATCGCAGCGACGTATGAACCTTGAATAGAGCGTACTTCACCGATCTCACCTGTAGCTAATTCTTGATGAAGCTTGGCTATCAATGGGTGGTTTAAGTACATCAAACCTTCTGCGAAAAATACGCCCGCTTCTTTCACCGCTTGCAGAGCTTGTTCGGTTTTTTCCATATCAACCGACAACGATTTTTCACACAGAATCGCTTTGCCTTTTTGAGCGGCTTTAATCACGTACTCGTGGTGAACGTGGTTAGGTAGCGCGATATAGATAATGTCGACCGACTCATCTTCAATCAAGGCTTCATAGCTGTTGAAGGTCAGTGTTGGTTGGTACTGCGCAGCAAACTCATTGAGTGTTTTCTCTGTGCGGCCAGCAACGGCATACAGTTCACTTTGAGCATCGCCTTTGATCGCATCCGCCATAACGCCTGAGATAAAGCTGGTTCCTAGGATTCCCCATTTCATGGCTTACTTCTCCTGCTCTTTTGATTCAAGCTGCGTTTCGAACGCTTGAACTAATTCGGTAATATCACGCTCGATAAATGCTTGCGTATGAGGCATTCCAAAATGCTGATTAATTGCTTCACGGTTAACGTATTGCTCAAGCAGGATCACGCGATCGCTTTGGTTTTTATCATAGGTTGCTATGGCTTGTAGGCAGCCCGGTTCGCTCTGCATGTCTAAGCAAAACTGTTCGATGGCTTCAACTGCAGCCTCACGTTCAATGTTGGTTTTAATCTTAAGTTCGGCAGTAACAAAGATGGTTTCGTTTGTTTGAGGCATTTCACGCTCTTATTTTAGTTAATTATTGGTTTGTCATTAATATAATTAACCCCTAATAATTGATAAACTCACCTTTTGTTTATTATTTATCAACCAAGAGTGTTTAATGGATAAGTTAACCAGCATGAAAGTCTTCGTTTACGTAGTGGAGCAAGGCAGCTTTCGCAGCGCCGCCAACCACTTCAATCTGTCGGCGACCATGATCAGTAAACATGTCCATCATCTTGAATCGAGCCTTAACTCCCAACTGATTCATCGCACTACACGTAAGCAATCATTGACCGATTCAGGTCAGCTTTATTATCGAGAATGTAAACGAATTCTTGAAGACATCAGCAATGCAGAAAACCTGATTCAAACCTTAGAAAACCAACCTCAAGGCACGGTAAAAATAAACTGCCCAGTCACCTATGGGAACAAGGTACTTGCCCCGATCGTGGCGAAGTTCCTTGCGAATCACCCGACGATTAATGTCGAACTTGTGCTGAACAACGATCTTGTCGATCCTTATTCCTCCGATATTGATTTGATTGTGCGAATTGGCGACCTTTCTGACTCCAGTTTAGTCGCCAGATATTTAGGGGATTATGAGATGTGTTACTGCGCGGCTCCTAAGTACCTTAACCAACATGCAGAAATCCGCGTATTGGAAGACCTTGCACAGCACCCATCGCTTGGGTTCAGTTATAGCAGTCGTCGTGATGTGAGTGGCCGAGATACACAAGCGCGGAGTGCGCAAAGCAATGAATCGCAACTCCTAGCCTCTCAGAACCATCAAGCAACGCATAGCGCGGTGAATAAAGGGCAAGTGCGTTTGATGTCGAACAATGGAGATGTGTTGCGATATGCCGCCTTGCAAGGCGTGGGCGTGTTATTGCAGCCAACTATTTTAGTGTCAGAAGAGATAGAGCGTGGTGCTCTAGTGGAGATCCTACCCGGTATGACCCCTTTGCCTAAGCCGATTCATTTACTCTACAAAACCAAGCAACTGTCTTTGAAGAACAGAACCTTTGTCGAGTTCTTGTTAGGCGAGCTTGCTGAATAACGAGATGGTTTATGTAACTAGGACTTTGAAGCAACGATGAACGCTAAACCGTTTGCCAATGACTCATCAAGCGCTTACCAAGATCAAAGGGCGTAGTGTGATGGACGACCATCTCATCACATTGGTTGAACACCATGAAGTGTTTTAGCTCGTCGCATAAGGCATGAACGAATGATTCATGGTTTTTGATTCGCCCTTCCACAACCAAGTTACGAATATTGAGTAAGCCACTCTTCCTATCAACCTTACAATCCATTCGTGCCACCAGCTCTCCTTGCCACAGAATCGGCAAACTAAAGTAACCAAACTGGCGCTTGGCCTCTGGAACGTAGCACTCTAGAAGGTAATCAAAATTAAACAGTGATTGCATTCGCTTACGTTGAATCAACAGATTATCGAACGGAGACAGTATCTTTAACTTAGTTCGAGAAAGAGGCTGACTCAGCAGTTCAAATGCATTAGGCAACACATAATAATCAGCACCTTGAACATCCACTTTCACGACTTGATTGTCTTCAAGCATCTGTTGGAGTGTCTTCTGTATCAGTGGTTTGGTGTTATTAAGGAGATAGCTCATTTCCGATGCGATTCCCACACCGTTCGCTTCTAAATAACGCGTGATCAGATGCTCGATATACTCTTGTTCCGTTGGTTCAGAGGTATCAATGCCACTAGGCAAAACTCGCTCGGTTAGGTCATACACCTTATGAAAGTTCACTCGGCTTGGCACCATTAAGTCGCCTTGCATAAACAAAGTCTCTAGCGCCTGTTTGGCCGGTTTACCGCCCCATCCTCCGGGGTTGGGTCTGTCCCCTTCAAAGTCTTTCGCCATCAATGGCCCTTCGCTCTCAATATGTTTGAGAACATGCGCCATAAGTGCATCGTCTTTTTTATACCAATGCTTTAGCTTACCGCTCGCAAACCCATTCTTTCGATGCAGGCTGAAGCGGTAGTCACGCATGGGTAAATACGCGGCGGCGTGCGACCAATACTCAAACACTTCTCGGCGCTCTAACAGCTTATCCAGATGATTCAGTTGGTAGTCTTGATTGCGATTCCAAAGCGTGTGGTGGTGAGCTCGCTGAATCACAGAGATGGTATCAATTTGCACATAGCCAAGGTTTTCAATCGCAGACAGCGTGTTCGCCAAAGCGCCACCATTACGTTGCTTTTTGGGCGGTTGCTTCTTAGGTGGTAGCTTTTGCGAAAGCAGTACAATTTTTTGTGCTTGTGCGAGTGAAAGTGATTCCATGAAATTCAGACTCTAATTGATACCAATGATCAGCTTATGATTCAGCAATAAGCTCTTGAAGGATTTGCTTATACGTTTCGACCGTCTGCGCGCCTGTCACTGCACTCTTGCGGTTGAATACCACAGTAGGAACCGCTGAGATGCCCATGCGTTGCCATTCAAACTCTTGCGCTTCAATTTGCTTTAAGTTGTCGATGTTCTTCAAGCGTTTCAGTGCCTTCGTTGAGTCTAAGCCAACCGCTTCAAGTTCTTGTGCAATCACTTCTCGATTAGACAGATCTTTTTGCTCTGAAAAATGCGCAGTAAAGAAACGTAGCTTTAACTCAGTCTGTTTGCCGTGAGCGAGAGCAAAATCAAGCAGCACATGTAGGTGACGTGAATTCACCATTCTCATGCTGTCATAGAAATTGAAATCGAATCCAACCGCTTTGCCACGTGCTGCCAGTTGCTCACGTGAACGTTGGCTCTCTTCCGCACTTGAACCGTATTTTCTCATGATGTGGTCACGCAGGTTTTCACCCTCTTGCGGCATGTCTGGATTCAACTCAAACGGCTGCCATTCAAGTTCAATCTGTTGTTCTAAGCCAAGTTCTGAAACGGCTTGCTCTAGATTTTTGTAGCCGACCACGCACCAAGGGCACATTACGTCAGAAATAATATCGAGTTGAAGTTTCTTGCTCATAATCTTTCCAAATATCGTTGCTAAGGCGTATCCAATTCGAAGTGGATACCCATCTTTCTGATCAGACTACAACAAACTGAACACTCGTTCAAATTTACTCTATGCACCATTAGCGAACAAAAAAGCCGACTCATGTTAGTGAGTCGGCTTTGATAAAAATCGGATTGAGCTTAACCGCGTTACGCTAGCAGTTTCTCAAGCACTTGGAATACACCAGCATCGACGTTACTTGGCGCACCAAAACGTGCGATCTCTTTCAACTTAGGGTGCGCGTTTTCCATTGCGTAAGAATAGTAGCTCTCTTTAAGCATTTCGTAGTCATTCAGGTAATCACCAAAGCTCATGGTCTGCTCGTAGGTGAAACCTAGTGTGTTTTGTAGATGTTTGATTGCCGCCCCTTTCGACGCTTCAGCATTCATCACATCCAACCAAATTTTTGCACTCACAACCACTTGGTAATTGTCACCAAACTTAGCATTGATGCTTGGGTTTACTTTCTCTTGCGAACCGTCGAAGTGGCAGATAGCAACTTTGATGAATTCATCTTCTACCGCCAGTAAATCTTCTACTTGCTCGCGGCGATGGTAGTACTTAGAAATCTCTTCTAGAGCACGTTCGTCTTTGGTTTCGATGTATGCTGACTTCTTACCACACAGCACCACATGTGCGCCTTCGATAGCACGCGCTTCTTTGATGATGTCTTTGATGGCATCAGTATCAAGCAAGCAGCTGTAAAGCTCTTGGCCTTTGTGCATCACTAATGTGCCGTTTTCAGCAACAAACATCATGCGATCTTTTAGCGGAGCAAATGTCTCCATCAAGCTGTAGTACTGTCGACCCGATGCCGCAGCAAAAATGATGTCTTGAGCTTCTAGTCGCTCATAAAGGTTGAAGAATTCAGGGTCTAGCTTTCCGTGTTCATTAAGCAGAGTGCCGTCCATATCAGCAGCGATAAATTTGATGTTCTGTTGTGGCATTTCTGGGCTTACCTATAAGTAAAAATTAAAGTGTAAATTATGATTTTCGTTATCTTGTGCAACGGTTCTATGTTCGATTATATCGCTAGAGTAGCCAGTGAATGCAATGCTTATTTCTGAGCTCTAATAAATCGCTTCAAATGTGGTTCAAACGTAAAGCTGAACTGCCCGACATGTCGCTTTGAATGATTAAGTCCTACATACCTGAGGTGAACGAAACCTCTCAAGGCTATACGATCCTTAGACTCTATCACTTTATTTTTTGACCACTGTAATCATGATTCTAGCTATCACTTCGACCTTGTTTTGCATCGTTACCATCAAGTTTTTAATCACACTTGCCAATTTGGCGCGCCATCGCGTTCACATTACGCCTAAAGTTTCTCTGAACAGAACGAAATGGCCAACCGTGTCCATTATTATCCCTTCGAGAAATGAAGAAGATAATATTGAAACCAGCCTCAGTTCGCTAATGAAGCAGAACTACCCAAGAGACAGGTTTGAAATCATTGTGGTTGATGATTTTTCTACTGATTCGACAAGGGCTATTGTTGATAAGCTCATCGACACATCGAGTGTTAACGTTCGTTGTATATCAGGAAGAAAGTTACCGCCCAATTGGCTCGGGAAAAGCAACGCTTGCATGGTTGGTTCACAACACGCAACCGGTGAGTATTTGTATTTTATCGATGCAGATACCAAGTCTGAACCCTTGATGCTACAGAGCGTTATCCACTTCGCCTCAAGACACAAAACGGATTTGCTGTCGTTCAACCCTAGACAAGCATTCACATCAACGGTTGAGAAAATTACCTTACCCGGCATATTTCTTTCAGTTGCGTCTTACATGAACTTCAAGAACGCAAACGACAAGTCAAAATCAGACGCGATTGCTAACGGCCAAGCCATGTTGTTTACAAGAAAGTCATACGATGCTGTCGGTGGACATGCTGCAGTAGCCAGTGAGATATCCGAAGACATCGCTTTTGCAAAACTCGTGAAGACATGCGGTTTAAAAGCATTTTGGGCTTTTGCGGACGAGCTCATGAGCACTCATATGTATTCCGACTTTGGTTCGATTTGGGCTGGCTTCTCCAAAAACATGAATCTTATTGTAAATTGCCAATCAAGATTCCAAGTACTTGGTGCATTCATCAAAACGAATATTATTGCATGGGCTGCCCCGGTGATGCTGCTTGTATCAACTCATCACTTCATCGGCGACCCTTCATCAACCAATAGCTACTCCTTAGCGATCAATGCTCTGATGTTGCTCGCTTCCATTGTCACTTATCTTATTTTGGTCAAAGAGCTCTTTATACCAGCTCGTTATGCGCTAACCGTGCCTTTAGGGATTTCGTTGCAAAGCTTGTTGATTCTCAATAGTTATCGCTTATCAAAGAACAATAAAATCACTTGGAAAGGGCGAGCACTGTCATGATCAGTAAGATTCTAACTTTCATTATGATTGCGACGTCTTTTTCAGTGTCAGCATCGGATGCAAATGAGTGGAAGCTCGTTCGTGATAAGAAGGGAATCGAAGTCTACAATCGAAAAATTGAAGGTAACGACTTTAAGGAGTTTCGTGCGGAAGCCGATATCCAGGCCAACCTTACCTCAATCATCGCTTTGTTTACGGATACTTCAGTAGGCACTCAGTGGGTAGAAAACATTGATAAAATGGAAGAGATAGAACACTTTAGCGAAGCACACACGGTAACTAAAACCTATACAAAAGCACCTTGGCCGGTCTCGGATCGTGAAGCAATTGTCGAAAACTTTATCGAGCAAGACCCAGACACATTAACCGTGATGATTACCCAGCACGGCAGACCCAATTATCAGCCAAATGACGATAAACGTATCGTCAGAGTGGCTCATTTAGAGTCACGATGGATTCTCACACCACGTGACAACAATACAACTCATATTTCTTATCAAGTGTTAAGTGACCCAGGAGGATCGATTCCATCTTGGTTAATCAATATGGTCGCCGTATCTCAACCCTACAAGACGCTTCTTGGTCTGTCTGAGATGTTGGATTCACATACCTACTCTGAGAGTACACTGAATTTCATCAAGAACTATGAGTCAGCTGAGTAATAGTATTTTGAAGCTCCAAGACAGAACTGTTTAATGGAGATAGGGACAGCCTATCTTCGTTAATCTCCTTAGAAATCAAGCCAGAGTCGCTAAGACGTTTAGTGCTTGTTGGTAGGCTTTTTTCTTGGCGTCATGGTTTGAATCTGATGTTGAATCAAATTCGCCAAATTCACTTCTTACAATCAGCCCTTCGATAAACGTCATAACCGATTCTGTTCGTCGTTCGAGCGTTGCAGCATCTGCTTCTTCGCCACCGCTTACCACGTTGTGAATCGTGTTCTTGAGCCAAACCTTGTGTTTGTGCGAGAGCATTGCAATGTCATCTTCTGACTCTTTAAATTCAGCAAGCGCATGCATGAACATACATCCTTTGAAGTCCGGTTGTTCAAACCATGCAAAATGCCAATCTAACAGCGCATCCAATTGGTTTTGTAATCCAGAAGTGGATGCTAGTGCCGCCTCTAAACTCGACTCAAAACGCTGATGACGCCTTTCCAACACCGCTTCAATCAGCTTGGTTTTAGAACCAAAGTGACGATACATGGATGTCTTAGAAACCGCTGCTTCATCTCGGATCATATCCACCCCAACAGCGGTATAACCAAACTGGTTAAACAAAGATTCAGCCACATCCAAGATTAGTTCTTTCTTACTCATCCTATCCACTCGTTCAATTAGGGTCGCAAAATTTTACGTTGTAAAGAGTGTACAGATCTGTATCATTTAAATCAAACAGTACAAATCTGTACACTTTTATTTTCTACTCATAGGTGAGGAGTTCGTGATGATACAAAAAATGATCGGTGGAGGAGAGCTACCTCCAAAGGCAACATTGAGCCAGCTACTGAAAGGCTTTATCGGTGGTACGGTAGGCATATTGATCTTGTGTTTACTTGCTGAACACTCACAAGTGCCTTGGTTGATGGCACCGTTCGGCGCGACTTGTGTGCTGTTGTTTGCAGTACCAACCTCGCCGCTTGCTCAACCACGCAACATCATTGCGGGTCATTTCATTTCAGCGGCAGTCGGGCTCGCAGCGCTGTATGGTTTCGGTGATTCTTATTTAGTGATGTCGGTAGCAGTAGGTAGCGCGATCTTTTTTATGCAGTACTTTCGTGCGGTTCATCCTCCAGCAGGCTCTAACCCGATCGTTATCGCGTTAGCAGGCACATCGCTGGTCGATTGGACCTTCTTGTTTACGCCTGTTCTAGTAGGCAGTGTCGCGCTCGTTTTGGTGGGCGCTATGCTCAATAACACCTCGACACAACAACGATGGCCACTGTATTGGGTAGGAAAGTAGAGCTGGTCACTTATTTCTAACTCGCGCAATGATCACTAAATTGGTCTTAATCGCGGATGTGAATATTGCATGTTTGATGTTTAAGTTTTGCGACTTTTAAAATTCGCGTTGACCGCCAAGAGAAATAGGCTTACTATTAATCGTCTTTTAACGATTAGTAGTAAGTGAGCCACCTAAGTATGACTGCAACATGCCAAGCAACAGAAAGCTGTTCTCTACCTCTTCCGCCGAGTAACGCTGAAGCAGAAAAAGAGATGGCTGCGTTAGCAAAAGCACTCGCTCACCCAGCAAGAATTCGCATACTTAGTATCTTGTCCGCATTAGAAAAGTCGGGTGGCTGCTTAAACAGTGATCTGGTAAGTGAATTGGGTTTGGCTCAATCAACGGTTTCAGAACACCTAAGAATATTGAAAAGCTCAGGTTTTATCACTGCTGAGTCTATCCCGCCGAAGATGTGTTACCGCATCGACCGCGACAATATTCAACGCTTCGAATCGGTATTTAACAGCATTTTAAAATAGAAGTTCACGCTTGAAGGATCGGCTTTAATAGCCTTTACTTTTAAGCGTGTTTTTTTGCCACAATCAATCGTTTTTCGACGATTTACGATATCAACAAAGAGAGATTACCATGAAACCAAAGTTAGGTTTTCTAGATCGCTACTTAACACTCTGGATCTTCATCGCCATGGGTATTGGTGTGCTGCTTGGCACCGTGTTCCCACAAATCGAACAGTGGAACGAATCTATGTCTGTTGGTACAACCAACATTCCACTCGCGATTGGCCTTATCTTAATGATGTACCCACCTTTGGCTAAGGTTAATTACAGCCTATTGGGCACTGTGGTAAAAGATAAGAAAGCCATCAAACTGTCTCTGATCATGAACTGGTTGGTTGGTCCTATCCTAATGTTCGTATTGGCGCTGACGTTCTTGGGCGATCACCCAGGTTACATGGTCGGTGTGATTCTGATTGGTCTTGCTCGTTGTGTGGCAATGGTTCTGGTTTGGAACGACATCGGCGGCGGTAACAAAGAGTACGGTGCGGCATTGGTTGCTCTAAACAGTGCATTCCAAGTGGTGAGCTACAGCTTTATGGCGTGGCTATTCATTAGCGTTCTTCCACCAGTATTTGGTTACGAAGGCATGATGGTTGATATCTCAATGATCGATATTGCACACAGTGTTCTTATCTACCTAGGTATCCCATTCCTAGCGGGCTTCCTAAGCCGTAAGATCCTAGTGTCGATGAAAGGTGAGCAGTGGTACAACGATGTGTTCATTCCACGCATCTCACCAATCACACTGATTGCGCTACTGGCGACTATCGTTTTGATGTTCAGCCTAAAAGGCGAGATGATTGTTGAACTGCCAATGGACGTATTGTTGATTGCTGTTCCACTGACTATCTACTTCACAGCGATGTTCTTCATCAGCTTCTTCATTGGTAAGAAGATGGGCATTGAGTACGACAAGAACGCATCAATTGCCTTCACAGCGACAGGCAACAACTTTGAGTTAGCCATTGCCGTAGCAATCTCTGTATTCGGTATCAATTCGGACCAAGCGTTTGCAGGCGTTATCGGTCCACTGATTGAAGTACCTGTACTGATTTACCTAGTGAACGTTGCGCTTAAGATGAAAGACAAGTACTACAACGGACAGACCGTTAAATCTAGCATCTAGCAGAAGATAAAAAAACTAAGGGCTTACCTTTCGGGGTAAGCCCTTTTTATTTGTCTGTTGCTTGTAAAAGAATTAGTCCAGTAACGTTTTGAGATGCTCTTCCAACCACAGCAAACCCGGCCCTTTCATCGCTTTCTTTGATATCACCAAATCGACAGGAGGCGACCATGTTTTATGGTCAAATGAGACGTTAATCTGGTTAAGCTTTCCCTGTTGAATCTCATCTTCCACCAAGTAACTCGGCAAGTATGCCCAGCCCACCGAGCTATGTACGATCATCTCTTTGATAGCAACAAAACTGTTCGCCCACCACACCTTGCCAGCGACGACCGGAAAATGGTCAATCACCTTACCTTTGTTGCCCCGTAGAATAAGCTGACGATGAGAGATAAAGTCGGGCAACTTAGCAACTGAGACTTCAGCTAAAGCATGATCTGGATGACACACAGCAACAAAAGGCAGGTTACCAATAAAACACGGCTCTGAATCGGCATGGAATGCGAGGTCGGTAAACATCAAGCCAATATCTGCGCGGTCTTGTGACACCAAGCGATTCACATCGGTACTCGCCGCAGCCATTAACTCTACTTCGGTGGCTGGGAATGTTCGGCTGAATTTGTCCAACACCTTAGGTAGTGAAGGAAGCAACAAGGCATCGTCTAAAGCGATGCGCAGTAGCCCTTCCTCTTGATTATTGATGGCATTGACTGACGAGTTGAGATCTTCCACCTGCAGAATAATCGCTTTGACCTGTTTGAAGATCTGCTGACCTTGCGCCGTCAGGGTTGGTTTGCGTGTCGAACGGTCAAAAAGTTGAACATTAAAATCTATTTCAAGATTACTGATTCCTTGGCTCACCGCCGACTGCACCTTGCCCAACTCACGAGCACTGGCAGAAAATGACCCTAATTCAACGGCATACACAAACATCTTCAACTGCTCTATGTTGTACATTCGGTTTCTCCCAACACTTACTATCACCATATCTGATGCTAACTATCTTTATATTATCACTTAAATAGATATTATCTAGCCAAGTCATTAGCCCATAGAGGCTAGAAAAACAGAAAGAGAGTAAAGAGATGTCACATAAAGAACGCATGTTACACATGGTGCTATTTGAATTACCAGCTTTGATTTTGATGGCCGTGGCGGCAACTTACATTGTCGGTGGTGGAGCAGTAAAAATGGCAGGCTTGGCGCTGTCTTTATCGCTGATTGCGATGACGTGGAACTACGTCTACAACTACGTTTACGACAAGATTTACGGCGCTGACCGTAGCAAGCGAACCAAGAAAACACGTATTCTGCACGGCTTAGGTTTCGAACTGGGTTTGATGTTGGTGTCGTTCCCGCTACTGATGTGGGTACTTCAACTCGATTTCTGGACAGTATTAATGATGGATATCGGGATTGTTATCTTCTTCGTGCTTTACGCAATTGCGTTCAACTGGGTGTATGACTCAATCCGAGCTCAGTTGGTTGCGAGAGGAAAGGTTGCAGCTCTGGTTTAGAGAACCGAGTTCTAGAAAAACAAACACCCAAATTAACACTGCCAAACTACACCGTAGTTGGCAGTTTATTCATTTATGCATATAAGCTCTCTGGTTAACTCCCTTGTTACATAGCAAGAACATCGCCTAGCCCTTCTTAATTAAGTCTAATTATCGACCACTCACGAAGTAGCATCACAAATCTAAACCAAAACTCCTCGTACCAGTTGTGCATCCGTTTACATACAGGTAATTTTAGCGGCCTCGAAACACATCAATTCGAGCAATGACGTTCATGCGAGCTTCTTTTTCGAACAAAAGTGTTCGGATTAACATTTCAAGTGACTTTAATTAACAATTTTATGCTCAAACGCTCACTTTTAATGTTCGTTTATTTTCGAGTTCGCAAATTTATGCACAATACACGTGCTAGATAAGCAAAACTAAAAAGGACTCGAACATGACAACAAATAAACACCCTTCTTTATTTGGGCAATGCTTAGCCGAATTTATCGGCACAGGATTGCTCATATTCTTTGGCGTTGGCTGTGTGGCAGCACTGGTATTAACCGGTGCAACATTCGGACAATGGGAAATCAGCATCATCTGGGGCTTCGGTGTTGCTATCGCGATTTACTGTACAGCTGGCGTTTCTGGCGCACACATTAACCCGGCAGTGACTATCGCACTGGCAATGTTCCATGGCTTTGATAAGGCGAAAGTAGTGCCTTACATCATCTCTCAGCTACTTGGTGCATTCTGCTCTGCTGCTTTGGTTTACAGCCTGTACAGCAACCTATTCACTGACTACGAAATCGCGCATAACTTCGTTCGTAGCAGCCAAGACGCATTATCAACCGCTGGTATCTTCTCGACTTACCCACATGCTTCACTCTCTTTCTTCGGCGCTTTTGCTGTGGAATTCGTGATTACCGCTGTGTTGATGTTTGCCATTTTAGCGCTAGGTGATGAGAACAATGGCGCATCTCGCGGCGCGATGAACCCACTGCTGATCGGTATTCTTATCGCGGTAATTGGTGGTTCTTTAGGTCCACTGACTGGCTTCGCAATGAACCCTGCTCGTGACTTTGGACCAAAACTTTTCGCTTACTTTGCAGGTTGGGATTTCGCATTGAGCGGTGCTCGTGATATTCCTTACTTCATCGTTCCAATTCTTGCTCCAATTGCAGGTGCATGTTTTGGTGGTTGGTTGTACCCACGTGTTATCGGTGCTTACCTACCAGTAGAAGGCCAAGGCTGCACTATTCCAAACCAATGTGAAACAACAGAAGAAGCTGAACAAGCTCAAGCTTAATCACTAAGCGACCCTACATTTACTAAAATATAAATAACAAAAGAAAAAGGATTCTTACCATGACCGAGCAAAAATACATTGTTGCCCTAGACCAAGGCACCACAAGCTCTCGCGCTGTAATCCTCGACCACGATGCAAACATCGTAAGCTCTTCTCAACGAGAATTTACTCAAATCTATCCGAAAGCGGGCTGGGTTGAGCATGATCCAATGGAAATCTGGGCAACTCAAAGCTCTACATTGGTTGAAGCTCTTGCTAAAGCAGGCATTCGCAGCGACGAGCTAGCGGGTATTGGTATCACTAACCAACGTGAAACCACCATTGTTTGGAACAAAGAAACAGGCAAACCGGTTTACAACGCAATCGTATGGCAGTGTCGCCGTACAGCAGACATCTGTGAAGACCTAAAAGCACGTGGCCTAGAAGACTACGTACGTGACAATACTGGCTTAGTCCTTGACCCGTATTTCTCAGGTACAAAAGTAAAATGGATTCTAGACAACGTTGAAGGCGCTCGCGAAGACGCTGAAGCAGGCAAATTGCTATTTGGTACGGTTGATACTTGGTTAGTTTGGAAGATGACTCAAGGACGTGTACACGTTACGGATTACACTAACGCGTCTCGTACTATGTTATTTAACATCAACGACCTATGCTGGGATCAAAAGCTACTTGATGAGATGGGTATCCCTTCATCAATGATGCCAGAAGTGAAGCGTTCTTCTGAGGTTTACGGTCAAACGAACCTTGGTGGTAAAGGCGGTACTCGTATCCCAATCGCGGGCATTGCGGGTGACCAACAAGCTGCACTATACGGTCAAATGTGTGTAGAAGCTGGCCAAGCAAAGAACACGTACGGCACAGGTTGTTTCCTTCTAATGAACACAGGCCAAGAGAAAGTAACATCGAAAAACGGCCTACTAACAACACTGGCATGTGGTCCTAAAGGTGAACCAGCTTACGCACTGGAAGGTGCAGTATTCATGGGCGGTGCATCAATCCAATGGCTACGTGATGAGATGAAGCTACTGGCTGGCGCAGAAGACTCTGAGTACTTCGCAACTAAAGTAGATTCTTCGAACGGCGTTTACGTGGTTCCTGCATTCACAGGCCTAGGCGCACCATACTGGGATGCTTACGCTCGCGGTACGATTGTTGGCTTAACTCGTGGGGTTAACTCTAACCACATCATCCGTGCAACACTGGAAGGCATTGCTTACCAAACTCGCGACGTACTGGACGCGATGCAAGCGGACTCTGGCATCAAGCTAGCAAACCTACGTGTTGATGGCGGCGCAGTAGCGAACAACTTCCTAATGCAATTCCAATCAGACGTGCTGGATACTGAAGTTCACCGTCCTGAAGTAACGGAAGTAACGGCTCTGGGTGCGGCTTACCTTGCTGGTCTAGCGGTTGGTTTCTGGGACAGCATTGATGAGCTTCAAGGCAAAGCGGTTCTAAACCGTACCTTCATGCCACACCACGACGAAGAGAAGCGTAACCGCCGTTACAAAGGCTGGAAGCGTGCTATCAAGTGTGCTCAGGTTTGGTCTGAACTGCACGATGACGACGAAGAGTAATACTGAGTCTTCAGCTATTAGTTAAACACTAGCTGTTCAAACACCTGAGGCGTTCGAATAATCACTCTCTAGTTGGTTGGATTGTTCGAACCTCAGTAAACGAAACTAAAAAGAGCACTATTTTGTGCTCTTTTTTGCGTTTCGGGCTCAAATTTTCCGCTCTGAGCACCGTTTTTGCGGTTTAGACACGATTCCTTACCATCATTACTTCTCTCTCTTCGTCAATTCGAGCACAATAGCGCGAGTTTATATTTTCGATTTTGACGCGCCAGAGCCTTTGGCGTGCAGGGAGTGGTAAGTTAAGTGAAGCAGATACCAAGACACCAGCAGATTGTAGATCTGGTTAAAACACAAGGATATGTGAGTACCGATGAACTCGTTGAAAAGTTCGATGTCAGCCCACAAACCATCAGACGAGACCTCAACGAACTGGCCGATAGCAACAAAATCCGTCGCTATCACGGTGGTGCAACCATTCCTTTAAGCTCAGAAAACACCTCTTATAACACGCGTAAAGCGCATAACTTCAACGAAAAAGACGTGATCGCCGACGAACTGGTTAAACACATCCCAGATGGCGCAACCTTGTTCGTTGATATCGGAACCACACCTGAATCGGTTGCTCGCGCACTCAACAAGAATCATAAACAGCTCAGAGTTGTGACCAACAACATTAACGTTGCGAGCATCCTTCTGCCGAACCCAGAGATCAAGGTTATCTTGGCGGGCGGCGAAGTGAGAAACCGCGACGGCGGTATCGTGGGTGAAGCAACACTCGATTTCGTTAAACAGTTCCGCCTTGATTTCGGTATCTTAGGGATCAGTGGTATCGACTTTGACGGCTCACTGCTCGATTTTGACTATCACGAAGTTCGAGTGAAACAAGCCATCATCGAAAACAGCCGCAGTATCTTCTTAGCTGTCGACCACACTAAGTTTGGCCGTAATGCGATGGTTAAGCTCGGTAATATCTCTCAGGCACACATGGTGTTCACTAATAAGCAGCCGCCGGAAGAGATTCTCAACATCCTTAAAGATTCAGACATTCCGTTAGAAGTCATCGATACCGCTCAGCCTTCAACACCAAGTGAATAGCCCCAGCTAAGCTCAGCCAAGCCAGATTGAATGAATTGGTTTTAGTTTAGTTAAGTAAGAGCACTCGCATTCGTGAGCAATCAAAAGCCAGATCTATTGATAAACACTTATCGATGACTGGCTTTTTTAATAACTGAACCATCAATACTTGATCCCTGTTCATGTCACTTCTATGCTCGAATAAGTTTTATTTGAACCTCTGCTTTCATAAGCAGAGGTTTTTTTATGCGCAAATCACATAAAACGCGCATAAACGAAAATAATAAATGACCGCAAACGAAAGTTAATATAGGATTCAATTATGTTCTAAAATGCTCGTTCGCTCAGCAAGAGGTCAAAACCATGAGTGCTCAACAAAATAATTCAAAAAATAGTACATCTTCAACTCTAGACTTAATCGTGATCGGCGGCGGCATCAATGGTGCAGGCATCGCGGCAGATGCAGCAGGTCGTGGTCTAAACGTTGGTTTATACGAAGCAAATGATTTCGCCTCTGCGACATCGTCTGCAAGTTCAAAACTTATCCACGGTGGTTTACGTTACCTTGAACACTACGAGTTTCGTTTGGTTTCGGAAGCACTGGCCGAGCGTGAAGTATTGCTAAGAAAAGCACCTCATGTTGCTCAACCAATGCGTTTCCGTTTACCTCATCGACCATTTTTACGCCCAGCTTGGATGATCCGCTGTGGCCTATTCCTTTACGATAACTTGGGTAAACGCACCACGCTTCCTGGTAGTAAAACAGTGAACTTGGCGAAATCAGGTTTACTTAAGCCAGAGATGAAAACAGGTTTCGAATACTCAGATTGCTGGGTAGATGATGCGCGTATGGTATTGCTAAACGTGTTAGCGGCGAAAGAGAACAACGCCGAAGTTCGTAACTACTGCCGAGTTGAAAAAGCGCACCGTGAAGGTGATGTTTGGCATGTAACGATTCTTGATGTGATGACAAACCAGCGTTTCGAGCGCAAAGCAAAAGCGCTTGTTAATGCAGCAGGCCCTTGGGTGAAACAGTTCTTCGATGATGGTTTAGAACAGGCTTCGCCTCGCAATATTCGTTTGATCAAAGGTTCACACATTGTTGTGCCGCGCATTCATGACGAACCACAAGCGTACATTCTGCAAAACAAAGATAATCGTATTGTGTTCATGATCCCTTACCTAGACAAGTTCTCGATCATCGGTACTACCGACCTTGAATACAAAGGTGACCCGCGCGAAGTGGCTATCGACGATGTAGAAGTGGATTACCTGATTGATATCGTTAATCAGCACTTTGTTAAGCAACTTGGTCGTGAAGACGTGGTTTGGACATACAGTGGCGTAAGACCGCTTTGTGACGATGAATCTGATTCACCACAAGCGATCACTCGTGACTACACGTTGGAATTGGACGCAGAGCTAGATCAAGCACCACTGCTTTCGATCTTCGGTGGCAAATTAACCACTTACCGTAAGCTAGGCGAAGCAGCACTTAAGAAGTTAGAACCACACCTAACCAACATGGGTGCGCCTTGGACAGCCAACAACACACTTCCAGGTGGTAACTTCAGTTGTAGCAGAGAGCAGCTTGCGAAGATGATCCACACTAAATACCCTTGGGCATCTGAAGCACTATTACTTCGTTACGTGACTCAATTCGGTACTTACACATGGAAACTACTGGAAGGTGCGAATAGCGAAGCTGACCTTGGCAGCCAATTCTCGAGTGAAGCACATGGCGTTTATCAAGCTGAGATCGATTACTTGATCAATGAAGAGATGGCAATGACAGATGAAGATATCTTGTGGCGCAGAACCAAGCTTGGTCTGTACATGAGCGAGTCAGAGCAGCAAGCCGTGTCCGATTACTTAAAAGAGAAGCTACAAAGCAAAGTCGTGAGTTTTTCTCAAGTAGGCTAATTCCACCAGCCAACAATACGGCTCAAGAACCTGATTATCTCGAAGCTTAGCGTCCCCCGCGCTAAGCTTTTTTATTGTCTATTACTTCCCTCTAGCTGAGACTTCATTCGCACTTCCATTTTCAATAAAATCTAAATAGTGTTTTATTAATCCCGTTGATTATCAACTTCGTAAAAGGTTGCTATTCTTTATCTCAACGAAACAACACATTTAAAAACGCTCGCGATGTCAGCGCTTTAATAAGGAATCTATTCCATGCAAAAAGTTATTCTGATCACAGGCTCTACCGACGGTATCGGCTTCGAAACTGCAAAAGTACTCGTTCAACAAGGTCACCACGTTTTATTGCATGGACGTAACCCAAGCAAACTCAAAGACGTTGAGCAGCAACTTGTGGCTATCTCTACCGAAGCAAAAATCCAAAGCTACGTGGCAGACTTGTCTGTTTTGGCTGATGTGGATGCGTTAGCTGACGAAGTGATTGCTGAGCACGATAAGATTGATGTGTTGATTAACAACGCAGGCGTGTTCAACACTCCGAACCCAATTACCAAAGACGGGCTAGATGTTCGTTTTGCTGTAAACACAGTGTCACCGTATCACCTAACTAAGCGCCTGCTGCCAGTGCTAGGCTCATCTAGCCGAGTAGTTAACCTTTCTTCAGCTGCGCAAGCCGCAGTGAGCATCGAAGCGCTAGAAGGTAAGAAGCCAATGTCTGATGGCGACGCTTACGCACAAAGTAAACTGGCGATCACCATGTGGACTCGTGAAATGGCAAAAGAGCTAGGATCTAAAGGGCCGATGGTTGTTGCGGTAAACCCAGCTTCGTTACTCGGCAGTAAAATGGTGAAAGACGCGTACGGCATTGCTGGCGGCGACCTAAGTATTGGTTCTGATATTCTTGTTCGCGCATCATTGTCTGACGAGTTCGCACAAGCGGGCGGCCAGTACTTTGATAACGACAACAACACCTTTGCTAACCCGCACCCAGATGCAATTTACGGTGATAAGTCACAGCAAGTGGTCGCTAAAATTGATGAGATCATCGCAGCAACGCTTTCTTAATGACAGCTATGCTAAATTAACTGTCTGATTCCTAGAAAAAAGCCCTGCGTGACTATGTTATACGTTAGTCACGCAGGGCTTTTTCGTTAAATCTATCTGATTCTACTTTTGTTCCCAATACGGCGGGTTGCCATAGTATTCAGAGAAGTAGTCTATGAAGGCTCTCACTTTGGGCGCAAGCAACCTTGTGCTTGGGTACACCGCCCAAATCGCCGCTTCTGAGGTGAGTGGGTAATCTTCCAATACTTGAATCAACTGACCGCTTTTCAGCTGTTCGTACGCACACCAATTCGACGTCACCGTAATACCAATACCACCTAACGCCGCATCACGCAGAGCTTCGCCGTTATCCGCTCGAAAAGACCCAGAGGCCTTAATCGTTTTAGGGCCGTTGTCAGTGTGGAAGGTCCAGCTTTCTAAACCAATCAAGCTAATACACTGGTGGTCATTAAGATCTTGAGGCGTGGCTGGCTTGCCGTATTTGATTAGATAATCTGGCGATGCGCACACGACACGTTTATCTGTCGCGAGCTTTCGAGCAATGAGTGTCGAATCTTTCAGTTCAGAGATGCGAATCGCGATATCGAAGCCGCCTTCTACAAGATCGACCATAGAGTCTGACAGTCTAAAATCGACTTTTAACCCAGGATAACGCTCAAGAAAGCCAGGCAATGCCGGAACCAAATGCAAACGCCCAAAAGACGCAGAAGCGGTAACGCGCAATGTTCCCGTTGGAGAATCACAGCCCACACCAACCGCCGACTTGGCAGCATCAACACTCGATAACACCTCTTCAGCGTGAGGTAAGAATGCTTCCCCCTCTTCTGTCAAAGACACTTTACGAGTGGTGCGATGTACTAAGCGAACGCCCAAATTGTCTTCGAGTTTACTGATGTGCGAACTAGCGACCGCAGGCGACAAACCCAGCTCTTGGCCAGCCATGCTGATGTTATGTGTGGAAGCTAAACGAACAAACAATTTGAGGTGTTCAATATTCATGTGATTACCAATAAAATCTTAAAAATCGTGTACCAGTAACCCTCATTATGCGTTATTCACATAACAATACAACGTATTAGCTCTGTTTAATTGTGGACATGTTATTGAGCCCAAAAGAAAAAACTCCCGAAGGAGTTTTTAATATCTAAATCTGCAATTCGCCATTTAGCTGATAAGCCAAATTGCCAACTGACTAAGCAGTTAAGCGAGCGTGCAGTGCGTCTTTAAGTACAGAACGATCGTGTTTCAGTTGGTGCATCGAGCCGTCATCAATGGGTGAATCCTTCAGCTCAAGCTTACGAATCTCTTTATCAAGGTTGTCGTACGTCTTCATATCTGCTGCAAAGCCATCGTCAGTTTTAACAAGCTCAGCAATTTTATCTTTCATTTCAGGAAATTCGTGAACAAGAGAATGATTTTCACCTAGCATAGAAACCTCTTAAGTTGAGTAAAGTGATTGGTATTACACATATTCATTATTTACCTTAGCAAGGGACTCAAATAACAAATGAGATCCAGTACACAGCATAGAATATAGACAATTCAGATTCACAAATTTACAACATGTACCTAGAAAATGGCTTTGTTGATTTTGAATTGTCTCAGTAACGAAAGTAGGTCCACGGCGATCATCACGCTTCACAAACACTACTTCCATTTGTGTTGTTTTATCTTTGTCGCTTTGTTGGCAGGTATCGCTTTTAAGTAAACGCTACCAAGCAAACGTCTGAATAACGCTATCTTTAGCCATCGGGTTTGATGCTATTGCATGGTTCACCTTCGCTAAAAATTGCTCTCTAGAATCCAACAGGAAGCCTTTCTGAGTCACGATGTTGTTACCATGGTCACCCCAGTAGAAAGTGTCGATGTTTAGATTCTCAAGCAGGTACTTTTCCTCTTCCAGAATCTGAAGTTGAGTCGGCATAATGAACTTGCCGTCTTTCACTTCTTGTTCCATCACAGTACCAGGTTGAATCGCTAACGCCATTGGCGCAATTTGTTCAGGCTTCATGATGTTCAGCAATCTTGTAGTCTCGACAATATGTTCACGGGAACGATCACGTCCACCAAGGCCAAAGATGAACGACAATAAAGTTTCAATGCCGGCTTCTTTTGCTAGAGCCATACCTTCAAGCGCTTGCTCTGGGGTCATGCGCTTTTTAATGCTGTCGAGTACAACCGCATCGCCCGACTCAAGACCAGCATAAGCCATGGTTAAGCCTGCACTCTTAAGCTCTTTTAGTTCGCTCAGGCTTTTACGACGGAAATCATTCAGGCCACTATAAAGCGATACTTTTCTGCTTTCAGGAAAGGTATGACGAAGCTTATCCAAAATCTTAAGAAGGTAGTCCGTGCGAGCCGCCATCACGTTGCCATCGATAAGGAAAATCGATTCAACATAAGGAAAAATCAGGCGCGCTTCTTCGATATCTTTAAACACATCTTCAATGTCACGAACCTTGAATCGCTTATCGCTGAACATGTTACAGAACGTACACGTGTTAATGCTGCAACCTAATGTGGTTTGAATAAGAATGCTCTTCGCCTCTGTCCATGGACGATATACTTTTCCCTCGTAATTCATATTGGTTTCTCCGGTCTATAAGCACGAGAGCGTGCTTGAATACAACAGAGTTTATCAACACCAATATTCATTGATAATCCGCAATATAGTCGAATCAGTTTTTAGGTTTTGTATAAAATAAAAGCCTTGTGAGAACACAAGACTTTTTAGGGGTAACTCTTTATTGGAGCTTTTATAGGGGGTGCTATCGGAGCTGCTGAAAAGATATTTTCACTAAAGGGATTAGCTGCTGCACCCCTGAGTATGAACTCGGTTCATGTCGTCACCGACTTGCGCTTCTTGAGATCCTGTAGATTGGCATCCTGCCACGAATAATAGCGTTACAGATAAGATAAGCCATTTCATAATAAATCCTCTTTTGGTCATGACTAAGCATAGTGCTTAAAAGCGCGGATACCTCAGCCATTAACTAAAGCCTTACCTGCCGATAAAGCCTTGGTTAATGAACAAAGCATCGCTTCATTAATTAACGACCTGCTTTTGTACAAAAAACTTTCACTCCTATGAATAAAAATTGCACAAGAGCGAAAAGAGGACAATTATGAAACTAAGATTAAGAGCTAGATGCTAGTCACTCATCGCCAAGCGTACCGCCGCCTCAGCGTGGATAGCAGTGGTATCAAACAGAGGAACATCGGTGTGTTGCTGCTGAATCAGGAGAGCGATTTCAGTACACCCAAGAATAACGGCTTCAGCACCTTGTTGGCTTAGCTTCTCGATGACTTGACGATAGACAGCTCGAGACTCTTCTTTTACTTCGCCTCGACATAGCTCTTGATAAATGATGTTGTGCACTTGTTTTCGGTCACTGTCATCCGGAATCACAACATCGATACCGAACTTATCGGTCAAGCGCCCTTTGTAGAAATCTTGTTCCATCGTAAAAGCGGTACCGAGTAATCCCACTTTCTTTACACCCTGTTCAAGCAGCTTCTGCGCAGTGGTATCGGCGATATGTAAGATAGGAATCGTGATCTTCTGTTCGATTTCAGGCACTACTTTATGCATGGTATTGGTACAAATTAAGATGAAGTCGGCACCGCCCTTCTCTACCGATAAAGCCGCGTCCGATAATATATCTGCTGTTTCAGCCCAACGCCCTTGGTGTTGCAGCTTTTCTATCTCATCGAAGTTCACACTATACATACAAACCTTTGCAGAATTGAGCCCGCCGAGTGTGGCTTTCACGCCCTCATTAATGGATTTGTAGTAGCTCACTGTCGACTCCCAACTCATACCACCAAGCAAACCGATCGTTTTCATTTTTTTATTCCTTTAATTTCTGACTATCCCGATTAAAGCGTTATGCGTTGAAAATTTATAGTACGTTCTTGCTGAAAGTGAGGCACTAAGCTCGCTTGGCTGATTATGGCATCAAAGCTTTAACACACAATGAAGCCCCCTAAAGGTTAGATTGCTGGTAACTCCACGTTGCCTTTTGAAGTTCTGGTTATTCGATTCCTGAGCGCAAAACCCGCAAATACCAAACCCACAATAAACCCGAGCCAAAAGCCACCCGCTCCCATTCTCGACACGATTAAATCTGTCTTTGCTAAAACATAACCTAATGATATTCCCACCAACCAATAGGACACAAAAGCCACAAACAAAATTGGGATGGTATCTTTATATCCCCTTAATGCAGCGACATAAATCGTTTGAATGGCATTAGGTACCTGGAACAACGCTCCCCATAACAACAAGGTTGTGGCTAGACCAATGACATCTTTATCTGTTGTATATAAACTAGCAATAGAACCCTTAAACAATAAGATTAGAAGCATCACAACACCCGAAATCAAGGTAGCAGTCATAACGCCTACCGACACTATTCTTCTCGCCCTTTCTGACTCATTAAGCCCCAAATAATACCCCACCCGAATCGTCACAGCAGCGCCGATTGAAAGCGGGATCATCAGGCTAATCATTGTGAAATTAACCGCTATTTGATTACTTGCGACCACAACAGAGCCAAGTGGAGCTAACATCATTGCAATGAACGCAAACACGGCAACTTCCAGAAAAACAGCCAATGCTATTGGCATTCCTGTCGCTAAGAGTTGTCGCTGTATTGCTACATCAAAACGGCCAAAGTGGCTAAATAACTTGAATCGTTCAAAGCGTTTAACAAAGACGATATAAACCACCAGCGATATCGCCATCGACCAATAAACAATCGCAGTAGCGACACCACTTCCCACACCACCTAAAGCAGGCATTCCTAAGTGCCCGTAAATGAAGACATAGTTCGCGGGAATATTAACGAAGAACCCAATAAACCCAATCACCATGGAAGGTTTGGTTACCGACATACCTTCAGTGAAACAGCGCAGACTTTGAAATAGCAAGAACGCAGGAGCGCCCCACATAAGCGCGTTCAGGTAGCTAGATGTTGTCTGTACTAAACCCGGTTCGACTTGCATCACTTTTAAACCTAGGCTCGCATTACTCATGATCGCCATCACCACAATGGAACACAAAGCCGCCATGTATATGGTTTGGTGGATCATTGGGCGAATAGCGTTTTCCTGCTTAGCTCCGTGCTTACGAGCAACCATCGCAGGAACAGCCATAATGGTTCCCCCCACCACAATAATCGTTGGCAACCAAACACTATTCCCAAGAGCAACGGCTGCGACATCAACTGCGCTCACTTGCCCTGCCATCACGGTATCAACAAACCCCATCAAAGTTTGAGCGATCTGAGCCACTAAAATGGGCCAAGCGATTTGCATCAATGTTTTGGCTTCATCAAGGAAATTCTTCATAGTTAAAATCTTCGCTCTTCACCTTATACTTTTATGATACACTTGTATCAAATAAAAATTCAAATGCTAATTTACGGAGAAGATATGCCGAAGATCGTTAATCATGATGAGAAGAAAGCTCAGATAATCGAGGCATTCTTAGACTTATCGACAACATCAGGGTTAGAGAATGTGTCGCTGAGAGGGGTTGCCTCCCATGCCAATGTATCTTTGCGTCAGGTTCAATACTATTTCGGTACCAAAGATACGCTTGTATTAGCAGGGCTACATACTTTGGAACAACAGAGTCACCAAGCCGTCGCGGAAAGTTTGTCTAAAATTGGCGAACAAGCCAGTGCTTCTGACACCATAAAGGCCATTTTTAAACAAGCACTTCCAACCGATGAACAGAGCCGGCGCTTTCACCACCTTTGGATGTCCTACGCGATGTTATCGATAACGCAATCTGGATTTGAGGATAAGACCTTGTTGACCGGAACAGACCGACTTCAGGCACAGCTAGAGTCGCTTCTTAATCAGGGAGTGGCGGATGGAGAGTTTTGTCGTGAGCTGAATGTCGCGTTGGAAGCCGTAAGTTTACTTGGTTTGATTAATGGCTTAGGAACAGCGGTGCTCTTAAAGCAGCAGACCGTTGAGAGTGCTACAAACACGTTCATGTATCAGTTATCTAAACTGTCTCGTTAGTGTCATGGCGTTGATTTAGCTTCTCCTCCCAACACAAGCAGCAACTGAAGACATAATAGTGAGACAAAAAAGCTCGAATCAAAGATCCGAGCTTTTATGAATCAAGAATAAATTAGGCGTTAATACACTTCACACCAATCGGATTTCATGTCGATCAGCGTCCAATCACCTCTAGAGTTCGCTTCATCTAGCGCCTTATCAAGCTTGCCAACATGAGACTCACGATCGTACTTCCACTCACGCTCGGCATCGGTGTGATGAACAATCATTGCCATTGAGTTTGGTTGACTGGTTGCCCACTGCATCATCGCTTGGTCACCGTCTGAATTACCCACCGCTAGAATCGGCTTCTTACCGATAATATGCTGAATGTTAGTGACTTTTCCGGCTTTGTCATCAATCGTCAAAATGGACGAATCTTTGGTCACGGTCGGACTACCACCGTTATAGCTGTAGTTGTATTTAAGTGCGCTGCCGATGATTTGCTCTGGCGGGATGTTATAAGCTTGCGGAGCCCACGCTCGCATGAAATCAACGCCACCTCCCGACACGATGTAAGTTTTGAAGTCGTGCTCTTGCAGGTAGGTCAGCATCTCTTTCATTGGCTGGTAAGTTAGGTCTGTATACGCTTTATTGAAGCGCTCGTCTTTTGCTACCGCCAACCATTGCTTAACATCTTGCTGGTAATCTTCGACTGTCATACCAGAGTGTGTCGCCATGATGATTTTCAATAAACCTTCTTCGCCACTGCCCAGAACACTCTCAATATCATCTTCGAGTACAAACTTAAACGGTTCTTCCGTTTTCCACTCAGGGTGTTCAGGCGCCATCTCTTTTACACGATCTAGCGCAAAGGCAAGTTGGAAGTAGTAAGGCTTTTCTGACCAAAGCGTACCGTCGTTATCAAATACAGCAATACGATCTTGGACTGCCACGAACGTATCAGACTCTGCTTTGGTGGCTTGACCAACAAAGTCGACGATAGCAGATTTACTCTCACTGTCTTTCCAAGAAGGCAGCAAATTGGGATCACAATCTTTAGCAAAAGATGAGAAAGAGAGGCTAGATAAAATCGCAACGGACAAAAGGGTTATTTTCTTCATAGCACTACCATGTTGTTGAATTAATTACCGGGTTTAATGTAATTCATCCTAGTTGGTCTACTCTGATTTTCCACTTATGAACACTATAACCACTGTTTATGTTGCTCTTGGTATAACGACGAAAAAGCCAACATCAAGGGTTAGTTCAAAAACAAAATTGTGGTTAAGTTAGAGGTTTACCCCAACCTCAAATGTCGTTATGGTGATTTGTAATACATCATAAAAACAAGGACAGTCTGAGAGCTATGAATAGTACGATTGAGACCATTTTGGGGCACCGCTCCATTCGCCAATATACGGACCAACCAATAGAACAACAGCACCTCGACTTAATTGTTCAGGCAGGCCTTGCCGCATCGTCATCGAGCTTATTGCAGGCTGTTTCTATCATCAGAGTGACCGACAAAGAGAAGCGTAAACTGTTAGCAGAATACGCAGGCAATCAAGCTTATGTGAAGAGTGCTGCCGAGTTTTTGGTGTTCTGTATCGACTATCAACGCCACGCTCAGATTAACCCTGAGGTAAAAACTGACTTTACCGAGCTAACCCTGATTGGCGCTGTCGATTCTGGCATCATGGCGCAAAACTGTATGCTGGCAGCGGAGTCTCTTGGCTTAGGTGGCGTGTACATTGGTGGCTTGCGTAATAGCGCGCAACAAGTCGATGAACTGTTAGAATTGCCACAACACACCGCAGTGCTATTTGGGATGTGTTTAGGTCACCCTGCGCAGCAGCCTGAGATAAAACCTCGCCTTCCTGCTCACGTAGTGATGCACGAAAACCAATACCAACCGCTGAGCCTAGACGAAATTGCTCGCTACGATGATTCAATGCAGAGCTACTACGCAAACCGCTCAAGCAATCAAAAGCAAAGCAGCTGGTCACAGCAGATCACGCAAAAGCTGTCTGGTGAGTCTCGCCCTCACATTCTGCCTTACCTGAACAGCAAACAGCTGACCAAGCGATAGATCGAGAGCGGATCTAAAGACAGAAAAAGATTCCGATGAACGAGCTCCGTTTTCGCCATCACAAACAAAAATGTCAGCGTATTATGCGCTGACATTTTTCTTTTCTAGGGTGCTGATTATATTAGAGATACTTCTCAATCGGGAGGAGCTGTAAGAAGCCTGACTGCATACGTTCCCACTTACCTGTTTCTGGTTCGCTGTCCCAGCTTTGGTCGCCTGAGTACCAATACACGTCACCATCTTCAAGTTCTAGGCGCCAACTGTTGTCTTCGCTCATCGCCTGTTCGATGGTTTCAGCTAGTGTTTCAGCAATCGCTTTGTTTTCGATAATTAACACCGATTCCGTATTTAAGTAAGTTGAGCGCAAATTAAAGTTAAATGAACCAATACTCGCAATACTGCGGTCAAATACGACTGATTTAGCGTGCAAGCCATAAGCTGTCTCTGGTGCACATTTAGACACATCTTGGGTAGACGCTTCACACAGCTTGGAATCTGGTTTTAACTCAAACAAGTCGATGCCATGCTCTAACATGTCGTAGCGTCGACCCGCGTAAGCAGAGTGATTGGTCACCAAATCATTCGAGGCCATTGAGTTGGTCAGTGCCTTTATCTCGACGCCTTCATTATTCAACGTTTGCCACTCTTCTAACTGGCCGTCATCGAATACCAAGTAAGCCGACTCAAGCAAGATCTCTTGTTTCGATTCGCTTGCGAGTTGTCCTAACAGAACCGCCGTTGCTTTAGGTTCATCAGTATTATCTGAGTCGACAGGCACAGGGCGATCGTAAGCGAAACGAGCATTCACCCAAGTCATCTCATCAAGCGCCTCTTTCAGCAAGCTATCGGCCGCTTCGCGATTTAATGGTAACTCTGGGTAGTTTTTGTATTGGGGAACGGTGATATCGTCAATCTTTGAAAGGTCCGGTTGTTCGTCGTCACCCAACATATCGACTGGGTAAGACCAACGGCTGTCCCAATACTCAATAAAGCTGGTTTGGATCGTGGTAACAACTGAGCCCATCACCAATACATCACGATCTCGGAAGTTGATCTCGTCAGAAAGGTCGAAATATTCATCACCAATATTACGTCCTCCCACCACTGACAAGGTGCCATCTACGGTAAACGACTTGTTGTGCATACGGCGGTTTAGGCGAGAAAAATCGCCAAGGAAGCTCAACCACTTACTGAAACCACGGCGTGTTGGTGTTGGGTTGAAGATTCGAATCTCGACGTTCTGGTGTGCATCCAGTGCCGATAATAGGCCTTCACGCTCGTTAAGGTTGATATCGTCGAGCATGACTCGCACCTTAACACCACGATCAGCTGCGGCTAACAAACGGCTGGCTAGGTATCTGCCCGATTCGTCAGAGTTCCAAATATAGTATTGAATATCGATGGTGTGTTCTGCACTTTCAACCAACGCCAAACGCTGTGCTAGTGCATCCCAGCCGGATTCTTGTAAACGAACGGCGGTAGTTGCCTGTTCTGATGCTTGTGGTTGATATTCATCCGCTAAAACCGACAAAGTGCTTGGTCCATAAGAGGTGTACGGTTCTGCTGGGTGGTCGATGCCTTCTGGTAATGAAGAACAGCCGCCCAAAATAGCGGCCAAAACTAAGGTTAAACTGATGCGTTGGAGCACAGGCATGTGTCTGACTTCCTTTTCACGATGACGTCTTTAGAAACTGTCCTAACAGCTTTCGACTCACAAGCTGTTCAGGTCTATTCATTGATTATTACTGCTAAAGCCTGAAATTTATAGGTAATTATCCACTATAAATGAAAGATCCGTACTCCATCGTGAGCAGCACATCACTAAACCGCGCCCTGAAACCTTTATCTTTGTTCTGAAATTACTGCGCTCTCAGCTGTTCGATACCTAAGCAGTAAAGGCCTAACGGCTTTCTCACCATCTCAACCGTAATTTCCGTTCTATCAGGGTTGCAGTTGAGTGCTAGCGCATAGCCATGCAGGTAGTCTACCAGTAAATGAAGGGCGTCTTCGGTTTGCTCTGATGTGAGATTCAACGGGGTCATTACCGCTTCAAAGCGCTCGCTAAACACCTCAACAGGCCCAAGAGATTTCATCGTTAAGAGGGTTTCGAGCAACCCACGATAGTCATTCAATACCGACAGATAACTCACGCTGAGCTGATAAAGGTTCTCTTGCCACACTTGGTTTTGTTGAGGCTGCGCAACTTCTCCGACCAACGACACAGTGATCGATTCCAATAGATCATTTTTATTCTTGAAGTAATGATATATCGCCATCGCATCCACGCCGAGCTCTGTCGCTAACCCTCGAATACTCGGAACCTTGCCACCTTCGCGCATCATGCCCTTTGCCGTATCTAAGATCTTGTCAGCGCTGAGTTGGCTTGATCCACTCTTTGGTCGACCTCGCTTTTGATCCTTGACAGTCATAACCTCACCTCTTAAACTTAATTTCTACACTGTAGAATATTTTAATTTATTACGGTGTGAATGCCAAGTTCCTGTTCAATTTCGGAGTTAAAAATGTCAAATATTGTCTTTATCGGCGCGAGTCTTGATGGTTATATTGCAGACAAACAAGGTGGCCTAGATTGGTTACACGCGATCCCAAATCCAGAGAGCGATGACATGGGTTACAACGCCCATACTGATTGCATTGATGCTTTGGTCATGGGCCGTAACACGATGGATATGGTATTGAGTTTTGGTATTGATTGGCCTTACAGCAAACCGGTATATGTCCTGAGTAACACCTTGACGGAAGTGCCTAAGGAACTGGAAGGTAAAGTGTTCCTGATGAAGGGCGAGTTAACTCAGATCATCGAGGACCTGAACAGCAAAGGCATGAACAACCTTTACATTGATGGCGGCGTCACCATTCAAAATTTCATGAAAGAAGACCTGATTGACGAGCTGATCATCTCGACGATTCCTGTCGTTCTTGGTGGCGGATCGCCTTTGTTTGGTGACTTAGTCTCTCGTCTCGACTTTACACTGAAAGGCGTCACGACTTACCTTGATGAGATTGTACAAACTCACTACTTGCGTAAGCGTTAGACTATTGTTCATATAAAGGGAATGTAACGATCAACACTGAAAACAGTGTTCACGCTGCATAACCTTTATAGTCCCTACCAAAACCTCCCCTAAAGTAGTACCATTTATCGTATCTCATTCTTAATGGTATCTGGGTCTTATGAAGCTTTTAGTCGATCGCACTGGTGAACAGTTTTTAGAAATTCTGGAAGAATCGGGAGACAAACTGACGGTTCAATTCATTAGCAATGAAGGTAATCGAAAGGGTAAACCGTTCCAAGATAGCTTGAGTGGCTTGTTCCTCACAGGTTGGAAGCCTCGCACGACCTCAACTGCCATTGGGCTAGAACGCTTCAAACAAGGCAAGCTGCAAGACCCGAAAGTGAGCTTTGCGCTTCACCAGCTCTACCCGCTCGGCCGAGATGTGAAATTACCTTCTGGTGACATCGCCACAGTCGCAAGTTATGCGAACACTCATAGCGACGGCTACTACATGTTTGTGCGCCTAAACGACGAATTGAAACGCCTGAAGATGACGCCAGAGTGGGAACTGCTTCCTTCTGTTGTGAGATTAGCACTGCCTTATTACCCTGCGCCAAGAAGCCAACAAGAACTCGACAATATTGATGACTTTGATGCTTGGGCTGGCGGGTTTTAATATTCATTAACCTATGTCCGATAGACTATAAACTCAACTTAATTATCAAATTATTTTTGATAATAATTCAAACGTAGCGCGGTTTATCGTTTTGACTATTCCTACTATTATTTATCCATCGACACAGACTAGGGTTCAACAAGCATAGACCCGCTCTTGAGCTGATAAGCCCTGTGACAAAGAACAACACCACTTCGGTGAATCAAATAATATAGGTAATGAACATGACTCAACTGACTATCATCGCAAACATCGTCGCTAACGAAGACAAAATTGAATTGGTTAAAGCAGAGCTACTAAAACTGATTGATATTACTCGCGCTGAAGAAGGTTGCATCAACTACGACCTACACCAAGACAACGAAAACCCTGCGCATTTCACTTTCTACGAAAACTGGACGTCTCGCGAACTTTGGCAAACACACATGGGTAATACTCACCTCGCTGAGTACATGGCTGCAACGGAAGGTTGTGTTGCGTCATTCACACTTAATGAGATGACGAAAATCGCTTAAGTCTTTATTCCAAGCTCTTAATTTGAAAGCCCTGCTGAATGTCAGCGGGGCTTTTTCGTTTCAGTAAATCCCACCTAGATCTAGACTTACTTATCTCAATTACAGTTTTAAACGTGGCTGTATAAAATCGATAAACGCCGAGATACGCTTGGATACCGATGACGACTTGTAGAACACCGCATTCACCAGTTCTCTATCTGTATGATTCAATTTCACTTTTTCCAATACAGGAACTAGCCGACCTTCCGAGATATCTTGCTGCACCATAAAGCCCGACAAGCACGCAATGCCATTTCCTGCTAACACTAACTGCCTGATGGTTTCACCGCTGCTGGCTTTGACGTTTGGTTCAATATAATGGTGATTGGGCAACGGCCATTGATTAAGCACTTTATTATCCGAAAAACCGACCGTAAGATGACTGCTGAGATCGTCTGCCTTCTGTGGAATACCACGCTTCGCCAAATACTCTGGTGAAGCGACCATATACAACAAACTCTTACCCAATCGTCGTGCATGGAGTGTTGAATCGGCTAACTTACCAATTCGTATCGCGACATCGGTGCGCTTTTCTAACAGGTCAACAAAACCTTCGTTAGAGGTTAACTCAAGCTCGATATCTGGATAAGCTTCATTAAATGATTGCACCAAAGGCACCAACTGATGAAATACAAAAGGGCTGGCTGCATCGACTCTTAATCGGCCTTTTGGCAGTTCACCGCGCGATACAACCTCCTCTTCAGCGCTCTGAATCATCTGCAAACCTAGCCGAACGGAATCCACAAACTGGCGTCCTTCTTCAGTTAGCTCCACTCGCCTTGTAGTTCGGTTAAATATCGATACGCCCAGCTGAGATTCAACCTTACTGACTGAGCGAGATACCTTCGCCACCTGCACATCCAGTACCTCTGCTGCCGCTGAAAAACCACCAGCATCGACAACGGTCAACACCATTTCCAAATCATCTGATCGCGTTAGCATAAGGCTCCTTATCTATTCTCATCTTGACTGAAGTTACTAGAGTGCTTAGTCGATTGAACGTTGTATCTGTTAAACATCTAGCGGATTAAGTAGCTCACAACCTACCGTTTACTTACTCAGCATTATTGCAGATAAAACAAAAGTTATTTGTTAATAGTGGCATTTTTCACAAATATATTTTGCTCGATAATCCTCGCCATCAAACGTAGCGCTCTTATTGCAGCCATAAACTGCCCCACTTTATCGCGCTCGATACTTAACACAGAATAGTAAGAGAGATGATTATGCCCTTAGCATTACTCGCATTGACGCTCAGCGCCTTTGCCATCGGAACCACAGAATTTGTCATTGTAGGCTTGATTCCTACCATGGCGAGCGACCTGAATGTATCACTGCCATCAGCTGGACTCTTAGTGAGTTTGTATGCGTTGGGCGTAGCGATTGGCGCGCCAGTACTCACCGCGTTAACGGGAAAATGGAACCGAAAATTGGTGCTGTTAACCGTGATGTCTTTATTTGTTGTCGGTAACTTACTGGCGTGGCAGGCTCCAGGCTATAACACGCTGATCGCGGCACGTATTCTTACAGGCCTTGCTCACGGTGTGTTCTTCTCGATTGGGTCAACTATCGCAACAGGATTGGTCTCTAAAGACAAAGCAGCAAGTGCTATCGCAATTATGTTTACTGGTTTAACCGTCGCATTAGTAACGGGCGTACCGCTTGGTACTTACATCGGCCAAACATTTGGCTGGCAAGCAACTTTCTTGATCGTTGCATTGCTTGGTCTTATCGCTCTGATTGGCAGCGCTATTTTAGTTCCGAGTAACCTTAAACAACCACCAGCCGCTAAGATTTCGGCACAGTTAAAGGTACTGACTCAGCCTCGCTTATTGCTGGTTTACGCCATCACAGCGCTTGGTTACGGCGGCACATTCACAGCCTTTACCTTCCTTGCTCCAATACTTGAAAACGTATCAGGGTTTGATTCAAGCTCTATCAGCTTAATCATGTTGGTTTACGGAGTTTCCGTCGCGGTAGGTAACATCTGGGGCGGTAAGATGGCCGACAAAATGGGGCCAATTAAAGCGCTGACGGTCATCTTCTCTGGTCTGGCAGCTATATTGGTGGTGTTCAACTTTACCGCAGTTAACCCATACGCATCAGTGGCGACCATTTTGGTTTGGGGTGCATTCGCATTTGGCAACGTACCGGGGCTACAAGTGTATGTTGTTAAACTGGCAGAGAAATACACACCAGACGCAGTAGATGTGGCATCTGGACTCAATATTGCTGCTTTCAACGTCGGTATCGCTTTAGGCTCTTGGGGCGGAGGCTTGATTGTTGCAGAGTCTGGACTAATGAACACCCCTTGGGTCGGCGCTGTGATTGTTTTAATTGCTCTTGGATTAACTCGATTTAGTGGTGCGTTAGATAAGAAAGGACAAAGAATAGACGCTTCTATTATTCAAAACGTTTAAAGCTCCTAAATAAAAAAGGCGAATAGACTCTCTATTCGCCTTTTTGTGTATTGCGTAACCACTTTTACTGTTCTGTACCCAACTAATATCTGATATAAGCCAGTAAATATTGCCCTAGAAATAAAGCAAATAGATACTACTTAACATTGTTGCCTAATATTTATTAGTTATTTAACTTAATTTTTAATAACTTGTTAGATTACTTTGATTTAGATCAAAACCAATTTGAAATAATGCTATTTTGAAGATGTAATTGTAAATTTATTAGATTTCACCCAATCGGGTGATGATAAAGATATCATTTGGTGACTAATATCTATTTAAGATAGTTTAAAATATAACAAAATATTATAACTATCCGATTGCTGTGATTTTAAGGGATGATAAATGCAGATATCAGAAAGCTCTATTCCGTTAGATAATGGATTCAATAAATCCCCTTCTGAACTTGAAGAAGAAATTAGAGAAGGCCTCAGCGAAGTTGGGATTGAACATGTCACTTTAGTGATCATGTCAAAAAATAAAAGTCCTGTATTCAAATATATTGAAGGTATTAGTGATCGTATTTCAATCTCTAAGCGAGTCACCGAGAAGCTAGACTGTTACCTCGCCTCTGCTTCACAAGAGGAAAAAGGACAGGTATACCACGGCCGAGATACAATTATTGAAAACCGAATTTTTGACCATGAGAAACTATCAATAGTAGAGAGTGACCTTAACTTTTACTCCATCTATGAAGACCTTTCTTACCGTTACGAAATTGTGATCATTTTCCATAGCATCGTTGCCCTTAAGCCCGATGAATTTCGACAATTAGAACTCATCTGCAATATTACAATTGCTTGGGCAAACTCTTGGATAGCTCACCACACCATGTTGCTACATTGGAGTCGCTACTCTGAACCTCAAACCTCTCACCTAGCTCCTAACCTGACCAAGTCTGAATTCGACGTCTTAGAACTGATAATCAAAGGGTTAACGGGTTCAGAAGTGGCTCAAATTCGTGGTGTATCTAAGGAAACAGTAAGAACTCAAATCAAGAGTATTCTTCACAAAACTCAGTGCAAAAACCAAAATCAATTAATATCACGCTTTAGCCAAGGCCAGTGGTTGATGAACTATACAGCCCGTTCAACATACACGTAATTACTTCGAAATAAACGATAAGGTAGGGTACGTATGTCACACCACCTTCCACCTCCATACATTTGTTTAATTACTAGAGATGCTGTTTTATCTAGAGTTGTAAGAGACATTTTGAAATTCGTTTTTCCATTGAATCATTTTCAAACTCTAGAATCATTTTCTGAACTTGATATCAATCATCGAGGGATTGTCCTATACGATAGGCAAACCATACCTATGCCAAACAAGTGTGGTTTGTCTATCGTCAACAGACAAGATAAGTGGATTGCTCTCAATACAATAAATTGCAATTGCTACGACTATTTACAGCTGGGTTTCTTAGGCCAAATAGAAACGAACCATTTTGAATTTTTACCCAAGGCAATTAAGTCTATCCAAGAAGGTGAATTATGGTTTCCACGGCATGTTATGGAAAGTTTTATAATCGATTTATGTATTGATGACACACAGAAAATATCCGTTTCTATCACGGAAAAAGTCACAGAGAAATTTTCATTAACGAAGAAAGAAAGACGTGTTTTTGAGTTAATGCTACAAGGATTTTCGAACATTCAAATAGCAAGGGACACAAATGTCAGCATAAATACCGTAAAAACTCATGCTTATAATGTCATGTCTAAGTTGGATGTTCACTCTAGATACGAGTTATTTGCAAAAGCACATGAATTAACCGTTTAAAATTAGCACTCTTTTCATACTTATTTATTGGATATATCACCCACCTTTGCGAGGCATATATCTTAACGACAAATTATTATCTAGTTGTTGTCAGTAATAACACAGGTAATGAGGGAATAATTATGAAAAAGTTAATGATAGCAGTAGCGGTAGCAGGAGTGATGTTTAGCGTAAATAGTGTTGCGTCCCCACATCATGGAGGGTCAGCACCAGTTGGTGCAACAGTCATCACATTTCAAAACCTTAATGAAAATATGTTTGCGAGTGCTGGTGCTTCTGATGGCGCACATATTCGTATGGAAGGTACTATTCCACAACGTTGTATTTTAGATCTACAAGGTCAACGTCAAGGCAAGGGTAAACCTGGCAATGGCGATATTACATTAACCAATATGCTTGATGATGCAAAAAATGCACTCAGTGTTGGCAATAAAAAGCCGGTTGCTAAGCTGCGTGCATGGTGTAACTACGGTAACTCGATGGACATCGATATGACAGCAACACCTTTTAAAATGATTACTCGTTCTGGCTTAGCTCTCGGAAAAGAGCGCATCGATTATACATTGCAAGCTAATGACAAAGACGTTTTTGATACACGAAATGCGTCTAATAGCATGTTTGGCTACACAGAAGGCAACTTCAAAGTCAATTGGTCTGGGGAGCATCAACAAGAAAAAATTGCTGAAGTCCCTCTTTCAATCAAGACAGAAGGTGCTGCACTAGCGAGAGCCGGTAACTACCGCTCTACTGTGTACGTAAAACTTCAGGCGAAAGCATGTCAAGGTAAGTCTTGTCGCTTCTAGCTAAAAATCAGAGCCCACCTCTTGTGGGCTCACTTTCCAAGGAAGGGCTTTATGAAAACAACCATTTTAATTTTTAGCCTATTACTGCATCACGTCGCTGCCTTTTGCTATGAAATAACGCCTATGTACCAAGAGATGGAAGAGTTTGGCAGAAAAGCTCTCACGAGCTACACCATAAATAATACTCAAGACCGTTCACTTCCGGTCGAAGTGGTCGTATACGATGTGACCTATGACGAAACAGGAGAAGTCCTCACATTAAATGAAGACAGCTTTCTAATTCTTCCTCCTCAAATTATGGTCAACCCCTTAAGTTCACAAAAAATTCGGGTGCGCTATATCCCAAGTGATGCTCTCACTACAACAAAATTGTATCGAATTGAATTCAACGAATTAGAAGTGAAAGGCGAAGAAGATAAAGAAAGTAAAATCAAAACACTACTGAGTTTTTCAACCCTCGCCTTTGTCTCACCAAACGCCTTAGAACCAACAATGAAAACCTCGCTCAAAGACAACAATATCATCGTTGTTGAAAACACAAGTAAAGTGCTCGTCAACCTACTTCAATCAGTGTTCGAACTGCAGACCAGTGATGGAAAAAAAGATCTTCCTTGGAATGAGATTGATACCAAAACAAGTGGTTACCTAATGCCAGGAGCGATCGCTTATTACCCAATCCCAAAGGTTCTTGGCAATGTTACTGCCGTATCTATAAAGCAAGAAAAATAGACTGGATTAAAAGACTCGATATTTTTGATATTAGGAGGGGAACATGATCCGATTTTATACAACCCTCCTGTGCTTCTCGTTATGTTTAATTGTCAACCCTAACGCTTGTGCGACTGATTGGCTATTCCCATTCCCAATCAACTATCTCGGCTCAACGGTCGGAGAAATCGATGCTTTTTCTGATGGTAAAACCGTATCTAAAGTAAACACCGTTCAACTGCATACTCTTATTGGTCCTGCACTATCAACAGAAGTGTCAAACAAACTATCTGCATACACAGAAAACTTTATTCCAATTGAGGTCCTTGAAGCGTGGGGAGTTTTACTCTCTTTCTCCTCATCTGATATGGAGATTACATTGTCTTTTGTTCAAGATGCTAGAAAAGAGCAGGTCCTGACATTCAACGCTCCTTATTCTCCCCCAATCTATTCAAAGTCATCATTTTTCACCAACATCAATAACTTGAACTTTGGCGTTTCTGATACACGAGGGGTCGAAACTCAAAGTGACGAACAACAATGGAATATTGAGTGGCTATCTACTGGTAACATTGCTGGTGCGCGGGGAGTGAATTATAAACTTTCAGGGTATTTTGATGGTGGAACCGATGATGAACAAACCTTCTATCGTGGTGATATATCTGCCTTTATCGACCGCGCGGATGTCCCTTATCGCTTAACTTTTGGCGACCAAGTTAACAGCACGTCAGGACATCTACCAAGTGAGCAATTTGGCGGGGTTGGTTTTGAACGCAATTACTCAGCATTGCAGCCGAATCGCAGTATTCAAGTTGGCGGTACACAAGCACTCATCCTAGAAGAATCAGCCGACATTGACCTCTACATCAACGGTTCTTACATCACTGAATTTCGTTTACCTCCAGGCCGTTACCAATTAGACGACTTACCACTTTCTTCGGGAAGCAACGATGTTCGCTTGGAAATTGAATATCAATCAGGTCGAACGGATTCCATTCTCTACAGCGTGTTCTACAACTCTAAACTACTCAAAGAGGGGATATCTGATTTTGGTGTGTACCTTGGCGCCCCTTCTGAAATTGAAGACAACCGCTATGAATACGACACTGGGAGTCTTATTTCCACCGCCTATTATGACTATGGATTAACCGACTATTTGACGCTTGGGGTGAATGGGTTCTATCACAAAGATGGTTTCATGTTAGGGGGCATATCTACCCTTGGAACACCGCTGGGTAATATAGGCCTGCGGCTCTCTGGTAGTCAATCCAGCGAGTATGACGAAACAGGTTACATCGCAAGTTTGGATTACGCAGCCTCCCTTTGGGACCAGAATAACTACAGTGCACCCAACTTGCGTATTGCCCTTGAATCTTATGACTCCTTTTCCTATCAACCTTGGACTGAAGAAGGTTCTACTGGTCATTCGGCAGCCGTCAGTTATACCTTTAGCATTACCGACGATATTTACCTATCCGTTTCATATAACCTAGATAAAGAAAGTGGCTACGATACTGAATGGAGTGCAGAAGCTTCAACATCTTGGTCTTATTCAAATGTTGTTATTGGCTTAGGTGTCACTCACGAAGAAGATCCGAACGAGGGAACTTCAAATACAGAAGGTGTGGTTTCGGTCGATTGGACTTGGAGTTCTGATGATGGTCAATACTCTGCTGATCTTGGTTACGCTAGTGACACTGAAGTATTAAGAGCTAACTTCAGCAAACCAAGTAAAAACCAAGTTGGTCAATATGGTTATGCGTTATCTGCAGACGTTGAATCTGACCAAGGCCAATATCAAGTACGTGGCGACTATGTAAGTAACCGAGTTCGCTACGACGGTGACATCACCTATTACAACGCGACCGAGTCTGAAGATACCGTAGTCACCTCATTTAGACCAAGCACAGCGTTTACTATTAGCGACGGCGCTTTATCTTGGTCACGTCCGATATACGGTGCGGCAGCGGTCGTACAAGTTCACGACACCTTAGAATCTGAAGTACTGATAAACAGTGATGACGACGACAAAGCCGAAGCTATCTCTTCAAATGCTCTCAATAATGCTGTGAGCCTTTCTACCGCTCATACCTCTCAAAGCTTTACAGTGTATGCACCCGATGCTCCGATTGGCTACGACATTGGTAACTACTTCTACAACGTTACTCCAGGCGCCTACACCAGCCACATTTTCACCGTTGGTTCAGACGCATCCAAAACTGTGATCGGCAGATTGAACTTAACCGATGGAAAACCTTTGTCACTAACTCAAGGTTACTTCATTAACGATACAGGCGATTCCATCCCATTTTTCACCAATAAAGGCGGTCGGTTCGTTGTGGAAGGGATCCGCAGCGGGCACTACAAGATTCAAACCATGGACTCAGAGATTACGGGACACATGAACATCCCGGAATCAGAGGACAATTTAATTCGTCTTCCAGAGATTCAACTCATACAAGGAGCGAGCCATGAATAGAAAACCCTTAATAAATACAATGCAATGGTTATTGGCGTCAACTCTACTTACGTCAGTTCTTGCATCACCCTCAATAGCTTTTGCCGCGAGTTGCGCAGGCGTTTGGGACATCACTCAATTGAGCAATGCACCGATCGAATTTGATAAATCAGGCTATGCCAATATCCGATTTGAGTTGAAAAAACTTCGTTCTAAAGCTGAACAATGCGCACTAAAATCTGTGCGTTTAAAGGTGCTCGACCGTCCAAAAGCTTCACATATTCACTTCATTAATCAGAATCAAACCATGCTGTCCTACGACCCTAAAGAGCGTGAATATTTACTTAACTCTCAGCACAATCGTCCGGTTCGCTTTTCGATGGTCGACCCCAAAGCAAAAATTAGCTATGCAGCTAAATATGCGGTGCCATTTCTCGTCAAGTTGCAGTTTGAAAACGACCAGCTCCTTACACTATCAGCGAACGCAAACTACAAAGTTAAGTCATTCGTTTCTTTAGATTGGTCTGGCCAAGGCAACAGTTTCCAGAAAACAACATCAGGCTATCGCTGGGCTTTGGGCGTTCTATCAAACAACAAACGCTATCAAACCGATTTTGTAATCAGTTCAAATTCACGTACCGAGCTATGGGTAAAAGCAAAGTATCAACAGTTGGTTAACTCTCAAAATCCTGAATGGACGATTGAATACAAGCTTACCGTTGACGGAGTTGAAACATCACCAACGCATCAAATGCTTCCGATAAAGCGTTATTCAAGGGGAAGACACAACATCCCTCTTGATTTGAGAATCACCGGAAACACAAACCTATCGCGAGCAGGACACTACAAAGAAGAGCTACAGGTACAAGTAAAAGCCATAGACCCCATATTTTGAGCGGGCGCATGAATACTCACGGGCTTCGAGTTTTTCGAGCCAAGGTTAAACGATATGAATGTATTGAAAGTCATCATAAAACAACGCCACTGGTTGATAGCCTGTGCTGCATTATGCATCTTATGTTTACACATTGGTGATATTAGGAAGTTGGCAGGGTTTGTTGAAAAAGACCAACAACACCGAACTCAGCTCATTCAGTTTCTTGTTCAAGACAACGTATCACGAACACTTGAAGTATTAGGGACTACGTTATCGTCTTCAAGCAGCCAGATCGACGTTAATAACTTGAAAGGTGCTATTCATACCTCATCATCTTCTTTCTATGAAAGTGATTTTCCAACCGTAGCGCATCGCTTTGGCATAAGTGACGAATCTTCTTTGTTCGCCAATGCCATTAAGCATCGCCGTACACTGTGGGCGTTAGACTATGACCAAGCCAACTCTCAGTTGCATTTAGTCGCAGGTAATATCCAACCACCCAATTATTTTGAAACCCACTTCGACTTAATGCCCTATTTCCCACGAATCAATTCTGGGTCAAATACCATTTTAATGATTGAAACTGAACACCAAGAATTCTTCATGCCTTCTGGTGAGTCAGCCAACATTACCTTCGCCAACCAATCAAATCGCTCAAGCAATTCAAATAGCTCAAATAGCTCAACTCAATTAGATGCTGAGCCCACTTTCCACTTTACCGAGACGCACCTCGGGAACTTGCCATTCTTCAGATTAAATTCAGACGACAATCGATATTTTCATTTAATCACAGTCCCTCTGCCCCAGTTGAACGCGAAGTTGTTAGTGTTCGACAACATGACAACCTCAGTTATTGAGATCATAAGGTCACAGAAAAATCTCATTGAAGTTATTCTGCTACTGGGATTGTTCTACGTATTAATGCAGGCATTTTCTCGCTATCAGGACCGAACTGCTCAAGCACTAGAATCAGATACTCTCACCGGGCTAAAAAACCGGCTTTACCTTGAAGGTGCAAGCTCGCGTATCGCACAAAGCCAACAGCAGGAACACCCTCGATGTGTCGGCGTTATCGCCATAGACCTTGACCATTTTAAGATGATTAATGATAGATACGGCCACCACACAGGCGACTGTGTTTTAGTTCGAGTCAGTGAAATATTATTAGAAAGCGTCAGAAGACACGATGAGTGTTATCGAATCGGTGGCGATGAATTTATTGTCATAATTAAGACGGAAAAACAGTCTGATATTGTAAAGCTTGCCGATCGTATCCGCGCAAAGATATCGAGCGACCATCAGCTACATAGCCAAGTCAGTGGGGGTGTTTCAGCATCATTAGGGCTAGTCGACTTATCGACAGGGCAATCCATTGAAGAGGCTATTATCTGTGCCGATGAATTGTTGTATCAAGCCAAAAACAGAGGTCGAAACTTAGTAGAGAGTTCCATTTAACCCTTTATAATTACACGACAAATCAAAATATAAAATCAAAGTAATTAAAGAAGAATAAAGAACGCTTATAAAGTCTCACTACACCATAACGGCAATGATTTTTAGCACGATAGGCGGTATAAGTTAATCATTAATATGCCGATTACATGTTCGAAAATGAAACCTTCTGACTTTAGCCTTATCCCAACATTCGTTGCCATCATGGAAGAGCGCAGTTTTAGTGGCGCAGCAAAAAGGCTTGGTGTGACCCAATCAGCCATCAGCCAAAATGCGGCTCGACTTAAGATACTATTTGATGACCCCTTATTTCTGCGTGAAAGTCATGGCATCAGCCCATCTCAACTGGCACACAGTCTATACCCTACCCTCTCCACAGCTGTCGAAAATATCAAACTCACTACCGCTGAATACCGCTCATTCGATCCCAAAAGTTGCGATCGTCAATTTAGGATCTCAGCACTTAGCGTATTTGGGTTAAGTATATTGCCCATTATTTCGAAGCTGATTCGGGAAGAAGCTCCACTTGTCTCGATTAAAGGTGAAGCACATGTAGCAGAAGAAGATACGATGAACTTACTGCGCAACGAGTATGATTTGACCCTCGATGTCGATTATGGTCAATATCATCAGCTATGCTCCGAATCCGTTTTGCAATCTGAGCTTTGTGTCATCGCTAGAAAGGACCACCCAAGAATCAAAAATACCCATATTTTTTCAGAAGATTTCCTAAACGAGAGGCACGTTGTCCATGCTATTCCCAACAAAAAACATGCTTACTTGCTATATAAAGGGCTTAGTTTCGACAGTATATTGAGACAAAGGAATATTGCATGGTACTCAAACAATATCGCAGAAATGCTGCCCATTATTGAGCAAAACGACTATATAGGAATCTTCCCTAAGATATTGATTAACAACCACATCGCTCATTCAAACTTGAAAACGATAAATTGTGACTTTTTGCCAGATACATTGCATGTATCTATGTTTTGGCATGCTTCTCGTAGCAGTGATCCAACCCACCAATGGTTAAGAAGTATGTTCTCAAAGGCAGCTAAACAACTTCATACACTTAAAAGCTAAATACCAAAACATGTTATGAGGAAGAGCAAACGAAGGGATTAGGCCTATTGGAAATCAAATAGGCCTAAGATGGGTGCTTAAGCGTTATCAATCGCTTTCAAAACTTTGCATGGGTTACCTACGGCAACCACATTGTCTGGAATATCTTTGGTCACCACACTGCCAGCGCCAATCACGCTGTTTTTACCAATGTTCACGCCAGGACAAATGATCACACCTGCGCCAATCCAAGCATTGTCACCAATCGAAATTGGAGTGCCGAACTCAACACCTTCGTCAACACGACTCTTTACATCTAGCGGGTGTCCTGCAGTTAACACCTGAACATTAGGCGCGAACAGCACATTGTCGCCAATCGTTACCTCTGCGACATCTAACACGACACAGTTGAAGTTGGCGTAGAAATTCTTACCCAGTTTGATGTTTGAGCCGTAGTCACAACGAAATGGCGGCTCTAAATAGGCACCTTCCGAATCTGGGATCAGCGTATCAATCGCCGTGCGCCACTCTTCGGTATCTGGAATGCTGTTATTGAGTTTTTGTAGCACCTTACGACACTCGATTCGCTCGCCATACAGCTGCTCATCCCATGCTAAATAAGGCTCACCAGCCAGCATTTTTTGTTTTTCTGTTTTCACGTTACTTACCTACTCTTTCACATTACTTACCTAAGAATGGTCAACACATCGACCAAAAAACGCAATATCGCACATCTAATAAAACGGAGTAAGCAAGGTTTGAGCTCGATTTCAGAGATGTGTAGCCCATCACTTTTTGTAGGCTAAATATGAAATCGACTCTCTGTTAATTGAGCTTAAATACGCTGAGCGACTGAGTCACGAATCACTAAACTGCCCGTCGTATCCAAGGCTTGTGCTTGCTCAGTTTCACCGACGATTTGCAGAATCGCCTTTTGCGTCATTTGCTCCAATGGCACGCTCACCGAGGTAAGGCTCGGCGTTAAAAATGCGCCGACTTTACTGTTATCAAAGCCGACAATAGAGATGTCTTTGGGTAATGAATAACCCAGTTCTGTTAACGCCTTAATCGCGCCAATCGCCATATCATCGTTTTCAGACAAAATCGCAGTGAAGCTTGCTTTGTTTTCCACTAAAGCTTGTGCGGCACGATAGCCACTCTCCATAGTCCAATCGCCCTGAACAACTTTAGATTCGTTCAGTTTAATACCGTGCTTAGTGAGCACATCTTGATAGGCCTGATAACGCTGCTCATCGGTCGAAGAGCCTGCTTTACCACGAATCACTGCAATCTCTGTATGACCCTGCTCGATGATGTGTTCAACCATCAAACAAGCACTCTGATAATGGTCTGTGGTGATAGCATGCTCAGGCTTCGAAGGCATTTCGCGATTGAGCACCAGAATCGGTGTGTCTGTACTTTCGATAATCTGAGCTATCTCGCTTTCCGTTAAACATTGCGGATAGATGATGATGCCCGCGCATTTCATGTCGAGTAGGAAATTGATCGCCTTTCTTTCGTCTTCAGCGCTATGTTTACCATCGGTGATCACCAGTTGGTGATTCGATTTTTCGCTATAAGAAGCCGCGTGATACATCAAGGAAGAGAAGTAAGGGCCGTTGAACAGCTCATTAGTGATAACGAAGCCGATGAAGTTGGTCTTCTTGGTCGCCAGTTGCTGAGCTAACAAGTTTGGTCGATAGCCCGTTTCTTGAATCGCATCAAAGACCTTTTTCACCACATCTGGGCGCACGATATTCTTGCCATTTAAGACACGAGAAACCGTCGATTTAGATACACCCGCGCGGTTCGCGACATCAAGCATTGTGACCATTCGCTTCTTTTCCTTATATAAAAAATTAGCCGACATAAGCCGACTAATTTAATGTTCATTCATATTGCGTGTAACTTCATATTACGTATAACGACGCAGCAGAGGCATTCTAAATAGTGGCACCGTTAGATGCAATCACGCCTTTATACCACTCGAACGACTTCTTGCGTTTGCGCTCTAAAGAACCAGATTGATCGTTGTGCTTATCTACGTAAATGAATCCGTAGCGCTTTTTCATCTCACCTGTGGTGAACGACACCAAATCGATACAGCCCCAAGGGGTATAACCCATCAGGTCAACGCCATCAATCGCAACCGCTTTTTTCATCTCTTTAATGTGGTCGCCAAGGTAAGCAATGCGGTAGTCATCATTAATGCTGCCATCTTCCTCAATGGTATCGACCGCGCCAAAACCATTTTCAACGATGAACAATGGCACTTCATAACGCTCATAAAGAGAAGCTAAACAGAAACGTAAACCTGTTGGATCAATCGGCCAGCCCCAGTCGCTCGACTTAATAAACGGGTTATCAACCGAGTTTTGATGGCCGCCGTCCATCGCTTCATCAGTAGATTGGTGAGAAGACGAGTCCAAGGTGTTCGACATGTAGTAACTAAAGCCTAAGTAATCGGCCTTACCTTCTTTTAGGATCTGCTCATCTTCAGGCTGCATTTCGATATTAAAGCCTTTGATGGCCCAATCATGTTTTGCGTAGCTTGGGTAGTGACCACGTACCATCACATCCGAGAAGAAGTAGCGATCACGCATCGCTTGCTGCGCCACCATGATGTCTTCGGGTTTTGAAGAGCGAGGGTAAAAAGGCACCATCGCACACATTGCACCGATCTGAAGATCTGGGTTGATCTCGTGACCTTTCTTAACCACCAAGGCACTCGCAACAAACTGGTGGTGAACCGCTTGATACATGGCCTCTTGCGGCTTTTCGCATTGCGGAAACTTCACGCCAGAGCATAACCAACCGAAGATGTCTGCCGAGGTGTTCATCTGATTATTGATCTCGTTAAACGTCATCCAGTACTTCACTTTGTGCTGATAACGCTCCATCACCGTGGTCGAATACTTAACAAAGAAGTCGATCACTTTACGGTTCATCCAGCCGCCGTATTCTTTGGCTAGATGGTAAGGCATTTCAAAGTGACTCAGCGTCACGACTGGCTGAATATCGTATTTCAACAGCTCATCGAACAGGTCATCGTAAAACGCTAAACCCGCTTCACACGGCTCGGCTTCATCACCATTCGGGAAAATACGCGTCCAAGCAATGCTGGTTCTAAAACACTTAAAGCCCATCTCAGCGAATAACTTAATGTCCTCTTTGTAGCGATGGTAGAAATCAACCGCTACTTGGTTTGGGTAGTTTTCGCCGTCGATGACACCATCGGTGATTCGACGTTGAACACCATGAGCGCCTGCCGTTAACACATCGACTACACTCACACCTTTACCATTCGCATCCCAGCCGCCTTCAAGCTGATGCGCCGCAACCGCACCGCCCCATAAAAAATCGTTTGGAAATTCGTTGTTCATACCATTACTCGCTACAAGTTGTTCGTGAAAAGATCAGGATTAGAGAAGCAATCACAACTCTGAAACCGATTTCAATAAAAGTAAAGATACAGAATGAAACCGGTTTCAACAATGCATTTTTGATCTTTTTTTGATCAAACTTAGGATTGATTTGAGCTCATACCTGTCAATCGACTCTTTTCATTCAAACCAACTCAAAAGGTAATTCCTTAGTTTCCAGGATCAATCTAGACCAAGGACTGTGCTTTGGCGCACACTCATCCCACTCGCGCTCTCTAAAATGGCAAACGTTTCCTTCACTGACATGAGCACGCTATGAAAAACCTTAAAATGAAACCTTTATGCTTTGCTGTCTCGGTATTAACGACAGTGGCTTCAATGCCAGCCCTAGCCGAAATAAAAGAGATCACTCTGTTTCATACCAACGATATTGAAAGTGTTTACGAACCCGTAGACGCGTTCTGGAATGATGACATTGAGTTGATTGGAGGTATTCCTTACTTGGCGACGTTGATCAAAAACGTTCAAGCTAAGGAAGGAACCAGTTTCCTATTAGACGCTGGTGATATTTATACGGGCGCACTCTCTAAAAAATCGAAAGGTAAGCTGCCTTTCGACCTATATAACTCAATGGGTTATGACGTAATCACACTGGGTAATCATGAATTCGAATACGGTTGGGAATCACTGGTAGAAACCATGCCTCGTGCTCGCTTCCCTGTGCTCAATGCGAACATATTCCATGAAGCTTCTGATTCGATGTTTGCTCAACCTTACACAATCCTTGAGCGTGATGGCGTTAAAATCGGCGTGATTGGTGTCATGGGGATTGATGCGTTCTACAACACAATGTGGAAAGGAAACCGTAAAGGGCTAACCGTCAAAGATCCTACGGAAATCGCTCAACAATGGGCTGATAAGATCCGCGATGATGTCGACATGATCGTGGTACTCACGCACCAAAACAAGACGGCTCCAATGCAAACAGACAAAGAAGCCGACGCAGAAGTTCAGCGCGGATTCGATGAAGACTACGAAATGGCAGGAAAACTCAAAGGCGTTGATGTAATCTTCGGGGGTCACTCTGACAATGGTTTAGTTGAACCAGTCGTTCATCCAAAAACAGGCACGGTTATTGGCTTAACCTTTGGTCAAGGCATGCACCTTGGTTACACCAAATTTACTGTCGATACCGAAAAGCATGATGTGAAATTCTTAGGGGGAAAATTGATTCCCGTTGAATCTGCTAAGTTAGAGCGTGACGAAGCGACTTACGCATTGATTCAGAAAATTCGCGATGCTCACCCAACACTAGCAGATCAGCTTTCTACCCTAGATAAAGCCGCATCACGCCGTTACTATCGAGAGTCAAATATTGGTAACCTTGTGGCTGATTTGATGAAAGATGCAGGCAAAGCAGACATCGCGATGATCAGCTCAGGCAGCCTGCGTGTTGACCTAAATCCAGGTGCCGTCACTCGTGAAAATGTAATGAACCTTTTCCCATTTACTGACACACTAACTGTGGTTGAACTCACGGGTGACAACGTTCAAGAGCTGCTTGAATACAGCTACACATTACCTTACGGTCTGGCGCAATTCTCAGGGATTAAAGCCACTTACGACAGTACACAACCGGAAGGTGAGCGTTTGATTAGCTTGAGTATCAACGGCGAGCCCGTATCCGAGAATCAGAAGTACAAAGTTGCGACATATTCATACGCGGCAAGTGGTGGCGATGGTTACACTGTATTTAATAAAGGCAAAACACTGTCGAACGGAGATCCGGTCATGCAAGTACTGATTGAAGGCTTCCAAGAGCACAAAAGCATCACAGTTCCTGAACTTGGTCGTCAAATCGATGTAAGTCGTCAGTAACAGAGATATCCCACAACCAACGTTATAAAATATGTATCAGGATTAGCAGGTACAACGCTCATGAGAACCCAGTTCAATTGCTGTAAGACATATAACTGTTTTAACCTAGCTAATCCTGATCTAAGCCTTTATCAGCGCAGCTCTCAATTAGGCTTCGCATCTTATAAATGCCCCTTGTGTGGGGCATTTACTCCGATACTGGAAAACGAACCGATCCTCGCTTTAGCGAAGCAAATTGAAACTAATCAACTCCACTTAGCTGATATTGAATGTCCTACTTGCTTAAAACACACCGAAACTAGCGCCTATGGGAGCACAAGGATCGGCACTCCCCGAGTTAAATGCAACCAATGCTCAGCGGTGTTCAGCCTACTCAATCCACACAAGACCAGTAGCGCACTACAACCTTTGTTAACCCTACTGACTTCTGGCGTTTTACCTAAAGATCTTCAACGATTATCTCAACTCAATAGCAAACTTTTCTATGCTCGCCTAAAACAGTTGGCTCAGTTGCTGCAACAGTTCAATCAACTACTGATTCAAAAATACCTCAGCGAAACCGAAAGCCTCGTGTCTTTGCATACTTCAAGCTTCACGTTGTTGTCGCGCTCAGGAAAAGGCAATACCCTAAAATGCTGGAACCTGTCGACCACCGATAGTCAGTATGGTTTCCATGTTTTAGACACTGACAACTTTTACCAACATGGCACACAGAAAAGTCCCGCAGGGCTTTATTACTTGGACTCCGTCGAAGCAACTGATGAATCATCAAATTCACCTTTAACAACCGTTCAGGCGACTTACGACAAAATCTTCTCTCGGAGCAAATTTGATGAATTAGGTTACGCCTATCAAATAGAATGCCAGTCCAATGAAGGAAGCGTGCTTCGTCCCGTCTATGCAGCCCACGCCCATTGGATAAGTTTGTCTAAAATATTGCCTGAACATCACCAATTCGACTTCTTTCTAGAACACGAGAGTTTCATTCGCGGTGGCGCCATCACCAACCTTACCCAACAGATAGTGGCTGGTCGCTTCAATCTTTATTACCTATACACAAAACCCTCGGTAAAGAATTCTACTACTGATATTGAGCAAAAGAGTATTGGTTGGTGGGGAGAAAACTGGTCGACTCAAACCAAGCAATACCCAAGTGGCTATTGGGATATCACTCTATGCCCTCTAACGAAAAACAAAGAGCCCAACCTTGAATTCAACGGCACAGAATGGCACCAAGATTACTTAAACCAGTTAGCTCTATGGTTACCACCCCAATATCAAAAGACCATCTCATACCAGATGTCGAAACATTGGCGCGCCATATTCAGCTATTTATACAACTTCACTTACAGCCAAGATAGACGCCAATGTTTCGCCGAGTTTGAATTCGAATCAATTATCGAAATAGTATCAACACTTAACGCCTCAACCTCAAGATAGCGCTGCCCAAACCTCTTATCAAAATATTCCAACAATCATGTTTGACCCGTCTACAAGTGTAGGCTTTAGACTGCGCGGCTTGCTTGTGGCATGACAAGCAATTCACTGGCTCAAATACGGCCTGTGAACCACGTAAAACTGTTAGATGAGGTAGAGATTATGGCTATTGGATTTGATTACGGAACCGCAAATTGTTCGGTTGCTCAAGTGGTGAATCAAGAGGTAAAGCAGATCCCTTTAGTGGGCAATGACTACTACATCCCTTCAACGTTGAGTGCGCCAACCGCAGAAACAGTTTCAGAGTATTTGTTTCGTTGTTTGGACATCAAACCGATTGGTGAAATCGGCGAAAGTGTTTTGAGTCGCGCAATGAAGATGAACCGCAATGAAGGCATTGACGTTCAAGCAGACGATGTACGTTTCGGACAACCCGCACTCGATCTTTATCTAGAAGACCCAAAAGAGATCTACTACGTTAAATCACCGAAATCTTTCCTTGGCACTATGGGATTAAGAGACTTACAACTGTCATTTTTTGAAGACTTGGTCTGCGCCATGATGGCGAATGTGAAACGCCAAGCTGAGGCATCTATTCAACAAGATATCACTCAAGCGGTGATCGGTCGCCCGGTTAACTTTCAAGGCCGCGGCGGTGACGCATCCAACCTGCAAGCTCAAGGCATTCTAGAGAGAGCAGCGACTCGCGCAGGCTTCAAACAGGTTGAGTTTCAATTTGAACCTGTTGCGGCAGGGCTTGAGTACGAATCAACGTTAGCTGAAGAACAGAATGTGTTGGTCGTCGATATTGGTGGAGGCACCACCGATTGCTCGATGATACGCATGGGACCTAAATGGGTCGGAAAAGTTGAGCGTTCTGAATCTTTACTTGGTCATACAGGCCAACTGATCGGCGGCAATGATCTGGATATTTTTGTCGCCTTTAAAAACTTTATGTCTGAGTTTGGTATCCACAGCTTACGCAAATCAGGCTTGGCAATTCCAATTACTCAGTTTTGGAACCCTATCGCCATCAATGATGTACAAGCTCAACGACGTTTCTACGGTAGCGATAACCTCATCGAACTTAAGAGTTTGATGGGTGAATCTCTGGTGCCAGAGAAACTCGCTCGATTGATAAAGGTTCAGCAGAACAGCTTAGGTTACGGCCTAATCAAAGAAGCCGAGAACGCAAAGATCGCATTGGGTGAACAAGCGCATTACGAGGCAAGTATCGACCTAAAAAATGAACTGCTAACCATCCCGATGTTAAGTGAACATATGAAAGACGCCATTGCTGACCCAACTCGTAAGATCCAAGCCTTAGTAAAAGAAGCTCTCGCCCAAAGCCAAACTAAGCCGGATGTGATTTACATGACAGGCGGTTCGGTTCGTTCGCCTATTTTACGTGACGCAATTCAATCCGTTTTACCGAGCACGCCTATCGTTGCGGGTAATTACTTCGGCTCGGTGACCGCAGGTTTGGCTCGTTGGGCAGAACTGCGTTTTAAATAACGACCTCGACTCACTGTATCGCTGGCAAATGAAAACCAGCGGCCTCTAACAATGCCTTCATTGATTCTTCAATGGGGTATTGCTCGCTTACTATTCCCATCTGTTGACCTGTCTACCAGTGTAGGGCTTATGCTCTGCACTCACTTATCACGAGGTGTGTTATGTCTATCCATCGTTCCTTTGCAGTCCCTCAGCCGCTGCTTTCTTTTTTTAATGGACTATCCGATCCCGCAAAAGGAATTACACTCGCTTTAATCTCAAACGCGCTGTTTATTTTAGTCGGCGTGATTGTGCGAGAGCTCAGCCAGACCATCGATATTTTCCAGATATTGCTATTCCGACAGCTGGTTTTTGTCACCCTACTGATGCCTTCTATCGTCAGTAACATGGATGCGATGCTCAATCCTAAGATGGTGTCGATGCATGTATGGCGCGTCACTGGAGCCTTCATCGCGCTCTACTTTAGCTTCTTAACCGTGAGTAACATTCCGTTTGCCGACGCAACGGCGTTAGGCTTCATGAAGGTATTGTTTATGGCGGTCATTTCCCGTCTGTTCCTACAAGAAAACGTTGGTTGGGCACGAATGACAACCATATTAGTGGGATTTACTGGGGTGATGTTGGTTGTACAGCCGACCCTAGAGAGCGAATCTCTGTTCTATGTTGGAACGGGCTTAGTGGCTGCATTAGGCGCAGCAATTGCCGCTATCTGCGTAAGAAAAATGGCGAATATCGAATCTAAGGTTGTGGTGCTGGCTTATCAAGCGATCTTTGTTGGAGCCGTCGCACTTATCCCTGCGATCATTGAATGGCAATGGCCAACATGGTCTGAACTCGCTTTGTTGGTATTGGTCGGCGTGATTTCTTCCATCGGCCAATGGTTTGGCGTCACTGCCTACAAGTGGGGAGAAGCGAACGTGGTATCGAATGTCGAATATTCACAGATGATCTACTCGATGATTCTTGGGTATTTGTTGTTCGCGGAATTACCAAACAACTTAGCTTTGATTGGCGCAGCAGTGATCGTTTTCAGTGCGGTTATGCCCTTTGTAATCAAGCGAAAGAAAGCTCATTAATTCACGACTTAATTTGCCCCTTCACATTTGATAGGGGCTATTTGTTATCCCAACATCAATGCTGCTCAAAATACTGGTCGTGTTGTGATTTTGCTGATTGGTCTTGAGTGCCAGGATAGAACTGTACGAGCGTTTGATCGGCGAGAGTAAGGTGAATCCAACCCTCTTTGACTCTCAACCAGTTGGTGCCGCTTGTCTCATAGACGATAGGAAAACTGCCCCAACCTGACTCTGATACTTGCAGTTCTTGGAAGCGATTAATCGGGGTGAGTTTATTACTATTGAAGTCAGCATTGGAGTAAACCAGCAAAGGGGCGATAGCATCGGTTGGCTTAAACGTATAACAACTGACAGACTCTGAAGTACGATCAAACCATTGGTAAGGCTGTGCACCGGTTAAATCATAAACGGTGCAGTCATTGAACTTAATCGCCCACTCTTGGTGAGCTTTAAAGCCGAGGTAGCCTATTGGCTGTGATGGTTCAGGCTTAGCGTCAGTCTCTGGCTCATAAACCGGTTCTGAGGTAGCACATCTCATAAGCCCAAGACTAAAAAGAAAAGTCACAGCACGCTTCATCATTGTAATACCTCAGTTCCGTTCGTAGATGAGTAACTCCATTAAGTCTCTACATTAAACGGTAAGTTCCAAGCGATTACCATCAGGATCAAGTACACAGCTCTCATAATAGCCATCACCTGTTCTTCTTGGCCCATCTAAGCGCTCATATCCATCTTCAACTAAGCGGCGTGTCAGTTCATCGACAGCCTGCTCTGAACCCAATGAAATAGCCATATGAATGAAGCCGGTGAATTGATCATAGATGTCATCTTTCGATTCAGGAACCGAATCCATTTCCATGATCTCTAAGCGGCTACCACTCTCAAAAGATAAGAAGTAAGACGAGAAGCCTTTGGTTGGATTGTGGTATTTCTGGTTAGATGTCGCACCAAAGTAATCCTCATAAAAGCGTTTAAGCACTTCGAGTTGTTTAGTCCAAATCGCGATATGTTCAATCTTCATTTCTATCACCTAATGTTTACGTATGACACTAGATTACTCGCCAAATAAGGAAGGATAAACAGAACAGAATGCATCAACTATGTTCCTATTTAAGGAGCGGTTTAATTTTCAAAATAACAACAATTAGCTGCACAGTATTAACATCTAAGTTTGTGTAATACATAGCTTTGATCCATAGTCGGGTTTTTACACAATCCGAGATTTACACTGTGAGCTTTTTAAAACTGATCATGCTAGCTGCAATATGGGGAGGCTCGTTCCTTTTCATGAGAATTGCGGCTAATCCTTTAGGCCCAGCAGTCCTAATTGAAGCGCGAGTTCTATGCGCAGCAATCACCCTACTCTTGGTTTCTTTTTATCTGAAAAGGAAGCTCTCTTTTAATGTTCACGCGAAACACTTTTTCATTCTTGGGTTGTTTAACACCGCGCTTCCTTTTCTGTTTTTCGCTTATGCGGCTCAAACACTCAATGCGTCGACGCTTGCCATTCTTAACTCCACAGCGCCAATTTGGGCCGCGATCATCGGGGCGATTTGGACAAAAACAGCGCTTGAAAGCAAGGTCTTACTCGGGTTAGGTATCGGTGTCACGGGTGTATGCGTGTTGGTCGGTTGGGATGCGATGAACATAGGACAAGAAGCGATTATTCCTATTTTCGCCGCAGTTATGGCTGCGTTTAGTTACGGCATCGCCTCTAACTACACCAAAACAGCTCCAAAAGTAGAAGCCTTCAATAACGCACACGGCAGCATGTGGGCGGCGGTGTTAATCGTATTACCATTTGTGTTCTTCATTCCGATGAGAGAAGCACCCGATCTCACGATTACCACGTCGGTCATCTTGTTGGGCGCTGTGTGTACTGGGCTCGCGTACCTACTTTATTTCAACCTCATCAATGAACTTGGTGCGCCTTCAGCACTATCAGTCACCTTCTTGATTCCAGTGTTTGGTATTCTTTGGGGGAACTTGTTCTTAGATGAAGCGATTGGTATCAACACAGTGGTTGGCTCCATTCTTGTTATCACGGGTACTATGTTGGTAACAGGCTTATCGCCGGCTCAGATGATCAAAAACGCACGTGAAAAGCGTCGACAAAAAGCGAGCTAGACTCGAATCAATTTCGCCTTTAAAGCAATAAAAGTGGAACAATCAGATACAGAAACGGCCTCATTTTCGAGGCCGTTTTTATAAGTGTTGTCTAGAAATTTAACTGATTGCAGACTTGTTCATGTACTGCTGAATCTTGTTTCGCAGCCACTGGTGAGCCGAGTTCACATCGGTTCGCTTATGCCAAATCATGTATTGCTGCATTGGCAAAATTTCAAACGGTTGATCGAGCACTTGCAGTTGGAAGGCTTCTGCAAATTGATTGGCAAAATCACGCGATGTACTGCCTACGCAATCTGAGCCCGACACCAATACACACATGGTCATCAGAGAGTCACACTCTGCGCTGACCTTACGCTGCTTGAGTGGCGACTTAGTGAAATAATCCGCAGTATACAAACGAGTACGACGCATCCGAAAAGTAATGTGCTTCTCGTTGTAATACTGTTCTTCGGTCACCGAACCATTGATTCTAGGATGACCTTTTCTGGCAATGAGCACCAGTTCATCTTCAATCACAGGTTGCTTCATGTAGCCATTCACTTGCGGGTAGTGAATATCGATCGCCAAATCGGCCTGCTGCATGCTCAAGCTCTGCAATAACTCTTCTTCGTTATTCGGCACCATATTGAACTCAATTGAGATATTACCCAACGTATCATCTTGCTCAACAAGAGGTTGAAGCTTGGTGAGACCGATCTCGTTAACCAGAATGCGAAACACATGATGTTGCTGATTATCGAACTGCTTTAGTGTGCTGACCGCGCTGGTTATCCCTTCTAACGCCGGCTCAACTCGGATTGCCAATTGTACCGCCGCATTGGTCGGAGTGATCCCACGCCCTTCGCGAATAAAGAGGTCGGTATCCAATTGAGATTGCAGTCGCTTCAATGCACCGCTGACTCCGGGTTGAGTCATACCAAGGGATTCCGAGGCTAAGGTAATCGACTTTAATCGATACACTTCCAAGAACACGCTCAGTAAATTCAGGTCTAACTTTTCAACATCACTCACGGCTACTCTCCATGTTTGCTTGAAGTCGTATCGAGCATACGACAAGGTTCGGTTTTCAATAGGTCACTGATAAAGCGTACAACACATAACAGTTCGTGATGTGTTAAATAAAGCTTACTTTATTTTTTACTATATGTGTTAGCCATACAATTTCCTCATCGAAACGAAATCCGAATTGAAGAGGCTCTAATGACAACTTCACGTACTTTCAAGAACGCATCCCTGTTCCTTGCAATCTCTCTGGCATTCCCATCCATTGCAGCGAATCACGACCACGCACACTTTAGTGAGATTGGCGATCAAGGTGGCAAAGACGCGACCGAGATGACGGCACAAGCCAACCAAGAGTTTGCGAAAACGCTGAACTACTCAGACACGCGCGCCTTCGACAATAACAACAGAGGCCTGATCGCGAGCTTCGACCAAGAAACTGGCGATATCATCCGAAACAGTTTCAACTTTATCGAACCCAGTGTCACCAACGCCGACAAAGCACCAGATTCAGTGAACCCATCATTGTGGCGACAAGCGGTATTGAACCAAGCTGCCGAAGGCCTGTATGAGGTTGTCCCAGGTAAGGTTTACCAAGTTCGCGGTGCCGATTTAGCGTCTATCTCTTTCATCCGCAGTGACAACGGTTGGATCGCTTATGACGTGCTACTTACTAAAGAGTCCGCGGAGAAATCACTTAAGTTTTTCCAAAAGAATGTCCCTGACGGCGGTCACTTACCTATCGTCGCGATGATCTATTCTCACTCTCACGCCGATCACTTTGGTGGCGCGAGAGCGATCAAAGAAGCGTACCCAGATGTAAAAGTGTACGGTTCTAAAAACATCACTAAAGAAATCGTAGATGAAAACGTATTAGCGGGTAACGCGATGTCTCGCCGTACCGCTTATCAATATGGTGCGACACTGAATCGCCATGAACACGGTATTGTGGATGCGGCACTCGCGAAAGGCTTGTCGACGGGCACCATCACTTACGTATTGCCAGATTACGAACTCAACCATAACGAAGAAATTGAGACGCTGGTTATCGATGGTCTAGAAATGCAATTCATGGATGCATCGGGCACTGAAGCCGCGTCTGAAATGGTGACGTATATACCAAGCATGAAGGCACTTTGGACAGGTGAGTTGACCTACCAAGGCATGCACAACCTGTATACGCTGCGCGGTGCAAAGGTGCGTGATGGCTTGAAGTGGTCTAAGAAAATCAACGAAATGCTGGTGACTTGGGGTGAAGAAACTGAAGTGTTGTTTGCTTCTCACTCATCGCCAATTTGGGGCGAACAAGAGATCTCTGATTACCTAAAAATGCAGCGTGACGCGTACGGCTTTACTCACAACCAAACCCTTCGCTTAGCGAATAACGGCGTGGTTCTGCAAGACATCGGCGATGAGATCTACAAAGTGATGCCAGACAGCATTCAACAATCTTGGCACACCAATGGTTATCACGGTACTTACTCACATAACGCTCGCGCGGTGTACAACATGTACCTTGGCTACTTCGATATGAACCCTGCGAACCTGAACCCGCTACAAATTCATCCTGAGTCGGTCAAATTTGTGGAATACATGGGTGGCAGCGACGCTGTAATTGAAAAAGCGCAGCAAGACTTTAAACAAGGTGAATACCGCTTTGTCGCAACGGCGTTGAACAAGGTTGTTCAAGCAGAGCCAGAAAACAAAGTCGCACGTGGCTTACTGGCCGATACTTACGAACAGCTAGGTTACCAATCTGAAGGTGCGGGCTGGAGAAACATCTACCTAACAGGTGCACAAGAGCTGCGTATCGGCACACAACCGGGCGCGCCGAAAACCGCTTCTCCGGATGTATTGGCGAACATGACTATCGAGAACCTGCTGGATTACTTAGCGGTAAAAGTGGATTCATTGAAGGCGCAAGACACGCCGTTCACCATGAACATTCAGCTGCCTGACGTGAAAGAGTTCTACTACGTAGAAATGTCGAACGGAAACCTAAACAACATTCAAGTAAGCGAACTGCAAGAGGCTGACACCACACTGATCATCAATAAATCAGACGTGTCTGACATCGTGTTGAAAGAAACGACACTCAATAAGCTGTTAGAAGAAGGACAAGCAGGCGTGAAAGGTGACAAGTCGTCTTTGAGCAAACTGTTGTCTTCACTGACTGAGGCAGACACCTCGTTTGAGATTGTCCCACGCCCGAATAAAGGTGAAGAAGTAGACGCTGAGCTATACCAAGATTCAGCTGTGCACGCTCATTAAACGCCCGATACATTAAACCTAATAAAAACAACAAGCAGTTAGCTAGAAAAAACGTTCTATAAAGAACATAAAAACAAGCCCCAACCTTTGGTCGGGGCTTTCTTGTTTATTGCATCGCGCTTGAATAATTTACTGCGTTTGACCATTCACTTCGCAATCCCAATAAGATGGTGAACCGTAGTATTGAACAAAGTAATCGATAAAGACACGCACCTTAGGCGCAAGCAATTGAGCACTCGGGTATACCGCCCAAATCGCAGCCGCATCTTTTAACGGGTAATCCGGCAACACCTCGACCAATGTGCCCTCAGCTAGTTGCTTGTAAGCAATCCATGACGCGCACATCGCAATGCCTAAACCATCAACACACACATCCCTTACCGCTTCACCATGATCGACACGAATCGCGCCCTTTTTCTTGATGGTGATATCACCTTCGGGCGTATCAAATGTCCAACCTTCCAAACCGGTTTGATTAATGCATTGATGCTGCTTGAGATCTTCTGGCGTCTCAGGATAACCATGAGCTGCTAAGTATTCTGGCGACGCACACAAAATGCGTTTATCCGTAGAAAGCTTACGAGCGATCAGGCTTGAGTTTTGCAGCTCGGCATTACGGATCGCCACATCGAAACCACCATCAACCAAATCCACGATTGAATCACTCAGTGAAATATCGACCGACAAATCAGGATACTTAGCTAAGAAGCCTTTCAACGCGGGCATAACATGCATTCGACCAAACGATGACGGAGCGGATATTCGTAATACACCTTTTGGTAGTTCGTTACCGGTTCCGACCGACGCGACACCCGCCTCCACACTCAACAAAATTTGTTTAGCGTGAGGGAGAAAGGCCATGCCCTCTTCAGTAAGAGATACCTTTCGCGTGGTGCGATGCACAAGACGAGCACCCAGGCTCTCTTCTAGCTTGCCAATATGAATACTGGCAACCGGAGGCGACAAGCCCAACTCTTGTCCGGCTTGACTGATATTGTGCGTAGATGCGAGTCGCACAAACAATTTTAGATGTTCAATATTCATCAATATTTATTAGCCTGCGCTGAGTGCACACTGCTTATTGGCAGCAGCGACACGAAGAATAATGTGAGCTTTAATATAGGCATTAAGCTTGAACCATGCAAAAGCGCCCGCTAAAACATTGGCGATGGTCGCAGCAATAACCGCATTGATCATATCTCCGGTTAGCGCCCCTAACCATATCGCCGGAATGTAGAACACAAACAGACGAGAGAAGGACACACTCAACGCTTTGCGAGGCACACCCAATGCGTTAAACACCGAAGCCACCAACATACAAAGTCCCAATGGCCCATAGCTAAATGGTATGAACAACAAGGTCACTTCAAACCAGCTTCGAATGCTCTGCTCTTCTGAAATCACAGGAATAATCCAACCACTAAAAATAGCCAACAGTGCCGCCATTGCGGTGTGGAAAATCAATAGGAACTTCGCGGTAGTATTCAATAATTCAGGTATTTTACATCGTTGCTGCGCACCTAAGTAACGGCCTATCATTGGAGGGATCGACATCGTCAGAGCAAGTGAAAACACCAACATAAAGCTTTCGACACGTGCTAATAGGCTCCAAAAAGCCATCTCGCTTGTGCCGATGCGAGCAATCAAAAGCACGGAAACAAACGCGCTTACCGCAGGTAGAATTTGATTGGCCGTGGTAGGAATGACCGTCTTAATTAACTCGAAGCTATAGCCTCTGATCTGGTCACTACACGCACCATTAAAGCCAAACCACCCTTTACCTCGTGATTTAACCAACATGTAAATCGCACCGAATGCGTAGCCAATACTGGACGCAATCGCTGCACCCGCGATGCTCATATCCAAACCAAAGATCAGAATAGGGTCGAGAATCAGGTTAATAATGCTGGCAGCCAAAAACATGCTGCCCGTCGTTTTGGTATCACCGTTTGCTCGATAAACACAGGTTGCCAAATAAAGCGCTGCTACAGTCAGTGCGCTGAACAACCACAGCGGCCAATACACGTTAAAAATCGACAACATAGATTGGTATTGCGCCTCAGACACATCATTGACGAACGATGCAAAAACAGAGTCGCCAAAAACCACTAACCCGAGGCAAATCAAAGCGATGATTGTGACGCCGAATCCAACCGACAGCGTGGCTATTGAGGTCGATTTACGCTGCTCTTTTGCCCCCACCGCCTGAGATATAATAGACGTTGCCGCCACACCAATACCCACTTGAACACCCGTAAATGCCGCCTGAAATGGCAAAGTAATACCGTGAACCGCCAGTTCATTGACCCCAAGTTGACCGATAAAAATCGAGTCGACCAGTTGCACCATCATGATCGCAAACACACCCAACGTCAGGGGCAGCGTTTTATCAATAATGGTTTTCAAAGTCGCGGATCGCATCAACATAGGTCGGTTCACTCTCATCTGTTGTGTGGGACATTAATGGCCTAGTTGAGCAGTATACGAAGCCAGAGTGAAATAATAAGAGCGCTAAAGGCTGAATGAGTTTTTAGTTTTCGTTAACAATCGAATTGGTAAGCATCACCAAAACAACAAAGTCAAAATAAACCATTGAATTTGCAATGTTTTGCAACCAACGAATCACTCTTAATAATTCGTTAATAGTGTTTCGTTTAATGGTTAATTGTTGGTTTGAGCATTCCTAGCTAGCCTGAATTTAGGCCGCATTCACCACCGAATAGGCTGAAATGAAATCTTTCAGAAGGAATATGGAAATGGCATATCAAGGTTATACAACGTTTAAAGCTCAAGCCGAAGATGGGATTCTTACCGTCACTTTTGACTTCGGTACTGTGAATGTTCAAGGGCAAGAGATGCTTGCCGATTTAAATGGCTTAGCAATGCGACTGGAGCGCGACCGCGACATCAAGGTTGTGGTATTCCAATCAGCAAATCCTGAAATTTGGGTCTGTCACTACGACACCAATTTATTAAAAGACATGTCGACAGAAGCTGTGTCTCGTGAAGAAGCAAAACTGCTCGACCTGCAATCAGTATTAGAGCGCATCAGCAAACTACCGCAAGCCACCATTGCCAAGCTTGAAGGGTTCGCACGAGGTGGAGGTCATGAATTTGCACTAGCTTGTGACATGCGATTCGCTGCTCGTGGTAAGTACAAATTTATGCAAATGGAAGTGGGCATGGGCATCCTTCCTTGTGGTGGTGGTGCATCACGTATGGCTCGCCAAGTTGGCTTAGGTCGTGCACTCGAAATCATCCTGAGCGCTCGAGATTTTAATGCAGATGAAGCGGAAGCGTACGGCACCATCAACAAGGCTTTAGAGCCGGATGAGATCGGTGAATACGTTGATACGCTAGCGAAACGAATTTCAAAATTCCCAGCTGAATCGATCAACGCATGTAAGCAAGCGGTGTACGAATCCATCGACAAGCCTATCGAAGAAGCACTAAAAGCAGAAGCCTACTGGCTGTACCAAGCAACCAGCAAAACCCCTGCGGTTAAGCGTTTCCAAATTGCCGATGAGCAAGGCTTAGAGCACGATATCGAAAACCAACGTAACTGGGAAACTCTGGTTATGAACGTTCAAGACATCAAATAGCTCGTTCACTTCTCTTATTTGGGTCAGCCAAAAGCTGACCCATTTATCTTAAAATTAGCCACTTTTTGTCCCATAGACTCACATTTGAGTCTTCAGCCTGTGAGCCAAATGCAACTATGTGTCATTAATCTTTGTTATAACGTTGTTCAAACTATTTTTTGAAGGATCAAAAATGCAAAAAATAATTCTGATCACAGGAGCCACAGATGGCATTGGTTTAGAGACCGCAAAAGCGCTGACTCAGCAAGGACACCACGTTCTCATTCATGGCCGCAACCCAGTCAAGGTCCACAAAGTCGTGACGGCTTTATCTCGCCTGTCTAAGAACGCCATCATCGAAAGCTACATCGCCGACCTATCGACGCTCTCCGATGTTGATAAGCTCGCGACCCAAATCAAAAACAACCATAAGCGACTCGATATACTCATCAACAACGCTGGCGTCTACAAGGTGTCGGACGTCACCACTCCTGATAATCTTGATGTGCGTTTTGTGGTGAACACCATTGCGCCCTATCTTCTGACACAGAAGCTGCTCCCTCTTTTTGATGCGACAGGTCGTATCGTGAACCTATCTTCAGCAGCCCAAGCATCCGTAGATTTAGACGCACTAACTAGCCCTAATGCAGGCGAACTAGACGGTCCGGTTTACGCACAAAGTAAGCTAGCACTGACAATGTGGTCCATTGAATTAGCCAATTCCTTATCTAACTCTCGATTAGAGAATGGCCCCGCTGTTATCCCTGTAAACCCAGCCTCTTTCCTCGGCAGCAAGCTAGTAAAAGATGCTTATGGCGTTGATGGTAATGATCTGGCGATTGGTGCAGATATCTTGTGTCGCGCAGCACTCAGTGAAGAGTTTGCCAACGCTTCTGGGAAATATTTTGACAATGACTCAGGGCTGTTTAAAGACCCGCACTCAGACGCATTAGACAACACCAAGAACCACAAGCTGGTGACGGTGCTTGACCAATTACTCGAAGAGAAGTTGTGCGTCGCACACTCATAATTCTCCGCTAACACGTTGATAGATAGCCCCCAACAAATAGCCTCGAACACCACCTAATCCGAGCACGCAGTTCTTCCATTTAAATCAAGAACTGTGTGCTCATTCGATTATTAAAATTTCTTTAATACTGATTCCCTGCTTTGCCCAATTATCACCCAAGATGCAGATTGTTAGACTTGTCCTCGTCGAAACAATACAGGCTAAGGCCGAGGAGCATTTATGCGTTTTGAAGGCAAAGTTTATCGTCCTTGGATGGAAGCAGAGAGCATACTAATCCAGACAACATTGGGATGCAGCAACAACCAATGTACCTTCTGCACGATGTTTGATGATAAGCGTTTCAAAGTAAGAGACATCAAAGACATTTTTGAAGATATTGATGCTGCAAGAAAGATCTACCCGCATGTAGAATCTATCTTTTTGGTCGATGGTAACGTGATGGCAATCCGAACCGAGATGCTGATTTCGATTCTGGATTACATCAAAATCACCTTCCCAGAGATCAAGAATATTTCTCTGTATTCAGGCTTCAATGACTTCCGTCGTAAGAGCTTATCGGAACTGAAAGAGATCAAATCGGCAGGTTTAAGCATGGCGTATTCAGGCTTGGAGTCAGGTGACCCTATTGTTCTGGAGCGTATTAAGAAACGCATGACACGTGAGCACGCTATTGAAGGCATGAACCTAGCGCGTGAAGCCGACATCAAGGTACTGGCTTCGTTTATCTTTGGCCTTGGTGGTCGTGAACGTTCAAAAGAACATGCGATTAATACCACCAGCTTGCTGAACATCATGCAGCCAGATGCGATTGCACCGATGGCTTTGGCGGTTCAACCGGGCTCAGTATTGGAGAAAGAAGTGCAGCGCGGCGAATTTGTATTACCAACACCATTGCAGATTCTAGAAGAAGAGAAGTACTTGCTCGAAAACTTAGAGGACTTCGACTGTTACTACTGGGGCGATCACGGGAACAATATCTCGCCGATGCGTGGGATGCTTCCTCAAGCGCGCAAGCCGTTTCTTGACAAGATCAATCAAGACATCGCGCACAACCCGATCACTAAACAAAACGTAATTAAGACCTTTGCTTGGTAGTCGCTCAATTTAACTCATAACGATAGACGTAAACAAACTAAACGACAGGCGTTGCCACTCCATATTATGGAATAATCAAAGTCCAGCAGCGCCTAACGTATCTCTTAGTTTTTAGGTTCGAAGCCCTACGCTAAAGCCGCCAAGAACAGCTTGAAGTTCGTGATGCGTTCACTAGTGATAACAAATAGCATCGACATGGTTCACCCATCGACAAATTAGCATGGCGTTAACGAAAGGCCGGCACTATGCGTGCTTAATAAAGGCTTGGCTTAACTGCTGAAAGAGTGAGTCTACGTTGGGCAAGGGCGTTACATGTTCAGATAAAAGTGTATGAACATAAGGTTCTACAACGGTTGGGTTGCCGCAGATTTGATTGTAAAAGTTCACGGGAGCAACGATGTTGTCTAAGTCGACATCTAATAGGATACAAGCTTGTGAAAGTACGATTTGACCGCCCCCTCGTTTAAGCAATACACGTTGAGCAGTACCCACTATTTTTTGTTTATTGATATTAAGGTTGTAGTCGCCATCACAATAAGAACCGGGGGTTGCGTGCACATCTACATCGACACCTAATTCTTTAAAAAACCGGGTTAAGACATTGCACAGATGTAGATACGCTTTTTGGATGTTGTAGGCTTCAGCGCTCGGCCAATGGTAAATGTGCGATAGGTTAATGACCCCAGGCAGTTGTGGAACGGGAGCGCCACCCGTTTTACGTGAAGTAAGTTGCCAACCTTGTGACTCGAGTTGCTTTCTAGACTCTGCAGTCACTGGCCACTTTTTACCTGCAGGCAAAACAAGTGTCGGCGTTTTTGCTTGCCACAACATCAACGCTTGTCCAATGTCACCAGCCTGTATTTGCTGCAATAACTCATCTTCTTTTTCAAACGCACGATCAACATCAATGTGCGGGTAACGTACGAGTTTATTCCTTAACTTCAATGCACTTTTCCTCTACAGATTGTTGTGGCCTACCATTTAACGTTCTGAAATAGTTGATAATAGATAAGACTATATAAGATAGAAACAACACCAAAAGTTAGTTATTGGCGCCATAGTGTTTGTTAGTTGCCCATCTCAAAGGCTAGTGCTAACATTTGTACACACACTAATAAAGGAATACATCATGGACACTAGAATTCAATTTCGTGTTGATGAAGAAACAAAACGCCTAGCTCAACAGATGGCTGAGAGCCAAGGTCGTACACTGAGTGGTGCTTGCCGTGAGCTTACTGAGCAACTCGCAGAGCAGCAAAGACAAACATTATCTCACGATGCATGGCTAACTGAACAAGTAAACCTAGCATTTGAGAAGTTTGACTCAGGAAAATCCGTTTTCGTTGAACACCAAACGGCTAAATCTCGAATGGAAGAACGCAAAGCCAGAATCCGTAATCGAGGTAAGCAATGATTTTATGGGAAGAAGAATCACTCAATGATCGTGAAAGGATCTTTGAGTTTATCTATGACTTCAACCCTGATGCGGCAGAGAACGCAGACAACCTCATTGAAACAAAAGTAGAAAACTTGCTTGATCAGCCTCTGATGGGTGTACAGAGAGACGGTATTCGTGGACGATTACTGATAATTCCTGAGATTTCGATGATCGTCTCCTATTGGATCGAAGGCGACATTATCCGAATTATGCGCGTGCTCCACCAGAAACAAAAGTTCCCTATGGATTGATTACTTCCTCTGGGCAACTAACGCTAAGCATTGAGAATCTACTTGAATTTCTTGTTATGTGTAATTTTTCCCTTAAGTACCAACCTTACAATCTCACCGATAGAAGTGATGTACAGGCTCGCACCTCCACTCGTTTCGTATTTCTCACAGTCGTTGTAGCAATCGCTATCTTTAACTACCACAGGTTCAAAATATACATCGACTAAACCAGTGTTAATAAATGTATTGTCAGAATTAAAATCAATCGGTTCTGACGACTCACTAGCAAACTCTAAAAAATCACCAATAAACATACTATCGATAATTCGACTGATTTTTAAAAATTGATTGTATGTAATTTCTCCGACAAGAAACTCAGAGAAGAATATTGCAATGATTTTACTCGTATAGTGGTCTTCAGCTTTCTCTATGATATAGATAAGCTTCTCTCCAACTTTTACTTTATAGTCATCCGAGTTATCAATTGAATCGATCATACTTCGGCGCTGTTCTACTGGAATATCAGACAACTCAGAAAGGAATGATATAAGCTTTTTCGTAAACAGAGCATCACGCACGCTACCAATCGCATTGATACCACCTACAAGACTAGAAAGAACCGGTATGTCTCTTAGTACTCCGTTATCTAAAATTGCATCTATACCAACTTCGGCAAGATTTACCGCCAAATTTCTAAGATCATCTTTTTTAAGAGATTCTTCTAACGACTTTGAAAGCATCATTTTCTCTATTTCCAATGATTACACATAACGAATGACATGAATTCCCCCTACCGAGGCTCTTCCACACTTATGTGGTACTTAAATGCATCGGAGGCACCATGTCTGATTATTCTTATTTCTACGGTATCGACTTAGCTAAAAACCACTCTAGTCTTCATGCCGTAGACCAAAATAGTATGGTCATACTTCATAAGCCAGTAATCCGCTCTAACTTACTGACTAAAATAGCAAATATGCTAATCATGCGTATAGATGTTGATGCGTGTGGTGGTGCACATTATTGGCAAAGAGCGATCTAAATTATGCCGTGGCTATCTCCAAAACAGTCCGACACCTTTTCTCGATAACACAATGTATTGGTGGCTTCTGTCTGACAAGGTTGTCTGATATGGTGACGGCAGAACTTCAGCAATTGTTTAGATAGTATTGAATATGAAAACACTAACCATACTTGATGGCGGCATGGGCCGAGAACTCAAAGAAATTGGAGCTCCATTTTCTCAACCGCTTTGGAGTGCTCAAGCGCTGATTGAAGCACCTGAATTTGTCAGTCAAGCGCATCAAAACTTTGTCGACGCAGGTGCTGAGATCCTGATCACTAATAGCTATGCGTGTGTCCCTTTTCACTTGGGTGAAGAGCTCTTCGCACAGCGAGGCTTTGAGCTAGCAAAGCTTTCTGGCGAGCTGACTAAAGCAGTCGCTGACAATGCACCTCACACAGTTAAAGTTGCAGGTGCGATTCCACCTCCATTTGGCAGCTACCGACCAGACTTGTTCAAGGTAGAAGCAGCAGCACCAATCATTCAAACCCTTTACGATGCACAAGATCCAAACATCGACCTTTGGCTCGCCGAAACCATCTGTAGCCTGCAAGAATTCGAATCCATTCATGCGGTACTTAAGCAATCCGATAAACCGTGTTACTTCGCTTTTAGCTTGGAAGACACCAAAGGTGACTCTGCCAACATTCGTTCAGGTGAGAGCGTAACAGACGCCATCAAATTGGCCTGCCAATCAAACGCGAAAGGCATTATGTTTAACTGCTCGGTACCGGAAGTGATGGATCAAGCCATCATCGATGCTAAGCAAGTGATTGATGAATTAGGCTGTGATTTAGACATCGGTGTCTATGCAAACAACTTTGCGCCGATCAGCAGCGAACATGAAGCTAACGACATGCTTCAAGAAATGCGTGAGTTAGATGGCCAAGGTTACTTAGCTTACGCAAAACGCTGGCACGCATTGGGTGCAAATATTGTCGGTGGTTGCTGCGGTATTGGGCCAAAACACATTCAGGCTTTAGCTGATTGGAAGCGCTCAATACAAGGCTAGTCATGCACGACTAAAACAAGCTAATTAAAAATAGAGAACAGGTTGAGAAATCTGTTCTCTATTTGTATTGGGCAACTCTAAGTACACTTATTACAAAGCAAAGATTTGGAGTAAGTAATGAGCAACACGCAACGCAAGATTAAATGGGGCATCGCTGGATTAGGTAACATCGCTAACCGCTTTGCGACTGCACTCACCGAGCATTGCTCACATGGCGAGCTCTATGCGGTGTCAGCACGAGATCACTCAAGAGCCACTCTGTTTGCTGATAAATTCGGTTGCGACAAGGCTTATGGATCTTATGAAGCCATGGCTCAAGATCCAGATGTTCAAGCGGTGTACATCGCCACAGTTCATCCTTATCACAAGCCTTTAGCTGAACTGTTTCTAAGCCATAAAAAGCACGTTCTGGTAGAAAAGCCTGCTTTCACCAACCTTGGTGATTGGCTAGAGATGAAAGCCCTCGCCGAACAAAACGGTGTGATGCTGCTAGAAGCGATGAAGACCGTCGTGTTCCCTGCTTATCGTGAGCTCACGTCATTCTTAGCCAACAACAAGATTAAGATTGATTCGATAGAAGCCAGCTTTGGTAACCATCACAACTACGATCCTAAACTGTTTATCTTCAACCCGGACTTGGCTGGTGGGGCAACGCTCGATGTTGGCGTCTACGGGCTGTGGTTTTTCTACGATTTATGCCGCACGCTTGGAGTTAAACCATCTAGCCCTACAGTAGATATGTCGAGCCTTTATGAGGGTTCGAACGTTGATACCGACTCCTGCTTTCAGTTTTCCGGCGAGATCAACGCCACCATCTCGGCATCGACAGTGCGCGACCTTCCACGCGCAGCGCGATTAACTGGCCCAGATATCACCATCACGATTCAAGAGAAATGGTGGAACCCTGCCTACATCGAGGTCGAATATCAGAATGAAACCTTCATCATCGAGCACCCAATTCAAGGTAATGGGTTCGAATATCAAATCGAACACTTCTCACAGCTGGTGCTAGAGGGAAAAACGCAGTCTGATATTCTAAGCTCAAAGGTAAGTGCCCAGGTACTGGATACCATGGAAAAAGCACTCATTGATGCTGGCTACCAACATTTAACTCAACCTAACATTTAGGACTTCGAATTGGGCAACCTTAAGCGCAAGCTTGAACTGTACGAAAAGATATTTCAGGCTTTTGGGCCTGGAGTATCACGCTGCCAAGTCAGCCAATTGGCAGCATTACTGCATGTGAGTGAGCGTCACGTTCAAACTCTATTAAAAGCAATGACAGCGCAAGGCTGGATTGAATGGCAAGCCAGTTCGGGGCGCAACAAAAAGGCGCAGCTTACGTGTTTGATTGAGCCGATTGAAGCGTGTTACCAATACGCCCAAAGCCAAGCAGATTCAGGCAATATTGAGCAGGTGTTTAACACCTTAAGCTTCAATGGCCGCAACGCTGGCTCTGAGTTACAAGCCTTTCTGAGCAGCAACAATCATTCAACACAGAATGTCGCATACATTCCCTTTCACCGAGAGCTGGAGACACTCCACCCTCAGCGTGTGCTAAGACGTACTGAACGTTTCTTAGTGATGCAAATTTGCCAACGCCTCACCGTAATTCAACAAGGGAAGCTGACTGGTGACTTGGCTTATCAGTGGCAACCTAATGAAGATGCTACCGTTTGGCATTTCCAAGTTCGTAATCGTGTTCAATTCCATAACGGTCGAACGCTTGAAGTCCAAGACATAGTGCGTTGTCTCGATTCACTTTCTAAGAGCAACTTCTGGCGTCGTTGCTACCAACATATTGTTGAAGTATCGGCTGTCACTGGCGATGTGATAAAAGTGACTCTGAGCGAGCCTGATTGGCATTTGCCTCGATTACTGGCTAGAGCTGAGGCTTCGATATTTGAGCACACATCAGAAGATAAGCTAATTGGCTCAGGCGCTTTCGCGTTGGAGATTATCTCAAGCAAGATGCTGAGGTTAAACCGTAACAGTGCCTATTCACACAGCGCACCTATTCTCAATCGAGTCGAGCTTTGGGTTTATCCTGAATGGTCACAAACTAAGGCATGTGCGCAAAACCAAGTGTGCGTCAAAATGCCAGAGAAAACGGTCACGGTAAGTGGAGCGAGCAATTCAGTTCTACAGAATTGCGGTTCAACCTTCTTTAAGATTCAAAACCCAAAGCTGTCGAAAACCACTCGTGAGTTCACTGTTGAGGACACCTCTGAATGCCAAGCGCTTTTCAAGCAATTGTCTGTATCTGGCGATCAAAAAACCAATGTCGAACACGGGCACTACACGGCGACCAAAGACATCGCGCTGTGCAGCATTATTGATGAAAACGACACCTTCTCTTCATGGTTGAGCTTCTTTACTCGTTTCCCTTTTGAAGACTTATCGTTAGCCGCAGAGAGGCTAAATACGATTGGGCAAGGGATCACCTCAATTCGACGCGAGCCAGACATCGATCGAGCAATGAATAGGCTGTTAGAACTTAGACATTGGCTAGATGAAACCGGGATTGTGGTTGAGCTCAAACAGGAGGCATTTAACTTGGAGGTATCAGAAAAGATACAAGGAGCTCAAGTGAATGGATTCGGTTGGTGCGATCTCGAAAAGGTATGGATTAGTCATATCTGAACCACTCCTTGATAGAGATAAATCATTAGGCACAAAGACTTATCTTTAACACTCCTCTGCCAATAGCAAACAACGGGAGTGCTAGATTACGAGGGAACTCGACTCAAATTCAACAGACCCATTAGAAGGTAAATCATGAATCGACATCTAAAAGGCTCAATGCTGTTTCTATGTGCATTTTCATTTAACAGCATGGCAAGCACTGAATGCGATGCGCTCACAGGCTGTGAGAAGAAGTTCTGCGAGATCGAATACCAAATCAAGAAAGCGGAACAGTACGACAATCAATACAAAGTCGAGCGATTGACCACCGCACTGAAAGCTGCGAAAGAGAACTGCACCAACGAAGGTTTGAAAGACGAACTCCGTGAAAAAATCGAATCCAATGAAGAAGATTTGGCCGAGTACAGAGCCGACTTAGAAGAAGCTAAACAAGACGACAAAGCCGATAAGGTCCAAAAGTACCAACATAAAATCGACAAGGAACTGCGCAAGATCGATAGCTTAAAGCAGGAGCTGGCTGAAATCCCCTAAACCGCTGTTGCGATCAATTCAAAACAAAATACAGTCAACTCAAAACTAAAATGGTCTTACTGATTCGTAAGACCATTTACAGTCTACTGCTGAAAAACAGTATCCAGAATAAACACGACTAATCCCTAGCTCCTTGGTCACGAAGCCCTAAGCCACTAGCTTATCCTGCCAATGCTAATTCGGACTCTTGATAGATGCGGTTAGCCACTTTGAATGCCGCTGGTGACATCAATGTTTCTTTGCATCGAGCTTTAAACTGCTCAATATCAATCGCCTGCTCTTCCAATAAGTATTTCAACTCGCTTAGGTAGTTAGCCTCAAACACGGCTTGGCCAAGCGGTGTGCATTGGTATCGGCTCGATTCTTGGTATCCAATCACCGTCAGCACCGATTCCGGCATTTCCCAAAACTTGGCAATGGTGTAGGTCAAACGAATAGAGTAGCTGTTCATCAAACGCTTCAATGCTAACGAATTCGGTGGAACAGAAGGATCAACATGTTTAAAAGCTTCGACCATCATTTGGAAGATGATCATCTTGCCTAGATTACGAATCAAGCCAACAAAATAGGCTGTGGCTTGGTCTTCTTGAGCTTGTGACTCTTTCATCAGCTCCTTAGAAAAAGACGCGGTTTGGATGCTGTGATTCCAAATCTTCTCACCGAAATGACGCCAGTAAATGTTATTACCCGGCGTAAAGTTCTTCATGTAAGAGTTCACCACGCCTTCAATTAGCCCTTGTGAACCCATGTTTAGGAAAGCGGTCTTCAAGTCGGTAACTTGTTTTTCACTGCGCTTGTAGAAGGCGCTGTTAGCCAGTTTAATCACATCGGCAGCCATGCTTGGCTCTCGCTCAATCACCCTTAACAGTGCCTCGACATCAAACTCATCGCTCTGTAGTTCACCCATTAGTGTCGTGACAGAGGCTGGCATAACAGGCAACTCATTAAGCAGCGCTTTCGGAGAACGAATCAAACGTTCGATTTGGCAAGCCACAAAGTCGCTAAACGGGTCTGACTCTGTTCTCAGGCGTGATTCTCCAAACAGATAATCAAGAAACTCGCCATCGTGAAGGCTTATCGTTTTATCGACAATTAATGATGATGGCTGAGCAGACGAAGGCGGAACAAAGATCGAAGAGCGAGGCGTGACTTGCTCTGCTTTAACGTTTTCCTGCTCAGAGGTCCTTTGTTGGGAGATAGCTTGTTGAGAGATAGCTTGTTGGGAGACACTTTTTGAAGAATGACTTTGCTTACTTTGATTAGTAACGAAAGGGGAAAATAGTGCCTGCAATACCCTTTTAAACATCAATACGGCTCCTAGATGAATACAACATAGATCGGGATATATAACGGCGGTGATTATCGCACAGGCGACTCATAAACCATACAGTGATAAATGAATCATTAATTTTTCAGCTGTATAGGATCTGTTACTCAATGATTTGTTAAGCCAAGCCTCCAGCATTCGCCAGAAACAAAAAGAGCGAGCAAATAAAGCTTGCTCGCTCTTCCATCAATCTAAATAGTGAAGCTGACTAAAGTTAGCGCTCTGCTACTTCTAGTACGATCTTGCCGACGTGCTTTTTCTTCAAGAACTCGTCTTGTGCAGTATAGATGTCAGCCAATGGGAAAGACTCCGCGACAATCGCGCCGATTTGCTGTTTTTCAATACGATTAACCAAGTTTTGGAATACTTGCGGTTCTAAAACCGTGCAACCGAAAAAGCTAAGGTCTTTCAGGTACAGAGTACGAACATCGAGCTCGACCATCGCACCACCAATCGCCCCTGATACAGCATAACGGCCATGCGGTTTTAGGACGTCAAGAAACTCTGGCCACTTGTCGCCGGCAACCAAATCGATAACCACATGCACACTGCTTACACCTAATGCTTCCACCAAATCAGCATCACGAGCAATCACCTCATCAGCACCCAATTCAAGTAACTGTTGGTTCTTGCTTGGGCTAGTAATTGCAATCACGTATGCACCGCGCGCTTTCGCCAATTGAATCGCCGCCGAACCGACACCGCCCGATGCGCCAGAGATAAGTACGCGATCACCTTCAGCTACATTTGCGCGAGTCAGCATGTTCTCTGCCGTCGAGTAAGAACATGGGAAAGACGCTAGCTCAACATCCGACATAGTGCTGTTCACCGCATAAGCGTGTTTCGCTGCGACTTTTGTGTATTCAGCAAAGCCACCATCGCACTCAGAGCCGAAATACCATGGCTGTGGCAGATCTCGTCCGTACACTTCGGTTAAACAAGGTTCGATAAGCACACGCTCACCAATACGATCAGCAGAGACTTCATTGCCGACAGCTACGATGAAACCACACACATCAGCACCTTGAATACGAGGGAACTTTAACGCTTCACCCGACCAACTTGCGTCGTCTGAGTCATCGCTTTTTGAGTACCAGCCGATTCGTGTATTGATATCGGTATTGTTAACGCCTGCCGCCATCACTTTGATCAGCACTTCATTAGGTTCGATTTGAGGAACCGCGATATCTTCGCGGTAGCCAAGCATTTCTGCTCCGCCGTGACCCAACATCTCTACGCCTTTCATTGTCTTTGGTAGTTCGAATTTCATCGTGTTTCCTCGAGTAATTTTGTAACCATATTCTGTGCTGATGCCACCGCTTCTTCGCCCAATACTGGCCACGCGCTTAATACGCCTTCATGAAGTAAAAACAGTGGTGTCGCGAGATCATCTCGCAGGCTCTGCTTGCCTATAAGCAAACGAACTTGTTCTTTATGCTGCGTAACCGCTTGGTTGATAAGTTCATTATCTGGGAACGCAGCAATCGCATTCATCGACATGCACCCATGCGGCGCATACTCTTCTAACCATTGTTGGAGCTTGTTGAAGATATGAGTGACAGATTCCAATCCAGCCTCAGGCGACGCCTCCAATAAGAAATCGAGATAGCGTTGGTGTCGGTATTCCAACGCACCAACAATCATCGCTTCTTTTGAAGGGAAGTGTTTATACAGGGTTCTTAGGCTCACACCGCACGCGGTTTTCAACTGTGCAACGCTCGGCTCAGCAAAACCTTGTTGGCTGAACGCTACTTCAAGGCTTGCTGCAATCTGTTCTCTCAACATAGTGCTCTCTCAATACCCGACAAAGGGTAGAATGATTGTTCTACCTACAGGGTAGAACGATCACTCTACCCATGTCAACATCCTAATTTACGAATCAATAAAATGAAAAATTCCGCACTCAATAGAATGCGGAATTTATCGATATAGATGAGAGGTTTACCGTTTGAGTTAGAGTCGACTGCGTATCGTCACCAGCACAGATAACGTACCACAAAGTACCAGCACCACACCTAGATCTTGGATCATTCCTGCTAAAGCAAGCCCTGAACCAATCAAGGTGTAATACATCAAACCAAACAGTGCGCCTGCACTTCCTGCTTGAGATTGATAGCGCACCAACGCACGGCTCAATACATTAGGGATCGCAATACCAAACGCCATAACCACCAGCATCATCGGAAGCAAGAACCAGATCGTGTGTTGTGAAAAATACACACCCACCGCACCTAATGTTTGAAGGCCTGCCGCTAAGCTAATCAAAGAGATAGATGATACTTGTCGCTTCAAGAGCGCTTTGTTAACCAAGCTTCCCAACAAGGTTCCAATCCCAAGCACCACGCCGCTATAACCAAACTGCTCAATGCTGAATCCAAGCTGTAAGAAGGTAAATGAACCCAGTTGGTAATACGAAAACAATGCAATGTTGAATGACGCGACAAGCAGTGCCGATACCCAAATACCGCCGTCTTTGATCATGTGAATACTGAGTGATTTCAATTGCAACGGCTGCTTAGATTGCTGTGTTTCAGGCAGTGACCATAAGCTATGTACCAGCAAAGCTAATACCATAATAAATAAGGCAATAAACACATATTGATGCCCGCCTGCTTGGCTTAATTGACCACCTAGCAACAATCCGATGATTGGGCTAATCGACAACCCCATACCCATGTAACCAAATACCTTGGCTAGCTCTGTTCCGCCAAAAGCATCTCGAAGCATGGTTTGAGTGACGACAGAGCCAACAGCAAGTCCAAAAGCACCCATCGCTCTTGCTATCATCAACCACGTAAAACTGTCGGTTTGCATGGCAATGAGTGCTGAACAAGCGAATAATCCCATCCCCAATAACATGGTGGGACGACGTCCCCATTTATCCGCTAGCACGCCCCATACCACCACACCCACCGCAAATGCAGAGAAGTAAATCGATAGAGTTTGAGCAGCTTGTGTGTAACTGACATCAAAGGATTTCGATATTGAATCCAGAGTCGGGCTATAGATGGTTTCTGCGATTTGAGGGAACATCAACAGCAGCACCATTTGCCATAAAGAAGGTTTTGTTTTCATCATTTTTCCAAGACCAGTGAACTTGACGCGAAGTCTAGAGGAAACTAACCTTGGCTCGTTAACAACATTAAAACCAAAAACAACAAGATTGGGACAAATGGCATTAATTAGTGAGACTACCGAGTTTGATGCAGACAGTTTACCCGCGCCTGTAATTGGCATTGCCGCAGAGCTAGGCAAACATGACTCGGGCATACATCACCACGTTAAAGGGCAACTTCTGTATGCTCCGCAAGGCTGCATCACCTTGACCTTAGAAAACGCCCTTTGCATTTTACCGCCGACCAAAGCCGTGTGGATCCCGCCCTATACCAAGCACCGAGCGCAAATGACCAACGTGGTTGCCTATCGCTCGCTCTATTTCGATAGTAGTATTTACACCTGCCCAGAGGCCATTGAGATTGTCGAAGTAAACGAGCTTTTGAAAGCGCTGATCAATAAGATGGCCTTTTGGGATTGGAACATCGCACCGGAGCAAACCACCAACACCGCCAACCTATTCTGGGAAGAATTTTACAGTGCCAATCAGCATTCGTTCATCTTGCCGCTACCCACAGATCGCCGCTTTAAAAGCTTTTGTAAGCAAGTTCGAACTACTTCCTTTCTTGCCCCTGCATTATCGACATTAGCGAACTCAGTTGGCGCAAGCACCAAAACGATTACTCGATTGTTCAAAGCAGAAACAGGCATGACCTATCAAGAATGGCGACAACAGTGGCGCTTGTTTAAAGCGATTGAACTGCTCTCAGAGAACCGACAAGTCGGCGATGTGGCGCATCAGTTAGAGTTCTCATCCAACAGCGCGTTTATTGCCTTTTTCAAACAGCAAACCGGACAAACACCACTGGCTTTTAACAAGCAGGGAGCGTGATTGTTGTAATCCAAACTCTTGAGTTTGACTTAGTTCTAATACAAAAAAACCAGAACGTGGGTTCTGGTTTTATTAAGAGATATTGAGTTAATCAATCAACACCAACGAATCTAGAATACCCTTTCCGCTGTGGATCCCGCCTTCGTTTTCGCTGGCTGGCTTACTGCGGATCAAGTAGCCCGCATAACCGTCCAGTTCGGTCACTGGCTTACCTTGATAGTAAGCGGTAAATAGACCCACTTCGCTGACTAGATCTGTTACGAGTGTTTGTTGTGTGTCGCGCACTGCGATGGTCGGTACGTCACGTTCGTGTGGGTACAAGCGCTGCATCAATGCCCATGCGTCGTACTCTTCTGGCTTAAGTTGGCTCAGTTGCTCGCTGATATCGTCGCCGAATACACAGTGGCCGCCACCCTCGCCTTGGTTTTTTAACACCCATTCTTGCTTATTCGCTTGCGTGTTGAACCATTCAATCGACTCACTGGTGATTGGCTTCATATCGGCTAAAACACTCTTCACCAATTCGGCTTCTTCTAGCGTTAGACCCCAGCGTGCGTATTCTGACGCAGGCATCATGGTCAGCAGCATTTGCATGGTTTTACTGGTTGCTAGTTGTTGGCTGAATGTGGCATTCACAGCGACATGGTGTTGCTCAATGAACAAACGCGTCTGACTTAGCGTATGGCAACAAACGGATTCATTAAGCTCGGGTGCCCAGTAGTCTGAATACTGATAACCCGCTCTTAGGTACACAACATCAACAGCGCCGACATCTTGCAGCAGAAGACGTTGGTTATCGCCCGTTGAAAGCTGAGAGCTCAATTGTTCGAAAGTACGACGAACCGTGCGAACACCCTGCTTTTGTAGCTCGACTTCAAGTAAGTGCTGGTCATACACATTGTCTTCGTTCTTCTGCACCACCATCAAGAAAACTGGTTTGCCTTGCTCATTGAAGTCCGCTTTAACTTGCTTTGCAGTCGTTGCAATACCATAAGCCAACTGCGTTAAGCCTTGGTTCTCTGCAGGTGTTGCCGACGGGTCTTCTAGCCAGTTCTTATACGTTTCTGGCCATTGGTTTTGCATGTACGAGTGAAATTCTGTTGCGCGCTGACCAAAAGGCGCCATGCCTGCAGCGATACCATTGAATTCAATCACTTTTGCGCCATGTTGGCGATCGTCCATAAAATCGGTTCGCATCAATAACAATGGCTGACGAGCTGGGTTCAAGCGTTCATCCGCACAGCCATGAGCTTGTTGATGAAGTGCCATCAAGCGACCGAAAAATGGTTCGGCTTGCGCCATATCACTCAATGAGGACTGCAGAAAATCATGATCTTCCGACACGTTGCTAATCAGCTTAGTGATAAGCGGAGTCACTCGGCGCAAGTGTTCATAAACCTCACGTTCCATTGTCATTGGCGCAATACTGAAAGGGCAATGCCTAGCGGTATTATCTGACTGGCGGAACGCAACGCCGTGCATGATCGCCCACTCACACGCGTCTTCAATAATCTGTTGTGATAATGGTGGAATTGTCATATCTCATCTTACAAATAAAAATAGCACCCAGAATAAGACGAAGCTTAATCCCAAAAGACGAAATAAAGTGAAACTTTTTATCAAATAATTACGTTTGTTCTTTATTTCAAGGGCTTATATACCTGAAACATCTCAGCTATCGAGTCTGTTCGATGATCAAATCACGTAACCATTTATGGCTCGGTTCTGAGTCGAAATATTTATGCCATAACAAGAACAAGCCTCCTGGCACTAAATCGACCGGAACGGGCTTCATCACCAACTCACCGCTATCAATGTAATCGCGTACCGAGTTGTATGGATAACACATCAACAAATCACTTTGCTTACACAGCTTAATAGCGCTGGTGATGTCTGACACGTTAGCGGCTTTGTTGATTTCAAGCTGCTTAGAATTCAGCACTTCCATCAATAGCCAGTCGCCCGCTCCGCCCGTCACCAACTGTATGTGTCGATACTTCAAGAAGGTGTCAAGGTTCCACTCTTCTTGCAAGGCTGGATGGTCATTTCGCATCAAACACACGGAATAATCCAAACATAGCTCAACGTAATCCAACTCATCAGGGATACATTGCACGTGGGTAGAAGCACGTTCATCCAACTCGAAAATACCGATACCAAAATCAACTTCACGCTTTAATAAACGTTTAAAGCTGTCACTACTCCACGTTGAACTGTTGATAGTAATGTGCGGCGCATCGGCAAGCGCTGTCGGCATAAAGTGCGGATAAATCGCCGTGTAGGCAGTTTCGACAAGGTCTATAGTGAAGGTACGCTCACTGTCTTTAGGATCGAAAACTTCGGGAACGGTCAGCTTTTCGATCTGCAGCAAGATTTGGTGGATCTTAGGCGCTAATGCCAGTGCTTTAGGGGTTGGGAATAGCCCCTTGGATTCGCGCTCAAACAGCGGATCATCAAACAACGCTCTGAGTTTGGTGAGCTGTTTACTTACCGCAGACTGGCTCAAAAAGAGTCGCTCTGCCGTTTTACTCACGCTTCGCTCTTCAATCAGAACGTGTAAGCAAAGCAGCAAATTCATATCGCATTTAAGTAAGCTTTTAACATCTACCATGATATTCCCTAAATTCAGGTTAATGATGATTAATTGTCACTTTAAATCATATCATGGTCTTGGTAAATTTAGCGCATGTGAGTTAACACGCTCAAAGAATAATAGAATTAAGGAATACTCATGGATTTTCTAGCACTACCAAAGATTGATTTACACTGCCACCTAGACGGAAGTGTTCGCCCAGATACGATTATTGACCTAGCAAAACAGTACAATATCGAACTACCTGAAGATCGCGATGCGGTTGTTCAATCTCTAACTGTGCCAGAAGATTGCAAAAACCTAGATGAGTACCTAGCTTGTTTCAGCCTGCCACTGCAAGTCATGCAGACTGAAGAAGCAATTGAACGTATCTCTTTTGAGCTTTACGAAGACGCGGCACTAGAAAACGTTAAGTACCTAGAAGTTCGCTTTGCGCCAATCCTGCACGTAAACAAAGGTCTGTCTCTTGATACAATCATTGCAAGCGCAGTAAAAGGCATGAAGCGTGCTGAAGAGAAATACGACATCAAGGGCAACTACATCATGTCTGTACTGCGAATGTTCCCTAAAGACTCTATCAAAGACGTAATCGACGCAGGCAAACCTTACCTTGGTAAAGGTGTTGTTGCGTTTGATATCGCCGGTGGTGAAAAGCCTGGTTTCTGCGCTGAATTCCCTGAATACACGCAATATGCTATCGAACAAGGCTACCGTGTGACAGTTCACGCTGGTGAGCAATGGCATGGTCAGAACGTTTACGATGCAGTCACTATGCTAGACGCTGAGCGTATCGGTCACGGTGTTCACATCCAAGGCAACGAAGATGCGTACAACATCGTTAAAGAGAAGCAGGTTGCACTAGAGACTTGCCCAACAAGTAACGTTCAAACTAAATGTATCCACCAATTCAGCGACCACCCAATTGCTGAATTCAAAAAAGATGGCATCGTTGTAACAATCAACACAGACAACCGCACTGTGTCGAACACAACCATGACTAACGAAGTGAAGCGTGTTTGTGAAACATTCGGCCTAACAAAAGAAGATTACGCTGAAATCTACAAGTACTCTGTAGAGAGCGCATTTGCTTCAGATGAAGTGAAACAACACCTAATGGGTTTCGTTGAGCAAATCTAATTTGGCAAAGTGCGCCTACTGCTGAATTGCTAGGTTCACTTGGCATTAGTGCTTAAAGGCACAAAATAGGAAGAGAAAGGCTGAGGCTTTTCTCTTTTTTTATGTCTGTATATCCGTATGCTAATACCGATATTGATTCGGAAGATATAAACAATGAAAACAGAACTCGAAAAAATGCTGTCTGGCGAAGTTTTTGACGGTGCCGATCATGAGATTGACCAAATGCGCACTCATACCAGTAAAGCTCTGTCAGATTTCAATCAATGTTCCGACGACACTCAACAACCAAGCCTTCAAGCAACTCTATTTGGCAAAATCGGCAGCAGTGTTGTGCGTCCTCCTTTCCATTGTGAGTTTGGTAAAACCATCGAGATTGGTGACGATACCTTTATTAACATGAACGTGGTGATGCTTGATGGCGCGAACATCAAGATTGGTAATAATGTTTTGGTGGGGCCAAGCGTTCAGTTTTACACCGCCTCTCACTCTCTAGACCATCTAAGTCGTCGTAAATGGGAAACCTTCTGCTTTCCAATTATTGTTGAAGACGATGTATGGATTGGCGGAAACTCAGTCATCAACCAAGATGTCACTATTGGTGCTCGCTCTGTTATCGCGGCTAACTCTGTGGTCAACAGCGACGTACCACCAGACTGCCTGTACGGTGGCACACCAGCTAAGCTGATTCAATACCTGAATACTGATCAGCCAAGTGACGACAACGAATAAACATGAAGCAACAAACCAAAAATGAATAACAAAAGAGGTGATGTTTTTAATTCAACATCACCTCTTTTTTGATTAGTTTACCGTGTCTCTTCTATCGAATGGGCTTCGTTCCATGGCTTTTTCATACTCACTTTTCGGGCCACTCAAATACGTAGTTTTGACGAACTTTTCCCAATCATAAAACAGAGATTCTATTGGCTGGTCGGTAAGCTGTGAGGGATCCCCATTGCTCTTAATGAGATCAACAAACGCCTCTTCTCCCCATGAACGTTCAATAAACTCACCGACCGTATAGCCAAGCTCATAAACAGCCGAGGTGCTGTTTGGCTTGTTGTATAAGTCCTGAGCCAGACCGTCGAAACGGCGACTAATGGCATGTCTGTTACTCATGTGAAACCAATAATCTTCAGACTTATAGATAGCGATAGCTTCCCACAACCACCGTGGATTATTTGCAAAATTCGGATTCACTTGCAGAGTCAACAAATGTACAAACTCATGTAGAGCGGTTTTATGAATTTCACCACCAAAATAGAGCAACCTAATCTCATTACTCTTAGGTTCGATATACCCAGTAGAGAACGCATATCGATGCCCGATGCTTCTTTCTTGCTCGTCTAAATAGGCCTTTTGGTTTCGCCACACTCTAACGGTAACTGGCGGCATTGAATCAAGCTCGAACGTTTTCATTAAGGGAGTGCGGTTAATCAATAAGGTATTATGGATGCTTGGAATAACTGAGGGCGATGTTCCATCGTAAAGAACATACTTGAACGGTCCTTTGTCTGATTCGTAGCAATCATCACATGCTTGAACACCACGAATTTGAAGCGCAACAGCCACCACTAAAACCAGTATCGATATTGCTAAAATCGAGAACGTAACGATTAACTTAGATGGGTATCTTTTCATTTTCTATATCCTCAAACGAAGACATGATTCGAATGAGTGTCACTGTTTCAAATTGACACCCAGAGCGTTTAAGCTATTTTCGCACTGCACTGCATCGATAAACTGAATACCAGCCATGCCTACAGCCTTAGCCCCTTCAACGTTATAGGGCATATCATCGATGAAGACAGTTTCTGAAGCTTCAAGACCATTATTAGACAGCAGCGCTTGGTAAATCTCAGGCTGCGGTTTAAGCATGCCCAATTCAGCGGATACCGCCGCACCATCAAACAGCGGCCAAAATTCATAGGTTGATTTTAGGTATTCAACAATCTCGACCACGTTGTCAGTAAGTGCATACACACCATAACCAGCACGCTTTACACGCTCGATAAGATCGACAGAACCATGCAGTAAAATCTGCGTTTGTTTAACGTAATAGAACAGGCGATCACACTCTAATGGAGATAAATTGAGTTCTTGTTGATAGCGGAGCTTAGCCTCATTTTCGGTCAAAAAGCCTTTGTTCAAATCTAACCAAATAGTACTTTGAAAAATCGAACGCGCTCGGGCTTCAGGGTCGGTGATACTTCCAAACGTTAGTTGAGTAATTTCCAATGGCGACCAACGCACAATCACATTACCCACATCAAACACGACATTTTTGATTTGATTCGAACTCATAACCTACTCCTCAATTAGTCACATAAAATAGCAACAACACAAACATTAAATGCCGCATCTTAAAGTTCATAATCTTGTTTTACAAAATGAGGACTGAAATCACAATATGTCGCCGAGCAGGCACAAAAAAGACCATCGTAAAGATGGCCTTTTTCAGTATTCGTAAGCTTATTTTATTAACACAAATCAGCATCAGACGAGATAATCGTGGGTGCGCCTGCAGAAGCATTTGAACGGTAAATCACGACGCAGGTTTCATCTTCAGACGCGTTAGCAAATGAATAGACGATGACTTCGTTTGGTTCTGATTCAGTATGTAAACCAAGCTGCTTCCAGTCACTATCATCACCGAGCAGTCCTTGTACTGCCGTTCCAATACCAGTCTCTGAGGCTGTTGGATAACCATAGTCAGTCACAACACCTTCCACTAAGGTACTTTGACCATCCGACACTGGAAGGTTTTCAACCCCTGCGACTGCTGCCTTACCATAAACAATCGAAGCTGCGCCTTCCATTGACGCTTTAAGGCCTTCTAATGCCGCAGCTCTAGCATCAGATTGAAGACCTAAGAACCTGGGTGCCGCAATCACAGAAAGAATGCCAAGTACGACAACGACGGCGACAAGTTCAATTAGAGTAAAGCCACTTGTTCTTCTCATCTTAAAAATCTCATATTCTTTATGGAACGGGAGGCAGTATATATTCAAGCTTGATTAAATGATACCGTCAATCATTCCTATTACTTGATTTTCTTCTACCCTTTTGCCATTGATAAGGTGTGATCCCGTTTACTCGCTTGAACGCCCTAATGAATTGCGAAGCGTCGGCATAACCTAAATGAAGCGCAACATCAGATATTGAATAACCTTGCTGCGAGATCACCCGCTTCGCGAACTCGATGACTAAGGATTCTTTGATCGCCTTGTAAGTGGTTTCTTCTTTTTTCAACGCTCTCTGGACGGTGCGTTTTCCAATCTCATTCAAAGCACAAAATGTGTCTAAGTCGATGTCCATTCGACCAATGTAGGGCGACAATGTCTCAGCAACCTTACGTGCATCAGTCATGGGTTTGGCTTTGGCTTTAACGACACCAAGCACACCAACCGTATCGAACGGTGCGTATTGAATGCACGTTTGCTCTTGCCCAAGGTATTGAGGAGTTTCGGTTTGGATTTTTAACTCGCTTAACGCCTGCGAGTTGGCTGCCTTCAAATCATATCGAATAGGTTTACCAAGCTCTGCATAGTGAGCCTGTAAGTAAGCGTGAGTATAAGCGATAAGAAACAACTCAGATTCTACACGACTAGCAGACTGCATTGACGTCTCGAATGAGACAAATAATCCTTCCTTACTTTGCTCCACAGACAGCTTTTCAATGGGGAAAGTATCAAGGAAATCTTGCATCGAAATAGCAGAGAATCGAAGTTCTTTGGCTGCTTGATTGGTGCTCTCTAACAGCACAGTAATGAACTCATTCGGACTCAGGTTAGCCCTAAGGCGCTGTAGGAAAAGAAGTATCCTGGGACTCCATTTGTTTATACACACTCAGTGCCTGCTGGGCTTTATAAGAGTGAACCCGATGCTACGCCACAAGGTTGTTACCGTGCCATACCAGATGATGAAGCGATACGCGCTGCTAAATCAGGTGGCTACGTTGCCCCGACCTTTACCGAGTGGATGATGGACGGTATTTGGCCTGAAGATATATCTCCTGTTCAAGCTGCGGATATGATCGATTACTACGTGAAATTGGTAGGCGTCGACTACGTGGGCATCGCGACAGACGATATGTTCTCTGGATTTCGCCACCAAGAACGCGAAAATGTACGACGATGGCGGCTACATGATTGAGGCGTTCAACAAAGGCGCTACCGGTAATGGTGAACTGTCGAAGATCCTTGCTGCCATCACCGACGAACTTTGGAAACGCGGTTACAGCAACGATGATCTAGCCAAGATCTACGGCGGCAACAAGATGCGAGTTTACGCTCAAGTATCTGAAGGCGCAGACCCTGACGAATTCCAAAAAGAGTATGCAAAACGCCTTAAAGCGCTCACCAAGTTGAGAAATGAAAACTTGACGATGTAGCTTGTTAGCCGAGTCAATTTCTAACGAGCACAATAGACATGAAGCACGCCGATAGTGGCGTGCTTTTTTATCTCTATATAACTCCAATTACGTGCATCGCGCCTCTCAATTACCATCCCCCACATAACCTTATATGTTATAATTACTAGCTATTCAGAGCGTGCTGAATCCTTGATTTAGTTCACTATTCTTTAGCCACAGTGAATACACTTTAACGTTATCGAACTATGAAAAAATACGAATTAGTTGTCCAAGATATTGTGAGTAAAATCTGTCAAAACAGTATCAGCCATAAGCTTCCAGCAGAAAGAGAACTCTCTGAAATATATGGGTTATCTCGATTTACTATTCGAAAAGCACTAGCAAAGCTAGAAGCCATTGGCATGGTGACATCTAAGGTAGGTTCGGGCTACTTCGTCAACACCGCTCTGATTGGTACTCCTCTCGTGTACAACTCGATCACGGAGAATAGCTTTGAAGAAATCTCTTACAAAAAGATTCAGTTAAACAAAGCATTACCCGACAATCACGAGCAGCAGATTTTTTCCTTAAACGACAACGAATATATTTGGAAAATTAGGCGTCTTCGATTGATCAACAATAAAGTGGTTCAAATCGAAGAAGCCAAAATACCCGTTAGCGTATTTCCGGAAATGAATGCTGAGATCATAGAGAGCTCAATTCAAAAGCATGCTTTATCAAAAGGGCTGCAGATCGACAGCTATTTAACGACTTATCAAGCCATCAATGTTTCTAAAGAAGATGCTGAACTGCTTGGCTGTAAAAAGAATGCGGCAGCGATGAACATCACCAACCGAGGTTTCTTAGCATCGGGCGAACTGTTTATCGTCAGCGATATCATCGACATTAATTACCAATGTACGTATCACACGCCTTTTAACAGTGAAAGCATGAGTTACCGAGATAAGAAGTAATCTTTCAATTATATTTATAAACATTTAATTGCTTTATGGATTAACCACTAATATTAGTTAACTTTTAATGTCATTAATTTAATGGTACTAAGAATATAGTCATTGATATTACGCAATGCTTGGTAAAGAGATTAAATAAAGAATGGCCGCTTATAGCGACCATTGGATATTAAAAATACGAGTTAAGGGGTATGGATTGCGCCATCAGGAAGGCGACTCTGTGTCCACTCGTGGGGGCGATACATCACAGGAAATTCCGCGGCGACTTCTCGGTCGATCTCGACACCAATACCTGCGATTTCAGATGCGTATAAGTAACCATTGATTGGCTCTGCCGCATTCGGGAACACCTTATGTGTATTCTCATTGTATTCAACATGCTCTTGAATCGCCGCATTGTGTAAATGCACGTTCAAATGCGTGTTGACCGCAGCACCAATTGGCGTCATATCTGGCGGGCAGTGCCATGCAATACGAACACCGAAATTCTGACATAAGTGACCAAGTTTCAGAGCGGGCGTAATACCACCGATTTGTGAAACATGGCAACGGATGAAGTCGATACGACGATTAGCGATCAGAGACTTCCACTCTTCAGGGTTATTAAATAACTCACCTAAACCCAATGATACTGAGCTCTGACTACGAATATTGTCTAGCCACTCTGTTTGATTTGGCGGAAGAATATCTTCGATGAAGTACGGCTTATATTGCTCGACTTCTTTCGCAAATTGTATCGCTTGATTTGGGAAAAGGCGCTCATGAACATCATGAAGAATATGGAATTGGTTACCATATTTCTCTCTCAGCGACTTAAACATCGTTAGAGTATTGTCCATGTACTGATCTTGGTCGTAGTACGAGCCTTCAGTCGGATTTTGAGTAGTATGTAAATCGGTTGGAACACCACCATAGAAACCCAGCTGACAACGAATGTGCTTGTAGCCTTTCTCTAAGAAACCTTCAACCAACTCATAAATGCCTTCCATGGTATCGCTAGTCGCGTGCGTGTATACAGGAATAGCATCACGAGACTTACCACCAAACAATTGGTGCAGTGGCATGCCCGCTAACTTAGCTTTAATATCCCACAGTGCCATATCAACACCAGAAATTGCATTATTGATGACAGGGCCATTTCGCCAGTAAGCGTTAACCATCATCATTTGCCATAAGTCTTCAATATTATTGGCGTTTTTTCCAATAAGAATAGGTTTTAAGTATTCATCAACCATTGTTTTTACAGCAAGTGGTCGTTGTTGGAATGTCGCACAACCAAAGCCAGTCACACCTTCATTCGTTTCAACCACAACGGTAATTAGGTTGTGTCTGTCTGGTTTCGTAATAATACAATGGATGTCAGATATAATAGTTTCTTTCACAATTAAATAACCTAAACTTAAGTCAACTCCTATTATCTAACCGTTTTAAAAATCACATTTCAAGCGCTAATTTTCGCCCTAAAATAATTGGTACGTTAAGTGTTTTTTTTTGATAAACAAAACATACCAATTGGTAAAAAACGGTGAAAAATTAATTTTTCGGATTTTAAATGTGATTGAGATCTCTTTTTACTCCGTTGGATTTAAATTGGTTGTCGTTATGATTTCTCGAGTTAAATATATTCCAATAACAGGTGTAGTATGCAAATGGTAGAAAAGAGTGATGCCGTTATGAATAACTCTAAGTCATCATCGAAAAAGAAAAATTTCAAAGAAAATATACAGTTATTAGTCACTGCTGTTGGTGGTGAAGACAATATCGTGAGTATCACGCACTGTATGACAAGGTTACGATTCAAATTAGCAGACGAGTTGCTGGTAGATGAAGAAGCGATCAAGCAGATCGCTGATGTGAAAGGTGTGGTACTTCAACAAGGCCAAACCCAAGTCATCATCGGGGTTGAGGTAGAAAAGTGGTTCAACGCGCTTTCCAATACTCAACAAGCTGACGCGACTCCGGCCGATGAGCTAGAGAAAGGCAAGCTATTCCAAGGCGTGATGCGCATTGTTGCAGGCATCTTTGGTCCAGTTGTACCGGCAATCGCTGGTGCTGGTATGTTGATGGGCCTGTTGTCTGGCCTTATTGCAACCAATGTTATCTCTGAAACTTCAGACACGGTTTACTTCTTCCGTTCAATTTCTGTCGCTGTGTTCTTCTTCTTACCTATGCTGGTTTCTTTCTCTGCCGCTAAGGTATTCAAAGTAAACGAATACATCGCACTTGCTGTCTCTTCTGCCATGCTAGCGCCACTGCTTGTCGATAAAGCATCTATGTTAAAAGAAGCGGGCGCGGCTCCAGAGCTGACCGTTCTTGGCGTAGTGCCTATTGAGCTGCTCAATTACGGCGGCGCAATCGTTCCTGCGATCCTAGCAATCTGGTTACTGTCTAAAGTGACTCCACTAGTTGACCGACTAGTACCGTCTTCTGCGAAACCTGTATTTACACCACTGCTGGCCTTTACGGTAACTTCAACCATCACACTGTCTTTTGTTGGTCCAGCAGGTATCTGGCTAAGTAACGGAGCGGGTTGGGTAATGAGTTCACTACTGGAGATCTCTCCGACATTAACAGGCTTTGTGTTTGGCCTTACTCGCCCTATTACGATTGTGTTTGGTATTCACCACAGCATGACGCCAATCAGCCTCAACAACTTCGCACTGTATGGTAAGGATCTACTGATGCCTATCATGTGTCTGGGTAACATGGCGATTGCGGGTGCAACTATGGCTATCTGGCATAAACAGCGCAAGACGGTTTCTAAAGAGCAATCTTCAATCACAATGGGCTCAAGTGTTACGGCGATTCTAGGTATCACAGAACCAGCTCTGTTCGGTGTACTAACTAAATACACCAAAGCGATGATGACAGCGAGTTTAGCTGCAGGTGTGTTCGGTGCTATCTCGGTAACAATCGATACGCACTTAACAAGCTACATTCTTTCTTCTGTATTCAGCTTGCCAGCTTACCTTGCAGGCGGTACGCAAAACTTCATTCAAGCACTGATGGGGGTGGTGGGTGTATTCGCACTGTCTTTCGTTCTAACAATGTTGTTCGTAAAGCTAGACAACAAGTAATCCCCTTTCCTATTCATGGGTTCAAGGATTCACGTGGCTACCTCTTGTGTAGCCACGTTTCATTATTTGATACCGAGCAAACTCACTTTTTATAAGGCCACACTATGAGCCATATTGCGATTATCGGCGAATGCATGATTGAACTGAATGGCGCGCCCTTTGGCGCCATGCAACAAAGCTATGGCGGAGACACGCTCAACGCAGCGGTTTACTTGAACCGGAGTGCCACCAGCTATGCTAACGGCAACTCTGCAGTACGTATAAGTTACGTTACTGCACTTGGTGCTGACGCCATTAGCCAACAGATGCGAGAACGCTGGCAAGATGAAGGCATATCGACAGATCTTGTACTTATCGACGAGAAACGCTCTCCGGGCTTGTATTTGATTCAGCTAGATAACGAAGGCGAGAGAACCTTCTTATATTGGCGCAACAACTCCGCTGCACGCTATCTAGTCCAACACCCTAATTTCGATGATATCTGCCATGCATTAAACGATGTGGATATGATCTTTTTCAGCGGGATTTCACTCTCGATATTGCCACATGGCGATCAACTCAAATTACTAGAGGTTATCCAAACCTTAAGAGCGCGTGGCATCACTATCGCCTTTGATAGCAATTACCGACCAAAGTTATGGGATTCAGAAAGCGCGACCAAAGAGTGCTATCGATTAGGTTATCAAACCTCTGATATCGCCTTGGTTACCTTTGATGATGAACAGCAACTATGGGGTGATCAAACACCTCAAGACACCATCGACCGACTACATAAACTGGGCGTAAAAACCATCGTTGTTAAACTCGGTGCTGAAGGCTGTTTGGTGAGTGAATCTCCAGCCCATACACCAAGCCTAATTGAAACCACACCAGTAGAAACCGTGGTCGATAGCACCTCAGCAGGCGATTCATTCAATGGCGGATTCTTGTCTTGCTATCTATCTGGCGGCTCTGTTGAGCAAGCCTGTCGTCAAGGTAACGCACTGGCGAGATTAGTCATCCAACATCATGGTGCCATCATCCCTAAAAGCATCACAGATACACTTTTCACAACGAATTAAGAAGTACAATATGTCTACAATTAACGACCAACTGCAAGCCCTTAAAGTGATTCCTGTCATTGCCATCGATAACGCAGAAGACATCATTCCACTAGGTAAAGCGTTAGCAGAAAATGGACTGCCCGCAGCAGAGATTACGTTCCGTTCAGATGCTGCGGTTGAAGCGATTCGATTGCTTCGCCAAGCACAGCCAGACATGCTTATTGGCGCGGGAACCATCTTAAACGGCGAGCAAGCACTCGCCGCTAAAGAAGCGGGCGCGACATTCGTGGTTTCTCCTGGTTTCAATCCAAATACAGTCAAAGCGTGCCAAGAGATCGGCATCGATATTGTTCCAGGTGTTAACAACCCAAGCACAGTTGAAGCCGCACTAGAGATGGGACTAACGACTCTCAAGTTCTTCCCAGCAGAAGCCTCTGGTGGACTCAACATGGTGAAATCACTCGTTGGCCCATATGGCGATATTCGACTCATGCCTACCGGTGGCATCACGCCATCTAACATCGATAGCTACTTAGCAGTACCTCAAGTATTAGCCTGCGGTGGTACATGGATGGTGGACAAGAAACTCGTTACCAATGGCGAGTGGGACGAGATTGCCCGACTAACACGAGAGATTGTTGAGCAGGTGAATCGTTAGTCGATAACGTTCTAGAAAGAACAAGCTCTCTTGACTCTATAACAACAAAGCCACAGCAATTGAACTGCCCCCCAATAGTTGGACACCAATTATTGGGGGTCTTTTTATGTCCAAATATAACCGAGAGCTAAAATGTATCATTGCCAAGCAATACTTAGATGGCACATCATCTCTCTACTTAGCAAAACAATATTCAATTTCTTCAAGACAGATACGGTATTGGGCTCAAGTCTTTGCCATCCATGGTGCTAACTCATTTTTACCAACTAAGCATGCTGCTATTGCTCAGGAAAAACGAAAAGCATTGAATTTAATGTGGACGAATGATTGGTCTCTCACGCACACTAGCGCAATATTAAACCTCTCATCCCCTGGGATACTCTCTGTCTGGCTCAAAAGATTTAATGAGCTCGGTATCAAAGGGCTCAAAATGCGCCAGAAAGGAAGACCTCCAATGAAACAGCACCCTCAACGTACCACTAAGCCTGATGATGAAATGACGCTTGAGGAGCTAAAAGAGGAGTTGCTCTACTTGCGAACCGAGAATGCCGTTCTAAAAAAGTTGGAAGAGTTGGAGCAGGAAAAAAACCGTCGAACAAAGAAAAAGCGGTCATAGCTCTAACTCTTAAAGGCAAGTACCCGTTAAAGCACTTACTGCACACTCTACAGCTGGCAAAAAGTGTCTTTTATTATCAGGCTCAAACGAGCAAGCGCCCAAATAGCTACGAACGTGAGCTGCGGTTGATAAAGTCAATTTATCATGAGCATAAGGGACGATACGGCTACCGCCGTATTCACTTGGAACTAAAAAATCGGGGGTTCGTGCTTAATCACAAAACGGTTCAAAGGCTTATGGCTCAGCTCAACCTTAAATCGACGGTCAGGATTAAAAAGTATCGTTCATACCGAGGAGAGTCTGGAACAGCTGCTCCCAACGTGCTTGAAAGAGATTTTAGTGCGACTCAACCCGATGAAAAATGGGTAACTGATGTCACGGAGTTTAAAGTCAAAGAGCAGAAAGTATACTTATCTCCCGTTGTCGACTTGTTTACTCAGGAGGTGGTTGCTTATAGAGTGGCCAAGAATGCCTGCTTGCCGCTTGTCACGGATATGCTAACGGAGGCTATATCAACGCTTAAACCCAACTCAAAGCCAATTATACATAGCGACCAAGGTTGGCAATATCGTCATCGACAGTATCAGAAAAAGGTAGCGGAGAGTGGGTTAACGCAAAGCATGTCGAGAAAAGGTAACTGCTTGGATAATGCGGTTGCTGAAAACTTTTTTGCTTTACTCAAAACAGAGATGTATCACAACCAAAGCTTTGAAGATGCAGATGCTCTAATAGAGCAAATCAAAGAATACATCGAGTATTTACAATACCAAACGTATAAAAGTGAAACTAAAAGGCCTGACTCCGATAGAATATCGAGCTCAGGCCTTGAAAGCCGCTTAACAGAAATGTCCAACTTTACGGGGTCACTTCAAATTGCTGTGGCTTTTCTTTTTGCTATGAACTACTGATGATTCAATTAGTTAAGCAACCAATAAGTCACAGGGTTGTCAGGGCACTGATAAGGGCCACATTCAACAAAGGTGGCGATAGCATTAAGTGCAACCACGACGATGGCTAACAAGCACGCCACACGCCCCAAGTTACTCATCTTGTACGCTTCTTGAGACTGCTCTTTGTTGGTCAATATTAAAATAACGGCAACCGCGAATATGGTCGCAGCAAATAACACAAACGCCCACGTGTAATAGTGCATTCCAAAGATAGGACTACCATAGCCGGGCGTACCTGGGATCACATGTAACGAGACCTGTCTTAGCGAGGTAGCGACACCGTATAAAGCGCCAATCAAAACAATGCCATAGTGCCGAGATTGAGGTCCATAAACCACATTCAACATAAAACCAAACGCAACCATCACAAAGCCGATACGTTGCAATAAACACAGCGGACAAGGCAACTCATGAAGCACAAATTGAAGGATAAAGCCTATCAACAGAACGGCTGTCATGCCGAGTAGGCCAAGCGTATTTAGGAGCGTTAACTGATTTCGATTCATGTTAGCTCCTTACAATAGGATGGGTAATGAATCGGTCGCATGGTGATTAAACCAATACAACCCAAGGATCACAGAGCCCGCAAAAAAGCCATAAGCCGCGGTCTTCTTCTCGAAAAAAGCGCATAACATCGCCACGAGTAATAGTAGAAACAGTAAAGACATCATAAGAGGTATTCCCTCGCTATTTATCAAGTCCAGTCATATTGAACGTCAGAATGAATATCCACACCTACGCCCTAAAGCATTCAACATCGGCAAACCTATGGATTACGGATTTAAAATCATCAACTTAATACTTGTTAGTAAGCTCTAAACTGTCAAGTTCCCGTAACTAATAGATCCATGCCTTTACTCAATGATGCAAGTAACACTCCATTTCTAGCAAAGTGAACACCTATCACATCCGGCATAACAGCAAACGGAACATAGATAAAGCGATTGACTACACTTACAACGTTGGCCGACGCTCAAATGGTAAATGACCACTCCATAAAACAAAAAACCTAGCGAATAGTCGCTAGGTTTCAATAATAAAAACGAGATAGTGTCAGCTTACTTCAGAGGGTCATTATCGGGTAATGCATTGTGTAGCCATAACGCTAGTCGCTTCTTGATATTGGCACCATCAAGCTTGCTCTCCGGGAGAGGTGTGATCTGATTGACTTCAACAAGGAACAAGTACACCGCTTTAACCTTGATCGGTTGAGATGAATTCGGCAAATCAAAACCTTGTAGTTTTGCCATCTTAAAACCGACTTCAACTGCTTTTTTTACCAGCTTATCTTCATTAATGATCTTCGCGGTTTTCGACATGTCATCTCCATCATCTTTATCGAGTGAATATTGAGTATATCAAACAGAATCTTAGACAAGATTACAGTGATCCCAATTCGAAAAATCGTTTTGATAAAGAAAGTAAAACGAATTACAGATTCAAATCAAATGCCAACCTAATTGACATTGAAAGCATGAATGGTAATACGCAAAAAGTCTCTTAATAGAAGACTCAATAAATGAGATCCTCAGTCAAGAAACCAAAAATCGAACAATTTTTGACTTATCATTCCAAAAGATACGGAATACTATGAATAATCATATGAATAATACCAATTCTATCAATGAGCGATAACTTTATGTTATTTAATCGGTTTTATAACATAAAGACTTAGATCATGTTTACAGTCACCTGTAGTGAAAAAGTCATTTACAAAACACTCACTAGAGAAATAGAATAAACCCACTAATTTTATACTGGTGTTAAAAATGCGTTACCTATGGGCTTCATTCTGTCATAAAAACCCTATTCCCGGACGAATCGTTCATATCCTTATTATGTTGATAGCATTAGCTTCTATCGTCGTGCCACTGATTTCCAAAGATGCTACAACCATCATCGCCTCACTGTGTGTTGCGCTTGTATGCTTTGTGTTGTTTGTGTTCTTTGCAATGGCCGATAAGATGCGTTCAGGTATGCATTAATCATCCAGATATTCGCCAAGCATTATCTTTTTTAATTTCATTATAAAATGCTGGCTACCAGATACGGAAAAGCCCAAAGTTATTAGCTTTGGGCTTTTCTTCTAGCGACTGTGGTTGATTACAACCGAGTGATACGACAACCGAGTCTTACAGCGTCATATGCAGAATTGGAAATGGTTTTCCCATATCATCAAGTGGAGAGCGTGATTCAATTTTGAACCCCATGTGCTGATAGAAACCTACCGCTTGCGGGTTTTGCTCATTGACGTCAACTTTGGTGGCTGCTAGCTGCTCAATCGCATGTTGCAACAACACCGTACCTACTCCTTGTCCTCGAACTTCATTCAAAACGAAAAGCATCTCGACTTTTGCATCATGGACACCCACGAAGCCAACAATCGAACCACTTTCATTTTTTACGCATTTCAAAGAAACCGTAGGGAACGCATGTTCCATGATGATAGGTTTAAAAAACTCAATATCTTCTTCTGTAATAAAGTCATGAGTTGCTCGGACTGAATTTTCCCAAACCTTAAGCATTTCTGCGTAATCTTCAGGAAGCACATTTTCTATAGTCATAATTTTCTCTGGATTGAACTGAATATAAACATGTGCAGCCGCGAGGCTATAGTGTAACAAGCGTTAGTCATACAAAACAACACTGTCCACTATTCGCTGTCCTAGCTCCACCCACTCTATTAATCAGGCATCACAACAATGCCCATAGTTTCAAGCAGTTGCTCTTGCTGCCAAGCCACAATTTTAATTCCAGATGTATCGACCTTACGAGGGTCTAAACCGTCTAATTCAGCATGGCACAAGTTTGCTCCTTGCATGCTGAACTGTCCCCATACATCTTCCGAGAATACACCGCGGCTGAGATCAGACTCTTTCAGTGATGCACCGGCAAGATAGGTGCCTATCCAGCGATTTTCAAACAACTCACACTTTTCCAAGCAGGCCTGTTCGAAGTTAGCATAAGACAGGTTACAGCCAGTGATATACGCCGAGCAAAAATACATGCGATTGCTCACCTGATTAGCAAAGTTTGTTCGCGTAAAGTTGGCGCCTTTCAAATCACATTCGCGTAACTCAATACCGTAGCAATTGGCGTTACTGAAATTGGCCATGGCGAGCTGACAGTTCTGAAAACTTGCATCACTTAAGTCTGCAACATCGAAGTGGCAACCCTCGATATCACCTTGCTCTATGAACTTACAATTGACAAACGTTGCATCGCGTAAGTTTGAACGCCTGAAGTCGCATCGGATAAAAGTGCATGCGGTAAATGTCATTTCAGACAGATCTTGATGAGCAAAACTGTGTTGATGATAAGTGCTGTTATTGGTGTCCATTTAGCCCCCTAAAGAAATTAAGCTAAGACTACCATTGTGATCTTCAGAAAACACCAAATTAAAAACCAACAAAAACAGTAACTTAAAACATGTCAATTTAGCCATTTTAAGGCCCCAAACGGGCAGTTTAAGCAGGCTATTTCCTGTTATTAGAACACGCTTATTTTGAAAAAAGTTTTGTTGCTTAGAAGGCTAAATAGAAGATAAAGCTATTTTGACGAAACGAGGCAATTATAGACTAAACCCTAACGCTCTAGACTGGACGGTTGGTATGCATATCGCTACACTAATCATCATTCTCGGCATAAAGAGTAAGACCAATGAAAGACATGCGACAAGCTATGCTCGATGCAGGGTTTAGCCTTATTAATGAACACGGATTTGCTGGCGTTGGCCTGATGAAAATCATCAACCAAGCCGAAGGGACCAAAGGTTCTTTTTACCACTACTTCAAATCCAAAGAGCACTTTGGCGAAATCCTTCTAGGCAACTACTTTGATGATCACCTAGTTAAGCTTGATGACTTTCTGAGTGATGATACTCTATCTCGTCGTGACCGCGTTAAAACCTACTTCGAATTCTGGTGTGCATCGAAATTGACTGAAGACTTCAATATTCAATGCCTTGTGGTCAAGCTAGCAGGTGAAGTATCTGGGTCTGCTAACCCGTTGCAATCAACCATGGCAGAAGGTGCAGAAAAGATAATCCTACGTATGGCTAAGCTATTCGAAGAAGGCAATGAAGCGGGTGATTTCAATATCGCAGAACCTGAAACGCTATCTCGCACGCTTTATGGCTTATGGCTAGGCTCTACGCTAATGGCAGCGATGCAGCGCAACCGTTCGATTCTGAACAATGCCATGGAAGAAACATTGCTTGCGATGAGTTCAAAAGATTAACCAACTCCTGCACGCTAAGAGGCTCGCTTTATATAGCGAGCCTTTTTCTTTTCAGGCTTGTTCGTTTTCTACCTAGATTTATTCTTTTCTACCTAAGATTTTGCTTATCACGTCATTGATTCGCTTATCCCATCCGTGGCGCGGTGTTATTGGCTTTTAGCAAAGCATTGAGCACAGGATCGATATGTTGAAAGAACTTGAGCCACCCTTCACACAGGTAATTTAGTCCGGCTTCGCCATCACGACTGTTGATAATTCGGTTCTTGGGGCACTCACCATGACAAGCAAATTTAAACTCACAGGTTTGGCACTGTTTAGGTAGTGATTTTTGCTTCGCGAATCCAAAAGTTTGCTGAGCAGGTGAAAACGCCAGCGTCGATAGCGGTTTCTCGTGAATATTGCCCAGCTGAAACTCAGGAAAGACGTAATGATCGCACGAATACACATCGCCATTAGGTTCAACCGCTAACCCTTTGCCGCAGATCTCACTCAGCGTGCACATGGTACTGTCTCTTCCCATCCACACACCGACGAAATTTTCAAAGTAAGGCACAAGCACTCGGCCAAAATCGTGTTCGAACCACTCGTCAAAAACCGTCAAAAGAAACTCTCCCCATTGCGTTGAACCCACGCTCCAAGGCTCAACCTCACCAGAAACAGGAATGATCGCTTGTTGGTTGCTCAACCATTTATTGTTGGTATGAGCCTCGCGCTTATCCACCACAGGAATAAACTGCAACTGCTTTGAACCCACTTCGTCACGCAGAAAACGATAAACCTCTAACGGGTATTTGCCCGTCACATCGTTCACACAGGTTAAGGTCGCAAACTCAACGTGATGTTTTTTTAAATAACCGATTCCGCGTATGGTTTGAGAAAAAGTACCTTTTCCTGCGCGGTTGGTTCGGTAGTGATTGTGTAAGTGTTCGGGGCCATCAATGCTCACACCTATGATAAAGTCATTGTTCTTGAAGAACTCACACCAATCATCATTCAACAAGGTGCCATTGGTTTGCAGGTCATTGCTGATCTTACTGTGGCTAGGGCAATATTTTTTCTGTAACGCCACGACCCTTTCAAAATACTCAATGCCGAGCAGAGTTGGTTCTCCACCATGCCAAGAAAAGATAATCTCCGGCGTATTCTGCCCCTCAATATACTGCTTGATATACAACTCTAGCCGCGCTTCATCCATCACATATTGAGATCCTTTTGGGTATTCAAGCAACTGCTGTTTCTCTAAGTAATAACAGTAAGTACAGTTGATATTGCACACGGCACCAATGGGTTTTGCCAACGCTTGAAGCTTGCTGTGCGCCTTGCCATTAAACTGCGGAACCGAACTCAGGTTTGATAGTGATAAGGTCGTCATGAAGAATTCCTCGATGTAAAAGTTATTGTATTAGCCGAAACAATTCGTAATTCCTTTACACGGTGTTCATCGGCCAACCAAGCCTGTAGCATTAGGTTGGCCGAGTGGTTTGTTTCCTCTATTTCACGTTCTCAAACGGGTTCCACGCTTCATCCACTGGCACAATGTTTTGCGCTTTTTCGTACTCTTGATACTCAGCAACCATCTCTAGGAACAAGTCTGGCATTTGGTTTCTTAAGTCATGCTGCTCAGCCGGATCCTTTTTGGTGTTGTACAGGTGCCATTCACTGTCACCGCCCATGCCTGTAGAGATTCGGATGATCTTGTAATCCCCTTTGAGCAAAATCCCGCTGCCAAACAACTCAAATGGAATCGTATTATCAGCACTGTGAACCTCTGTAGTTTCGCCCTTAAAGTAAGGCAGCAAGCTCACACCACTCATCGGGGCCACTTCACGACCTTGATACTCTATTCCTGGGTGCTCTACATCGGCGATTTCAAGAATGGTGGCTGCGATGTCTTTTACTTGTGATAAGTCATCAGTTTGAGTACCTGGCTGCAGCGCTTGCTCGCCTTCTAAGAGTGCTTTCGCAGGCTTAACAATGAATGGGACTCGAATACCACCTTCAGCCGTGTACGCTTTATACCAAGACAAACCACCGGTTGATGCACTTGCCCACTCAGGGCCTAATGACACGCTGGAGTTGGCTTTCCCTAGGTTGTCCGTCGAGTTGTCAAAGTGATGCGCCGTCCATGTGCGGATCAAATCACTGATGTTTTCACCGGTAATGTCCGCGGCTTCAGGGCCGTTGTCTGCCAGATACATGATGTAGGTATTGTCGTATTCCCCAATGTCTTTTAGGTAATCGACAACCTGACCGACTTGTTGGTCTTGCATCTCCATCATGCCCATTGCCACCGCCATCTTCTTGCCATACCACTCTTGTTCTTTCTCAGACAAGGAGTCCCAAGGGCGACTTAGTGCATTACGACTTGAGATATCGGCATCTTTAGGAATAACGCCCATCTCCTTCATGCGTTCAAAGCGGTCTTCACGAATCGAATCCCAACCATGTTCGACGTAGTAATCGACTTTATCTTGATACGCTGATTCTGGTGCTTGCAGCGGAAGGTGTATGGCAGTGAAAGGAAGATAAGCGAAGAAAGGCTTACCATCGTCTTTCTTGCCATCGATCATCTTGATGAGTTCGTTGGTATAAACTTGGTCTGAGTACTCGCCTTTGTATTTGTCCTCAACCACTTCACCGTTTCTGTAGGTAGGCTCAACTTCAACACCGGGAATGTCACCTTTTTGCAGCGCATCTGCTGTCGCGGCGTTTTTGGCTGGGAACATCATGTCGCGGTTAAAGTGATTCGAACCACCCGCTAAAATACCGTAACTTTCCGAAAAACCTCTGTCGTCTGGTAAAAAACCATCATCATGACCTAAATGCCATTTGCCCGATAAATACGTGTTGTAGCCATTTTCCTTGAGCAGCGTAGCCACTGTTACGCCCTTCTTGGTGAGGTAACCTTCATAGCCCGGCTTACCAATCGCGCCCGGATAGACAGCATAATCAAAGGTACCTAGCCCAACCTCGTGGCTGTTCGCTCCAGTTAACATCATTGAGCGAGTGACTGATGAGGTCGGTGATGCATGAAAGTTGGTGAATTTTACCCCCTCTTCGGCTAACGCCATCAAGTTCGGTGTTTCGACTTCTGAACCATAAGGCTGGGTATCAGCAAAGCCAACATCATCACCGACAATAACAACGATGTTCGGCTTGTCTGATTCGGCGGCGAAGGCGGCGCTACTTGCGGCGGCCATCGCGGTGAATAATAGGGATTTCTTGAATGTATGCATAAGATGTCTCCAATAGCTGTGAATAATTTTTCTGTGATTAGCTTTTTCTGTGACTAACCTTTCTGTGGTTAACCTTTTCTGTGACTAATTTTGGTTAGAATCTGAATTAGTGCGCGGCTTGGGACATCCAATGTAATAAGTCGAGCGCAGGGTCATAATCTTGAGCGGCAGCCAGACCTATCCAAGTGACAGCTTCCGCTTGGCTAACCTGAACGCCACTTCCGGAGAAGTACATTAGGCCAAGCTGTGTTTGAGCTTCAGGGCTACCGGCACTGGCTGCAGTTTTAAACCACTCCGCCGCTTTCTCGTCATTCTGCTCAACACCGTCACCGCTCAAATACCGATAAGCGAGAGCAAGTTGTGCTTCAGACTGTCCTTCATAGGCTTCATCCAACACCTGAACGACATCTCGGTGCTGTTCAGATAAGGCCACAGAGCTTTCGCTGCCAACGCTTGCCTTGGCAAAAAGCAGAACCGTCACAACACCAGTCAGAATCACGGTAGTTAAACGTTTATTGAACATTTATTTCCTCCTCAGGAATAAAGGTCACAACGTCCCTGTCGAGTGAATTAGGTGAAAAGTAGAAACGGCGCGATGATGCACAAGCTCGATAGCAATACGTTTTCAATCTTCATAACTTTTCCTCGATTTACAGTGAATTTTGGGATGCTTAATCAGACGACTAAATTGATTTTTCTATAATCTGTTCAATCGTTTGTTTTGAGATTGGGTAGAACTGGAAGCAGATATCTTTCTCAATCGCTTGAGCAATATTGCGCTTCTCTTGGTCATCAAATTCCCAGCTACTGAAACGCTTCATCGCACCAACTTGGGTTTGGAAGTTGTGTAAGAAATCCAACACTCGTTGGTAAATCATCTCGTCCGTTCCAGTGCTCTCTAGCGAGAATGCTTGAGCTAATTTAATTGCGTTCGGCATATAGAATTCCGGCAGTGCTTCAATTACAACTGGCATCAGTACCGTGTTGGCATCGCCATGTGGGATATGGCTAATCGCACCAAAGGCATGGGCGCAGTTATGGATAGGAATGCCACCTAGCGATGAATAAAACGCAGAAATCGCCATCGTGCTCGCCTGAAGAAGATTGCCACGTGCCGTTAGGTTTTCAGGCTCCTCAAGTGCCACGGGTAAGTTTTCAACAATCAGTTTTGCAGCTTGAATGCCGTAGGCATCGGTAAAGGCATTGCTCATTGGAGAAACAATGGCCTCAACGGCGTGCGTTAATGCATCCATTGCGGTTGAACGAGTCAGGTGAGCAGGCAGCTTGGTGGTGACAGTCGGATCAAGAATCGCAATGTCAGCCTCCAAACCAGACGCTACTAAGCTTGCCTTAATGTTTTCATGCTCGTTGTAAAAAACCGCAATCGGAGAAGCTTCAGCGCCAGTACCCGCCGTTGTTGGTACGGCAATATGAGGCACTCGAATGTCTTCATTGTTTGGCCAAACTTCCATAAAGCCACCGCCTGCAATCACGGTACGGATATCATCAATCTGCTTATGAAGTGCGTATTTCACGCCCTTAGAAGCATCAATCACACTGCCTCCACCGACAGACAAAATAGCGTCTGCATCCAAGTTATTAGCAAACTCAATCGCAGCGTTGATGTTGTCGCAAGTCGCGTCTGGCGCAATATCGGTGTACACACCAACGAGCTTAGTCGCTTGATGATTTGCTTCTTGATTCATCGTCTGGTTTGCAAACAACGCTGAGAATTGCTCAACAAAGCCCAAAGACTCCAAACCTTTGTCAGAAAAAAGTACGACTCTTTTTGCACCTAAGCGAGCAAACAAAGAAGGGATATTTTCGATGCCGTTCTCTTGAGCATGAACAATGGTTTTCAGTTGAAAGTTAAAGTTATTGGTAGTCATGGTGTTTACCTCGTTTATGTTTGATGACTAAACAATAACCAATACAAACCGGTCGGTCTAGGGTGTTAATGTCAAAGATATGTCAATTAAGATCATTGAGGATCATTTGTCGAAAACGAAAAAAGCCCGCAAATGCGGGCTTAGGAATATTAGATTCAACGAGTTGAACGACAAAGGTTAACGCAAGTGAGCGGGTACCTTTGTTTTGTCTCGGTTGAGATAGTAGTAGAGATAAACCAAAGAGTAGACGGTCACAAACGCATCGAGCGCAAACACACCACTCCAACCATAAAACCACTCATAGTCATTAATGCAGACGTTGTATAAGAAGATGCCAACAAACATCGACTTCTCAAATGCGCTGTAAATCATGGTCGAAGTGCGCAGCGATTTGTACTTGGCCGAGAACATCAGCAACACACCAATACAGCCAACCATCACACCCCAGTGCTGATAAGTACCCAACAGATACTCTTTATTTTCCATCATTGTATCGTTGTACGAAAACAGGGTCTGCATACTCCAATCCGGTGCCAAAAAGGTGGAAAAAGCAGTGGCGGTTAAGAATCCAGTAATCATCAAATACGATTTCATGGTTCTTTCAAAAAAACGTTCCAACATAAATAACCTCTTGAATAGTTTCTAAAATAAATAGCTGAATGTCAGGTGTGATTTACTTGCCTAGCATGCTCATCACTGCTGTTTTTAATTCGTTGTCTTCTTTTGAAAACAGATGCTTAACACGGTGATCTAAGCCTGTTTCCAATACGGTTTTGGCATGAGAGAAAGTAAGAAAACCTTCTTTACCGTGATAATTGCCCAGCCCTGATTCACCAATGCCACCAAACGGCGCGTCGTCTACCGCCAAGTGGAAAACACAGTCATTGATACACATTCCTCCGGAATGAACTTGGTGCTTAACCTGAGACTGTAAACTTAAATCAAAGCTCATCAGATACAGCGCCAAAGGCCTTGGTTTGCTATTGATGATTTGGAACGCCTCTTCAATATTGCGATACGTAATCAACGGTAATAGCGGGCCGAAAATCTCTTCGTTCATCACCTTGGATGACAGGCTTGGCTCTACAATCAGATGCGTCACCAGTCGTTGGCAATCTAAGTCCATCGCGTCGTCATGGCAGGCCACGGTTCGCGTTCCTGCTTGTTGTTCTTCATTCAACAAACCCACGATGCGGTCGCATTGGCGAGGGTTAATTAGGGACGTCAAATTCTCGGAATAGACCCCTTCATCAAACAGCAGTTGGTACTGTTTTTTATATTCCTTAATAAAACCTTCGAGCTTATCTTCAGGCAGCAATACGTAGTCAGGCGCAACGCATACTTGACCGTTATTGAGGCTTTTTCCGTAAATGATTCGCTCGACCGCAATATCGATCGGCATGTCTTCTGCCACGATAACTGGCGACTTGCCACCAAGTTCAAGAGTGACGGGAGTTAACGTGTCAGCCGCTGATTTCATCACTTGACGACCCACTTGGGTTGAACCCGTAAACAGAAGGTGATCAAACGGCAACGCGGAAAACGCAGCAGCAATTTCAACCTCACCTTCAACCAAGCACACCTCATCGACATTGAAAACTTCATCCAATAACTGTCTTAAAACGTCATTGGTTGCTGGCGTAAATTCACTCATTTTGATCATGGCTCGATTACCTGCCGCCAAGGCTGAAATGAGCGGGCCAACCGACAACATGATAGGGAAATTCCACGGGGCAATGATCCCCACTACGCCTTTAGGCTGATAAACCACTTCAACACGCGAAGTTGAAAGCAAAGGGCCTGAGTGGCGAATGGAAGATGTCGACCAATGCGGCAAACACTCGATGGTGTGATCAATATTTCCTAAGCAAGGAAGTATGTCGGCCATCAAAGTATCTTGTCGACTGCGGTGACCATAGTCCTCACTTACCGCGACACACAAACGGTCTGTGTAATCGATAAGAGCAGATTTCAGCGCAAGCAACTGTTCTATTCTCACCGGCACAGTGGGCATCGGATCATCTGCAAAAGCTTCCTGCATACTCTTCAACGTCACTGTCATTTGTGTAGCCGTCAATTCATGTTTCATACATCACCTCGTGGTTAAGAGAGACACACAATAATACACAACAAACCGGTCGGTCTAGTGTTATTTTGTCAGAGAATCGTCAATGCTGTCTGAAAGAAGTGGCTAGATATTGAATAAATAACAGGTAGTAAATTTGAAAAAGTGGGAAGAAGAAAAAGATAAAGAAAAGACAAATCAGGCTGATATAACCAGATAAATGGGGGGTAGCAGGATCAAAAATGGCCGCTTAAAGCGACCATTAAATGTTATCTTAATGCATTGTTTTTAAACAATTAATCCAACTAGTTAACTAGCTCTTAGCAACGTTGGCAATGCCTTCAAGCTGTAGAACTGGTGCAGCGTCGATGTCTTCTGCATTCATCATCGACGACACGCGTTGCATCGAAGAAAGCAGTAGGCTTTGCTCCCACGGCTCTAGGTTTTGGAATTTTTTAACGAAGTTATCTTGCAGCGGCGGTGGCGCATTGTTTAGCAGCTCTTGGCCTTTTTCCGTCAAGTTCGCATGCACTTTACGACGGTCAGCAACACTACGGATACGTTGTACGTAACCATTCAACTCTAGGCGATCGATGATCGTCGTGGTTGTGGCTTGGCTTACATTGGTGTGATTCGACAATTCTTTGATCGTCACATTACCCATTTCTTGGATTGCTCTCATTAGAATTAATTGAGGGCCAGTCAAACCATACTCTTTACTCAGCTTTTTCGAGTGTAAATCGATAGCGCGAATAATTTGTCGAATAGCGACTAGGATTTCGTCATGTTTGTCCAAGATGCAGACCTTTGTACTAATATACTGTGAGTGGTTTTACAGTGTCGAAGCGAAGAACTCTCATGAAATCGGAGTCAGGACCGCTCAAATTACACTGTAAATTGATAAATTACGTCATTAATTTTTCCGCATTGTACTGATGTTCATACTATTCTCAATCTTTTCTATGCCTCTGAATTTGCGCAGGGCAACACTTTTGCTCAATGAGTCACGATTTTCGCTCTTATATCGGCTAACAAGGTAACAAAAAGCCAGAAGTCGTTAACAAATAAAAAAGCAGAGCCGTCAAATAGGTAGGGAGATTGTGATGGCCCCACTACCTATTAAATGTTTCGATATCTGACTATTTTAGTTCAAAAGACTAAGCAGCACTGTTTAGTTGAAAATTACCTGTCAGCGCGTTGTAGAACTCGCTGTTATCCAAGATCCCAACCAATTGATTGTCTTCAACCAGCAAAATCGGATGATTACTGATCTGCTTGAGCTTAATCGCATCACGCATGCCAATTTCAGGGCTTGTGACCACGACACTCGACGCGCTGATCGCCGCTAAGTCATCTGACTCGCTCCACTCGACAAGCGCCAAAGTAGATTCACCTTTGACCGATAAAGCACCTTCACTCTGTTCAATCCAGAGGTCTTTAGAATCGCAGATCTTCCAGCTTTCATTCTCTTGCGTCAGCGAATCAAGAGGCTGCATCAAAGAGCGACCTTTAAGCACATTCAACGGGTTGGTGTGAGCAACAAAGTCCTTCACATATTCCGTTTTCGGCGTCAGTACGATCTCTTCCGGCTTACCGTGTTGGATCAGTTTGCCAGATTCCATGATTGCGATGTTGTTACCAATCTTCAACGCTTCATCAAGGTCGTGACTCACGAACAGAATCGTTTTGTTGAGTTTGTTTTGCAACGTAATCAGTTCATCTTGCAGTTGAGCTCGAATCAATGGGTCAAGCGCCGAAAACGGTTCATCCATTAGTAGAATGTCAGTATCCATGGCAAAGGCACGCGCCAAACCGACACGTTGCTGCATACCACCAGAAAGCTCATGTGGGAATTTCGTTTCCCATTCGGCTAAGCCAACCATTTCAAGCTGTTCACGCGCCTTCGCACGACGAACATCTTTGGCGACACCTTGCATTTCAAGACCAAACGCCACGTTATCTAACACGTTTAACCAAGGCATTAAGGCAAATTTTTGGAACACCATAGAAACGCGGTGTGTGCGTAAATGACGCAGTGTCGCTTCATCGCACTGCTCACCCAAATCAACTAGCTTATCGCCATCTTTGATTGCCAATGAACCACGGCTGATCTCATTCAAACCATTCACAGCACGAAGTAATGAAGATTTACCCGAGCCCGATAAGCCCATCAGCACGCAGATCTCACCTTCTTCAACCGTGAGAGATACATTATCTACGCCCACGACTTGACCAGTTTCATCAATGATCTCTTGACGAGTTTTCCCTTGGTCGAGTAGCTCGAGCGCTTGCTTCGACTTATCACCAAAAACAACATCAAGGTTTTTAATGGTAATCGCGTCCATTGTCTTTTTTTTCTGAGTGCTAGACATGATTAAGCCTCCTTCTGATTGGGTGTTTTGCACAAGCGATCAAGAATGATAGCGACTAATACAATCGCCAGTCCGGCTTCAAAACCTTGTGAGATGTTTACTGTGTTCAATGCACGAACAACTGGCTTACCAAGCCCATCAGCACCGACAAGAGCGGCGATAACCACCATCGAAAGCGACAACATGATGCACTGAGTAACACCTGCCATAATGCTTGGTAGAGCCGCAGGTAATTCCACTTTGAGCAGCAACTTCATGCGACTAGCACCAAAGGCTTTACCGGCTTCAATCAACTCTTCAGGAACTTTAGTCACGCCTAAGTACGTCAAACGTATTGGCGCGGCAATAGCAAAAATAATGGTCGAGATTAAGCCCGGAACAATGCCTAAGCCGAATAGCACCAAGGTCGGGATAAGGTACACAAACGTAGGGACCGTCTGCATTAAATCGAGGATTGGGCGCAGTAACGTGTACAGCCAAGGGCGGTGTGCTGCCATGATGCCAACCGGAACGCCAATTAATACGGAAATCGTTGTCGCCGCAAAGACGAGAACAAAGGTTTCCAGCATTTCTTGCCAATAGCCAAGGTTGAGGATGGTCAGAAGCGCCGCGACAACGAAGATCACCAGCGACAATTTACGGTGTAAATACCAAGCGATCGCAGCGGTAATCACGATTGGCAACGCAGGCGGCATCCATTTAAATACATCGACTAAAAACAGAATAACGGTTTCTAAAAAGATAGAAATAGCATCAAAAAAGCCTGCTGCGTTGATTGTTAACCAGTCAACACCAGCTTCCATCCATTGTCCGACAGGGATTTTGTTTTCCGTAATAAAATTCACAATATTGCCTTTTATTATGGGTGGGCTACTTCAAACCAATCGATACATTGGCAAGCCCACCTTTATTATTTATGTAGCTGTTGAGATAGGTAGAACTAAGCTTTAACTTGTTTTAGGTATTCAGTAACGGCTTGAGTCGCTGATTCGCCTTTATGCGTTTTTACGTTGTCTAACCAAGCTTCCACTTGTTGTGGATTACTGTTCAACCATTGTTGCGCCGCTTTTTCAGGCTTCACATTCTGGTTCAGAATCTCTTCCATCAGCTGGTTTTCCATCTCTAGAGTGAACTCTAGGTTCTGTAGAAGCTGACCGACGTTTGAACACTCAGACAGGTAGTTTGAACGAACATTGGTGTAAACATTTGCGCCACCGTAGTTCGGACCGAAGAAGTCGTCACCACCAGATAGGTATTCCATCTCAACGTTACTGTTCATTGGGTGTGGTGCCCAGCCAAGGTAAACAATCCATTGGCTGCGACGTGCTGCGCGTGATACTTGCGACACCATACCCGCTTCACTTGATTCAACTAGGCTGAAGTCTTTTAGACCAAATGCGTCAGAATCGATCATCGATTGGATTAGGCGGTTACCATCGTTACCAGGCTCAATGCCGTAGATGCGGTCTTTAAATTTGTCGGCATGCGTTGCTAGGTCTGCGAAACTTTTCACACCCGCGTCGTACACGTATTTAGGTACAGCGAGCGTGTATTTCGCACCTTCAAGGTTGGCACGAACGGTTTCAACAGTGCCCGCTTCACGATATTTAGCAATATCGCCTTCCATGGTTGGCATCCAGTTACCTAGGAATACATCAATGTCGCCATTGGCCATAGAAGAGTAAGTTACGGGTACTGAAAGCAGGTCTGTTTTGGTTTTGTAGCCCAGGCCTTTCAGTAGCTCAGAAGTGACTGCCGTCGTTGCGGTGATGTCTGTCCAACCGACATCCGCAAAGCGCACGTTTTCACATTGCTGTGGCTCAACAGAAGCGTTAGCCGCAAATGCAAATGAGCTGATAGCGAGTGTTGTTAACGTTTTTGTCGCCACGTTCTGAATATTTAGAGTCGTCATAATGGTTCCTTTTGATCTTTCCTTTTGCTGCTCTATCTCAAACGGATAGCGGCAGTTCTGCTGACTTTTGACTTATGATTGGTGTTACTATTTTTGTTGTTTTTTAAGCAGCAACAGAGGCTTAAGCTTCTCTTACTGGCTTATTGATTCTTTGTTTTTCTTCCCACTCCGGAGCAATCCACACTGGAACGTCTTGTTCTTTAAGCATCGGTTTCCCCAAAATCAAATCGGAAGCGCGCTCAGCAACCATGATGGTCGGTGCGTTCAAGTTACCGTTTGGAATAACAGGGAAAACAGACGAGTCGACAACACGCAGATTATCAATGCCACGAACACGACACTCTTCATCAAGCACCGCCATTGGGTCGTTATCTGAACCCATTTTGCAGCCACAAGAAGGGTGATAAGCACTTTCAACGTTCTGCTTAACCCACTCATCAATCGCTTCATCGGAAGTAATGTTTAGACCCGGCTGAATTTCTTCACCACGGTAAAAGTCCATCGCAGGTTGCGACAGAATTTCGCGAGTCAGACGAATACAATCACGCCAATCTTGGCGGTCTTGCTCGGTCGAGATGTAATTGAAAATGATCTCTGGTTTGGCATGCGGATCAGCAGAGGTAATCGCAACCGTACCGCGACTCTCTGGCTTGTTAGGTCCAACGTGTACTTGGAAACCGTGGCCATCAAAGGCCGCTTGGCCGTCGTAACGCATTGCGGCTGGTAAGAAGTGGTATTGAATATTTGGCCACTTCAATCCTTTGCGAGAACGAATAAACGCACACGATTCAAAGTGATTGGTCGCACCCAAGCCTTTGCGCGTCAGAATCCACTCTGCGCCAATCATGCCCTTGCTCACCAAGCCAAGCTTGCTGTTAAGCGTGATAGGTTCGTTACAGTGATATTGGAAGTAAACTTCTAGGTGATCTTGCAGATTTTCACCGACGCCGCTCAGTTCGTGTTTCAGTTCAACACCCGCTTTTTCAAGCACCGCTTTCGGGCCGATACCAGATAGTTGAAGCAGTTGAACAGAACCGATAGACCCCGCAGAAGAGATCACTTCTTTGTTCGCTACGGCCACTTGGGTATTGCCTGACTTTTCAAACTCAACACCAACCGCTTTCAAATTTGATTGACCCTGTACGTCTTGTGACTCAAGTAAGAAACGACGAGCCACGATGCCTTTCTTCAGTGTTAGGTTTGAGCGCTTCAATGCACGACGCAGATAAGCGTTAGAGGTTGAGGCTCTAACACCCTTGTCTACCGTCATGTGCATAGTGCCGAAGCCTTCTTGCTGGTAGCCGTTGTAATCTTGAGTTTCTGGGTAACCGGCGTCTTTACCTGCATCGATGAACGCTTGGTAAAGCGGGTTAAGCTCCATATCGTTGCCGTTACATGTACCTACAGGTCCGTTGTCGCCACGGTATTCGTCACCACCCTTGTTCCACGATTCAGCACGGCGGAAGTAAGGCAAACACGCTTGGTAATTCCAACCCGCTGCGCCCTCTTCTTCCCATTGGTCGAAGTCACACGCGTGGCCACGCACGTAAACCATGCCATTGATCGATGAGCTGCCGCCTAACACCTTGCCACGTGGGCAGTGCAGTTCACGCCCGTCAAGGCCAGGCTCCTTCTCTGTTTCAAATTGCCAAGCGTACTTTTCAGTATTCATTGGGTAAGAAAGCGCGGTCGGCATCTGGATAAAAATACTCTTATCCGTACCACCAGCTTCAAGTAATAAAACGCTATGTTCACCGCTTTCCGTTAGCCTATCCGCTAACACACAGCCGGCCGAACCCGCGCCGACGATAATATAATCGTAGCGTTGTTCCATGTTATCTATTCCCTGAGATGAGTCAGTGGAGCTAGCTACTTTAAGCTAGCCCATAAAATTGAGTGTTACGCGTTAGGCATAAGGGCTGGCGTAATCGCCAAGTTCGATAAGAATGCTCTTAGTCTGCGTATAGTGAAGTAGAGTCTCTGGTCCATTTTCACGGCCAATACCCGAAAGTTTGTAGCCACCAACAGGCATTTCTGCCGGTGAATCACCCCACGTGTTCACCCAGCAAATACCCGCCTGCATTTGGTGAATAACGCGGTGAGCGCGAGAGAGGTTTTGCGTGAATACACCAGCAGCAAGGCCGTATTTAGTATCGTTTGCGCGGCGAATCACATCGTCTTCGTCCGTAAACTTCATTACCGACATCACTGGGCCAAAGATCTCTTGTTGAACGTGAGGCATGTGGTCTTCGCAATCCACAAACACGGTTGGGATAACAAAGTTGCCGTTTTCGAGGCCGTTGTCTGTCACTTGATAGCCGCCTGTCAGCAAGGTGGCACCCGACTGTTTAGCTAGCTCAATCGCTTCAAGGACTTTTGAAAGGTGTTCTTTAGAAATCAACGCGCCGATCTGAGTTTCCATGTCCATTGGGTTGCCAATGATCAGCTTCTCAGTACGCGTTTTAAGTTGGTCGATGAATGCATTGTAGATGTTTTCGTGTACATAAACGCGAGTACCGTTAGTGCACACTTCGCCTTGGGTATAGAAGTTTGCGACCATCGAAGCAGAGACTGCATCGTCCAATTTCGCGTCATCAAACACGATCATTGGTGATTTACCGCCAAGCTCCATCGTCACTGATTTCAGCGTTTTCGCGCTGTCAGCCATCACAGCTTTACCCGTACCGGTTTCACCCGTGAAAGAGACTTTCGCGATATCTGGGTGCGCCGTTAGCATTTGACCCACACGGTAGTCACCCTGAACCACGTTGAACACGCCATCAGGAAGACCGGCTTCGGTAAAGATCTCCGCAAGCTTGAGAGCGGTTAGCGGCGTTTCTTCCGAAGGTTTGAAAATCATCGAGTTACCCGCAGCAAGCGCCGGAGCCGATTTCCACATCGCGATTTGGATAGGGTAGTTCCACGCGCCAATGCCCGCACAGATGCCCAGCGGTTCACGGCGTGTGTAAAAGAATTGAGATTCGCTCAGCGGTTGTTGGTCGCCTTGTAGAGTTGGAGCAAGGCCAGCAAAGTATTCAATGACATCAGCGCCAGACGCCACGTCTACTTCAATTGCTTCTTGCAACGGCTTGCCCGTATCAACAACCTCAAGGTTCGCAAGGTCATTATTTCGAGCCCTAAGGATTTCAACGGCCTTCAAAAGTATGCGACTACGCTCTACCGCTGTCATTGCTGACCATACTGCAAAGCCACGCTTCGCTGATTCAATAGCACTATCCACATCCGCTGCAGAGGCTTGGCCTAGCGTGGCGATAGGTTCGCCGTTTGCCGGGTTGATGCTATCAAAGGTTTCACCAGACGTAGCTTTGACCGCTGCGCCATGAATGTATAACGAGTTCATTTCCATTTGAGATTCTGACTTAATTATTGTTATTAGACTCTACTGGTCTAGTTTGAATGTTGGGTGTAAGCATTGGTCGTTCTAGTGCTGTTCTAGTTCTAACACTGCGTTCTATTTAGTACTGCACGAATAGAACGTCAGTTGTTTATCAAGGTAATCGTTAATAATGGCGCGCGCCTTCTGAGCATCGATACCATCCGGGTTTAACGTGCCTCTCAGCCATAAACCATCAATCAAAGACGCGATCCCGTGAGCAACGAGATCCGCCTGTTCATGATTCAAAATACCTTTCAATTCAAGGCGTAAATGCGAGAGCAAACGTCTTTCATTCACGCGCTGGAGTCTTTTTAGCTTTTGGTCATGCATCGAATACGACCAAAATGCCAACCACGTCTTAGCCACCTTATTTTCTGCTTGGTAACCTTCAAAGTTACCGTCGATGATGGCATTAATCCTCTGCTGGTGAGCGTCAGCAGGAAGCGCTTTGAGCGCGGTGGTAATGGTATTGGACAATTGGCGAAGGATTTCACGCATGGTCTCTTCGAGCAGGCCGTGCTTACCACCAAAATAGTGATTAATGATGCCGGTAGAGACTCCCGCTTCTTTGCTGATCAACGCAATACTCGCGGCATGCAAACCGACTCGATCAATCACCGTCATGGTCGCTTGAACAAGCTGTGGTTTACGTATGTCAGGCATCCCAACCTTCGGCATTTCTTAGTCCTTTTATTTTTTATTGAACGTTCAGTTAAATATAAAATGACAGAAATTTAGTTAGGGTTCAAATGATTATTTAAAACAAACTCGTAACAATACAGCATTAAAAAGCCAACAAACCAATTAAAAACAATCAGTTAAATATCATTTAGGACACTAATGAAATCAATTAAAGATTTGAGGTGTGATAGTTAATGGTCAAATGTTTTCGCTCAATAAGAACAAAACTTAACCACTTATCTTCTGAGCCAAAATGGGTGATATGCAAAGAATAGGCATCATTATTTGTGGTTAAGAAGGGAGAAGCGATGGTGTGATTGATGGAGAGCTGAAATGAAAATCAGACACGACGAGAGCACCTTTATCAAGTTAGGTGCTCTCATTTTTATCACCAATATCGAGGTAATAAAGCGTGGTTAGTTCAACTAAAAAGCCAAGTGGTAACTATTGCTCGGTTGATCCAGTGAAATCACCCAACTTTGCTCTTGCTCACTGCTGCTCATCGGCACCCAACGAGCGTAAATTTGCTCCCAGTTCCCATTCACTTCTAATTCCACAACATCGATTTGAGTTGGGTACACCGTGGTGATTCTCGACAAAGGGTCAGCGACAACATCACCGTTACTCATGACAAATGCCGACTCGGAATACAGGTGCAGCGCTCCCGAAGTGGTTCCCGTGTAATCCATCGACAAGCTGATCTTCTCACCGACATCAAACGAAAATCCTGCTTGTGCAACAATCTCCGAAGTATCGGTTATCGCTGCAACGGCTGGCTGAGCAGGAGAAACAGGCGTCTGAACCGGCGTTGGCGTAGCTGATGGTGTCTGAGCTGGCGTCGCACTTGTGCTTCCCCCACCACCACCTCCGCCACAAGCTGCGACTAACAAAGAAAGAGAACTTATCGTGAATAGCTTAATTGTATAATTCATGGTGATCTCCTACTCGTCCGTCGCTGAAATAACTTTGTTGGTGGTAGATGCCTTGTACCACTCACCATCGGTCTCACCACTACTGGTTACCCATGCAGGGAACGACGTGTAAGCTTCACTGATATCAATGTACTCAACAGGGTGGTCCCATTCATCACGGATGTTAATCACCCAAGGCATATTGTTGCTGGTCTTAAACGATTCCGAACCAGAAGAACTGTCATCATGGGTATTGAACAAGGCATTATTCATATCGCTGGTGCCAGAAAACGCTTTGAGGTGAGTTTGCCATGTCATACCTGGAGGAGTGCCAACAAAATCACCGTGGTACATATCTTCAGCCGCAAAAATGAATGAGTCATAAGGTGGATAGCCGACATCATCACGCGATACTGGCGAGGTAAACTCGACGTACAATTGATAATTGAGAGCATCTGCATTCTGCGTGTCAGAACATGCGCTTTGTGTTCGGTAGAAGACGCAGCTTTCAGTAAGTTCACCTAGGTTTTCTAGATCCACTCTCAGATCTTCAGACACCATCAGAATCGTTTCGCTGCTCCCCTCTTTTAGAATGGTATGGCCAACGGCAACACCATTTCGAGTCAACGTTGTGGATGCCACGTTAGCAGGCAGAATGTTCGGCAGCTTCAACGCATAACCATTGGAGTAGCCTGCGCCCATTGCCTGAAGGGTATAATCGATGGTTAGGTTCTTAAGTTCTCGTTGTCCGTTGAGCTGCTCTGTCACTCGGTAACGCCACACCACATCATTGAAATCATAGTCCCCTTTCAAGGGCCAATTATCCTCAAATGCGATCGTTGCGTAGCTGTTCGAGCTTGGGTAAACCGATGTAACCGTCACGTCCTCGTTATTCTCTTGGACAAGTACTTCGTATTTAGAATCTGTCGTACCATCTTCATTGACGCCATCTACGGCGGCAAATGGCGTCACTTCAACAGTGAAGATCAAATCGTTGAAGTCGTTGTCTCCACTCGGGCGATAAATATCCTCAAAGCCAAGTACCAAAAACTCGTTTTCTGTGTCGAGGAAAGCAACATTGTGTCTTCTGTTCTCTGCGGTTGCTTCAGGGTTGATCGAAGGGTAACTGTAAAAAGGTGTCCCCCAACCACTGAGGCTATCTATGTTGTTGTAAGATCCTTCCCAACCCCAACCATTAGAGATAATGAAGAAAGCCAACGTTTGGCCAGCGGTAAGTTGGACACTTAAATCAATCGTGTCGCCTTCCTGCATCTCACCCACACTCGCAACGGACGTATTCGGAAACACAATCACATGTGCATTAATGTCGTCTTTGGTCGCCGGTGGGTTGTTAGTATCAAACACGAAGTAACCAAGGGAGTTTCGATAACCCGCCCCTTCATTCAAGAACGTGACTTTTGCCGTCGCGTACTCCGCACCGTTCAACTCGTCGTCAATATCAATGCTCGAATAGCGCTCTGGTGCAATAAAGGCACTGTTCACTGTACTGCCTTCTGGCAACATCGAATAAACGTTGGTTAAAACATCTTGTGGGAGTGAATCCGCTATCGAATACGTATTGTTGGGTTTACCTTTTGCCGAATAGTTTGACGCATCCGCCCCAGACTCAAATGTTAAGTCCGCAGTGGTCAACGCCAACGCAACACATGGCATCAAGCAACTAGGCAGTATGATTGAATTCCAATTTCTCATTATGTTCCCTCTTCACTAGCCTTAAACGTGTAAAGAGATATAGAGCAAAGATAGTACCGGGAATTAATCTTTTATTTAACAGACACTTAGATGTTAAGGCTTCGTTATTCTCATTTTGAGAATGAAGTTGAAAGGTAAGGGTCGCTATTTAAGTAGCGACCCTTATTTGGAGTGAGTAAGAGAATGAACAAAGTAACTAACTGAGGTTTATTTACCTATAATCGGCATCGACTGCCATGCCCTTTGATGCAACATTTCGCAGCCAGATTCGGTAATCACGATGTTCTCTTCATGCACCATCATGCGGTTTTTCGCAAATGCCATTCCCGGCTCAAGGGTGAGCACCATACCCGGTTTTAAGACTACATCTCCGTTAGGCACATGTGATGGCCACTCGGTTAGCTGCATGCCTAAGCCGTGCCCCATTCTCCCCACATCGTTGCCGAGTGCGCCGTTCTTTTCGAGTACCGACCACATGGCTTGCCACACGTCACCAGTGGTGCGTCCCGGTTCAGCAATCGCTAGCCCCGCTTCTGTCGATTGATAAACAGCATCGTAAGCTGCGATGGTGTCAGGAGCTGCGTGACCAAAGGCATAATTACGGTCAAAATCGCTGAAGTAGCCATCAAAATTAGCCCCCGTATCGATGATCAACACATCACCTTCTCCGAGTACACGATCGGTTGGTCCCATGATGATGTTGTCATACCCACCTTGACCAGAAGCGGAAATCAGATAGGGGCAAGAATCGGCACCCAAACGTAGCATCTCCAAATGCATGGCTTTACACGCCTGTCGTTCTGTCATCCCTATCGCGAGATGATGACGAAGATATTCAAAGCCTGCCGCCGTCACTTGGCAGGCGAAGCGTACTTTATCGATCTCGGCTTGAGACTTAACACTGCGCAAGTCTCGAATCATCAGTGACACATCAACCACACTGTGTTGGCTCAGCTTCTGCTGTAACAACGCATAGTTGGTAGCAGGCATACGCAGATGTGTTTCAGGGCCGATCATCGAACCGATTTGGCGAGAGCCCTTGGAGACTTCTGACAACGTAGCCGCGAGCAAAGAGATACCGTCATCTTCTGGTCTTGGTGACGGCCAACTGCGCACATCGTCAATCCATGTATCGTCGAAACCAGCGACACCAATCTCTGGCACAACAGCTATAGGCTTGCCGACCGCAGGTACCACCAAAAACCAAGGTCGAGTTGGGCTTTCCCAGAACTGCGATTTGAAGCCACTGAAATAGCGAAATTCAGGTTCGGTCGTAAAAAACGCAGCATCGATGTCTTGAGCACATAGACGTTGTTGTAACTCGACAGTACGTTGCTCTAGTTCTGCTGATTCAAACCCTCTCTGCGGAGGTGTTAACGGCAATATACTCATATTTCTATCCTTGATTGAATTAGGGTAACTCGGCGAATTAATTGAATAAAACGTCTCTTGGTAACAGAGCGATACTTGGGAAGAAAATCAGCAAAGCAGACATCAATATCAAAATAAGGAAAAACGGTAACGTCCCACGGATGACCTCCATGTAAGGTCGCTCAAAAATCGCTATCGCAGTAAAGATGTCACAACCGAATGGAGGTGTTGCCGACCCAATGGCCATTTGTAACGTCACCATCACACCGACCAAGATTGGATCAATACCTGCAGCATCAACTATCGGCATAAAGATAGGCGTCAAGATCAGTAGAACGACCAATGAGTCCACAAACATACAGCCGACAAAGAAAGTCAGTGCGATGATAAACAGAATGTATTCAGGTGAGGCGTCTTCTAGATTAAGAGGAGCGAGTAACTCCTGAGGAATCTGTTCAAACGAGATGTACCAAGAAAACGCCTGTCCAACACCCACCAGCACAAAGACAACGGCAGTAATCAAACCGGTATTCAGCGCTGCATCGCAGATGTCTTTTACGCCAAGTTTGCGATAGAAAACGCACTCAACGATGATTGCATATAACACAGCAAATGAAGCCGCTTCCGTAGGCGTGACCACGCCAGAATAGATACCACCGATAATCAAAGCAGGGAAGCCAAGGGGAAGAATCGCTTTCTTGATCGCTTCAATACGTTCGGCAGTGTTGGCCTTTTCAACTAAAGAGATGGTGTCGCTGTGTTTCACGCTGTAGGCATAGCTGTATAACGAGAACAGGCTAGCGAGCACTAAACCCGGGCCAATACCAGCAATGAATAATTCACCCACGCTGGCGTTAGCCAAGGTGCCGTAAAGAATCAAACCGATACTCGGTGGGATAAGAAACGCGATGTCGCTGGCATTGATGATCAACGCCATCACAAAGCTGTCTTTGTAGCCTGCTTGCAGCAACTTCGGACGCATGATTTGGCCAACCGACACCACGGTAGCTTGGGTCGAACCGGAAACAGAACCAAACAAGGTACAGCTGATACACGTCGTAATCGGCAAGCCACCACGCAGATGTCCAACAAACGCTTGGATCAAACCAAGTAAGTTATAGGCCGTATGGCCGCGCGTCATGATATCGGCCGCCAATATAAACATAGGAACTGCAATCAATGCGTTGGGTGAGATGCCCGTGACCATTTGCTGGATCAGCACCCCCGGCTCAACCTGAGAGAAATGAATCAAGCCAATTAGAGCCCCAACCGCTAGCGGCACAATCATTGGGAAGCTCAAAAACAGCAGAATCACCATCACAGAAACAAGAGTAAATGTGATGACATAGATATCTAATTCACCGGCAATAATGTCTGAGAAAAACTGTGCTACATCGCTCATTCGAACTCACCTACTTTTGTGTTTCTATTTTCAATCACGTCAAATGACACGTAGATCTCTTTGTGCAGTAAGTTCATCAAGAAACTCATGCTGTATTGCAACCCGGCTATGAAAAAACCAATTGGAATGATCGCGTACACCCAATACACAGGGAACTGTAAGGCTGGACTTAACCGATTGATATCTTTCAGCTCTTTAACGTAAAAGAACGCGTGGTAGGTGAGATAAAACATCAGCATTGCGGTTAATAAAGCAATGATGGTTGTGAGAACTTTCTGAGCTTTAGTGCTCAATGAATCGTAGACCGCGGTCATACGAATATTTCGGCCTTGGCGCACCGCATAAGCGAAGCCGACGAAGGTAACAGAGACAATCAGAAACTGATTGAGCTCTTCCGAGAAAAATAGGCTTTTATTGAAGGCGTAACGACCAATCGCATTGGCAGTAGAGTTGATCATCATCGCGAGAATGGCAGTCATGATCAGAAAGCGCTCTAGCTTTTCTGTCGCGACACTTATTTTATGTAGCAGTTCTTTCATAGCAGGCAGTGCTCCATACTTCGTTCAGTGACACGAGTCCATTGCCACTATTTGGAGAAGGTTGGGATAAGCTATCCGCTGACACGTATCAACGGATAGCCATCATCCTTACTAACGCTTTCTATTGCGTTGCTGAAGCAGCCTTCACTTCATCTAGGATCTCTTCGAGAATGGTTTTAGCACCCTCACGAGCTGCGCTTTGCTGACCTGCTGGGTAGGCATTCGCCACTACGTCGTAATATGTCGTGTGCAGTTTCTGGCTTAGCGTTTTAAAACGCTCGCGCTCTTCATCCGTCAACACAACCACTTGCATGTTTGGACGCTCTTTTAAGATCTTGTCCATGTTCTCTTTGTTGATGCGGATCTGATAGTCGTATGCGGCTTGGTCTGCTGCTTTGATTGCTTTGTCGACCATGGCTTGTTTCTCTTCAGACAAAGCGTTGTACCACTTACTGTTGGTCGAAACAGTACTCACATAAGGTTGCTGACCAGGGAACATTAAGTAGTCTTGAACCTCATGCCACTTCGCGTTGTAGATGAAGTAGATAGGGTTAACCATGCTATCAATGGTCTTAAGTTGCAGTGAACCGTACACTTCACCCCAAGAAAGAGGAGTAGGTGTTGCGCCAAACGCTTTGTAGGTTTCAACAGGGATGGTTGAAGTGAAAGTACGGATTTTCTGGTTCGCAAAATCTTCAGGAGTACGGATTGGTTTATTTCCGCCCCATACCATTTCGCCTTCAGACATCATCGACAACAGCTTGAGGTTTACGCTCTCAAACTTGGGTGCCAGCTTGTTGTAGATGGTTGGGCTTTCCGTTAAGACCTTATGTGTGATCGCTTCGTTAGTGCCCAGTACATAAGGCAAGCTCACCGCTTGTACTTCAGGAACATAAGACCCTAAGTGACCCGCGCCTACAGACACAAATTGAATCGTGCCTTTAGCAGCCAGTTCTACGATGTCGTTCTCTGTACCCAGTTGACCGTAGTAATAGATGCGAACGCGGATGTCGCCATCAGATTCCTTCTTAATCACTTCCGCAAATTTTTGCGCATAGATGTCTTGAACGTCTGTTTTGTCCTCTTCTGAAGCAAACTTCCATGTTTCGGCATGAACGCCAAAAACCATGCTCAAACTTAGCAGTGCTACGCCTAATCGTTTCATCCTGTCTTTCCTTTTTTTATCCTAATTACACGTTGATGACCTTGGTCACTTCACGCGCTTCAGTTTTGGCTGTGTCGACAATAAACTCCGTTTAAAGTCAGCCATCTTGCAGTGCCAAATGCGTCACTGCTGAATCCGTGTCTCTACTTATTGATTCAAATTGAATTGCTTCTAATTGGGTCACTTTTAAATTGATCGAGCTAAACGATCGCTCACCAACTGAATCCAGTAGCTCGCACCGAGCTTTAAGATGCCGTCGTTAAAGTCGTATTCAGGGTTATGCAATGCGCAGCCACCGACCGATTCCGTGCCGTTACCCAACAGCACATAACAGCCCGGTTTAACGCGAAGCATGCTTGAGAAATCTTCCGAAATAGTCAGCGGGTCGCAGGCGTCATTAACGCTCTCTGCACCAAGCACTTTCTGTGCGGCAGCAACCGAATATTGTGTTTGTTGATCACTGTTGATGGTTGGGTAGAAGGTATTGATAAACTCGAAATCGTAAGTCGCACCCGCAGCCTGACAAATACCTGCCACAATCCTCTCCATACTTTGTTTGATTCGATCAAGAGAAGATTCAGTGAAGCAGCGACAATCGCCTTTAATGGTTACTTGGGTCGGGATAACGTTAACCGTGCCATCGGTAATAAACTCGGTCGCAGAGACTACAGCCGTATCGTGGATCGCACTAAGATTGCGAGATACTATGGTTTGAAGAGCAAGAATGACTTGCGAACCGACGACTAAAGGATCAACACCTTGGTGCGGCAGAGCAGCATGCCCACCCACACCATTAATGGTGATCTCAAAGCTACTTTCACTGGCCATTAATGATCCGGGGCGAACCATCAACTCACCTTCCGCTAAGCCGGGGAAATTATGAACTCCATACACTTCATCAATCGAGAATCGCTCAAACAATCCATCATCAATCATCGCTTGCGCGCCACAACCATGTTCTTCATCGGGTTGGAAAATGAAATACACAGTGCCATCGAAGGTTGAGTTCCCTTCCAATAGGTTTTCGGCCAAATAGCTTGCAGCGCCGAGCAACATTGCGGAGTGACCATCGTGACCACAAGCGTGCATCTTTCCATCGTGTTGTGAGCAGTGTGCGAAGTTGTTTTGTTCGTGAATGTGTAGCGCATCCATATCAGCTCTCAGACCAATGCTCGCTTCACTCGATCCTGAACGAAGTATCCCAACCAATCCTGTTTTACCGATGTTACGCACCACCTCGATACCAAAACTGTGTAACTTGTCAGCGATAAAATCGGAGGTCAGATTCACATCAAAACCACACTCAGGGAAACGGTGTAAATGTTGACGCCACTCCGTCATGCTTTGAATAAGCTGCGAAGACAGTTGGTCTGGTTTGATCGAGAAAGTAGACGGCATAGTAGTAGTCCCAAAGTGTAATTCTTTGTATTAACGTAAATGTGTAGTTGACTTGGCTGCTCTGAATTTAAACGCGAAGCGAGCAGCTTTAATCGAAGGTCGTTACAACGACTGCGACCTTCGGCAATTATCTGAGGGTGGTTCAAGATGGTGCTCTAACAGTGCACCGAAACCTTTTATGGGCGAGGGGTAGTTCATCAATTGAAGCGAGTGCCAAGCCAATACTTGATTGCTGCTGACAACGGGTTTATCTAGCTCCGCTTCAATGGATTCAAGCATCGATGCTGCACGCAGTGCCGTGCAAGAGATAAACAGAAGATCCGCTTCAGGGTCGCAAACTTGTAGTGCGGCATGTTTAATGTCCATTGGGTCGATGAACGTCATCGCGGTGTCATCTTCAAAGCCAAAGCCAGCAATGCTCAATACTTCAATGCCTTGCGACTCAAAAAATGCCGCGACGTCTTGATTCACAGCTTCGGTGTAAGGCGTTAATACTGAGATACGCTTAGCTTGAAAGTTTTCAAACGCCGCTAAGGCCGCAGTCACCGGATTCGTTACTGCTGCATTTGGGCAAGATTGATGAATAAGCTGGCTAATTCGTTCGCTGCCAATCGCTACGGTGCCAGAGGTACAAGCGTAAATCACAACATCCAATTCGGTGCCCGGAAGGATGGTATCAGCGCAAGCAGCGATTCCTGGCTCCATCTTCCGCAGGTTCTCTATCGTCAAAGGATTATAGTTTCGCACTCGGCTGGTGAACGACTGCACATCGTCTGGAAACAAGGTGTTTAAATCACGCTCAATATTGAAATCTGTCGCTAACGCAATCACACCGACGCGTCCTGCTGGTGCCAATTTTTCTAATTCAAACTGTAAAGTAGCGGTTGCAGATTTCATACTTTCCGACTCCTTGAGCTGCCAATATCAACACCCAACAAATGTTAACAACATGTATCATATAAACTTCAAGCTCTGTGAATTTGAACTTTACATTTCGTTCACAAGGTTAATAATGCACCGATAACTTTAAGGATTATCATTAAACGAATACCTTATTGTGCGGAAATTCCGCATTTTTATTGCGTTATAGTGATTTTTTGTTCTCAATCCTCTGTGATTAATTGTTGGAGCCAAATACCTTTAACTCGATCACACACTGGAATAAAAGAAACAATTAATTTACAAATTGATACTGGGAAGTATGGGTATGACACAACAGCCGGCATTGGTGGTCGACAGTTTCGACAAGAAAATCCTCAACATCGTACAAGACTCAAATAGAGCGACATCAGACAAGATTGCAGAAAAGGTAGGGCTCTCTCCCGCTGCCGTTCAGCGCCGTTTAAAACGCATGAGAGCACAAGGTGTGATTCAGGCTGATGTCTCGGTGATTAATCCCAAAGCGGTCGGTCACGGAATGACGTTTATCGTTCAGGTAACACTTGAACGTGAGCGTGTAGATTTGATGCATAACTTCAAAAAAGAGATGAGTTCGAACCGCTCTGTGCAGCAATGCTATTACGTCACAGGCAGCTCTGATTTTATCTTAATCGTCACGGCTGCAGATATGGAGGGGTACGACAATTTTACTCGTGAAGCCTTCTTCGATAATGCCAATATCAAAAGCTTTCAAACCAATGTGGTGATGGATAACGTCAAAGTGGGGCTGACCATTCCGATTGATGAGCAGCGCGATTGATGACCAGCGAGATTAGCAAGCAAGGCGTGTCATGAGATGAAGTCAAAAAAAGAGGAAAAAAGACGGTATGAAGAAACCTTACATACCGCCAACTTTGGGGCTTACTTTATTATTCGTTGTTCGCGATTAGCTCTTAACTGCTAACTGCTAACTGCTAACTGCTAACTGCTAACTATGAGCTTTTCGTTATTAGATTTTGTTGTCGATGATTTGTTGGTAGAGATCCGGGTCTGTTGCCCCTTCAGTACCAATTACTAGCACTCGGCTGTCTTTAGTTAAATTCAGTTTTTCAGCGAAATTCGGTTCTTGTTTAGCGATGATCGCTGCAGCAAACCCTGGTACTGCAGATTCACCACCTTCTATTGCCACTTCCGTTTTCTCGCCACTCGCCAACATGCGCATCGCTTGCGGGATCGCCTCTTCACTCAGCGTCATAAAATCATCAGCGCCATTTTGGAGAATCGTCCATGCCAAGCTCGAAACCTCACCACAGGCAAGTCCAGCCATCAGCGTCTCTAGATCGCCCGTTACCACAATCGGTTTACCCGCTTGAGCGCTCTTCTGCAAACAGTTAGCCTGCTCAGGTTCGACAATTACAAAGCGTGGACGATCAACACCCCACAAATCCCAGAAGTAACCACACACAGCAGATGCCAAACCACCTACTCCACCCTGCACGAAAACATGGGTTGGGATTTCACCATCAAGTTGCTCGACAATTTCAGCCAGCATCACGGTGTAGCCCAGAGCAACGTCTTTCGGGATTTCCATGTAACCTTCGTAAGAAGTATCCGATACAATCACGCGGTTTTTCGCTCGCGCTTCTGAATCAGCCAAACGAACCGATTCATCGTAGTTACCAGTAATACGAACCACTTCTGCACCGAACGCTTCCATCGCTTGCTTACGGCCTTCCGACACATCGCGATGAATGTAGATAACACAACCACAACCAAACATTTGTGCGCCCCACGCAACCGAGCGACCATGGTTTCCATCTGTCGCACAACTCACAACGATCTCTGCGACTTCTGATTTCCATTCCCCATTTAACAACTCACTGATGGTCGGATTCTTTCCATAGCGATTGGCGATCTCAATCTGAAGCTGACGGGCAACAGCATACGCACCGCCCAGAGCTTTAAAGCTTTTTAGACCAAAACGTTGAGATTCGTCTTTGTACCAGAATTTGTTTACACCGATCTCAGCAGAAATCGCATTCAGCTCATGCAAAGGAGTAACGGCATAGCCCGGCCATTGTGAAATATCCTTAATTGCCTGCTCAGAACTCGCAACACTCAAAATTTCAAGTTGCTCATTTGAGTACTCCAATTCAGGGCGTGCTTGAGGGTTCGCATAGTGTGTCAGAGTGCCAGCCAGTAACTGCATAAATGATCGTCCTTATAAGTCATTCACATTGCTCCTTACTACAGCCAAATGAAAAGTTACGGCTTGTAAGGTTTGCGGATATTAAATTCTATCGGACAAAAAGTGCCTTGATTGCGCTTTCTAAATTCAATATCTGCGGGAATTCTTTGTTACCTCGCTAAAAAATGCAGAATTTAGTCACCGTGGAAATATCGCAGTCTCATCTCACTTCACTATAGCAGCGACTCGAGTTATTGAGCCTATGCACAGCACTATTCCCCTCAGAACAGTCACCCGATTTCAAGAGCATCGCACCCATGAAGTACAGACAAACAGAAACAAAAAAACTGATAATGGCAAAACCATTACCAGCTTGTTATTAACCTTTGCGGAGCTTTGAATATAAAGCGACTAAGCTAACTTGGCTTATTCAATACGGGTAATAAAACCATACTTATCCGAGTCGGCTTTCGTCATCCAATGTTCACCAGAAGCGGGGGCAGAATCTAAAGTGAAGATGTAGAAATCGATCCCTTTGTCTCCCATCACCTTTTTAAAATAGGTCGCTTGTTGGCGATGACTCTCGTTGGTGTAAGGGAACTCTTTAGCCGTTTTGTCCCCCTCAGCCCAGCTATGCACGCCTACCTGCTTATTCAGCTCAATAGCTTTCGTGGTATCAGCGCGTTGCAGAACTCGTGGATTACCTGCAGCGAACAGATCCGTGCCGCCTGAGAACACCGACCCCGTAGCAGTGACGATTGTCGTCATCTTGTTGTGGTGGATCATGCGTCCGGTGTACATGTTGATCTCGTCATCAGCGCTGCCACCGATATGATTGGTGAATTTCAACGTCATCTCACTTCCCGGGTACAACTTTACGATATCAAAAAGCTGAGAATAGGTGGATGCACCTAAAGTCGATTGAATTCGCTCAACAGCACCCGTCTCTTTGAGCACATCTCGGTAAAAGGCGTTGAAAGCAAACGAAGTGGTGATGGTGACCTTGTTACCCTTTTTGGTTTTACTCAGAATCGTCGAACCCAAGCTCGTCACGTATTGCGACAACTCATTTTGGAATTCGAGCTCAACCGCTTTTGCACTATTCGTTTTTGTTTGGATTAACGTTGTCTCATTAGAAACAGAGCGTTGGGCCGCGCCGCAATCAAACACGTCCAAACCCTTACTCTCTGTGTAGATACCGCAGCTATCAAACCCTGCATCAGGAAAATACAGGTCAACACTTTGACCTAGACGGCTGGTAAGCCTTACTACTTTTTGCTTCTCACTGATGTCTTCAGCAAATTGAATTTGGTCATACTGCACACCGTCATAGGTCAGTTTCATTGACTCTTGAAGCTCTTCTCGTTCTTGATACAACTTGCCTAATTTCACTGACGAAAATACGTAATCCGCCTTAGGTTTCATTTGAGCTTTAGTCGTCGCTCTACCTGAACTAGAACTTGAATTACACCCAGCTAAAATAATCAAAGGCAGTACCAGTAACGTTTTTCTATAGTTATTCATGCGTCATTCCCAAAGTGTTTGATGGGAAAATTCTATTATTTACCGCTGAATTTATCTGTCGTGGGAATGTATGAGAATGTCGAACCTATTTGAACAATGTTTTTTATTTTCCTATAAATGCCAATTCATCATTGAACTAACTTATAAAGTGTTTAATCATTCGCTTTAGGTATTTGGCGAAGCATGTGAACTTATATGCAACAGCGTATAATTGTAATGGTTCATCACGACGAAGACTCGCTCACCTAATCTCAATAAGTGAAACGCACGACAAGGCTGATAATGGAATGACAAAACCTAAAATGATCATCGTGGAAGACGATTTGAAACTTCAGAAAATGTTGCAGGACTACTTTGTCGCGCAAGATTTTGATGTCACGGTGTTGGACGATGGTAGCGATGCCACACAGACCATCCTCGCGGAGCAACCTGACATCGTACTGCTGGATTTGATGCTTCCTGTAACTGATGGACTTACAATCTGCCGACAGACGCGTACGCACTATAAAGGTAAAATCTTGATGCTCACCGCTAGCGATGACGACTTTGATCACGTCGCTGGTTTAGAGACAGGGGCTGATGACTACGTCACCAAGCCAATCAAACCAAGAGTTCTGCTGGCCAGAGTTCGTTCGCTATTACGCCGCCAAGACACCAATACCGCTTCAGTCGATGACTCAGACACCCTTCAGTTCGATCAACTCGTTCTGAAAAACACTTATAAGAAGTGTGAACTTTCAGGTGCGGTTTTATCACTCACTGACAGCGAGTTCGACCTACTTTGGTTATTGGCAAGCAACCCAGATACGCCGTTATCTCGTGACTACTTGACGCAAACATTGCGCGGGATTGAGTACGACGGAATAGACCGGACGATTGACAACAAGGTTGTACGTCTAAGGAAGATTTTGGGCGACGACCACACACCAGCAGAGAAAATTCAGACCATTCGCGGTAAAGGCTACTTGTTTGTTTCAACCGCCTGGCATTAACTTCGCTCAGTACGAGCGTAATGAAAGAGAACGATTATGCGACGTATCTTTTTGGAGTCCCTATTAGGGCTGTTAGTTTGCTTCATGAGCGGCATTGTCGCTTACGAAATCTGTGTCTATCAGCTCAATACTGACTACGAATATGTTCTGCAAGATTATGAAGCCACAGCCCACCAGCAACTCATAGAAAACATCGCAAAAAATCAGGGTCTTGAAGCAGCTCAACAAGCCATGAACCAGTTTGTCGAAACAACTCGAAATAAACTGATTACGTTCAATCCAAAAGATGAAATACCAAGCCCTGTTTCAGAGTTCTTCTCGACCAACCCAAATACCTTCATCTTTCACGATGATGAACGTGATCTATGGTTTCGCTTAGCAAGCAGTGACAATACCTATCATTACCTACCCAACAGCGAAGCGTTCGTTAGGCAAAAAATAGAATTGGAAGATGACCTAATTTGGTTGTTTTTCCTAGCCAGCTTTATCTTATATGGCGTATGTCACCTATTTATCATCTTCCGCCGAGTAAAGAAGCTTGAATCGGCGACGCTAGCTTTTGCAGAAGGCGACCTCTCTTCGCGAGCCGAAACCTCAAGCGGCATTGCAATCGGCTCACTCAATAAGTCTTTCAACCTAATGGCTGACCGCATTCACCGCTTGATTGAGAGCAATCGCTCGCTTACTAATGCGGTCGCCCATGAGCTGCGCACGCCGATATTCCGTATCCAATGGCAAGCTGAAATGCTCAAAGACACGCCGCTCAACGAGTCTCAACAAGAGACTGTAGAAAGCATTGTGGAAGATACGGAAGAGATGGAGAAGATGGTCGACGAGCTATTGTGTTACGCCAAGTTGGATAGCTGCGACCTCGAGAATTTGCAGCAGCCTGTCGATATCAATGACTTTCTTGGTCACGCAATGACGCGCTGGAACAAGGATACAGAGCTCGACATCAACCTATCACTGCCAGAGCAACCTTACGAGATCCTTGCGGATGAGATATTGCTGAACCGCGCTCTGGATAACCTCGTACGCAACGCCATGAAATTCGCACGATCTCAAGTGTTAATTGAAGCCAGCGCACATCAAGAACAACTCAAAATTGCAGTACATGATGATGGCGACGGTGTGACTCAAGAGCATCAGGCGCGCTTGTTTGAACCGTTTTACGTTGGCGATAAAGCGCGTAACAAAGCCAAGAGTGGTCATGGTTTAGGGTTATCTATCGTCGAGAAGATCTGCGCTCAACACAACGCAATCGTGGAAGTGGGTCAGAGCCAAGCCTTAAAAGGTGCGGTATTCACCATAACCATTCAGCTATGTAATGATTCAGCTGACAAACCCATACAGTAACTACAAAACACCTCTGGAATAATGTTCAACATCGGTCGGGAGATGCTGTCTCCCATGAACTTATTAAATCTAGATAATCATGCCACTGCCTTTGTGCCTTGCCATCTAGGTTCCAATCATTCTTAGGGTATTTTTATGAAAAAGTTATTAGTTGTTTTAGGCATTGTTTCTCTAGCAGGTTGTTCAGGTATCAGCCACAACGAAGAAGTTTACACAGCGCACGCTGAGAGCTTCAACATCGTAGGTTTCCAAGTTCCTGGTAACACACAAGATCGTGCAATGGAATTGGTACCTGAAGGCGCGACGGTTGAGACTATTCGCTCTACAAACTCTGACACAAGCTCTGTTCTGGGTATCATCAACCGTATTATCGGTATCGACTACGTTCAAGTTGGCGGTAAGAAGCAGTAATTTGCTATCGTTGCATACTTAAGTTACGCGCCTTAAATCGTAGCCTGTACAAACTAAGTTCATCTAAGCCAGTGACCTCGTCGCTGGCTTTTTTCATCCGACCGGTTTTGTGCTCTGTGCCAAAGAACTTCTTAATTAACCTGCCCTGTTATAACTCACAATTCGAAAGATAAGCCAGAAAATCTTCGATTTATCATCAAAATGTCCCTTAAATTCGCTTAATAGCCTCTCGCTCAAACTGACACTGCCAAATCGTTGTTCCTTCTATCAACCCAAAACTGGTTAATTGAGGCACAGATCAATTTGCACAAAAATCTTAATTTCCAAGAACAATTAACACTTAATAAAAGTGTCATGATTTTATAAATAAAACCTATGAGTGCGTTCAAAAATAAACAGAAACGATAACTATCTGTAAATACGAGAAATATAAGTTTCATGAATAAAAGAGATCATTACCATGCTACTAATTAATCAGATCGAATGATGTAAATTCGCCGTGAGAATTTTGTTACGTTTTCTTTGATTTTACATGGAAAGAGAAAATAACAATGAAAATAAGAAAGCGTTTAGTTGCCGTTGCTATAGCCAGTGCTATGTCTTTGTCAGTGCATGCAAATGAATCGGTTCAGATTGATCAACCGATCAACTTTACTAACTTTTCTGGGCTAAACACCCAGCTAGGTGTAAGTAATGCCTCTAGCTTCAAAATGGTTAAAGAAGTTAACCTGAAGAAGCGTGGCATCTACAAAGTGAAGATCCAGCAAAACATCTGGGGAACGCCTGTATGGGGGCACTACCTAAATGCAACCCAAAGTGTTCAAGGCGGTGCGCTTAAATCCGTTCAAGGCCGCTACCTTAAGACAACAAGCCTAGAGCGTTCTTTTGTTAAACCCTCCATCAACAGCGCTCAAGCGATTGAACTGGCGAGTAAAGACCTTAAGACTCAAGGCTTAACCAGAAAATCCCTAGACAATGTCCAGCATGACTTGTTTATTTATCAGGGCAAATCGACACAAAGCATAGGCACACAAGGCGCGGACAAAACACGCCTTGTTTACGTTGTCTCTTACCTTGTCGAAGGCAGTGAGCACCCGACTCGACCATTTACCATGCTCGATGCGCATACAGGCGAAGTCATCGACCGCTGGGAAGGTATTGCACACGCTCAGATCGGCACAGGCCCAGGTGGTAATGAAAAAACAGGCATGTACGAGTACGGTACCGACTACCACTACCTTGATGTCCAAGAAAATGGCACAGAGTGTGTTATGGAGTCGGAAAATGTTGTCACGGTTAACCTAAATGGCGCGACAGACGGCGACACCGTATACAGCTATGAATGCCCTCGTAACGAATACAAGTCTGTGAACGGCGCGTTCTCGCCACTGAACGATGCACACTATTTCGGTAACATTGTGTTCGACATGTATAAAAACTGGTTCGACACAGCACCACTCTCTTTCAAACTCATGATGCGTGTTCACTACGGTGAAAACTACGAGAATGCATTTTGGGACGGCAAGGCGATGACCTTTGGCGATGGTGAAAGCTTCTTCTACCCGCTTGTTAGCCTAGATGTATCAGCCCATGAAGTGAGCCACGGTTTCACAGAGCAAAACTCAGGTTTGATCTACGCAAACCAATCGGGCGGCATGAACGAGGCTTTCTCTGACATGGCTGGTGAAGCGGCTGAATACTACATGAAGGGCACCAACGACTGGATGGTCGGCCGCAATATATTCAAAGGCGAAGGCGCGCTGCGTTACATGGATGATCCATCACGCGATGGCTCTTCAATCAACAACGCATCTGAATACTACGATGGCTTGAACGTGCACTACAGCTCGGGCGTATTCAACAAAGCGTTCTACCACCTAGCAACCACGCAAGGTTGGGACACCAAGAAAGCGTTCGAACTGTTCGTGTTAGCCAACCAAATCTACTGGTCTGAAAACAGTGATTTCTGGCAGGGCGCTTGTGGCGTGAAGAACTCAGCAACCGATCTTGGCTACAGTGCCGATGATGTAGTTTCTGCGTTCAACTTAGTAGGCGTATCACCTTGTGGCGAACCACCACTTCCGCCAGAACCGGAATATCAACGTCTTGAAAATGGTGTTGAAGCTGCAGTTGCTGGTGAAACAGGCTCAAAAACTTACTTCGATATCGAAGTACCAGAAGGCCAAGACAAGCTGACGATTGATCTTGCTGTTTCTACGGGTGACCCAGATATGTATGTCGGCCTAGATTACGCACCAAGCCCTCAAGACAACATCTGTAAGAGTGAAAGCGTGACTGACGAAGTGTGTGTAATTGAGAACCCAACCTCAGGTCGCTACACAGTGAACGTTCTAGGCTACTCAGATTACGCAGGTGCTAACCTAAAAGCATCGTACGAATCAGGCAACGCTAACGTACCGCCAGTTTCTTCTTTCGAACACACCATTGTAGGTAAAGAAGTAGAACTGCGCAGCACAAGTTCGGACAGCGATGGCCAGATCGTCTCTTACCTATGGAACCTTGGCGATGGCAACACGCAAACAGGTGAAGTCACTCGTTATACCTATGCTGAAGCTGGCGACTACGTGGTTACCCTAACCGTGACTGACGATGCAGGTGTTGCAACATCAACAAGCAAGTCGATCACGATTGAAGGTGATTCAGCGGAAGGCTTCCCACTAAAACTGAAGTTTGGTAACAAAAACCCGAACGGCAAAGCCCGCGTTAAGCTGGCATGGGATTACGACACCAACGACTACTTCGTGATTAAGCGTAATGGCAAGAATGTTGGTGCGACAGACTTCAACTCATACGTCGACAAGTTCCGTCACAACGGCACAGTAGATGTGGAGTACCAAGTGTGTACCTCAAGCGATATCTGTTCAGAAACCAAGCACTACCGTTTCATTAAAGCACAGTAATCAATAGCAAATTCAGGGCTCCGAAAGGGGCCCTTTTCTCTATTGTCTGTTTAGGCATGAAACATCTACACAAAAACATCCACGCATTACACAAAAATCACACCCATCAAGATAACAATACTCACCATAAAAAGGACGACAAATGGCTATTCAAAAAAGCATGCTATCTTTGGCTGTACTCGGAGGTTCTCTAGCCTTAATCAACAGTACTTCGGCTTACGCATCCCTAGGCATCACACCACCAGCGAACGAAGAGGTTTGGATCACCACCGATGCTGACGCACAGCATATAATGACTCAGCATGGCGCAACGGTTTATCCAAGCGTGACAGGAAACAAGCATTCCATCGTCGCGAAAATCAACCAGAAAGAGCTCGCGAAACTGTCCAGCCACATGCACGAAGAAACTCACCGTTGTGGTGGCTACATGGTGCACGAAGACAAAGCGAGCGCACTCAAAGCCGCAGCGATGCCACTGACAATGAGCACCTTCGAAAAACCGGAGATCAGCCATCAAGACACGGTGAATGACCTACTCGGTCAGGTTGAGCCAAACAACATGGTCACGACCATCGAAAATCTAACCAACTTCACCAACCGTTTTTATACTACTTCTACTGGTGTCGCTGCTTCAGATTGGCTTTTAGAACGCTGGGAAACAGAAATTAAAGATGTGCCGTATGCGTCTGCACGCCAAATCACACATGCCGAGTATCCGCAGAAATCTGTTGAAGTGACGCTACTCGGCGCTAAATATCCTGAAGAAATCGTCGTTGTTGGCGGACACCTTGATTCGACCGTCGGGTCTTGGACAAGCGAAGGCACCATCTCACCGGGAGCCGATGATGATGCTTCGGGCATTGCGACGGTAACAGAATCGCTTCGCCTGATGATAGCGAGCGGCATTCAGCCAGACAAAACCATTAAGTTCTATGGCTATGCTGCAGAGGAAGTGGGCCTGCGCGGCTCACAAGATGTCGCCAATGCATTAAGAGATGAGCAAGCAAACGTTGTGTCGGTACTGCAATTAGACATGACCAACTACAACGGTTCGGCGCACGATATCACCTTCATCACAGACTATACCGACAGTAACTTAACCGCCTATTTGAGCGAGCTGATCGACACTTACGCGAGCAACATCAGTTACGGTTTCGATGATTGTGGCTATGCCTGTTCTGACCACGCCTCTTGGCACAATGTTGGCTACCCAGCTGCCATGCCATTCGAGAGCATGTTCAACGACTACAACCCACACATTCATACTCAGCACGATACTTTGGAAAACTCCGACCCAACCGCAACACACGCGACTAAATTCGCCAAACTAGCCATTGCTTACCTTGTCGAAACCAGCCTTGATTCACCCGTTGCAGGGCCAACAGAGCTTCAATATGACGTCCCTGTAGAAGGGCTATCCGCTGGTTACGGTGAAGAGCAATTCTTTACCGTAACAACGGAGTACTCTGGTCAGTTAACCGTAACCATGACTGGCCCTCGTAGTGGCGATGCCGACCTTTACGTGAAACACAATGGCACCGTATCGAAAGCAAGCTACGACTGTCGCCCATACCAGAACAGCAGCAACGAACAGTGTGTGTTAGACATGCCTGCGGGTGAGTTCAACATCATGGTGCGCGGCTATCGCAACTTTAACGATGTCACCATCGTCGCTAACTTCATGCCTGATTGGCTGTAAAGTTAGTTGACTGACTAACGTTAATCCGCACAAACACGGCGAAAACTAAAAATCCGCGAGTTCGATCCTAAATAGGATTGAGCTCGCGGATTTCTTATTATCTTCGGAGGAAAGTTCGATCAATGATCTTCCGTTATCATCAAGCCGTCTTTTTCATCACCTTAGTACAAATATACTCACCAATCGGCATTGCCGAAGTCGCTGCTGGCGATGGAGCATTACACACGTGCAAGCTTCTTGGGCTCTCGGCAAACAGAAAGTCATGAACCAAGGTGCCATCTTTGAGTACCGCTTGAGCACGAATGCCTGCTGGGTATGGCTTGAAGTCAGACACAGTGATACTTGGGCAGTACTTATTAACCAACTTTAGATATCCCGGCTTCCACCACGAGTTTTTAAACTCAACCAAACCGGTTTTTAGGTGCTTAGCCGTCACCTTCCAAAAACCAGTAAAGCTCAGCATCTGCAAGGTATCCTTAACGCTAAAATTAAGCTTACCGTAACCTTCTCGCTTCCACCCTTGAACCGCGTTAGGTCCTACCGTTACCGAGCCATCAATCATACGTGTTAAATGGACGCCGAGGAAAGGCAGCTCAGGGTCAGGGATAGGATAGATAAGGTGATTCACCACTTGGTTGTGTTTGGCGTCCAACTGATAGTATTCACCGCGATAAGGGACGATTTGGAAGTCGGTTTCAATGCCAAGCATGCTGGTCATTCTATCGGCCATTAAGCCAGAACAAGTGATCAAGAATCGGCTGTTCAGTTGAAGAGTCTGACCGTCTACTTTGCAAGTTAACTGCACCTCATCCTCTTGCTCATCGGCCATAATCACTTCTGTACCTAAGCTAAGCTTGCCGCCAGCCTCAACAAACTCTTGAGCCATTACTTCGGTGACTTTTTTGTAGTCGACGATACTGGTGGTTTTGACATAAATCGCGCCCAAGCCCGTGATGTTAGGCTCGGCGAGTTTGAGCTGTGCTTGGTCCAACAAATCGACATCAATGTCGTTATCATGACAACGTTGATAAAGCGCGTTCATGCGCTCTACTTCCTGCTCATTGGTCGCGACCAACAACTTACCGCAATTTTCAACGGGGATATCGTGTTGGCTGCAAAAGGCGATGGTGCGCTCGACGCCGCGCTTACAAAAATCCGCCTTTAAACTGCCCGGAGCGTAGTAAACGCCAGCGTGAATCACACCACTGTTGTGACCGGTTTGGTGCTGCGCAAAGCCACGCTCCTTTTCGACTAAAAGGATACTTTTATCAGGGTGAGCTTGCTGTAGTTGCCATGCCGTCGACACGCCAACAATGCCACCACCAACGATAATATAGTCGTATATTGAGTTCATAATGTTCCTACATTCAGTCCTTTAAATTATAGGGAAGACACGACAGTGTCAGGCTCGGTTTGAGGCAACGAATCTTGCTCATCGTCCGATTCTTTTTTCACTTGATTGATATCGTACTTACGACCGCTGTAGATGAAGATAGCGATAAACAGAGCCACACACACCAAGCGAATCACGATTGACACATCAGGCCAAACCAAAGCCACACCCAGTGCAATCAACACGGCACGAAGCGCGAGATTAATTTCACTCTCTAAGTAACCCTCAATCGCGGCAACAAACGCGTAAGTACCAATGATAGCAAAGCCTCCTGTGACCAAAACCGAGGTCACATCCCAACTTACTAAGTTGGTGTAAGCGATAAGCAGTGGCACCAAGTACAAGCCTTTGGCGATCTTCCACGCCATTAAACCAGTTCTCATCGGCGGTGTTTTAGCAATGGTTGCGGCTGCAAATGCGGTTAAACAAACAGGTGGGGTTACGTTGCTGTCTTGCGATAACCAGAAGATGATCAAGTGTGCAGAAAGCAGCGCAAGGCTGATTGCTTCCAAGCCTAAGCTTTGCTCAAGTAGCGTTTCGACAAAGTCAGCAGGGACTAACGCGATCATCTCTTTGGCTGTTTCGAGAGCCATTGGCGCATTCAGTAAGTCTAACTTGTCTGGTGCCGCCAACATGAAGATGGCTTTGGCCTGTTCAGGTAACTGACCCGAAACCAACAAGTCGAGCAACTGGCTTTCAGCAATCAGTTTGTACAAGGCTGGCGCAGACAGAGTGCCCAACACGATATAAGCGGCGGTTACTGGTAAGCCCATACCCAGAATCAAAGACGCGAGCGCGATCAAGGCAATCATCACCAACAAGTCGCCATTCGCCCAGCTGTTGATCATCAATGAGAAGGTGTTACCAATGCCAGTCGTGCTGATGACGTTGATAACGAGGCCAATGCCCACCAACAATACCGCCGTGGTCGCCATGTTTTTTGCGCCTTGAGAAAGTGCTTCGACGATCGCTTTTGGACCCATTTTGTGATTTTTAGAGAACCATGAAGCCACTACGACAGACAGAATTGAAATACCTGCAGCGTAAGTCGGCGTGAAGCCCTTCACCAACAGAGTCACCAACACCGCTAATGGGATCAGGTTGTGCCAACCCGACAGCAATACCTTCAATAGAGGTTCACAGCCAGAAGTGACTTTTTGCACGCCACTGCGTTTTGCTTCAATACGCACAAAAAACGCTACCGACAAGAAGTAGATAAGCGCAGGTAAGAAGGAAACCGCGATAATATCGACATAAGGGATCTGTGTGTAAGACGCCATGATAAACGCACCTGCGCCCATCACTGGTGGCATCAACTGCCCGCCCGTTGATGCAGCCGCTTCAACACCTGCCGCGAAACGCGAAGGGAAACCAGCTTTTTGCATCAGAGGAATACTGATAACGCCCGTAGATACGGTATTTGCTACGCTCGAACCAGACACTGAACCCATCAAGCCTGAGCCAATTACCGCGATAAAGCCCGGGCCACCAATCACTTTACCTGCCGCCGCGCGAGACACATCAATGATGTAATCACCAACACCCGAGCGTACTAAGAATGCGCCAAATAGGATGAACATGAACACGAAGGTCCAACTGATTCTCGAGATCGAACCAAACATCCCTTCCGATGAGTAAAAGCTTCGGTAAAGCAGTGTTTCAAGGCTCAGACCCGGAAAGTGGAAGATGCCACTAGTCCATTGTCCCCAGAGCACCACGTAGCTCAAGCACACCAAGATAAGCACTGGAATAAACCAGCCCATGGTGCGGCGAATCAACTCAATGACGATGGCAATCGCCAAAATAGAGAAGAACCAATCACTGGCGATGAACTTCACGCCTCGCTCATAAAGGGCGTCTTCTGCAAAGGGAATGTAGATAAGACAAGCCAGAGCTGCCAAGGCAATTCCGATATCGACCGCTAGCGCTATCTTGCTCCTTTTCAGCGAGATATGAGCGGGATACCAGAGCGCACAAATGATCGCAAAACCAGCAAAGTGAGTCGCCGAGATCCAAAGCTCTGGCAAGGTCGATAAGGTATTAAACCAAATATGTAATAGGGAGAGAATCACTCCCATGGTGGTTATCGCTTTGCCCACCCACGGAAAATCCGTTCGGGTCGGCAATTCAAATTTTTTCAGTTCCTGCTGCAGCGAATCGCTCATAGAAAACTCCTGCTCTCCACAGCGAAATGCGCAGAGAAAATCCATAAAATAAGCAGGTGCACGAACACATTCACGATCGAACGTGCACCAAGCAATTAAGTCACTAAGGGTGTCTTTGTTTAACGGAAGTAAACCGTCAGCCGACCGTTAGTTAACGATCAACTCAGAAGGAAGCTCGATGCCCACTTCTTGGTAGTAACGTGCAGCGCCCGGGTGAAGTGGAACAGGCAAACCTGCGATCCCTTTCTCGAGTGCCATTGCTTTGGTTGCTTTGTGGATACCTTGTAGGAAAGGTAGGTTTTCATAGATAGCTTTGGTCAGTTGGTAAACATCTTCTTCAGAGATGTCTTCACGAACCGCTAGGAAGTTAGGCTGTGCGATAGTGGTGATTGGCTTATCAACACCAGGGTAAGTGTTCGCTGGGATCTCGTACTTGGTCCAGATGTTGTAATCGCCATTTGCTTGTTTGATCTGCGCATCGGTAAAAGACAGGATTTGAATGTCTTCACCCAAGGCAGCAAAGGCTTGTGTTACCGCACCAACAGGCACGCCAGCAGGTGTGTTCATGCCATCAATCGTGCCGTTCTGTAGTGCACTGGCACTGCCACCGTAACCCATAAAGGCGAGTTTAAATTGTTCTGGGTTAACCGACAGGCCCTGCATGATCTGGCGTCCTGAATTCTCTGTCCCTGAGTTCTTTTTACCGATAGAGAATTTCTTGCCGTTTAGATTTTCTAAGTCGCTCATGGTACCCGTTTCTGTCAGGTCAGAACGCACAATAAAGTGCTCAACGTTTTGCCACAGCATAGACACTGAACGCAGCTGAGTTTGGCTGCCCGACTTCTCGTATGGCCCTAAACCTTGCCAAGCCCAAGCACCGTACAAGCCCTGTAAAATGGCAAACTGTGCTTCGTTTTCATTGAGCAGTTTTACGTTCTCACCAGATCCCGCAGAGCTGATCGCCGCCAAAGAAAAGTGCTGCTTTGGCGCAAGCTTAACTTTACTCAATGTCGCCAACGCTACGCCCACAGGGTAGTAAGTACCGCCCGTTGAAGCCGTCGCTAAAATGTAGCTACGCTCTTCTTGACCTGAGGCGTTGCTGATAAGGCCGATAGAGGCCATTGCGATTGCTAAAATTTTAACTAGCTTGTTGTATTTCATTGTTACTCTCCATGTAGAGTTATTCACGTTATATTTTTGTTAACAACAATCGCTAGATAGCAAGCGCAATGCCAATTTTTAAATTACTGTTTTAATTTAACTTTATTTCAAAACCCACTTTAAATGAGCCATTTTTTGCTTATTTGACTGCGAATGAATGAGCCATTTTTTGCTTATCCAAAGCAGCCATTAACATCTGTTTAAAGGTAGTGAGGTCACACTGTGTCATATTTATGTGATCAATATTTATAAAGTGACAAATATGAGGTGAGCCATTTTTTGCTCATTGATTCAGAGCGCACTTCAAATCTTGTCATCATTTACGAATCGACATAATCGCTTCTGTTTAAAGCATATCGCACCATCTTTTGATTCAATGTTCGACGAGGTAAATCCAAGTCTTGCATCACATCATTGATTCGCCCTTGATAACGAACTAGCGCATCATGAATCACTTTTCGCTCGAAGCTCTGAACCTGAACCGCCAACGGGATACCTGCCGTTGTGGACTCTGTTACTGAGTTAGGACGACACGCCAAAATATCGCCAACGGTCAGGCTTTCATCTAAGGCAAAACGAATCGCAACATTACGCAGTTCACGCACATTGCCCGGCCACGCATAAGACAACAAGGCATAGCGATCCGCCTCGCTGGCGATTCGAGTTTCACTGTTCGCTTCTTGGGTAAAATGCTCGAAGAGAATCAAAGCATCGTCTTCTCGCTCACTAAGCGGAGGCAAATGCAGTTGCGCGACGTTCAAACGATAAAAAAGATCTTGGCGAAAATCAGGATGATTGAGCAGATCGCTTTTCGAGGCGGAGACCACTCGCAGATCGACGTTCTGTTGCTGATTTCCCCCCACGCGTTCGACAACGTTATCTTGTAAAGTACGCAGCACTTTGACCTGCATCGACAGCGGCATACTCTCTATCTCATCAAGGAACACGGTGCCTTTGTCGGCAAACTCAAGCTTACCAATGCGTCGCTTAGCCGCCCCCGTAAAGGCGCCAGCTTCGTGACCAAACAGCTCGCTTTCAAACAGATTTTCTGGAATCGCGCCACAGTTAAGCGGCACAAAAGGATGGGTTTTGCGTTGGCTGAATTCATGTAAGCAAGAGGCGACCAGCTCCTTACCACAACCCGTTTCACCATAGATAATCACATTGGTATCTATCGAAGCGACTTTCTGGATTTGCTCTCGTAGTTCGCACATCACCTTACTTCGACCAATCAGCACCTGTTCAATGCCCTTCAAGTTATCTAGGTAACTTTGGCGGCTGATTCTGTCTTGGCCGCTTTGATGTTTGTCGACCGCTTCCGATACCGTTTGAGACAGGCGCTCTGGGTCGAATGGCTTTTCAATAAAGTCATACGCGCCTTGCTGTAACGCCTTTACCGCCATATCGACATCGCCATGACCCGTGATCAAGATAACAGGCACATCTGGCACAAGACTTTTAAAGCGCCCTAATAGTTCAACACCATCAATATCAGGTAAGCGAACATCGGTGATAATGGTCTGAAAATCACCCAACTCGACAGCATCTAACGCATCTTGCCCCACTTCAAACGCGGTGACATCAAAGCCCGCCAACTGTAACCATTGGCTGGTTGCTTGACGCACAATCGCGTCATCTTCAATTAAAGCAATACGCTGCATAGTTTGGTTCCGCCGCTTACATCTGAATAATGTCGCCCACGGTATGTAAAAAAGAAGCAGACGAAAAGGAGCTAGCTCCCACTTTGAATAACACTCCTTTAACAGTTTAATAATGTTTGTTAGCTTCGATTTGTCCCACGCTCCACCTTCCAAGCCATAAAACGGTGAAGCTTCGCATCTCATTAATTTGGATAGGCAACTCACTAATTTTAAAAGGATTTAATCAAGCATGATTAACAACAATCGATATTGGTTATTCCTATGTGCCTGTTTATTGATTGGTTTAGTGCAGGTCACCACCCAAAATGGCATCAGCCAGTGGAAACTCGAACAAGCCCAGCGCTATGCTGAGCAGCGCTTCCTTGGTTACATTGCCGAAGCCAGGAGAACCCTTAAGCGCTTCTATTATCTGCCCTACCTAGTCACCAATGATGAAACCACAGTGCGTTTTATCGATGGTGAAGACCGCCTTGAAAAACGCATCAAGAAACAACTGATTCAATTGGATAAAGCCGCTAATACCAAGGGTTGGTATCTGCTTTCTGGCGAAGGTGACTTGTTGGTATCAAGTGTCGAAAGAAGCAAACTGAGCAATAAGAACGCCAGCACAATTGTTTCTAAGATCCACCAGCAAGGTGGTGCGATTTCAGTGGTGACAAAAAACAAAGGCGTGACACCCGATTACTTCATTGCCGCACCCGTTTATCGAGCCTCTGATGTGGTCGGCATTGTCGCAGTACAAATCGATTTGTCATTGTTAACCGATCAATGGTTTGCCGATGGTGAAGCGATACTGTTCCAAAACCCTCGTGATCAATTCTTCCTCTCCAGTGATAACCGATTGAGTGCTGACTGGTTTAATGACACCTTCAACTCTCAGCCGACAGCGACAAAGCGCGAGCTGTATGACCAAACCCACATTCGCGTGTGGCGACTGCAAGGTAAAGACTATCTGATTCAGTCGATCAAGCTAGACGACCTCAACTGGCGATTAACTTACCTAACGCCATTAACCAGCCTCAACCAAACCACCAGCTGGATAAGTTGGAGCGTAGCGGTGGGCTGTCTTTTCATCATGCTATTACTGGTCATTCTCTACCAAAGACGCCAGAAAAAACTCAGTAATCTGCGAATCCAAAAGCTTATCGAAGAGTCGGAGAAACGCCTATCAGGAATGATCAACAAGACCCACGTTGGGCTTGTACTGATCGATAAACACGGCCACATCCACGACATTAACCTAATGGCGAAGAACTACTTCTGCCTGTCCGATTCGATGATCAACAACATTAAGGCGTGGCAGTTATTTGAAGCGGGCAATCCGAATTCAACCACGTTACAGCTACTCAAGAACTTGGATCAACACCAAGAACTGGCCGAGATCACCAGCGTCGAAACCATGGCAAGACGCAGCGATGGCAGCTACTTCCCCGTATTGTTCTCTATTAGCGCGTTTCCTTGGCATGCCACGACCTATTACCTGTGTACCGTGATTGATATCAGTAAACGTAAGAAGGCAGAGATCGCAGTTCAGGAAGCCAATAAGACACTTCAACTGCGGGTAGAAGAGCGAACGCAAGACCTCAAAGATGCACAGCAAGAGTTGGTCGAATCAAGCAAACTTGCCGCATTAGGTCGAATGTCGAGTGCCATTACTCATGAACTCAATCAACCGCTTACTGGCCTAAAAACCCTGCTTTCAAGTAACCAGCTACTGATGGAAAGAGGTGAGACTAAGATGTTGAAAGCGAACATGGACTTAGTCATGAGCCTAATCGACAGAATGGCTAACATGACTAGCCAATTGAAGTCGTTCGCCTTTCAAAGATTGGAAAAGCCATACCCAGTTTCACTGACAGACGCACTGCAAGAAACCCTGCGTATTCATCAAGCCGAACTGGAAAACGTCGATATTCGCGTGCGTGTCGCTTCCAATATTTCGATGGTAATGGGAGAAGAAGCGCGACTTAGACAAGTGCTTGGTAACCTGCTTAGAAACGCTGTCGATGCCACGCAGAATCAGAAACCAGCGACCATTGTTATCAGTGCTCATACCGAGCAACAACGCGTGGTCATCAAGGTTCAAGATAACGGTTGTGGTGTGTCTGAAGATCAACTCGAAACCATTTTCGAACCCTTCCATACCAACAAAAAGATGGGCGAAGGCTTGGGGCTCGGGTTGGCTATCACGGCAAACAACGTGCGTGATATGCAAGGTACCTTAATAGCGAAGAACAACTCAGACCAAGGCATGACATTTACGTTAACGCTGCAGAACATCAATAGTGAGTAATTACTTACATAGAACTTAACGCCACACTCTATCGAGTCGCTAAAACTAAAAAACCGCCCACAGAGGGCGGTTTTGATTCACTGATTGGCGTGTGACTTATTCGCTAATCCGTTAACGACTTACTCAGCTAGCTGCTTCAACAATAGCTCTGTTGGGCGAACAATCGCGACGATCGATTCATCATAGATCTTCGCTGAATCAGACAGTATCGCTTGGTAGGCTTTCACATCGGCTTCTCTTACCTTCTCACCCGCTTGCGCTTTAGCAATCAAGGTAAGCGCCAAGTCTGCGACTTCGACGGTTTTCTCAGCCACCACCACAGTCTCTACCGAAGATACGTTACCCGCGAAGACAGTTTCCGCCGCTAGTGCAGCTGATTTTGCTTGCTGATAATGCTTTGCAAGTTGCTCTAGCGCCTGCTGATTGCCTGTCGCCACTTCATTGACCAAGTCTTGCATCTCATACACCGCGTAGCTTTCTACTGGCAGCGCATCCACGAAACGGTTTAGGCGCTCGTATTGGCTGTACAAAGTGCCCTTAGGTTCTGTTGAGTTCCACTTTTCCCAGTTGCGAGCGTAGTATTGAGCTGGCTCGGTGTACTTTGAAAGAATACGAAGATCTTGGATGTCTTGACCTCTAGCAATGCGCTTCAGCAACATATCGGCATCGGCGTGGTGACGCAGACCTACTGAGATTTCCGACCATGTGTCCATCGCTTTCATGCGCTTGTACATGCTACGTTCGTCTGTCAGTTCTGCATCAGACCAGAAACGCTCTGCAATTGCATAGCTGCGAGGCCATAGGTAGTTTTCGACCGTGAGGCTGTCTTTGTTTTCTAGCCACATGGTGATCTCTCCACCTAAAATCAACTCTTTTTCTTTGTCGGTTAGCTCCGCAGGGTAGCCACCATTTGGCTCAGGAATCACGCTGCCTTCTACATCGCTGCTCGCAATCACTTCACCTGTGGTTGGCCAACGCACGTTACCAATTAACTGATAGCTGCCTTCCGCAAACCCATTTGGATTCAAGTTCAAGTTAAACTCGGTGTAAGACATGAAGTTATCGAAGTGGCCAACAAAGGTTTTACCCGGCACATAATCAAGGATGTAGATCTCTTCACGAGACTTGCCGTTGTAATCACTGAACGCGCGGAAAGTACCGTCTTTCGCTTCAATAATAGTCAGTGTTCCCTTACGTAGGCTACCTTTTGAACGAGGCTTTTGCCATTGGTAAGTCACAAACTTCTCGCCGCTGTGCAGCTTATCGTCAACCGTGATGCCACTTGGCATTGGGTCATTACGATAGTGGTAACTGGTTGGCTGAGGTTGATCTAGGTAGTAACCGGTAGACAGAATACCTGGGTAGCCCTCTTTCGCCGCACGACCGATACTGTCGTGTCCTTGCCAGCTTTGAATCACAATAGAAGTTGGCAGATCTTTATGCCAAATCTCATCCCAACCGGTCATCTTCTTGCCGCGCTCTTCCAGCATCTTTTCAACTTTTACGTTGAGGTAAGACTGTAAGCCGCGCTCGCCATCAATGTTATTCTCTTCAATGAACTCTTGGTGCTTTTCGCTGTTTTTCCACTGGGCATAGTTCGGCTCATCACCACCGATGTGGAAGTACTCATCTGGGAACAGTTCTGTCACTTCGTCGAACACGTCACCCAGCATTTCATAGAGCTCAGGGTTAAGTGGATCCATCAATGGCTCAAATACGCCCCAACCACGTTCTTGTTCGTAGCTTTGGCCTTCACCACCCGACATCAAGCGTGGGTAAGCATGCGCTACAGCAGAAGAGTGACCCGGCAAGGAGACTTCAGGAATAACACGAATACCAAGATTACGAGCATACTCAACTAGGTAACGAACTTGATCTTTGGTGTAGTAATTACCATCGGCAGTTTCAGACCACAGACGCGGCCAAGATTCCGTTTGAATACGGATACCTTGATCGTCCCAGAAGTGCCAATGGAACACGTTCATCTTCGCGGACGCCATCGCATCTAACTGACGAATCAGCACATCAAACTCAATAAAGTGACGAGAGGTATCGTAAGAAACACCACGCCAACGGAAACGAGGCTCATCAACAATCGTTACGGCAGGAATATGGTAGCCAGTCGCCGTGGTTTCAACGAGCTGTAAAAGGGTTTCGATGCCGTGGATAGCGCCATATGGGCTTGGTGCGCTCAGCGTGATTTGCTCACCCTGAGTGGTAATCTTGTAGGACTCTACAGAGTCGATGTTCTGTACTTCAGACTTTGGTGCCGCGTCGATATCAATGATCAGGTTCGCTTCGTCTGCACTATCAACCTGCCAGTTTAAAATCGGCACGCCAGTTTGGCGCTCTAGGCGGTCGATAAAGCGTTTCGCGGTGTATTCAACGCGGTCAGAGTTAAAGCCTTTGATGTAAACCTTGAAGTTACCGTCGACCTTAACTTGTCCAGCTTGAAGCTCGACGGTCTGTGGATACGGCATTAAATTTAGATCGGTATTCGGAGCCATTGCTAACGCCATTGGGGACACTACTGAACCTGAAATCAATAGAGACAATATAGTTTTTTTCATTATTAGTTTTCCTATATAACGGACGTTCTGTTTTGTTTATCGGAGGCAATTCACAAAACAGAACCTTCAGCCACTGCTGTTGTTTATCGTGAGCTCATTCGCCTGTTAACAAACGAATGAGCTCACAAACTTATGACTAGCTAACCAACTCAACCGCTTCACGAACCAACACCGCGATCTCATCCCACTGTTCGTTCTCGATCATCTTTGGAGAAACCATCCAAGTGCCACCGCAACAGACTACGCGATCGATCGCTAGGTAATCATTGACGTTGTGTTTGCCGATACCGCCCGTTGGCATTAGCGACACATCAACGTAAGGCGCTAGCAAAGATTTCACCATGTTGATGCCACCAGACGCTTCTGCAGGAAAGAACTTCAAGAAGTTAAGGCCTAGCTCCAACGCTTGCTCTACTTGGCTTGGGTTGTTGACGCCAGGAACGATTGGCATGCCGATCTCTTGGCAACGTTTTACTGTGTTTGGATTCAATCCCGGTGCCACAATGAACTCACTGCCCGCCTCTTTAGCAAGGTCGATTTGCGCAGGTGTTAGTACTGTACCCGCGCCGATACACATCTCCGGGTAAGCATCACGCATCGCACGAATCGAATCTGCTGCCGCTTCGGTACGGAACGTCACTTCTGCCACTGGCAGGCCGTTTTCAACTAATACTTTAGCTAGTGGAATCGCGTGTTCCACCTTGTTGATTTGAATAACAGGAATAACTTTGAATTGCTTAAGTGTGTTGATCATTTCTTGAGACATAATAAATTCGCTTTATTTTTCTATTTTTTAATTAAGTGATTCATAGCGCTTTCCGGGATGATGGCGCCTGAGTATTGAATAACGGTAGAAGCCAGTTGGTGACCTAGTTCAGCAGCATCATTGGTGCTCTCACCAGTAAGACGCGCCGCCAGATAACCCGCGGCAAAGGAGTCACCCGCTGCGCAGGTGTCGACCACGTTAGAAACACGAGTCGCTGATACATAGCTCTCAACAACATCGCCTTGTTCAACTTGAACAACCTTGCATGGCTCACAGCCACGTTTGATGACGATCTCTTGGCAACCCAAGCGAAGGCAGCGTTGTTGAACGCTCTCGCCATTGCCCCAAACCAACAAGTCGTCGTCTTCGGTAATCAGTGCGATGTCTACCAATGGCAGTAACTTGGCGTACCAGTGCTGAGCTTGTTCAGCCGTCCAAAGTTGCGGGCGATAGTTGTTATCAAAAATCACCTTGCCGCCTTGATTTGAGAATACGCCAATGGCTTTCAACAAACGTTCACGTGAGGTGTCATCTAAAATCGCGATACTGATACCGCTGATGTAAACCGCATCGACTTGTTTCTCTGTTAGCGCGATTTCAAGCTTATTCAGGTCGTCAGCTTGAAAGTAAGATTTAACTGCCGCGTCGTTGCGCCAGTAGTGAAAGTGTCGTTCACCAGTCTCGTCGGTTTCGACCATGTAGAGTCCAGGAAGCTTGTTCGCAATGCGTTCTACGAAATTGGTTTGAATACCTTCTAGCTGCCAGCTATCAATCATATTTTGAGACAGCTCATCACTGCCAAGCCCTGTCGCATAGTGCACAGAGAGGTTTTGATGTTGCGTTAAGCGAGAAAGGTAAAGCGCGGTATTAAGTGTGTCACCGCCAAACTTTTTGGTTAATGGAGAGCCGCTGATTTCGACCATACATTCGCCAAAGAAAGCAATATTGAAATGAGAAGATGCAGGCATAGCCGATCCTAAAATAGAGATATAAGTGGGGAAGAAGGCCCTGCCGCTAAGCAGAGCCTGAGCTAGCTAAATCACTCCACAATTTGTTGTACTAACTTTTTTGTACTAACTCGCTGTGGAGCGTTGAGATTAGCTTGTTTGATTTGCAGGACGTTGAGGTGCCGCTTCTTCTTCAAGTACGCCAGTCTCAGACATTTCCATCTCCATCAGAGCGCGCTCGTCATCAAGAATCGCTTTTGCCATTTCAGGTGTTACTTGGTTAGCCGGAGTCACTAGGCTCACAACCACACCTGCCGTTAGAGCAAACAGACATGATGGGATTACTGGGTTGCCCCAGAAGGCTGTGTAGTCAGCGTTTAGCATTACTACGAATGAAGCTACAGAAGCACCCGCTAGCGTTGCAAGAGCACCTTGCCAGTTATAGCGTTTCCAGAATTTACCCAACATACCGCACACAAACATGCCCGACATAACCGTTGAAATCATCTTAGTGATGTAGCCAATGATGTCGTTTGACGTCAGTGCGAACAATAGTGCGAAGCCAATCACCACAACTAAAGCTAGACGAGAGTAATTCAGCATTGATTCTTTGTTTGGTACGCGGCCTGTGAACATCACGTACACGTCACGCAGTAGGATAGATACACCGGCAATCGCATCTGAGCTTGCGCTCGACATAGTTGCAGATAGACCAGCGATAAGAACAATCATGCCTACGCCAACTGGAAGAACCGTTGCAGCTACGTATGGGAACGAGTAGTTCGGGTTATCCAATGATGGGTCGATTGCGTGTGCAGCCATACCAATGATTGCTGGAATAATTGAGAAGAAAAGGTACAACACACCAGAAGCGACGAATGAGCGACGGATAGTTGAAACATCTTTACCAGAGTAGATACGCTGACGGAATGAAGGTGTTGCCAGTACGCCCACACCGATAACCACAGCCAAAGAAACAGCAGGCAGAATGCCCAGTTTATCGATTGCTAAAAAGCTTGTAGCAGCAGGGTCCATCGCAGCGTAAAGGTTGTCCATGCCACCAATGTGATCAACAGACATTACCGCCATTAGGATGAAGCCAGCAAAAAGGATGATTGCTTGAATCGTATCAGTCCATACAACCGCTGTGTAACCACCGATAACAACGTAGATCGTGAATGCTGCAGCAATAATGATTTTCGCAAGATTAAGGTCGATGTCTGCAATCCACGCTAGGTACATGCCGCCACCTAGAATGTGCGCACCTAACCAACCGATTGACGCGATAAAGATAAGTAGGCCAACCACGTTTTTTACGATTCGGTTAGCGCCAACATAGTAAGCTAGCTCTTCACTCATGGTCATGAAGTTCAGTTTACGAACCGGAGCAAACCAAAGTGCAAGCAATAGGATGCCTACAGCACCGCCAATTCCGTACAGAGCACCCGCCCAGCCATTTGCGTAGCCAAAGCCAACCGCGCCCATACTTGACCCCGTGCCGACCATAGTCGCAACTGTTGTACCAAGTACTAAAAATAGTGGCAGGCCACGGCCGCCTAATAAGAAATCTTCGCCAGATTTTTGATTACGCGAGACAAACCAGCCTAACCAAATTAAAAAACATACGTACACGCCGAAGCCTGTAAGAAAAAGTGTGCTGTTCATTTGACACCTCTCAGTGAAATATTGAGTTCATTCTTGAACTTTATTTATGATTCATTCATTTTTATATTTCATATAATTACTTTATTTGTTTTTTCTATTTTAATTAAAGTAATTTTTATAAATGTAGGGTGAGAGTATTAAAGGATAATAACAGGGATGACTAACCCCTAATACTCTCTAAGTAGGTAATTGTGATTAGGTTATTACTAAACGCGATCCGCGCGGTAGCAAGTCACATCTACTTCAACCTTCACGTCTACAACTAGGTCGCAAACCATGCAGATACGAGCCGGTGGGTTAGCACCGAAGAACTCTTTGAATACCTTATTAAAAGATTGGAAGTAACGAGAATCCGTTAGCACAACCTTTACGTGCATTACGTCTTCTAGGCCGTAGCCCGCTTCAGTCATGATATCGACACAGTTTTGGATCGCTAGGCGAGACTGGTCAACAATACCACCCTCTACCACTTCACCATCTGTCATCGGTGTCTGGCCAGAAACGTATAGGAAACCACCCGCTTCAGTTGCGCGTGCAAATGGTAAATGTTGTCCGCCTGTACCTGTACCGCCTTCAACACCGTAACGTTTAATAGTCATTTTTTAACTCCACTTCTTTATAGATAATATTGGTTCTGTTCCAATACATTTAAATTAATTCGTCGTTTTCTTATTACTGTATATTTAATAAAATAATTAAATTCTAATTACGGTAAATAAAAACGCCTGAACGATTATTTTTCACTTTTCCTTTTTGGTAAGTTAACTCACCATTTACAAATACACTTTCGATTCCCTCAGCAACTGAAATAGGGTTTTCAAATGTTGCTGTGTCTTTAATATTCTTTGGATCAAATAGAACTAAGTCGGCAAATGCGTCTTGGCGAATCTCACCTCTTCCCGCGAGGTTATAGCGCTTCGCAGACATTCCGGTCATTTTGTGAATCGCTTCTGGCAGCGCGAACAGTTTTTCATCTCGGCAGTAGTGACCCAACACTTTCGGGAAAGTGCCCCACAACCTTGGATGCGGATGAGGGTCATTTGGTAAGCCATCAGAACCAACCATGGTCAGTTTGTATTTCAATACGCGCTTTACATCGTTCTCATCCATACAGTGATAAACCGCACCTGCTGGTTGAAGCGCTTTTGCTGCGTCCATCAACGGTAGGCTCATCTCATCAGCAATCTGCTTAAGCGTTTTGCCTGCATGTTCTGGCTTTGCTTTAGACCAAGTAATGAAGATATCGAAATCGTCCGTCACCTGTTTCAAATCTAATGTCGAAGAGCTCGCTGAGTATGGGTAGCAGTCGCAAGACACATCTTGGTGCTCAGAAACCTTGTCCATCAAATCAAGTACTTCAACGGTTCTGCCCCAGTTACCTGCACCTGCACATTTAAGGTGAGAGATAACAACGGGCACTTTCGCGTATTGCCCTGTTTCAAACGCCTCTTCCATCGCGCTTAAAATCTCTTCGAATTCGGTACGCATATGCGTGGTATAGATGCCGCCATGGTTAGACAACACTTTCGCTAACTGCATTACTTCATTAGCGTTGGCCTGTTTCGCGCTTGCGTATGCCAAACCCGAGCTCAAACCCAATGCACCTTGCTCCATCGCTAAATCAAGGTTGGTTTGCATTGCTGCAATTTCTTCTTCGCTTGCGGTGCGTTGTAGGTCGTCCATCACTTGGTTACGCAATGTGGTGTGGCCAACTAACGCTGCTACGTTCACCGCTGGTTGCGCTTGCTCTACGGCTTCGGCATACGCGGCAAAGGTTGGGTATTTGAAATCAGCCTGCGCGCCTAATAGATTCATTGGGTCAGGTGGATCGCCCGCCAACACCGTTGGTGATGCGCTGATGCCGCAGTTACCAACAATCACGGTTGTCACACCTTGACTAATCTTAGGTAGGCAGTCTGGGTAACGAATTACATTGGTATCGTCGTGTGTGTGTACATCGATGAAACCAGGAGCCAATGCTAAGCCTGCTCCCTCAACCAACTGGCTACAATCTTCATGATCGATTTTGCCAATTTCGGCGATTTTTCCATCTCGGATTGCTACATCGGCACAAAACGATTGTTCGCCGGTGCCATCAAACACCTCTACATTTTTAATTATCGTATCGAACAACATTTCTCACTCTCTCAATCCACTTTGTTAATGGAACTATATTAGAAATCCAGCCGATTATTTTCAGTGACAAAACACACATAATATTTTAATTTGTGTGATAGTTTCTATCACGAAATGCATCACAGATATACTTAAACATTAAATAACAAACACTTAAATCATGTTAGGAATCAGTAATGAAACATAACCCTGCACAAAAATATGTTATAAAGTATCAAAAAGATAGTTTCATCTTGACTGAAAAAGGCCAAAAAGGGAGAGCAATATCACAATCTGAGAACGGTATTTATCGGTTGATTGATGAAGACATTTCGCTTCCGGTAGCAATTATCAAACAATCAGCGTTGACCAATAACCTGAATTGGATGCAATCATTCGCCGAACATCACCAGGTTAAATTGTCGCCACACGGCAAAACCTCAATGACACCTGACTTCTTCCGTCAACAGCTAGAAAATGGCGCTTGGGGAATTACCGTTGCGACACCTGCACAAGCAGAAATTGCAGCAATGGCAGGAGCAAAAAGAATCATCATGGCTAATCAATTGGTAGGAAAAACCAATATGGTCATAATCGAACAGCTTATTAATGAGTTCGACGTTGATTTCTATTGCTGTGTGGATTCGTCAGTCAACGTGCAGCAACTCAACCAATATTTCGCCAACAAAAAGCAGACGCTAAAAGTGCTAATCGAGTTTGGTGTTCCGGGTGGGCGTTGTGGTTGTCGTTCACCTCAAGAGGTTCTAGAGCTGGCGCAAACTATCCAAGATTCGCCTGCGCTTTCCCTAGCGGGTATTGAGGTATACGAGGGTGTTATTCATGGCGACAATGCCGAGCAAGACATTCGTACCTTCTTAAACCAAGCGCTGACCTCGGTTGAAAGCCTCGCATCAGATGGCTTAATTACCGGTCAACCTATCATTACGGGCGCAGGCTCGGCTTGGTATGACGTGGTGGCAGAATGCTTGGCAAACCTAACGGATTATTTAGCGATTATCCGCCCTGGTTGTTATGCGATTCACGATACTGGGATCTACCTCGATGCCCAAAGCAAGGTGTTGCAACGTGCCCAAGCAAACCAAGGTTACGCGTGTGAACTGGGCGGTGACTTAGAATCGGCACTTGAGGTGTGGGCGTATGTTATCTCTCGTCCAGAGCCAACCAAACTGGTGATTGGGCTAGGTAAGCGTGATGTTGCCTTCGATGCAGGTTTGCCTATTGCTGAGCGTGGATATCGCAATGGTGAAGCTATCTCAGTGAAAGGGCTAACAGCTACCGCTGTAATGGATCAGCACACCTTTGTTGAAACGGATGGTTCTGCTGAGATCGAAGTGGGCGACATGATTGCGTTCTCAACCTCACACCCATGTTTAACCTTCGACAAATGGCGCTACATTGCCATCAGCGATGACGATCATCAGGTCAGCCACTGGGTAGAAACCTGCTTCTAGTTCGATTTTTCAATAAGCTAGAATCAGCGAAGCAATCAGATATACTAACGGGGCTAAGGCTTAGCCCCATCAACAAAGGATCAGGATTCTTGAGTTTAGAAGTAGATATCATTTCACAGATAACGGAGCGTTTTCCCGCTCTTCGTGATGCAGAGAAAAAAGTCGCCAAGCTGATCATGGACGACATTGATTTTGCAGCCAATGCCAGTATCACAGAGCTTGCTGAAGGTGCTCAAGTCAGTGAAGCCACGATTACCCGTTTTGCAAAGGCGATCGGCTGTAACAACGTGCGTGATATGAAGATTAAATTGGCTCAGACACTAACCGTTGGCCAGCGCTTTATCCTCGAACCTGTTGACCAGACTGGCTATCAAGGTATCTACGAATCGATCAAGCAGAGCCTAGACATCAACCGCACTCTGTTCAAAGAGCAAGACGTTGAAACCGCAGTCAGCTGGCTGCATAACGCCAGACAGATCATTGCTATTGGTATGGGTGGCGGCTCAACCATCGCCTCTCAAGAGCTGCAACACCGACTGTTTCGTTTGGGTTACCCAGTGGTGTCGTACAACGATGGTTTAATGTCACGCATGGTTGCTGCCACTGCGGATGCCAATGATGTGATGGTGATGATTTCCGCGACAGGTTTTACGCCAGTGATCACCGAAACGGCCGAACTAGCGAAGCAATACGGGCTTAAGATCATCGCGATTACCCCACAAGACACGCCTCTGGCAAAGATTGCCAATATTGTTTTGCCAATCAAACACATGGAAACCGACTTCATCTACAAGCCATCAGCATCTCGCTACGCAATGCTGGCATTGGTGGATGTGCTTTCAATGGGAATGGCGGTCAATCACAAGAACCGCTCGCGCGACAAACTGCGTCGCTTGAAGGTTGCACTCGATTCTTACCGAGGCGGCGGTGACCGACAGCCTCTCGGTGACTAAACGTTTGTGAACTAGAACCTCGCCAACTAAATCTCAATAAAAAGGCCCCGCAGAATCTACTAAATCGAGTCGATACTGCGGGGCTTTTTAGTTGTGGATTTGCTAGAAATTACTCGCCTGAGTCAATTGAAGTTAAAATGAACGCGACTCGTTCCTCGACAGATAGCTTAGGCACTTCCACCAGCTGATAACCAAACTGAGTATAGGCTTCCACCATCTTTTCATAGGTGGCAACCGCCTCTTTAAAATCTTGCTTGCGCTCTTGGTCATTAATGAAAATAGAGTCCCATGGCGGGAAGATAAACACCTTACTGTTGTATACGAGCTCATTACAGCTATTGAGCAAGGATTCTGGAATAGGCAACGTCTCTAACAAACTGTAACCGTATGAATCGACGATGCTTCTATCAAAAAAAACGAGTTGCTCACTTGCCTCAAATACTTGGTAATTAGCTAACTCTTCTCGCACCATCTCATCACGAAAAGCCACTTTATCTAACCACGGCAAAGCGCTACCTTGTTGCTCAACTTGGTGCTGAATCACTTTACGCCCAACCTCTGGTGCGCAGCGATAGCCCTTGCTTTTCAAAGCGTCGATGACCGAGGTTTTGCCGGATCCCGGCCCACCTGTAAATACAATTAGGGTATTCAAATGAACCTCTTCAAAGGGGGAAAATAACGAATCGGACCTCAACGAAACCCAAGTTAACGAATCAAGGACAGAATGGACTTAAATTCTGGTGCGCGGCAATCTTTCACTAGCTCGTATAAGCTCATTTCTAATCCCGTAATTTGGACACCAGCGTCCCGCAATCGACTGATAGCCAATTTCTTGTTCAATGCTGTTCGCGAACTAACACAGTCACCAACTACCTGAACCTTGTACCCAAGATCCAACAACCCCATTGCAGTTTGATAGACACAAATATGAGCCTCAATACCACACACCAACCACGTATCCACATCCTTGGCTTGCACTGCCTCAACAAACTTGGGCTCGTTACACGCGTTGAACGTAAATTTTGATATCGACTTAGCGTCACTCAATAGGTCATTCAGCTCACTAACGGTAGGCCCCAACTTCTCAGGATTCTGCTCCAAGCTAACAACAGAAAGACCTAAAACCTGCGCTCCTTCAATCAACTTTCCACAGTTAGAAATCAGAGTCTCGCTCTCATCAACAAGGCGTGCGAGCTTGCCCTGAACATCCACAACCACCAAACCTGTCTTTTGTTTCGTTAGCATGTTTACTCCTTGTTTTGGGCAGCCTGATTACTTACGCAATCTGATGTGTATGTTTTCTACTATGTAATGATTCAGCTTACAAAGCCATACAGTAATACATAAAAGACTACGGAATAATGGTCATCAACGGTCGAAAGGCCGAAAAACAAAAATAATTGATACTGACATGACATTAAAGAGTGAGTAAGAAAAATGAACAAGATAACGAAATCAGCATTAGCACTGGGCTTGATCAGCGCGGTTTCTCTTCCAGCTTTAGCAGCAGGCACTGACGGCGGCGCATACATTGGTGGTGGCCTTAGCGTCTACCAAGATTCAGATACAGATGGCGCGCCGAGCTTAGATTCTAGCGGCATGGGTTACAACCTATACGGCGGTTACCAATTCAACCGTATCGTTGGCGTGGAACTTGGCTACACAGATTACGCAAACTACAAAAACAGCACTGACAAGCTTTCACCAACGTCTATTTCTGTGTCAGCAAACCTAGGTTACACATTCGACAACACAATCCGCCCATTCGTATTGGCTGGTTTAAGCTCTGTCGACCTCAATGCGAATAGCGGTGCAGGATACGATGATGATAGCGGTACAGGTTTCCACTTTGGTGTTGGTGTTGAATACACGCCGGTTGAACACCTAACGCTGCGCCTAATCTCGCAAGCAGATGCGGTAAGCGTAGATGACTACTCAATTGGAAGTAACGGCTCATTCAAAAGCGATGACCATACGCTTGCATTCAACAGCATTAGCTTCGGTGGTTCATACAACTTCTAATGTGATTGAACCACGTAGAATAAGCTGAACATACTAATTCACTTTGCTGTTCCACCTTGTCATGAAGGTCACTCAGTAAAGTGAATTTTTGTTTCTACACAACCAATCGCGTCATCTCACCTTAGCCAGTTTATCGCTCACCCTTACCTATTTGAGCTTTGTGCGTTGATATTAGAGCTTTCTTGGTAGCGAGACTAAAATAAAGGGATAAGAGACGCAGGAAAACAAACCTATGAATCTACCAAGCTTAAACATGTCGATAAACAAGCTGCCCTTTGTGTTGGCTGTGTATTATCTGCTTGTCATCAACATCCCTCTCTCCCAAGAGTTGTTTAGTATTGTTCAGGCATCTAAGTCTGAAAGCGTTGCGTTTCTTATATCCATCCCTATCTTCTTCCTTGCTGCCTTCAATTTTATCTTCCAAGTTTTTAACTGGCCGATATTCTCCAAGCCATTTTTTATCTTCTTGCTCATCACCTCAACACTCGTCAGCTACAGCATGTTCAGTTACGGCATCTATGTCGATTATGGGATGATAGAGAACGTCTTCGAAACCAATAGTGGCGAAGCAGCAAGCTATGTAAGTACCCACTCCATCTTATGGTTATTCGCGATGGGTATTATTCCGTCACTGCTGCTACTGTTTACCAAGCTTAAGCGAGAGTCATGGAAAGATTTCTTTGTCTGGAAGTCGATTGGATTGCTCTCTTCATTGATTGTTATCGCGATTATTGCAGGGCTGTTTTACAAAGATTATGTCTCGATTGGTCGCAATAACTCGCACATCAAAAAGATGATCATCCCAACCGAATACGTGTCATCCGCGGTCAAATACATCAATAACACCTACATCAAAGAGCCGATCCCCTATCAAGAACTCGGGTTAGATGCGAAGCAAACACCGCAAGCCAAAGCGGCAACCAAGCCGACCTTACTGGTGTTTGTGCTGGGTGAAACCGCGCGCGTGTATAACTACCAGTATCATGGCTATGAGAGAGAAACGAACGCTCACACCCAGCCTTACAACCCGATATTTTTCTCAGATGTTCAGTCGTGCGGAACAGCCACTGCGGTTTCTGTGCCGTGTATGTTCTCGAACATGAATCGCAGCAACTACGACCGAGACAAAGCTTACAACCAAGATAACGTGGTCGACATTATGAACCGCGCAGGCATTCACTCTATATGGCGGGAACATGATGGTGGAGACAAGGCGGTTGCACACCGAATCAAAGAGATGACGCTCGTCGCCAAAGACAGCGATCCGTTGTGTAATAACGATGTGTGCTACGACACAGCGATGCTAGAGAACTTCGAGCAAGATACTCAAGATCTTAACCAAGATAGCATCATCTTCTATCATATCGCCGGATCTCATGGCCCGACTTACTTTGAACGCTATCCAGAAGAACATAAGAAATTCACACCTGATTGCGCTCGCGCCGATATTGAAAACTGCACCAAAGAGGAAGTGGTTAACACCTACGACAACACCATCTTGTACACGGATTTCTTCCTCTCACAGGCGATGCAAAAGCTTGAGAAACTGAACGACAAATACAACGTGGCGTTGATGTACGTGTCCGATCACGGCGAGTCTCTGGGAGAAAATGGTGTCTACTTACACGGCATGCCTTACTCTCTCGCTCCAAAGGAACAAACCCACGTTCCACTGATATTTTGGATGTCGGATGGCTTTGCTGCTGAGAAAGGCATCAGTGACACGTGCTTACGTAAAGCAGGAAAAGAGCAAAGCTTCTCACACGATAATCTGTTCGACTCTTTGCTTGGCTTGATGGATGTGCAAACCAAAGAGTATAGACAGGAACAAGATATGTTCGCACCGTGCCGTTAACGCTTTTGCTTATGTAAACCATCGGAAAACTCGAGTTGCCTGAGCAAGCTCTCCTCAACTTCCCCTAAAAAGAAAAGACCTAGGTCTTTTCTTTTTTTCGTCGCTAACATAGAGCCAGAGTGCTAATTTATAACGACGAAACAATGAGCTACATTTATTAGGGAACGGTACTTAAGAATCCGAGTACTCATAAGAATAACGTTTCTGACCAAACGCTCTACTAGCACTTGTTATCTCGGCTCCCTTTCTCTAAGAAAACAGAGCTCAATGTAGCATCTCAATTGTGCTCGAATCTCGATATTTACGTCATATCATTAAGGACAGCGAATGGACGCTTTCATAATTTCTAGCTGGCAATTTTCTGAGGGTGTGGCGCATGAACACACCACAAGCCCAGCCTCATTCGAGCAATCAACTTGGTATCACTGCCAAAGAGATGCTGACGGTTTGAGAGAATGGCTCCACAATAATACGGTTCCAAATGCCATCATCGATTCATTACTCACCGATGACACCCGCCCTCGATTTGAACAATTTGGCCACGACTGTTTTTTGATGATTCTGCGAGGCATTAATCTAAACGAAGGTGCTAACCCTGACGACATGCTTAGCCTACGCATCTTATGGTACAAAGGCACTTTAATATCGACACGCAAAGTTCCTTCAAAAGCGGTCAGTAACCTAATATCCGATCTAAAACAAAGCCAAGGTCCAACGTCGTTACCTGATGTATTGCTAGGCATGATCCGCGGAATTAACCATTATATATCAAGCTTCTTGACTCCCGTAGAACAACTGATTGACGAGCTAGAGTCTGAATCTCATCACGATATAAAATCCATCAACGCTCTACATTCGAGGTTACTCAGACTAAGGCGTTATTTGAAGCCACAGAAATACGTTTTCGAGGATTTAATGAGTGACATACCTGCACCATTAAGCAAGCACAACAGTCATATAAAGAACAGTCTTGATACCATCCTAAGAATTAATGAGTCAGTCGAGTTTTACATCGAACAAATTAATGTATTTTTAGCGAGCCTAAGTCAACAACAAGCTGAAAAAATGAATAGAAATACGTACCTATTTTCTATCATTGCAGGTATTTTCCTCCCTGCTGGGTTTTTCACCGGTTTACTGGGTGTCAATATCGCAGGGATACCCGGAACAGATAACCCAATAGCATTTCCACTATTTTGCATTGGGCTGCTCGTGGTCGTAGCGGCAGAGGTCGTTATTTTGAAAAAATTGAGGTTTATTTAATGGTTGAGTTTTTGCAATCCAATATGTGGCTTAGACAGGTGGTTTTAGGTTTACTTCTTATCACTGTATATTGGGTGATCAAACACTTAGGTAAGAACTGGATAGAAACATTAGCGGAGAATAAGCGTGTCGAACTGAAGCGAAAGCAGTTCGTGCTTAAGTGTTTCAATATTGTTCTGTTTCTACTCTTCATAGCTGTGTTTACGATTGTTCTTAACTTAGGTTTTGGTGATATTTCGCTATTCTTATCATCCATATTTGCTGTGCTGGGTGTCGCATTATTCGCGCAATGGTCAATTTTAAGCAACCTCACCGCGAGTGTGTTGATATTTTTTGTATTTCCTTACCGTATAGGTGACAGAGTAAGAGTCGCAGAGAAAGACGAAGATATCAGTGGCGTGATCATTGATATCACCATGTTCCACGTTATTCTCCGACACAGTTCGGGCAACATTATCACCTACCCCAATAACTTGATTTTGCAAAAAGGCGTAATCAAAGTTTTGGTCGAACCTGAAGCTAAAAGTGAGGCGGATGAGCCTAAGCTAATCAAAACTGAAAATTAAAAATCGTAAGATTTTCTGGTGCCTTGAATATCGGCAGGTCAAACTAATAGACACAGAGAACTGAGATGTAAGGTATTAAAAGTACTTGGTTCGAACATCGATTGTAGCGCAAGTGATAAGTTATTTTGCTCACAAAGGCATTAGAGAGAAACTTCAACAAGGTAACAGGTCTAATACCCAGTACTTACGCTAAACAAGGCGGCTTAACCATTGATGTATATGGTGGAGTAAGGTCGAAATAACTCATTCTTTATCTATAACGCACATTCTTTCTACAGTGAATTCTCTGCCTGTTGTGTCCCATTAGCCGCAAGTTTTATTGAGTTTAGATTTGCGACTAAATATACTGGAGACACCATCAGACGGAGGACAAAAATGAATAATAAAAACAAACATATAGTTTTAATTCATGGTCTATATATGCCTGCGTTGATCATGCAATATCTGGATAGAAACTTCAAAAAGCGCGGCTTTCAAACCCACAAGTTCGCTTACAACTCGCTGCGCTTCCCTTCTGCTGCTAAACGCCTCAATCGCTTCGTCAATGCACGCTTTGATGAGCACGATGAGGTCTACTTCTTTGGTCACTCACTCGGTGGCTTGTTGATTCGTCACTACTTTAAGTTTTACCAACCCAACTTTGCCGACACCTGCATCATTACCGCAGGTACTCCACACAATGGCGCGACTATCGCGAAAACGCTGTCGAACCATGGCCTTGGGTTTATATTTGGTTCGAGCAAGATGATCTTAAGTGATGGCTTGGGTGATTATGATATTGATGTGCCGATTGGCGTGATTACTGGCACCTACGACGCAGGTGTAGGACGCATTGTATTGGGCAGAAACCCAGGTGATGGCACAGTTACGCTTGAAGACGCGAACCTACGTGGCGCAACAGACACCTGCGCCCTCAAGCTCAACCACACCGCTCTGGTGTACTCTAAGGAAGTGGTCGCACTCTCAACTCAGTTCATCCAACATAGGGCTTTCAAGAGCGCTTCATAGCTGTTTCCGTTAGCTTGTACGTTAACTCCTGTATCTAGCCCTTGTTCTCTTATTTGTGATAGATAAAAACAAAAATACCACTCTGCGATAAGAGTGGTATTCAAAAATTCATATCTGAAAGTGAGTGCTTGCTATAGACGATTAACTCGTGTTGGTAAGAACACCTCACCCAACATGCATCGCACCGAACCACCACCAATATCTTCAATCGTTTTCACGTTAAATGGTAGCAACTTACCGTGTGTTGAAAGTTGCGCCAACTGAGCTGGAGAAAACGCATCGTAAGCCGATTGAGACATCGCGATCACCTTGTCGCCATTCACTGTTTCCAGTTGTAGGATATTTCCGCAGAAACGGTTCATCTGATCAATTGAAATAGAGATAACCTGCTTATCTTTAGCAAGTGATTTCACCACAAAACGGCGCTCAAACTCTGGGATCACTTCATCACAGATCACGCAGAAATTATCACCAATCGCCATCATCACATTGGTGTGGTAGATCGGCTGACCAGACGGCAGTGCTGTTTGGAATGACACCACGCGAGAATAACCAATGCGCTTTGCATAGTCTTCTAACACTTCACGGTCACAACGCTGAGAAAGCGCCGCGTAGATGGTCTTATTGATATGGTCGATCACCATCACGCCCGTGCTCTCTAGATAAGAACCTTGAGCAATGTAAGACTCTAGAGACTCACTGTGATTTACAATGCGACCAGACGCTTCAAGTGCTTCAATAAGGGCATTTGGTTTAACTTCATTTTGACGGTTTTCACACGCCATAGGGAACGTAAATAAGCTTCCGTCGCCACAGGTGCTAAACCAGTTATTAGGGAAAACCGCATCTGGCGTTTCCACACCAAGTTCTGGGTAATCAAACTCTACAACTTGCACACCTTCTTTACGCAACGAAGCGACCATCGCCTTAAATTCAGCCATGGTTTCTAATTTTACTTCAGCTTCGGTCAGATTAACTCTGTTCTGAAACTCATTATCTTGTGCCGTTTCTTCATTAAATTTAAATTCTTTTGGCGGCACCATAACAACGCAATTGGCGTTTTGAACATTCGTAATGTGAAGTGATTTTTTGTGTAGGTTTAACATCTCAACCGTCCCTATCTTTTATTTACCTCAGAATTGTAAACAACTTGTTACGACAAGATTCACTGAAAAGAATAATGATTTGAATATTTATCCCAAACAATTCCTGCAAAACTCAGTTTATTCGGTAATTTTTACTGCAAGATAACAGCACATCAGAAAGAACCAACAGTTTGCATATGAGATACAGAATTTGCTGAATAAATATCCAAGCTTCATTCTCTAGCTTGCTGCGGGTTTAGGTTACAATTCAATCCATTTAGCGTTAGGATTATCACCGTTGCATAACAATCAATTACGTTTGAAATAAGCTTAACTTTTCCTGTCCGATTCAATCTAAAATACGCGTCATGAAAGACACGCTTTGGACCTTTCCTGCGACATCGCTTAAACAACGTATTAGTGTTAAACGAACGCGTGAACCAAGTTTTTCAACCAAGCGCTTAAACCAAAATCCATCGAATGGCTTAATGCTTATAAGAACGAATTGGCGCTTATATAATTTCAAGCTAAGACGGCAAATTTCAAACCGAACCTATAAAAACAAAGCTACACAGACGATGCAGTTGCTAATCGATGCATTCGTTTATAAAGGGAAATCTATGTACAAAAAATTTGAAGGCTTTACTGAAGCCTTTCCAAAGGGAGAGCCGATACAACCTCCTACTGGAATACTGGCATTTTGCCGCCATTACACTCGAGGTTTTGAAAAACCGTTAATCCTGCTCGGACTAATGAGCATGACCATCGCGATCATCGAAGTCGCGTTGTTCGGTTACATGGGCCAACTGGTTGATTGGCTATCAACCAGCAACCCAGAAACCTTCTTAGCAGATAACCAATCCACACTAATGGGACTTGGTGTTCTGTTATTGGTCGTGATGCCGATCTTGATCAGTGTTTACTCGCTTTTGCTTCACCAAACCTTGCTGGGCAACTACCCGATGTCGATTCGTTGGTTGGCGCACCGCTATCTTTTGAAGCAGAGCTTATCGTTCTATCAAGATGATTTTGCCGGACGTGTTGCCACTAAAGTGATGCAAACATCGCTAGCGGTGCGTGAAACCGTAACCAAAATGGTTGATGTGTTTGTTTACGTGACGGTTTACTTCACCGCGATGTTGTTCATGCTCGCTGAATCAGATTGGCGTTTGATGGCTCCAATGCTGATTTGGTTGTTCGTTTATATCGGTATCCAACTGCACTTCGTACCAAAGCTGAAAGACGTATCATCAGAACAAGCCGATGCGCGCTCGTTAATGACAGGTCGTATTGTCGATAGTTACACCAACATCGCGACGGTGAAACTGTTCTCACACAGTAAAAGAGAAACCGAATACGCCGAAGAGGGCATGGAAGGCTTCCTTGATACTGTGCACCGCCAAATGCGCTTGGTAACCGGCTTCAACATCTGTGTTGAGTTCGCTAACTATCTATTGGTGTTCAGCATTGCTGGTATCTCTATCTACTTATGGCTAGATAGCGCAATCACCGTGGGTGCAATTGCGATTGCAGTGAGCTTGGCTCTGCGTATTAACGGCATGTCGAAATGGATCATGTGGGAAATCGGTGGTCTGTTTGAAAACCTAGGTACTGTGATTGATGGTATTAAAACGCTGTCTAAACCTATCGCTATCGAAGACAAGAAAGACGCTGAGCCACTTAAGGTTCCACAAGGCGGCATCAACTTCGACAACGTCAGCTTTAACTACGGCGAGAATAAGGGCGTGATCAACAACCTTAATCTCAACATTAAGCCTGGTGAAAAAGTGGGCTTAGTCGGCCGTTCAGGTGCAGGTAAATCAACCTTGGTTAACTTGCTACTGCGTTTCCATGACGTAGAAAGCGGTCGCATCCTGATTGACGATCAAGAGATATCAACAGTGACGCAAGACTCGCTGCGCAGCAACATCGGTATGGTGACCCAAGATACTTCATTGTTACACCGTTCGATCAAAGACAACATTCTTTACGGTCGACCTGAAGCATCAGATGAAGAGGTTTACGCAGCCACCAAACAGGCGCACGCACATGAGTTTATCGAAACCCTCACCGACCCGTTTGGCAACGTTGGTTACGATGCTCAAGTGGGTGAAAGAGGCGTTAAGCTTTCTGGTGGTCAGCGTCAACGTGTCGCTATCTCACGTGTTCTTTTGAAAAATGCGCCACTACTGGTTCTGGATGAAGCGACGTCTGCCCTCGATTCTGAGGTAGAAGCGGCAATCCAAGAGAGCTTGATTGAGCTAATGGAAGGTAAGACGGTTATCGCGATTGCACACCGCCTGTCGACCATTGCTGCGATGGACCGCCTGATCGTGCTTGATGAAGGCAATATCGTCGAAGAAGGCACGCACCAAGAGCTGATTAACCAAAATGGTATCTACGCACAGTTGTGGAATCACCAAACGGGTGGCTTCATTGCGGATGATCTTGAGCAGACAACCAGCGCTTAATTTTTGTGCTATTTTAAAAGTGCGGCGTAATTCACACCAATTTGTTAATTAACGGTAAATTACACGTAGCAGAATGTTATGTCGTAATTATATAATGACGTTAACACCAAAAACGCCTCGCTTGCGCGTTCTGGAATAAGGCTAGACTTCGGGGGGAGGCTAGCCTTTCTTATGCCCCTAGATCAGCAATATTTCCCACCTGTTACGTAAACTTCATCGATCCTTTTGTTTTTTTCTTGGCGATTTTTTCTTAAAATGCGCGCAGTATTCTTTCTAGAGATCAACCATGAACAAAAGTGTCTTAACTAACGTTATCGCGTTAGCGCTGCTTGCTGGCGGCTATGCGACAACAAACCAATACTTGCTTTATGCAGGCCTATTCGCATTTTCTGGTGCCATCACCAACTGGCTTGCGATTCACATGTTGTTCGAGAAAGTACCCGGCCTATACGGTTCAGGCGTTATTCCAGCACGCTTTGAAGAGTTCAAAGCAGCCATCAAACAATTGATGATGGAACAGTTCTTTACTGAAAGTAACATCGACCGCTTCCTAAGCAGCGAGATGTCTGGCGGCCAATCACTGAACCTAGAGCCTGTGATTAAGAAGATCGACTTTAACCCTGCATTCGATTCACTGGTCCATGTCATCGAGAACTCTCAATTTGGTGGCATGTTGGCAATGTTTGGCGGTACAGAAGCGCTAGAGCCAATGAAAGCGCCGTTTGTTGAGAAGATGCAAGAGTCTGTGATCGAAATCAGCAAGAGCGATTCGGTAAAAAATGCCATCAAGGAAGAGCTAGAATCTCCGGCGATGATGGACGAAATCAAAGAGAACATTGAAGCGATCATCGATCAACGCTTGAATGAACTGACACCAAAGCTTGTAAAAGAAATGGTTCAAACCATGATCAAGAAGCACCTTGGCTGGCTTGTGGTTTGGGGCGGTGTATTCGGTGGTGTGATTGGCTTAATCTCTGCGGCAATTACGCTGTAAGCGGCTTAGCGACAACCAATTTATCTGATTGCCTTGCTCTGGCACTCAACAAAAAATGGAAGCTCATTAGCTTCCATTTTTTATATCTAAACAAACACGTTTGAAGTAAAAGCAGTACTCTATTTTAAGGTTGCCAACAACTCAGGGTTAACACCAAAGCCCTTCTTGTGTTCCTCAATGACTACTTCACTGCGGGTCTGAATCACGCCAGGCAGCGTACCCAGCTTAGTGGCCATAAACGCTTGGTATGCCTTCATGTCTTTCACTCGAACCTTGATCATGGTGTCGAAGTCTCCCGACAGTGAATAACACTCTTCCACCTCGGGCATCATTTCAACGGCTTGGGCAAACTTATCAAAAATCGAAAAGCTGGTCTGATCGAGACGAATATGGATAAAGACTTGAACATCGAGTCCCAACTTTTCTGAACACAGCTCAGCATGGTAGCCCGTTATGTAGCCCTCTTTTTCCAATCGCTTGAGTCTATCAGAGCAAGGAGACGTCGTTAGGTTAACCTGCTTGGCCAACTCAACCACGGGTAAACGCCCTTTCATGTGCAGAATTCTTAGTATCTCTTTATCGATACGATCGAGTTGATGCTGAGACATAACATTCCTTAAACATTCTAAATTCGGCTCAGTATATTCCATACTAAGAGCAATCGAAGAAAACCCCGCTCACACATTTAAAAACTAAATGCACAAGTGACATTCACACCAAATATAAATCCACACAAATCGATAACAACCCTTATAAATCAAACTCTAGCTATTAACAAATTATTATAGAAATGACCCGATAAACAAATAAGTTGAGCCAGAAACGAAAGAAAGGATATATGGCAAAGTGAATAATAGAATTATCAAAGAGAAAGGATGACTCTATTATGAAAACGCAAGAACTCGCATATAAGCCTTACGGTATTGGTTCATGGACACACGTAACGGTATCAAAAGATGTTGCTCAAGCACTAGCAAGTGAATACTCAAACTATGGATGGGAAGTGAAGGTTGATGGCAATGCCATTGAAACTGAGCTTGCACTCAAGGCTGCCTAGAAACGCAAAAACCTCCTAACACGGAGGTTTTTTGAATCAAGTTAGTAAGCACTTACTATGAGTTAGGCTAGGCCAACTTGGGGAACAGTACTTCCAGTTTCGCAACGACAATTGCACGTGCGGCAGAAGTGCTGAGTTTCCATATCGTAGTACAGGTTTCCACTAAATAGCTTTGACGTCCATTGCATCATACGGCCAGACGCTGTCTCGGGCTCTGATTCACAACGTTTCATTATAGACTTATGTAGTGTTGTTTTTTTACATCCTTTGCAATAGAGATCAGGCATACCTTTGTCCTATAGGTCTTTAGTGGTTACTGACAATTGACACATCATGTCCAATTCGGTTCCACAATTCACCGAGCTAATGACAAAAGTGAGCGCCAAGTTCAAAAAATAGCCACTTTTCTATTTTATTTTTTGACATCAAACGCCATCAACAAGGCAGATCTTTCATTTCTCGCTCAAGATCCTTCGCTTTCGATTTACATTGTAAAACCCCATAAAGACACATCTTCAGCTCGATCCACCAGCAAACTTCCACGCAAAAAAAGCGGCACCTCCACAATGAAAGCACCGCTTTATAACGTCATTTCTGGTTCAATTTAACTCAAACTTAGAAGCCAAATTTACCGTTGTCATTTTTCCACTCTGAACGTGCAGGAATGGTTTCGATGGTGTCCCAGTGCTCCACAATCTTGCCGTTATCAACACGGAATAGATCATAAAATGCTACGTGGTTATTCATAAACTGGCCTTCGCTGATCGACAGCACAAAGTTACCTTGGCCTAAGATCTTGTGGTTAGCGGTATAAACCATTGGCATTCCTGCTTCAGCTAACGCTCCCAAAGCTTCACCTAAACCGCTTAGACCATCGGCCACACGAGGATTGTGCTGAAGGTAAGCGCTGTCTTCGTTATCGATGTACTGATTAATCTTCGACATGTCACCGCCGATCAAGATGTCTTTTACAAAGCCACCGACAAGCTGTTTATTTTGATCCGTTTTCTCGAGATCTACGACTTTAGTCGTACCGTCTAATTGAGTGCGACCACTTGCGTTTGGCTTAGCGATCTCTTGCAAGTTATCCCAGTGCTCAACAATCAGTCCATCTTCAAAACGGAATACATCGAAGCCGACTTTAGGGCCGAAGAAGTTGTATTCAGTGTGTGTTACTACGAAGTCACCGTCTTGAAATGAGCGCTTAACTTGTGCCTTTGCAGAACCAGCTGGGAGCATTTGCAACACTTCCCCAAAACCAGCTAAGCCATCGCCGACCGCTAGATTGTGTTGGATGTACTTCTCAGGGTTAATATAGCTCACCGCTTTAGCATCGCCCGTTTCAATGCTTGAAATGACTGCGACACCTTTCTCTTGAATAGACAGCTCTTGAGCAGCCACAGAGCCTCTAACAACAGAAGCAGCAAGTACGCCAGCAGTTAGTAGTGTTGATTTGAATGTGTTGGTTATTGTTTTCATTATTAAGTCCTCTCGTTGGCTTGGAAACTATATTAGTCAACGAGAGAGGCTCGCGGCAGAGTGTATTTAGGCAGAAAAATGGTAGATATCGAACCTTGACGTAGACATGTTCAATCGCAGCTATTCGGTAAGAGACGGTTTGGAATATTTTTTTTGAAACTCACTCGGTGTCATTTGGGTATGATTTTTAAAGTATTTAACGAAATTACTCGCGTCTTCAAACCCAAAATCCAATGCCATCTTTTGTGAGGTAATGTTGCTCACCACCAGCTGGCGCTTCATCTCTAATACAGTGAAAGAGTCAATGATCTGCTTTGCTGTTAGCCCAGTTGCGACCTTGCACACCTGATTCAGTGTCTTGTAGGTGGTACTAATTTGATTGGCGTACCAGTTTGCATCACGAACGTGCAGGTAGTTGTTTTGAAGCAATTCAAAGTAGCGGGCAAACTTAATGTTCTGCTGCAAACTCAAGGCGTCTTGCTTCACTTCCGGCCGCAGGCGGTGAAGAATCAGCGCCAATGCCGAGAACAGATACATCACAATCAAAGGATCGGGGTCTGGCTGATTCAGCTCTAGCGTAATTTGTTGTAGCAGGCTCTGTGTGCGATCTTGATGAAGTTCGTCTAATGGCAGTAATGCAGAGTGAGCCTTGTTCAAGTGGGTTGGCGTGTAGTTCGGCAGCTTCATATTAGCGTGAACGCTGTCGAGAAATGCTTGAGTAAAAATAACCGCCGTTCCTTGCGGCTTATTACTAAAATCAAAGGCGTGTACTTGCTCTCTTTGAATGAACAACACACACCCTTGGCTGAAAGGATAGTCTTGGAAATCGACCATGTGCGTCCCAGAGCCTTGCTCAATAAACAGAATCAAGAAGAAGCTAACACGATGTGGCAATTGAGGGTCATGGTCGATATTGCCATCAGAATAGAGTCGAGACAGCGGGATCAGCTCCAATTCTGCCTGCGCCGTTTTTTCATGATTAAAGCCAATGTTCGGGATCGCTTGGGGCACTTCTCTCTTCCTGTTCGTTTACTGCTTTACTCTAGCAACTGTAATGTATCCCTTCGAAAACGGAAATCTCTAAGACTTAGAAGTTTGACTTGAGATTGACGCTGTCAGGCGTATTGGAATGTGTTCTATACACTCCAGACAAGCGCGATTAGAATATTCGGCTATCTGACGTTCTTATTGAATTAAAGCTCTCTCCACCAATGAGGTTGAACATGCTCACTGTCACTCAAATTGCCAAGGCCTACAACATATCTCGCACCACCATTCTCTATTATGAGCGTGCAGGGTTGCTTCTGCCTCACAGCCGTTCAGACAATGGTTATCGTTGGTATGGCGACAAAGAACAGGCTCGTCTAGAAAGTATTATCTCGTACCGATCGTTTGGTCTATCAATACAAGAGATCACAGCGCTGCTTGATCGCAAAGACGATGTGAAACAAGAACAGACCTTAGTCAATCAGTTCAACGCGTTGGAAAAAGAGATTCAAAACCTTCGCCAACAACAAAAAGCGATTGTCATGCTATTGGAACAACCAGAGTTGTTAGAACAGAAACTGCTTACCAAAGACCGCTGGGTACGTGTGATGGAGAACGCAGGGTTCAACGAAGAAGACATGAAGAACTGGCATAAGCAGTTTGAGAAGATGGAGCCAACCGCTCACCAAGAGTTTTTAGAGTCTTTGAATATCGACCAAGATGAGGTCAAAAGCATTAGGGAGTGGTCAAAAAAATAGAGCCACCGAAGTGACTCTATTGTTCTTTGTTCATATATTTTGCTAATTCATTGGTATTTTTACAATGTAAATTAGTCTAGCTCAACAAGATTCTTCTCGAACTCAGCGTGTTGCTTCTTAACTTCGTCTTCTGGCTCGCCAGTGATTAGGCTCACGATAACGATAGAGATAGTCGATAGGATGATTCCCGGTACGATTTCGTAAACATCGAACCAACCGCCCGTGAACTGTTTCCAAAGTACGATAGTCACACCACCAACCACGATACCCGCTAGAGCGCCGTTACGGTTCATACGAGACCAGTACAGGCTCAATACGATAGCTGGACCAAATGCAGCACCGAAACCTGCCCATGCGTAAGATACAAGGCCAAGTACTGAACTGTCTGGTGTCATCGCTAGCACAAGTGCAATAAGAGAGATTAGGATTACCGCGAAGCGACCTACACGAACGATCTCTTCAGACGTCGCATCTTTCTTAAGTACTTGCTTGTATAGATCTTCTGCTAGTGCAGATGAAGATACCAATAGCTGTGAATCCGCAGTACTCATGATTGCCGCTAGGATTGCAGCAAGTAGGATACCTGCGATTACTGGGTGGAACATCGCGTTCACAAGAAGCATGAAGATCTTCTCGCCATCGTCTAGCTTAGGAGCACCAGAATTAGTCACGTAGATTAGACCGACAAGACCCACTAGCATTGCACCAACCATAGACAGTGCAGACCATACCACCGCGATACGACGCGCTGTTGTTAGGTCTTTATTGCTACGTGTTGCTTTGAAACGAGCAAGGATATGTGGCTGACCGAAGTAACCTAGACCCCATGCCGCTAGCGAGATGATCGCGATAGCAGAAAGTGGTTCACCTTTCGCATCATTCCATAGCGTTAGAAGCTCTGGGTTGATGTTGTGTAGGTCAGTAGACAGTTGACCAAGGCCACCGTTCATTGCTGCGATTGGTACAATCAATAGCGCAGCTGACATCAACAGACCTTGAACCAAGTCAGTCCAAGATACTGCAAGGAAACCACCAAACAGGGTGTACGAAACCACACATACTGTGCCGATAATTACCGCTGTTGTGTAATCTAGGCCAAATACCGTTTCAAACAATTTACCACCCGCTACCAAGCCTGAACTTGTGTAGAAAAGGAAGAATAAAAGGATAAAGAAAGCAGAAATTGTTTGGATCAGCTTAGAGTTATCATTGAAGCGACGAGATAGGAACTCAGGCAACGTCAGTGATTCAGTTGTAATACTGTAAGTACGCAGACGCTTAGCACTGATTAACCAGTTAGCCCAAGTACCAACAAGCAGGCCACCTGCAAGCCAGAATGCTTCAAAGCCAGCAGCGTAAGCGTAACCTGGTAGGCCAAGTAGCAACCAACCACTCATGTCTGATGCACCAGCAGAAAGTGCAGCAGGCCATGGACCTAACGAACGACCACCTAGGAAGTAGTCAGTTGAGTTAGATGTACGTTTGTAAGCAATAACACCGATTGCCAGCATCATAATTAGATACGCAATGAACGTCGTCGTTATTGCAAAACTGTTTTCTATCATTTGATAGTCCTCATTTTGTAGAAAGCCTTCCATGCCTAATTCAATGCAAAGCACTCACCGTAAAGGCAAGCAAATGCATTGAGTTAGGTATTCAGGCTCCAAAGCACTATGAGTTAATTCCAAAGATGGAGAAAACCAAAATGGAAAAATCCAAAAGTGTTTAGAGCCAGTATTACTGAAGGTTAGTGAGCTTCGCTTCCAAGTTCGAGCAAGGTCGCGTTACCGCCCACGGCTGTTATATTTATAGTTCGCGTACGCTCGGTAATGAAGCGCAGCGATAGGTGTGGATCATTAGCAACATTCATTGCCGTTAGATCCGTTTCAGCTACTAAACCGACGATTGCACCGTCACGCTTAGCAAGTTGTAAATTGATAGCTTGAGCCGTTTGTGAATTACCCACGTAACCCGCACTACGTACATCGCAAGACAGCAGCTGTTGAGCAGCGTCATACGAGGCAACCTGTACCAAGTTAGTTGGTAGATTCGCTTGTTTCGCGGCGTCAGCAATTAAGGTATTGAACTGCACGTCATCACTGCACAATTGAACGCTGTTACCTGCCAATAGTGCAGCAGTAATCATTGCCGTTGCGGTTTGCAGCGCTGGCACTTTCTCTTCGCAATCATCAACAATTACCAAAGCCACACCACGACCTGCAGCATACAGCTCATTGGTTTCGCCCGTAGGACCCGCCATTAGGTGATGCTCAGAAAGCAGTGCAGACGCTTGCTCTAAATGATAAGTCGCCACTGCTGCCAAAGGCGCAGACTGACTTTCGATCTCTGATTTGAATGAAAGTACCTGAGCACTCTTATGATCAAAGTCGGTAAGATTCCATTGTTCCCACGCTAGCAAAGCATCAGAAAAACCTGTCACTTGATGAACCATGATACTGCTCCTTATGCCTTGTCTTGTGATTGAGAAAACTGAACATCAGTAAAGCGATATAGGTAGTGAGGACCACCCGCTTTAGGACCTGTACCCGACAAGCCTTGACCACCAAATGGTTGAACACCAACAACAGCGCCCACTTGGTCACGGTTGATATAGCAGTTACCCACACGAACGTGTTTTTCGATCCAACGGTAAGTTGTTTCGTTACGGCTGTGGATACCCATGGTTAAACCAAAACCGGTTTGGTTAATTTGGTCTACCACTTGCGCTAACTCACTCGCCTTGAAGCGAACGATGTGTAGCACAGGGCCAAACTGTTCTTCTTTCAAACAGCTGATGTCATCAATTTCAAAAGCACTTGGTGGAACAAAATCACCATGTTCACAATCCGTACCTAGAGAAAATTGAGCCACCTTCTTCTGGGTATTGGTCATGTTTTCTAGGTGCGTCATCAACTTCTGTTTCGCATTCTCATCGATAACAGGGCCAACATCCGTTTTGTGTAGATGTGGAATACCAACACTCAGCTCGTCCATTGCACCGTGAATCAATGCAATAACGCGGTCTGCAATGTCTTCTTGGATGTAAAGCACACGCAGTGCAGAACAACGTTGACCAGCTGAAGCGAATGCAGAACGAATCACATCACGAACCACCTGCTCAGGCAATGCGGTACTGTCGACGATCATTGCATTTTGGCCACCGGTTTCCGCGATAAACGGAACTGGCTTAGCGTTACGGCTTGCCAATGACACATTGATGCGTTGTGCTGTTGGGGTTGAACCCGTAAAGGCTACGCCCGCAATCGCATCGTGGCTGGTTAGCGCACTGCCGATCTCAGCACCACGACCAGGTAGAAGTTGAATCGTGCCAGCAGGGAAACCCGCTTCATTCATCAGTTCAACGGCGCGAGCTGCAATCAAGCTTGTTTGTTCAGCAGGTTTCGCCACAACCGTGTTACCCGCGACGAGTGCCGCTGTAATTTGGCCAAGGAAGATAGCGAGAGGGAAGTTCCAAGGGCTGATACAAACGAACACACCACGACCTTGTCGTGAAGCGATTCGAGTTTGGCCGTCAAAACCTTTTAGTTCGAAACCTTGTAGGTTGTCTGCTTGTTTTGCGTAGTAACGACAGAAGTCGACCGCTTCACGCACTTCATCAACGCTATCGTGAATCGTCTTACCCGCTTCTTGATGACAAATCGCCACCAGCTCAGCAAGGTTGTCTTCCATCAGATCAGCCAGCTTCTCAAGCGCAGCCGCTTTGGTTTCAACCGAAGTTGCGTTCCAATCAGCGAATGCCGCATCTGCGCCAGTGATCGCTGCGGAAACATGATCAAGGTTAGCGAAAGCCACCTGACCCACGTTAATGCGACGATCGTAAGGTGCAGTGACTTGTTCAACGTTCTGATCAGCCTTGATCATGCTTTCGGCAAGAGATTCACCGTTGATCACAGGGCCTGCAGTCCATTGATTGTTAAGGAAAGACTTAACCTGCTCTTCAAATTGATGAGCTTCACTTTCGATATCAATGTTCACACCGTAAGAGTTCTTACGCTCAGGGAATACCGCTGGAGGTAGAGGAATCTTAGTGTTGTTCAGCGTATCGAACGCCAGAAGCATATCGACTGGGTGTTGTGTTAGCTCTGCCACAGGGCAACGAGCATCAACCAAACGGTGTACAAACGAGCTGTTTGCGCCGTTCTCTAGCAAGCGACGTACTAGGTATGGCAGTAGATCTTTATGGCTACCAACTGGTGCGTAAATACGTACCGACTGTTGGTAAGCTTCCATCGCATGGTTGTAAAGAGAGTCACCCATGCCGTGTAAGCGTTGGAATTCAAAGTCTTTATGGTCAGTCATCACTGCAATTGCAGAAACGGTGTGAGCATTGTGGCTCGCAAACTGCGGGAAGATATTGCCACGAACACTTGGGCTCAATAGGTAACGCGCACAAGCAAGGTAAGCTACATCTGTCGCTTCTTTACGTGTGTAAACTGGGTAATCTGTGAAACCAGCCTGTTGTGACCATTTGATCTCGCTGTCCCAGTACGCGCCTTTCACCAAGCGAAGCGGGATTAGATCACCCTGCTCTTTCGCTAGGCGGTTTAGCCAAACCAGAACCGGAAGCGCACGTTTTGAGTAAGCTTGAATAACCAGACCAAATTTACCCCAACCTTTCACAAGGTCAGTGCGGTACAGTTTTTCGAATAATTTAAGAGATAGCTCTAGGCGATCCGCTTCTTCAGCATCAATCGTAATTGCAACATCAAGCTCGACAGCGCGGCGCAGTAGTTGCTCTAGTGTGTCGCACAGTTCATTTAGAACACGGTCTTCGTTCGCCACTTCATAACGTGGGTGAAGTGCAGAAAGCTTGATAGAAACAGACGGTGCTGGGCTCGATTTTGAAGAGACGTATGTGTCTCGACCTACGGCTTCAATCGCCATTAGGTAATCTTTGAAGTATTTGTTTGCGTCTGCAGTGGTCAGCGCCGCTTCACCTAGCATGTCGTATGAGTAGGTAAAACCTTTATCACGCATAGACTTACCGTTCTTCTGCGCTTCAGCAATGCTGCGACCAAGAACGAATTGGTGACCCATCACCTTCATTGCTTGGTGCATCGCTTTACGAATCACCGGCTCAGAAAGCTTGTTCACCAAACGGTTAACCGCTTGACCTGCACTCTGCTCTTTAGATGAAAGTCCAACCACCTTGCCCGTTAGCATCAAGCCCCAAGTGGATGCGTTAACAAACACCGAATCAGAATTCTTAAGGTGAGACTTCCAATCCGCAACGCTCAGCTTGTCGCGAATCAGCGCATCAGCCGTTGCTGAATCAGGAATACGCATCAAGGCTTCCGCCAGACACATCAGCAAGATGCCCTCTTGAGTATCTAAGCTGTATTCAAGCAACAGTGCATCGATCATCTGGATAGAAGTCTTATCCGCACGGATAGCTTCGATCAATGATGTCGTTTTCTCTGTGATTTGCTGCTTTTCAGACTCAGAAGGGGTAGCTAGTGGCAGAAGTTGCTCTAGCCATTGGGTTTCATCCACCATATATAATGGTGAGATAAGCGACCATAGATCAGCAAGCGACTGCTCGTTGAATTCTGGCTTTAACACATCAGTAGCTGTAAACATGCGTTTTCCTTAATCTCACACCCGGAATTGCCCGGGGATCTCTACAATGGCTGCAGTGTATTTAGAGTATATAAGGATTACTTGTCAAAAACTCCGAGTTTTTTGCTAAAAACTCGCTTTATTAACAAAACAAACACAACGTCACATATGAAACTTTAAAATAATATGCCGTTTTGTTTCACTATTTAACAGAAATTTTCTTTTTGTATTGGGATGGTGACATGCCTTGAAGGCGTGAAAAGGTGTGAGTAAAGGAGGATTGACCGGAGAAACCAGCAAGTTCTGCAACCTGACCAAGGCTCAGATTACCTTGTTCGATCAAGCGGCGAGAGCGGTCGATACGCTTACCTAATACATATTGATGAGGGGTAATGCCCATTTGCTCTTTGAATAGCATATGGAATTGGCTTTCACCCAAGAACACACTGCCTGCCAGCTGCGCGACTGAGATCTTATTTGCGAGGTGTTGCTCAATGTAGCGATCCAGCGCTTCAAGATCGAAACGCGAATCTTTGATTGAGGTTTCAAACGCCGAGATGTGCCTTTGCATCAGTGCAATCACGGTATCATTACAGGCACGGCTTAGTAGCAAGTCATCAGGGCTTGCCTGCATCTCTTGCACCAACATATGGATAAGCTTTTGAATTTGCGCGTCTAATTGGAAGTAGACGTTTGATGACTCTAGCTGGTTAATCTTCTCTAGCATCAAAGGGTCGTCGTCACTCGGTACAGGCATATTAAGCACCAAAATATCCGACTGACCGACCACGCCACCGAAAGCATGATCAGAGCTTGCGGTCACTACACATCCTTGGCCGGGGCCGACCAGATTGCCCTTACCGCTGACTTCAAATTCCGCCTGACCTTTTAGACCAATCACCACCTGCGAATAATGGTGCTCGTGGCAATCCATATGCGATGGCAAGGTAATGATCTCTGCGGGACGAGGGCCAGCAAGGCCTAGCGGAGACAAGTCTAGGTTTGGAAAGGGTAAAGGTTTTGGCATGACAGCAAAGTACTCAAGTCAACATAGTAAGAATAATACTCTGAAATCTGCACAAGATGAATTTGTAAATGATCATGAGAGTCATTTCCTGACCTCAAAGGAAAGATCATCACTGCGATCGTCTTGATCATGCCTCCGGAAAGATGATCAAGAGTGTATAAACTACGGGCATTGTAAAACCAATCGTTCCAGTGGATTTAAAGGCTTACAACACAAGTCCACAAATGCCTAAAACCATGTCTTAGATAAATGCTTCTACATTCCAACATAACGAATACATTTTCTTATATAGCTCAAATATTTTAGTTTAAACCTGTAAAAAGTGTATCAGAAGTACCGAAACTTGGCTTTTGAGTAGATTGGATAGCAATAAAACGGTATAAAGACGGGTACTGTGTTAATTGCTAATAACTAGTGACTCACAACTAGGAAGTAGACACTTTATTAACGAGCCAATTTCAATCTACAAGTTGCAGGGACCTATGACTAACTTTCGAATTTCAGCGCTTTTACTTGCGCTATCCCCACTTTGGGTATCTGCATCGGTATCCGCTGAAGAACTGAATCAAGTCGATCCCGTTTCAGCTATCGATGCAAAGCTAACAGAGAAAAACTCAGATATTGAGCGTATTTCAGCAACCAAAGTATCGGCGACTGAGAACCTAAAACAACTACAAAACAAAAACAGTAAGTTGTTGCGCGAAGGTGAAGAACTTAAGGCAAAACGTAACAGAGCCAAGTCTGTACTAGACAAACAGTACAGTCGCTTACTTGAAGATCCAGAGACAGATCTGGTCTCTTTCCAGAAAAGTTACCAAGATGCGTGGGCTGCGGTTAAAGAAAATCAATCTGCTCAATTAGACAATCAACAAGCGATGAACGAGGGTGAAATTCACCTTTCTCAAATCAAGCAAAAGCAAGCTCGCCTGAATAATGAGCTGGCAAACTTGAGAGAGTCAAAAGTTGAAGCTCGCGTAAAACGTATTGCAACAGAACTGCGTGAAAGTGCGGTTCTTGAAACCAGCTACACCACCACATGTTCATCAACAATGACACTGGGGGAGTGTACTGCGCAGGGTAAACACCTGACCAACCAAAAAGCCGTGCAAACGTTCAAGAGCCAATTACTTGAGCAGCTCACAGAAAGCACACTAGCGAAGCAAAACTTACAAGGTGTTCAACTGAACATCCATGTTCAAGACAGCCAAGCAATCAAGAGCGGCTTCTCTGGTAACAACTCTTACTTCATGCAGATGCAAGCTCAGCTTCAAGCAAAACCTGAAGCGGTTGCAGCGTGTAACCTATTGAACGTTTCAACCCGCTACTGTTTAACAGGCAGCAATGCAGCGGTTGTTAAAAAGAGTGACAAACAGTGGGCTAACGTGACGGTACGTTCTGATCAATACAATGATTCAGTGACTATCAATGGCATCAAGTACGGCAGCACGCCTCTTGAGGTTGCGCTACCAAGCGGTCGTCACCAAGTAACCATTTCAAAACAAGGTTACGAGTCTTACAACCGCACAGTTACCGTCAACGGCAGCGACACTATTTGGGTTAAGCTTCTTCCTAGCAAAGAAAGCTAAACACCCTTTCTACATAGAGCTAAGCCGATATTAACGCTTAGCTCTATATCAGATAGCCGTGCCTATTTCACAAAGCTGAATGAACACTCGCCATTTTGTTGATAGTTATAAACAGTAGCTACAGATGAAATGGCGTTCTCGTTTAGAATATTCGATTAACCTAAATTACGATTGAAGTAGCCCATCATGCGCCAAGGTCTTCCTACTCTATTATTTGCACTTGCTCCCTGCTTAATGACGCCAGCTGTTTTTGCTGAGGCACCACCAGCGATCGCGTCATCTGTCACCGACATTGAAAGCTCACTTTTCGAAAAACACGCCGACCTTACGGCTGTTGAGAAAAAACTGGCGGACAAGAAAAACCAAGTCGACAATCAAGCACAGCAAACTGCCCGTCTGGCTAAACAATCTGCGCAAGCAGAACAAAAACTCGCGACGGCGAAAGCAAACCTAGAGCAAGACTACACGCGTATGATTGATGAGCCCGATTTCGATATCTCACCAGCTCAAAACCGCTTTCAAGACGCCTGGAAGGTAGTTAAAGAAGGCAAGCTTGCGATTTCAGACTCTGAGCAGAAGCAACAAGGCTTGATGATGGAGCTAGAAGCAATTCAAGCTGAGAAAGCAGCAGCAGAAGCTTCAATTGCAAACCTGAATCAAGACAAGCTAAGAGCAAGAGCCGAGCGACTAAGAAACGAGATCACTCAAACGGAAGAACAAACCGTCAGCTTCACTAACCGTTGTAGCAACGACATGACACTGGCGCAGTGTTCTGATCAAACGGTGACCTTGGCACTTCAAAAAGCGGTAAAGCAATTCCAACACAGCCTTGTCGACAACGCGACTGAATCGAAAACAGTGAAAGAACACTTGGCGTCTGCTTCACTGAACATTCACGTTCTACAGCACAAGGTGAAATCATCAGGTTTCTCTGAAGATAACCGTTACCGAGCAGTGATTGCTGCAAATCTAGAAACTCGTCCAAATAAGAACACGCCTTGTCGCCTGTTGGGCATTCAGTCATCAAATTGTTTCACGCAGAGCGATCAACAAGCCAACGACCAGCAGAAAGAAGTCGCTTGGGTTAACTTGGTAGTTCGTTCAAACCAGTACAACGATAAGGTGTCGATTAACGGCGTGAACTATGGCAGCACGCCAGTTGAAATCATGCTGCCAACTGGCCAACACATGGTGACGATCGAGAAAGAAGGTTACCTTTCTTTTCACCAAGAGCTGAAAATCGCTCGCGATCACAACCTAAGAGCCGTACTACGAGCTAAACAGAATTCACTGAATGTCGGTACTAAGTTTGCCGACCCTATGGGTAACGACACTCAGAGCCCAGAAATGATCGTGGTTGGATCGGGTCGCTACCTACTTGGTGAAAACAATGCCAAGCAAGTGACCATCAAACAGCCATTTGCATTAGCCGCTACGCCAACTCGCGTTCAAGATTTCAAAGCATTCGTTGAAAGCACTGGCTACAAGACAGACGCAGAACTGATGAACACCTGCGACACCTTCGTTAATGCCGAGATCACGACTGTTTCTGACACCGACTGGAAGAGCCCTGGCTTTAAGCAAGCGAATAACTCTCCAGTGGTTTGTGTGAGCCAAAACGATGCCAAGGCATACACTCGTTGGTTATCTGACAACACAGGCTTTACCTACCGTTTACCAACACCACAAGAGTGGGAAGCAGCAGCAAGAGCAGGCCAAGACACCAACTTCTGGTGGGGCAACGAGTTCCGCTCTGGCAAAGCCAATACCGGTTGGTCTGGTACACCTTGGTCAAACGTTAGCACATCTCCGGTTAAATCATTCTTACCAACGCCTACTGGTTTCTACGACATGGTGGGTAACGTATGGGAATGGACAACCACTCAGAAAGGCTTAGCGAAGGGGGGAGCTTGGAGCTTCTCTCCAGAAGAAGCGAAAGTGTATAACGAACTGAACGTTGCACCTTCAACCGCAGCCAACTACCTAGGATTCCGAGTATTGCGAGAGCTGTAAGCTCTCCATTACTTGCTGAAGTTTTAAAATATTTACTCTAGGTTCTCAATTCTCACATTGAGCAGCGTTTATAGGGGAATTCCCCCCTTATGCATTAGCATTCCTAGGAGTAGATTCGTCGATAGAGTAGTAAGTCACTCTGGGTATCTAACTGATGCCTCAGTTTAATTTGCATGACCCTCGTGAATTAAACTGAAAATCTTCTACATGTCGACAAGGCATATCTTGTCTTTGGCCAGCCCCTCTTCAGGCTGGCTTTTTTTTGGCTGTTTATCGCCCTTTTCGTTTATCTATTCCCCGTGATTGAAGCAGTTCCTCAGCAATCCGTTTAACGGATATTCAACCCCAAATTTCAGCGCCGATTTCACTCTCTAATTACCATTGCAGCGCTATAAGAAACTGATATCATCGTTATACTTCTGATTACGAGATAAAACCTTGCCAGATCCACTCAACTCCATACATCGTTCTTTATTTGAACAACTTCCAGGCTGCTGGGGCTGCAAAGATACTGACTCGGTCTTCGTATATGCAAACCTCGCTTACAACCAACTGATTGGCTTAAAACCGGGCGAGACGTGTACTGGCTTGACCGATTTCGATATGCCGAGCCAAACTATCGAATGCGCTCAAGATTTCCGGGCTCAAGACAAGCATGTGATGGACACACGCAGTACGCTCAAGATCCTCGATATTCACCCCTACCCTGATGGCCGCTGGCACGCACATATCTTTACTAAAACCCCTTGGCTTGATGACGAAGACAAGGTGCAAGGCACGATTTTCTATGGCCAAGAACTAACAGACACGGCGATTTTAGAGGTAGGTCATTGGGTATGTCAGGCAACGTGCACGAAGGACAATCAGGCATCGATTGCCGGATCAAAACCGCGAGTATCGAAACTGCAAAAGAAGCTGACAGCAAGAGAATCAGAAGTGTTGTTCTTACTGCTCTTCGGTAAGAAACCCCAGTACATTGCGCTGACGTTGAATATTTCAATCAAGACCGTCGAAGGCCATGTCGCGAGGTTAAAGCAGAAGTTCGATGCGCGCAGTAAAAGCCAGTTAATAGAGTATGCATTGGACTCAGGATTAGGCTCAGTGATCCCCGAGACCCTACTCAAAAAACAGATCTCAGTGGTTCTACACAGCGACTGATTAAACGCCCTGCACACTTGTATCCAGATAAAAGTACAGACGAAAAAATACCGTTGATGTGATTAAACACAAAATCAACGGTATCTTTTTGATTGGTGCAACTGGCTAGAACTAAGGCGCTAGGCGATCAATATCCCAGCAGTTGTCTTGGCGTGAGAACAAGAAGCGATCATGCAAGCGGTGCTCGCCACCTTGCCAGAATTCAATGCTATCAACACGCACACGGAAGCCACCCCAGAAAGAAGGCACAGGAATCTCACCTTTCGCAAACTTCTGTTTCAGCTCTAAATATTTACCTTCCAAGATACCACGAGCAGAGATGCGACTACTTTGCTTACTTGCAATAGCAGCTAACTGGCTCTCTTTTGGACGTGACGAAAAGTACTTCATGTTTTCCATCGCAGTCAGCTTTTCAGCCGTGCCCGTGATATGAACTTGGCGCTCAAGAGGGTGCCAAGGGAAATGTAGGCTGATTTTGCTATTGTGCTCAAGTTGATGCGCTTTACGGCTACCTAAGTTAGTGTAAAAAACAAAACCGTCTTTATCGACATTCTTCAGTAGAACAATGCGTTGGAATGGCTGACCATTTTCATCAACCGTAGCAACTGTCATGGCAGTAGGGTCAGTCAACTTAGCTTCGATGGCTTGCTCTAGCCATAGATTGAATTGCTCAATCGGGTCTGCGGCCAAGTCTTTACGTCTCAATCCACCCTTAGCGTATTCGCGACGAATATCTGTCAGTTCCATTTGGTTGCTCCTTTTAATTTTTTTGTGATTTTGCGCCGTAATCCTTTGAAACACAAGTCTAAGCCTTGGTTTTGTCTCATAGAAGGTGCTCTGTGTTAACAAGATCTCGGTACTCTCTCCATCATATTGATAATCTTTATACAAACCGATGACAAGCTGAGATCCCAGTGACCAAAATACTGCCTAACCTAATGACGCCCTTCGTTTTATTCTCGCTGTTACTGGGATCAGCAGGGCTGACCGCAACACACTTTTTGGCAGTGCAATTCCAAGAAAAAATCGTCACTCAACAACTCAACGAAGCGGCCAATAAAGCGAATCTACAAATCGATTCTGAGTTGGATAAATTCAAACAGATCCCCGATCTGCTCAGCCACGATCCGCGCTTGCTGTCTTACTTCGACGAATCACCACAAACAGACAAGATCTCCGCTGCGCAGCTCAATAACTTATTATTCGAGTGGTCGGGACAAAGCCAAGCGGACACCATCTATATCCATGATCCGAGTGGCACTGTCGTGGCTTCAAGTAACTACCAAAAGCCACGAACCTTTGTTGGCGAAAACTTCTCGTTTCGTCCCTACTTTGCTTCTGCAATTAAAGGCAACAAGACACAATATGTCGCGCTAGGTGCTCGCTCGGACGTACGAGGTTATTTTCTGTCTTCGCCTTTGTATATTGACGAGGAAATCGTCGGAGTTATCACGGTAAAAGTGAGCTTAGAGAATCTAGAAAACATCCTGACCAGCGAAGATTTTGAGATCGTGGTACTCGATTCGAACCAAGTGGTGTTTCTTTCAAGCCAAGCGCCTTGGCTTTATCGTTCCTTGTTGCCATTAACTCAGCAACAACAAACCGATATCGCACTTCAACGCCAATACGGTCAGAGCGAAATTTCGATCATTGAAGCCTTTCGCTCTTCAAACTCTCAGCCAGAAGCTAACAGCGCCAGCCAGGCTAACTACCGTCAATCCAACGAAATCCGAGAAGAGCTAACCGCCAACCAGTTATTCAAGCTTGGGACTTTTAATCTTTACCCTGCAGCCGTCAGCAACAACCAATATCAAGTAGTGGCCTTAAAAGAGACCAAAGCGGAACTGCTTAAAGTGATGCAGATAGACATCACCTTTGTTGTTATTTATAGCTTAGTAGTGCTGATTGCTTGGTCATGGCGCCAAACCTACGTAGCGAAAGTGGCGTTGACCCGACTCAACCAAAACCTGGAACAAACGGTAGATAAGCGCACTCAATATCTAAAGCAATCGAATCAGCAACTTCAGCAAACCATCTTTCAGTACCAAGAGTCTCAGTTGAAGTTGAAGCAGACAGAACAAGAGCTGACCCAAACCGCCAAACTAGCCGTTCTGGGTGAGCTGTCAGCCAGCATTAACCATGAAATAAACCAACCGCTAGCCGCACTCAGAACCTACAGCGAAAACAGCTTAAAACTACTTGAGATGGATCGAATCGATTTGGTGAAAAGTAACCTAGGCAAAATGATCGCGTTAAACACCTCGATTACCGAGATCATCGCCCGCCTTAAGGTGTTCACTCGTAAAGTGACCAAACAGGAACATCATGTGGCGAATCTGCATCAAGCGGTCAACAACGCCACCAGTATTCTCAGCGCACTGATGATCAAGCAAGGCATCACGCTCAGGTTAAGCACGGTACCGGATGACCTTAATATTGCGATTCACCCAACCGAGCTCGAACAAGTGCTGGTGAATCTGATTCACAACGCGGCTCAAGCACTTCAGCAGCAAGTCATAGATCAGCAAGCTCTGTATCTTCAACAAAACTCGCTCCAAGAAACGACAGTTCAACAAACAACAGTTCAACAGGCTATCCCACAGATAGGCGTTGAGTGGCAACTGCATGAAGACATGTGTCAGGTGATCATTTGGGATAACGGAATTGGTATGCCTGCCGACAAGCTTGAACAACTTTTTGATCCGTTTTTCACCACCAAGCCAGAAGGCTTAGGGCTTGGACTCTCTATATCGAAGCGGATTATTGAAGCGTATCACGGCTCGATCAGTGCAACCCTGTTGGAGCCGACAGGCATGGTATTCTCGCTCAATATTCCGTTATACAAAGTTAACGACTAACGCACATCGTTATTGTTAACGAGAAAACGAATTTCACATTACCGCTAATCTCACATACAGCTAAGGACACGGCTTTGCACTCTATGCCCAAACTCTATTTTGTCGACGATGAACCCGCTATCCGAGACTCGGTAGAACAAGCCATGCTGATTGAAGGCATCGACATTGTCTGCTTCCCTAATGCCGTTGAGGCGCTTAAGCAGATAGACGTAGCACAAGCAGGCATCGTGATTACCGACATCCATATGCCAGTAATGGACGGTATTCAATTTACCCAGAAGTTGCTGAGCCAGAATCCTAACTTTCAAATCATCGTGCTGACTGGGCATGGCGATGTGCAAACTGCGGTGTCCGCGATGAAGGCTGGCGCCTATGATTTTCTGGAAAAGCCGTTTGTGGTCGATGCCCTATTAACGGCAGTCAAAAAAGCAGCCGATAAGCTCGCCTTGGTAGAAGAGAACAACCTACTAAGAAAAGAGCTCGCGATGCAGAATCAGGTTGGCCCCAAATTAATTGGCCAGTCTCCATCGATGCAGACATTACGCCGTGAACTAATCACATTAGATTGCAAACAAAACCCACTGCTGATGTTTGTTGGCGATATCGGCACAGGAAAACGAATCACCGCTCAGTACACACACGATCTGCATAGCCACTCAACTGCCGAGCTTTGCCCAATTGCGGCGTTCAATTTACCTCGTAGTGACCAAGCGACACTTGATCAATTTGTTCTGCAATTATTCCACAAACATCAGGGTGGAACTCTCTATATCCATGAAACAGAAGCGTTAACTTCGCAGCAATGGTTATGGTTAGCCGCTCTAAAACCCACTCTACTTCGTGAAAACTCATGCAAGACCAGTGCAACTTGTATCATTATCGCAACTACAGTAGTTCCTACTACAATTACAGGTGAACTGCGCCGTTTTAATTTACTACCCTTGGCGCAAAGAACGGAAGATATTGGCTCTTTGTTTAAGCATTTTGCTCGCGGTGCAGCTAGTCGATATCAGTTGCCACCGCCAGTTATCACAGAGAAAGAGATTCAACGGCTGATCACTACTCATTGGAGCGAAAACATTCGCCAGCTTCGTCAACACGCTGAGCTCAGAGTGCTGACGCAAGTGAAGCAACCGTCACTCGACAACGATGAACATGAGCAAAACACCGAAAGCCAAATTGATGTAAGCATTGAAGAGCAACAACAGTCTTTAAGCCAACGCACCGATAGCTTTGAACAGATTATCTTGATCGAGGCACTACACCGCCATCAAGGACGCTTAAAAGACGTACAGCAAGAGCTGCAAGTGTCGCGAAAAACGCTCTATGACAAGCTAAGAAAGCATCAACTCGACAAAACGGATTTCAAAAATTGATAGAATCTAAAAAATATATAAATTCAAAGATTTAAAGGAGCAAAATCTTAACATTTATCAAAAGTAAGAATACACTCAATAGGCTTGCACTTTTATTTAGCAAACAAGGACTGTTATGAGCCAGAAGAATTTCAGCAAATTGAACGAAACCGAACTAGAGTACGTCGACGATAAAACCGCGGCACTACTCCTCAATACGCCGACCAGTGCGCGTATTATGTTGTGGGTGATCGTTCTGTTTTTTATTGCTGCTATTGGGTGGTCCGCTTGGGCTGAAATAGACAAAGTCACCGTTGGCCAAGGCAAGGTCATCCCCTCTTCCCAAATCCAAGTGGTGCAAAACCTTGAGGGTGGCCTAGTTAAAGAGATCTTAGTAAAAGAAGGTCAACAAGTTCAAAAAGGCCAGCAACTACTTTTGATCGATGACACTCGATTCCGTTCAGACTTCCGTGAGCGTGAACAACAGGTCGCAAACTTAACCGCCAATGTGTTAATGCTCTCTGCTTCGTTAACCAGTGTGGTTATTAACGAAGATTTCTCTGAAAAAGAGTGGAAGAAAAGTGTCACTCTCGATTACGGCAAGCTTGCCTTCCCACCTAAGTTCTACGAGCTTCAACCGCAACTGGTTAATCGTCAAAAAGCAGAATACCGCCAAGACCTTAACAACCTAAAAAATCAACTTTCCGTTTTTGATCAACAGGTTGAACAAAAACAACAAGACCTTGTCGAAATTAAAGCACGTGTCCGCAACCTAAAACAGAGCTACCAGTTTGCTCGCCAAGAACTGGATATCACCAAACCCCTTGCTGATGAAGGTGTGGTACCACGCATTGAGCTACTAAAGCTCCAAAGACAAGTAAACGACACTCGCCGAGAAATGACCTCAAGCGAACTCAAAGTCCCTCTTCTACGTTCAGCCATCAAAGAATCCATGCTCAGCCGTATTGATGCCGCGTTGAACTTCCGCTCAGAACAACAAGAAAAACTCAATCAAGCACAAGACAAACTTTCTGCACTGACCGAATCGGCCGTTGGCCTTGAAGACAGAGTAAATCGTACCGTGGTGGTTTCTCCAGTAACCGGAACCGTCAAAACGCTTGGCATTAATACCGTAGGCGGTGTTATCCAACCGGGCATGGACATCGTTGAGATTGTACCGACTGAAGATTCTCTATTGGTCGAAGCAAAAATCGCTCCTCAAGACATCGCCTTCCTGCGCCCAGAACTGACAGCCATAGTTAAATTCAGTGCTTACGACTTCACAAAATACGGTGGTCTAGAAGGTGTGTTAGAGCACATCAGCGCCGATACCACCCAAGATGAAGAAGGCAACAGCTTCTACATCGTGCGTGTACGCACCGAAAAACACAATTTTGGTAAAAACGAAGAACTGCCAATCATTCCGGGAATGACGGCCTCTGTCGACATCATCACGGGTAAAAGAACCGTGCTTGAGTACATGTTGAAGCCAATATTAAGCGCTCAAAACAACGCACTAAAAGAGTAAGGACGTTTGATGTTTAACAACGCCTTTCGATACACAGCAAACAGACAAGAGCAGAGGCCATGAAGTCTCGGATTTCGCTGTTATTGCTAGTCCTCACCTCTTTTACCTCTGTGGCGCTCAACAAGAGCGATCAACGGTGGATAGATGCGGTCACCAAAACCTACGGTGACAGAGCCGGAAAACGAGTGGCGACATGGCGCTCAAACATGACGTCTTACGACGGATTGAGTGAGAAAGAGAAACTCAGGTCGGTAAACCAGTTCTTCAACCAGATGTACTTTGTCGACGACACCATTTTGTGGGGAAAGAACGACTACTGGGCAACACCACTGGAGTTTTTAGGCAGTAATGCCGGTGACTGTGAAGACTTCACTATCGCAAAATACTTCTCTTTGCTCGAGCTTGGCGTCCCAGATAAGAAATTACGATTAGTGTACGTAAAAGCACTTGAGTTGAACCAATTCCACATGGTGTTGGCGTACTACTCAACACCCAGTGCAGAGCCACTAATTTTAGACAACTTAAACCCTGAGATAAAACGAGGTTCCAAACGCCCAGACTTACGACCAATTTACAGTTTCAACGGTAAAAATCTTTGGTTAATCAAGTCGGCAGCGGGCAGCGGTAAGTTAGCAGGGAAATCTTCAAGATTGAGCTTATGGAACGACTTACGTTCCCGTGAGCGCTCTCTAAAATTAAACAAACCCATTATCAATTACGATGAGTAGGTACAATGACTTTATATAAACAGCTTGTGGTCGGGATGGTTGCGGTGTTCATACTGCTGATGACGTCAGTTTTTATGATCGAATTCAATACCACCCGTGGATACTTAGAGGAGCAGCAACGCTCTGAGGTAAGTAATACCATTAATACTGTTGGACTGGCTCTCGCCCCTTACCTCGAAGAAAAGGACAAGGTGGCGGTGGAGTCTGTTATCAACGCCCTGTTTGATGGCAGTTCTTATTCCGTCGTTCGATTGATTTTCCTAGACAGCGGCGAGGATATTCTCCGCTCATACCCTGTTAAATCAACAGGCGTACCACAGTGGTTTACCAACCTTAATTTGTTTGAGCCAGTTCATGACCGCCGAGTGATCACCAGTGGCTGGATGCAACTAGCAGAGGTTGAGATCGTCAGTCATCCGGGTCCAGCTTATGATCAACTTTGGCAAGCATTCACACGTCTACTGACCATCTTTGGATCGATCTTCCTACTGGGTTTGGTGTCGATTTCATGGATCCTCAAGCGAGCACTGCGTCCATTAGCATTGATCATTACCAAAATGGATCAGATCGCTAAGAATCAATTTGGTGAGCCTCTGGTTCGTCCGAAAACAAAAGATCTTATCTTAGTGGTCGATGGCATCAACCACATGTCGACTCAAGTTGAATTGGCGTTTAAGAACCAAGCGAAGGAAGCTCAGAAGCTGCGAGAAAGAGCGTATATCGACCCTGTGTCTCAACTAGGTAACCGCGCTTACTACATGTCTCAATTAACTCAGTGGTTAGAAGAATCAAGCTTAGGTGGTTTGGCTGTACTGAAAGCGGAATTTATTAGCGAAGAATACGATGAAAAAGGCTACCAAGAAGGAGATTCCTTAGTTCACCAACTGGCAGAACAATTACAAGCTTCTATTTCATCGCCAGACATCACCATCGCCCGTATTTCTAGTGACGAATTTGGTTTCATCATGCCAAACATTGATGAAAGCGAACTTAAACTTGTTGCTAGCAGCATCGTAAATTGCATTCAAAGCCTAGGTTCAGATCCAACAGGTATGGCAAACCCACACATTGCACTGGGTGTGACCTACAGCAACAAGCGTAAAACCAGTACCGAAATCATGTCGCTGGTGGATAACGCACTTTCAAGTGCTAAGGCGAACCGCGAGCTTGCTTACGGCTACGTCACCGCTGACGACCACGGCGCGGTAATGGGTAAACAGCAATGGCGTATGCTGGTTGAAGAAGCGATCATCAACGACCTAGTCACTTTCCGTCTTCAGGCTGCAAACAATGCCTTTGGTAAAACGTACCACCAAGAGGTGTTCTCTGCGATTGAGAAAGACGGTGTCCGTTACGGTGCGAACCAATATCTATACGCACTAGAGCAGCTTGAAATGAGCCACATTCTCGACCAATACGTTATCGAGAAGATGATTGAAAAGCTTAATGCCAATGAAGTAACTAGCCCAATCGCTATCAATATCTCACCAAGCAGTATTTCTCAGCCAAGCTTCATCCGCTGGATTGGCAAAACGCTTGAACAAAATGCCTCTGTCGCTCACCTGCTGCACTTTGAGATTCCAGAAAACTGTTTCATCAACGTTCCGCACTACACGGCGCTATTATGTAACACCATTCGCAACGCTGAAGCGGTGTTTGGTGTCGACAACTACGGGCGAAACTTCCAATCATTGGATTACATCAACGAATACCGCCCAAGTTATGTGAAGCTGGATTACCTATTCACACATAACCTTGATGACGAAAAACAGAAATTTACCCTAACGTCGATCTCACGAACGGCTCATAACCTTGGCGTAACGACCATCGCGTCTCGAATAGAAACTCAAACTCAGCTAGATATCCTATCTGATAACTACGTAGAAGTGTTCCAAGGCTTCATTGTTGATAAATAGTTGTAAGGGTTATATCGCATGCAAGATCCACTATTGAACTCACTGATCTACGTTAGCCGGTATTACGGGTTAGCTAACTCGCCCGAAGCGTTGATCAATGGGTTGCCACTAACCGATGGAAAGCTTACCCCTTTCCTATTCCCACGCTCTGCTGAGCGTGCGGGATTAGTAGCAAAAGAAAACCGTTCCGACTTAGATAACATTCCACACCTGATTCTGCCTGCCGTTTTACTGCTAAAACAAGGTGAGGCATGTGTTCTCAACAGTATCGATTTAGAAAAGCAAGAAGCGGAAATCATCACGGCTGAAAGCGGAATGGTGCCAATCATCATTCCAATGGAAGAATTGAAAGAGCAATTCATCGGCCGTTACTTCTTAGTAAAGAAACAGTTCCGTTACGACGAACGCTCACCTGAGGTTCTCAAAACTCGTAAAGGACACTGGTTTTGGAGCACGATTTGGGAATCTAAAAACATCTATCGTGATGTGTTGATCGCCTCCATTCTGATCAACATCTTCGCCATTGCAGCGCCAATGTTTACACGTTTGGTATACGACAAAGTCGTCCCTAACCTCGCATTTGAAACCTTATGGGTGTTGGCGAGTGGTATCTTTGTGGTGTTCCTGTTCGACCTGCTGTTAAAGCTGATGCGAAGCTACTTCATTGATGTTGCAGGTAAGAAATCCGATATCCTGATCTCCTCGAAGCTTTTCAGCAAAGTATTGGGCATTCGTATGGAAGCTAAGCCAGCTTCGGTCGGTGCTTTCGCTAAAAACCTGCAAGAGTTCGAATCCATTCGTGAATTCTTTACCTCAGCAACCATTGGCTCGCTCATCGATTTGCCTTTCGCGCTGATGTTCTTGGCCTTAATTTGGTTAATGGCTGGCAACTTGGTGTTTGTTCCTGTGGCTGGCGTGGTCGTGCTGATCGTCTACGCACTATTAATTCAAGGCCCACTTCGTCGTACCATTGAAGAAGGCTCCCGTCTTGCTTCTCAAAAATACGCTAACTTGATTGAGAGTTTGGCAGGCTTAGAAACGGTTAAGCTGTTCAGTGCGCAAAGCCAGTTCCAATTCCGTTGGGAGGAAGCCGTTGCTCACATGGCGAACTGGAATATCAAAAGTCGCCGCATTACCGACAGCATCCAAAACACGGCAGGCTTTGTTCAGCAAAGTACCAACGTAGGCATGATCATTTTTGGTGTGTACTTAATTGCGGAAGGTGAACTTACTATGGGTGGCTTGATCGCTGCGACCATGTTGAGTGGTCGAGCGATTGGTCCTCTTGTTCAACTGTCGTTGCTGTCGACTCGTTACAACCAAGCAAAATCATCGATGACGTTGATTGAGCAAGTTATGTCGATGCCGGATGAACAGGAAGAAGGTAAGCGCTACATCCACCGACCTATTATCCAAGGTCATATCTCACTCGACAAAGTGACCTTCCACTACCCGGATTCACCAGTCGCTTCTATCAGAGATTTAACTCTGCATATTAGACCTGGTGAGAAAGTGGCGATCATTGGACGTATCGGTTCAGGTAAAACCACACTAGAACGCCTGATTATGGGCCTGTACAAGCCCACAGAGGGTCATGTGCGTATAGATGACACCGACATGGAACAACTTCACCATGTCGACGTACGACGCAATATAGGCTGTGTGCCACAAGACAGTAATCTGTTCTATGGTTCGGTAAGAGACAACATCACTCTTGGTCGTCCTTTAGTGGATGACCGCGATGTGATGGATGCAGCTAACCGTGCTGGCGTTACTGCATTTACTCAACAAGATCCTGCAGGCTTAGAGCGTCAAGTCGGTGAAGGCGGTGCGTTACTTTCTGGTGGTCAGCGTCAATCGATTGCGATTGCCAGAGCCTTCCTAGGTCGTCCGCCTGTGCTATTAATGGATGAACCGACCAGTGCTATGGATAACCGTTCAGAGATGCACATTAAGCACCAGCTTAACCAGTTGCTTCCAAGCGAGACGTTAATTCTGATCACACACAAAACGTCGATGCTGGATATTGTCGACCGAGTGATCGTAATGGAGAAAGGCTGCATTATTGCCGATGGTCCGAAAGCGCAAGTGCTGTCAGACCTAAAACAAGGCAAAGTAAGAGCGGTGAGCTAACTCAAAACGTTTGCTCAAAACAGCGAATGTTATATGTCTCGTCCTAAAATACGTTGACAGTATTTCTACTAAGCCAACAGCGTCAGCTGTTGGCTTTTTTCATGCACCTCATTTGGAGTTTTCATCCTGAGACTAAGGTGCGGCCTCATATTGTTATAGGTACTTATAGACTCTTTTACTAGTTGTTTAAGCTCTCTGAGGTTTTTACATTTATCAAGCAAGAACTCTTGTTTCAGTATTCCATTTACTCTCTCTGCTAATGCATTTTGGTAGCAGTCATAACCGTCTGTCATCGAGGGGATTATGTTGCTACTTTTCAACTTATCTTGATAAACACCTGAGCAATACTGGAGACCACGATCAGAGTGATGGATACACGAACGATGATATTGACGTCCCTTGATAGCCATATCTAGCGCTTTCACAACATCCGTCGACTTCATCTCGTTGCTCAGCTCGTAGCCCATAATCTTCCGACTAAACGCATCCGTTACCAATGAGAGATAGTGAACCCCTTCATCTGAATGGATATAGGTAATGTCACTGACTAACACACCTTCTGGATTGCATGGTTTGTAGTTCTTTAATAAGTTCGGATGTTTTTTCATCCAATGTTTACTGTTTGTCGTTTTTGTAAAACTACGTTTAGGTCTGATCAATAATTGTTCATCACGTAAGTAGTTGAAAAGAGCATCTCGACCTAGCTTGATACCTTGTGCTTGCAACTTTGGTTTAAGCAAAAAGTAGAGTTTTCTAGTACCAACCCGAGGCATATAACGTCTAAGATCTAACACCATTTTTTTGATGGGTCTAAGTTCCAACTGGCGATGAACAGCTCGTTTTTCTTGTTGATAAACGCTTTGTCTCGTTATCCCGCATAACTTACATACTCGAACTAAACTTATACCTTCCTGTTTTTGAAGGCTTCTTGCTCCTTGGCGAGATACTTTTTTCTGAGGCTAGTTCCGTGTTCAGCATCAAGAATATCAACCACTCTATTTAAAAAGAGATTCTTTATTTTTTCGTCTTCTAACTCTTTTTCAAGGCGTTTTATTTTTTGTGCTGGTGACTCTTTAGGATTAGTTGATTGGTGCATGGTGTTCATCCTTGGAGTTTGCGCCCAATTCATCTTACCGTGCTTTCGAAGCCAAGTTAAAACAGTTGAGCGGCCTTGGATACCATAAATGGTTTGGGCTTGTTTATATGTCATATCGCCTCTTTCTACAGCGGCGACGACCTGTAATTTAAAGCCTAGTGTGTAATCACGCTGAGTGCGCTTAACGTAGGTATTATTTGAAGTAGTCATAATTCGTCCTCAATGTGTAAACACATTTCAGGACGGGACAATAGAAACTAAAAAGGGGGAGCATCTGCTCCCCCTTTTTTATTTGTCAGTCTTGGCACTTAGGCCATGTATCGCTTTATCTTATGAAGATAGGCTACAAAGCAATGTCTTCTTGCTCCATCTTAAACGAACACTGAATCTCATATTGGTTGAATGAGAAAACACTTCCGCCGTGAGTTCGCTTGGTTGTTACTGTTTCATCACCAAACTGAATCGTCACGCGGGTATACACTTTTTCGTGCGCTTCAACTGTGCATTCAGCAAGGTTGGTTTCAAATTCCGCCTCAAGCGTATCCAATTGTGATTTGGTGTTTTCAATCGCTTGGTTATTCTTTTCTCGTTGTTGTTCTATTTCCAACGCTTGCTCTTCGCTTCTCTCAGCTTTTGGTCGCTTCTTAAATTCGAGTTCTTGGCGAATCACGTCCATTGTTTGCTCTTGGGTGTGTTTATAGGTTTCCTTTAGTTCAGCAATTTTCTGTCGGTATCCATCGTAACGAGCAAAACCATGAACCTTAGTTGCCGTGTCTCCTTCTACACCTAAGAATACACATTCGACCTTTCCACCGACTTTGGCTTCGCCACCACTGAGCGTGCCATGCTTCTTCATGGTATCCATTACGACAAGATTGTCTCCACAGCGAATGTCGTTACTCATGCTGTGCACGCCAAGTCGAATGTCACCGGCGGTTTTTAGCTCTGCATTCTGAGCGTAGCTCGCGGTGATGGAACCTTTGCTGAATACCTTACAGCTTTTCGCTTCACCCTCTTTGGTGGTGTGGCCGATAATGCCTTTTGCGACTTTGATATCACCTTGAGCCTGAACTTCAGCCGATTCAATAAAACCACCCACCGTAATACTACCGGTCGCTTTCACAATCATTCCCGGTTCAATGTTGCCAGAGACAAACACATTGCCTTTGAATTTGACGTGTCCGGTGGAAACATCAACATTGCTAACACATAAGGCGTCATCGACTTCAATGGTGCGATCTTTGATGATGGGTAATCCGGGATAAGAGGCGAGTAATAAGTTGGGGTCATCAGGAGAAATGTAGGTGCCCTTGCCAGGCTTGATTAAACTGTCTTGTCCAGGAAGTGGCGGGATAATACGACCTTGGACGGTAAAGCCAGCGATGCCCTTAGTCGCGGGAGTGCGTTTCATTAACTGGTCGTTTTGACCAACGGTAATGGTTTCTCCCAAGTCTCGCATATCAATCTTGCCTTCGTCTTTACTGCGAGGTTTCAAAACTTGTCGAGTAATGTCTTCAACCAAGGCCGCGAACTTTGCGTCTTTACCTTTTACGGGTTGTGTTCCCTTGGCGACGGGTTGCGTAAACTTTTCTCCGGGCTTAAGTTTGCTACTCATCATCAATACTTTTCTGAGCGCTAACTTATTAATTCCCTTTGTGATGTGAGCTTGTGCTAAACAATGAATGATGTCGCTACCGCGTAGCGGGTGTCCATTATACGGACCAGTGACGACTAGACTTGCTAGCATCTCATCATCAGTCAGCTCAACCGTGACACTGGCATTACGAACTTCTGCAATCAAGATTCCTTCATAAGCTTCCCCCTTGCCCTCTTTTGCAAGAGTCACAAAACGCAGCACCTCATCTTCAAAAAGAAAATAGTTAGATGCGCTCAAAGCTTCTAAGGCTGGTGGCAGAGTCTTATTGTCAAAGCTTGCGTCGACCACAAACCCCGACGGCAGACATGCCATCACTTGTTGCTTATCTTCCGACAGTGTAACGATGTTATCCCACATTCGAATTGAGTATCCCTAATGACTCAGTTGTTATTCAGTCTATATAATTCATTCTGCGCTTAGTATCACATTATTAGAATAATCAGCGTCACATCACTTACTTTCGATTCTGCAAACATGACTCATAAATAAGACTTACCTATTTTATGATCCGCTTCAACTTTACAAATATAAAGGTGAACAGTTTCAGCATTTCCCATGCGAGTGAACGTTGAACAGAAGTGATAGCAATATGATAAAAACGAATCGGTTTAGAAGATTAAGGGCTGTCTTAAAGAGAGCGAACTAAAAATAGTGAGGGAGACAATGAAAGCGATGATGAAGGTAAAACTGGACTTGGATGTGAAGTTTCAGTTTACAGTGTAAATCGAATATTCTAATTTACACTGTAAATCTAATTAACGCTGAAAACGGGATGGGAAACCAAACTGCCTATTTACAGTGTAAATTTGATAATAGGAAATCGACATCTTGTCGGAATTGAATTTCGGCTTGTTTTCGCCCAACAAGATTAAACTGTTCGACACAAGTCCCCCACTCTTTCTGCTGAATGACTTTCGCGATAAGCAAATCAGAAACGGCGAAATCTGTATCGGTTATAACGTCAGATTCAGCTATGTGAGCTTGACGAGCATTACTCTGCAGAATCAGATTCAGGACACTGAAACCAATGCTGTCGTAACTATTGCCGCCATCGACATAATTCCTGATGAGTTGGATTTCAGACTCAGCCATAGATTCCGCTTGCCTTGGCAGTAATGCGCGCACCATATCAACTTCGAGAGAAGCCAAAGAGCCAGAAACAACAAAACAGAACCTACGCTCAAAGTGATTTTGCAGTTGGCTCATCCAGATTTGAGCGTTTGGGTTAAGCGACTTAACCATCAATACAGAGTGACAACCGCTTGCCTGATCTCGCTGGTGACCAATATGAACAGGCACAAATTCACTATCACGCCAGAAAGAAATCAAATCACTGGTCGCACCGAAGCTCGTCGCCAGATAATCGACTTGCTCTGTTCGGACTGCTTGTTCAGATAACAGACCCAACATCCAACGGCCGATACCCAAACATTGATGACGTGTCGAGACAGCAATCCGCATCACTCGAAGACAGCGGCTAGTTGCTGCTTCAACAGAGCCAAGCTGGTTAGCTAACAGAACTGGTGCAAGGTGACCTTGTGGACGACGTTTTCCAACTTGAACTTGTGCAATCAATTCTTTATCTAAACCGCCCTCCTCCGTCACCAACATACAACCAAGACACTCGTCTTGCTGCCAAGCGGCAAATAAATGAATAGCTGGGTTATCGAGGAACTGCATTAAATCATTAGGAGACGTCTGATAATGGGCATCGACTAAAAGAGAAAAACATTGTTGAAGTTTTTGAGGGTTAACCAAGCAGTCTGCTTTTGACAACTCAACCAAGCTAAGTTGGTTGAGTGCATCATCGGAAAAATCTTCCGACTTATAAACAGCTGATTCACTCGGGCACGCATCTTCACCAAGCAGGAAACAATCAAATAGCCAACGCTCTAGTGGGTCGTTGTTATTCCAACGGATAGGTTGTTCAAGCTTGTAGCCCTTCCATCCAGGGCGATGTTCAGAAAGCCAAGCTTCAAATTTGATTCCAAACCCTCGCCCACTGCCTTCGTAACCATGAACTGTGGTTGAAAAAACCATGCGGTGATAACTATCGACCATAGATTTAAGCATTGGGATTGGAATGGCGGCCGCTTCATCAACCAACAACAGATCGCACTCAAGCTTAGATTTAAGTAATTCATCTGGCGCGACAAATCTTAAACTTCCACCTTGATAACCAATGTGAGTCGCGTTAATGACTTCACACGTATCGAGTCTCTGTAACGCATGAGAAAATACGGGCTCAATTGCTTTTACAGAGGGAGCGGTAACAATAATATTTAAGCCCTGTCGCTCTGCCAAAAGCTGCGCGGCTGCAATACCCAAAGTTGAGCTTTTACCTCGACCTCTGTCTGCTGTCAGAATCAATGGACGCTTTCGATGTCCAGTAACAACTTTCTTAACTAACTCAATCGCCGTTTTTTGCTGTTCAAATCGGTCAGTCGAGTTGTCGTCATTAAGTTTTTGAGGAAGCGAATTCACCGCTTCAATCACATCCGCCTTTTCGTCACTTTGCGAAACTGAAAGTAGTTTATCAAAATGTAGCTTTAACCAAGATTGCCCAAAGCATTCGCTATCTTCAGAGTCATCAACTTTCGGTGGTAACACCAACAATAACCCACCACCAACTAACGAACCCAATGCTGCGCTAAAACCATTCGCATCGAACAGCTCTCTAAAATCACACACAAGAACTTGGCATTCACGACCAAGAAGTTGCTGGCCTTTTTTTACAGACGCGTGAATCGTCCCCTCAAACGGAGTGCCGCCAATCTGGAAAACGGTTTGAGAATCTGCATCTTGAAGGAAGGTTATAACAGCGGAGTTTTGCCAATCGAGGTCGCCATCAAAGACAACGCCATAACGATGATCGTTATGCTGAGCGATATTAGAAAGTGTGTGTAGAAAAGTGTTGGTTGGGTTTGTCATAGTCAGTGTCCAGATTCGTCTAAACACAGTTTATCACAGCCAAATAAAAAGCCGCATAAAGCGGCTTTAGAGTAGTAATGGAAAGTTATCGATCTAGTCGAGCTTCGATTGTACGAAGGCTAGGATTTCTTCCATGGTCGCATCATCAACTTTCTTTAGATTCAACGCCAAGTTTGAACCTTTACGGCTGTATGAAGCACGGCCTTTAATTAGTTCAACTTTTGAAGACGCTTTCTTAGCTGGCGCAGGTGCCAGTTCAAGAATCCAACCTTCTAAGGTTTCAGTCACGTCTTTGGTCAAGCGAGTTACGCCTTGAGCTTCACTACGCTGCCATACAAAACCTTCTGAAGCATCACACTTAGTCAGTAGTGTTTGTTGTTGTTCGCTCGTTAGACCGCCAAATTGTTTATGTAGTTTAACAATCGTTGGACGACCAAGGTCACTCACATTTGGGTAAGCTTGTAGCAATTCAAGTGGCAAAGCGGCCGCTTTCAATGCGCCACTTACCAAAGCTTCGCTGCACTGAAACATTTTCGCTAGTGCTTTTTGGTCTTCAGCTTCGCCTTGATCTAGCTTCGCTTGCATCTCTTTGCCCTTCTCATACAGAGAAAGAGGCTTGTGAGCGTTTGCAACATCAGATAAGAACTTAGCATGGTCGCCGTTAATGTTTTCAGCAACATAGATAAGGAACTCTTTGTCGGCCAAAATACATGACATACGACGACGGCTACCATCAAGAACTTCAATCTTGCCGTCTTTGTTTTTACGACCAACTGCTGGGTATTGCTGGCCGCGTTCTTTTAACGTAGTTAGTACGTCAGAAAGCGCATGTTCGTTTAAGAAAGATTGCTCACGCGCGTTCTCTTCGAAAACAACCGTTCGAGTCGCTACTTCAGAAGCAGGAATTCGAACCAATTCAAATGAAACCAACTCTTCGCCCGCAACTGAAAGTTCAATCACTTGAGCCTGTTCTTTAGCAGCTGTTTGCGCTTCTTGAGGCGTTGCTACGCGACGTTTGTTTGCTTTACCAAATAGCTTTGCATTTAAGTCAGATGTTTTAATTGCCATTCTTGTTATCCCTGATTAAGTGAAGGCCAGTTGCTGTGTAATACACGCTCTAATTCTAGAGCACTTTTTTGTACTGCGTCTTGAGCGACAGCCAGAGTTTTCTTACCACCTTCGAAGTCGCTAACCGTGAGATCGAAAACCGTGCTGTAAGTATCGGCACAGGTTTCAAAGGCACGGCTTCTTGGAATCGTCGCCATCATCACTTGATCATTCAGCAGGTAGTTCATCTCAGTGAGAACCGAAACCTGCTTCTTATTGTCATCTTCGAACATGGTTGGCATCAGACGAACAAACTCAAGCCCTTTCCAATCGTCCGGGAACATCTCGTACACGGTTGGTAAGTGTTGGAAGAAGTTAACCGTTGAAGCCCAGTCCAAACGCTTTGCAGCACAAGGAATAAGAAGAGCGTTCGACGCGTACATTGCGTTCCACACTAATGGATCTACGTGTGGGCCGGTATCAATCATAATCACATCAAAGTCGTCTGCGATTTTGTCGATAAGCTTCTCTTTAAGAAGACGAACGATATCAAGTGACTGATCTTGAGAGAGGCTTTGCCACGCTTCAGCGTTAAACATCGCATCTTCTGGGAATGCAGAAATTGTCTTTAGGTTCGGATACTGAGTTGGCAAGAGTACGTTTTTGCGAAGAAACTCTAGGTCAACATCTTGGCCTTCAGGCACGTTGTCCAACATGATATCAACGGCAGAATAGATACTATCGTGCTCTGCACCACTGATTTGTGGGTTTAAGAACAGACGTAATGAACCTTGTGGATCCAAGTCAATCAGACAGATACGGTAGCGCTTGTCTAAATTCAGAGACAAACAAGCCGCTAGGTGAACCGCCGTCATTGATTTACCTGTACCACCCTTCTGGTTTTGTACGTTGATAATCCAAGGTTTGTTGTCTGCGTGCTGTTTACGTTGGTGGAACTTTGGTACTTCCGCCGCGTCCATCAGCATGTGAGCTTCAGTCAATGAAATCGAGTAATGATTGGCGTTGTTCTTTGTAAACTGGTGACCATCCGCTTCAAGCTTAGTAATTGCCTCATCCAATTTTCGACGAGTTAAGCCTGAACGAGTCTCCATCATAGCTTTAGACATTGGAGGGAAATGTTCATCACTTCGCTCTTCCAGAATAATCTCAATTCGGTCAGCCTGAACTTGTTGAGTTTGTTCGGCCAGCTGATAGAGCTTATCAATCGTTTGTTCTCTTTTCATTGCCAGTTTCCGTAATGATTAACTAAGTACCAATTGTACAGCGATTAACAACAAACACAACAAAAACATGAACATACATTTATGAGTAAAATCACATAAAATAGACTGTATTTTTACAGTTTGATGAAACAACGGCTGAGACAAACACAAAAAATGACCGTTTTTATCATGCATAACCATGCTATTTCTGGCTTAGATTTTAAATGTTACAGCATCACTTATTTACAATGTAAATGCAATTTCAGTAAAAAATCTTCGGAACGATTGAAATACAAGCATAGATTACGGTTCGTGTGATTTGCATTCGAAATTGTGAGTTTTTCAACCAAGAAATAATAGAAAACCAAAAATAGCATCGAAAATTCAAAACCACGACAAGATAAAGCGTCACTAGATAAAAGAGAGTTGAACCTAACACGGAAGAATGATCATAGAATACATCAGGCGTAAGAGAATTGATAAGGCGGTATTATGAAGCATGATCAAGGTGTAAACTCATCAATATTGATCCGCATGAGTGACTGTTCGAAATGATCAACTTCCGGAAAAATGATCAAGTAAATATCGTTCCGGAAGCATATAATTTAACAGCTAACTTACGGGCAAATGCTTTTGTAATGGGGATTCAAGGCCTATAAGGCCTCATTGCTTGGAAATTCAATCTGCACAGACTCAGAATACAGAAACATGACAATTTCATGATCATGCTTCCTAAGTAAAGCAGGCCCGCGTTAATGACACCCAAGCCAGCCTTTAACACCGGCTTCAGAACAAATTTTGTACGTAATAGGGTAGGAACGATAGAAAAGGGCACTTACTTGATCATTGTTCCGATAGATAAGCCATCAAAACTATCCACATTGACGAGTTATAAGTGACTTAACCAACCATGTTGAATTATGGACTGTGGATAAGCTGTACAAGTATAATGATCATGCTTTCGAATCAATAATGATCATGCTTACAATGACTTAATGATCATCGTTCTGACACTCTGTGATCATGCTTTCTTAGGTTTAATGATCATAGTTTCGGACTCTTTATGATCATGCTTTCAAAGTGGATTTTTTTTTATACTTTAAATTCAGCTACTTAAAATCAAACTTACGTCCAGATCATTAGATCACTTAATCATTTAAGATCATATTAATCAAAAAGATCAGTTATTTAAAAGCCAATAAATTCTCTTTATTTATGATCATTCTTTCTTTATCATTCAGGAACTATAGTGAAACTACGGTTAGTGTGATACGGATCAAAAATGAAACCAGAAGAGAAATTGTTAATTAAGGCACGAAGCCACAAAGATGGTCATTTATTTGAGGTATCTGAAACAGCCGTTGAATGGATAGAACAATATCAACACTTCAAAGGTGTCACCAAAAGCATAGTTGAGCTTCTTAACCTAATTTCACTTCGTGGGTTTAGCAGCAAAGACGGATACGTTTCAACCACTGAGATTATCGAATCAACCGATGGCCAAGTCACTCGCGCAGCCTTGCAACAAAGGCTGAGAGCAGCGGTAAATATCGGTCTTTTCAAACAAATCCCCGTTCGCTTTGAAGAAGGCCTTGCAGGTAAAACCATGCTGCATCGCTTTGTTAACCCAAACCAATTGATATCGGTACTGGGTGCCACCAGCTTAGTCACAGAAAGCGTCAAGCAAAACGAAAAGCAGAAGCGCTCTAAAGCCCTCGCTCAAACTAAAGTAAACAAACGTTTACTGAATGAGCATGGTCTTAATACTCCCCCAACGATGAAAGACGAAGCGGATCAATTCATTGTTTCGCCAACCAATTGGGCGGGCATTATTGATCAAGCGTTAGCGCCACCTAGAACGCGCAAGAGCTACCAGAAATCAATGGTTTCGATCTCGGGCACTCGCGCTGTGATCGAGACAAGATCGTCTAAAAATATTATGACGGTCGATGATCTGATGACGCTTTTCGCGTTGTTCACGCTAACCGTTCAGTATCATGATCATCACCAAGATGATTACCACCTAGACGCGAAACACACGCCGAACAAAACACCACTCTACATCACGGACATTTTGTCTTTGCGTGGTAAGAAAGACAGTGGCCCTGCTCGTGACTCGATTCGCGACAGTATTGATCGTATCGAGTTTACGGATTTCCAACTGCATGAGCTTACTGGTCGTTGGCTTAGTGAGAACATGCCAGAAGGCTTTAAGAGTGATCGTTTCCGATTCTTAGCAAGAACCATTACTGCATCGGAAGAAGCGCCTACAGAGGGCTCTGATGGCGAAATTCGCATTAAACCGAACCTATACATCCTCGTTTGGGAACCTTCGTTCTACGAAGAGCTCCTGACTCGTGATTATTTCTTCTTGTTCCCGCCAGAAATCCTTAAGCAACATACCTTGGTTTTCCAAATGTATTCGTACTTCAGAAGCCGTATGGCCCGCCGTCATTCAGATTGTATGTTGCTGAGCGAACTGAATCAGAAGTTGGCTCGTAACATCGATTGGCGTCGTTTTTCGATGGATCTGATCCGCGAATTGAGAAAGTTGGGCGAAGTCGGAGATCAAGAAGATACCTTCCTGGTTAATCTTTGGGGTTATCACTTGACGATCACCGCGTTGATCGAAAAAGGCAAAACGACCGATTATCAAGTAGATATCAAATGTAACGTGGAAGAAGTACTGCGTTACTCAAGAGCACGTACCACCAACGCCGGTAAACGTAACATGGCACCAACGCTGCCAAACCCACTTCGCAACGAGATGGTCTCTAAGCAGAAGCTGGAAGAGCTGTCTGAGATCATCGATGGTGAGTTTGAACCGATTCAGCGCAAGGCACCGTCGCCAAGAGGCAAATTAGGACGTCGAGTGAAGCAACGTAAGCACTCTGTTGAGATCAATGCTGACGAGATCATGATAACGCTCTCTAAATATACCTCTGCAGAGGCTCTAGAACGCAGTATAACGGCTTTATCTGCTATGACAGGGCACTCACATGCCTCGATCAAAGAAGAGTGCTCAGAGCTCATTGAGAAGCTTGATTGGCTGAGAGTAGGGGAAAATGTTATCCCTTACGAAACATTGAGTAAGCTGATTGAGCTGTACAACGACCGTGATAGCAACAGTAATCGACATCTCTCTATCGAACGTCTGATCTCTGGTTTGGCGGTGCGTCGTAAAGTGTGTAAACAAGTGCACGAAGGTCATCTAGATGAAAATGTGTTCTTGGCGCTCGATGAAATGGCGATTGGCCACTAGTTTTTACCCCGCTTTCACTGTTGTGAATAGGTCATTTAATCATCATTAGGTGCTGATAATAATCGCACCTAATGCTGACAAAGCGATGACAATGTAACGCATCCAGTTGATTATTATTTATCCCGAATAGACAACCTTTTGTCCTTTCTTATGATTAATAGATTGGCTCATATTTTGTTACATCATACTGAATAGATTTTTGCGAGTTCCCCAAGGGACTCGCTTTTTTTTGTCTTAAATTCCGCTCAACATTAAAAATCAATAGCTTACATGCTTCGGCTTCTGAAGCATGATCAAGGTGAGATCATGCTTTTAATTGATCCTGTCGTTTCAACTAGACGGTCATTTTGATGAGTTGATATTGGATCGATAGGGGATGATCAGTGAATCTGATGTTTCACGTTTCCTTGATCATCGTTCTGGGATTGGCTTGCCATAAAGCGGACATGCGATTCGATCAATTTTTCGGATTCTTGTAACCAGCGCGGCTCTTGTTGTTGATTCGCAAACTCCAACGCGAGCACACACAAATGCTGTACTCGCTGTGTACACCACTCTTGTAAGTCTGGCTCCGCTTTCGTGTCACAACACACGGCTTGAAGCTTACTGTAAGCGAACATTAGGTATTGATACGCTTTTTCTTGATGATGTGGCTTGTGGTCTGAATTTCGGTAGAAAGTAAAGATACGCAGGCACCCGTCTAACCAACATGCGATGCCTTTGCTTTGTTCATCTGTGATCAAAGGCCCCCAGAGTGCATCTGGAGGCGTTAAGATCAAAGGTTCTAACCGTTCCACTTGATCATGCTTTCGGTCTTTGTACCAATCTCCGACTCGCTCTAACCAAGTGTCTAGTTCATTCATGCAACGTTATCCCACTGTTTTACAAAGTGATTATCGGAGACTTGCTTGATTTCATGCTGTATTTCACTGCTCTGCTCTCGAATACGATCAGCGTCTATGGAATAGTTTGGCTCATTTTTTACGAGTTCGCCAAATGGCAGATCAGGATCTGGTACTGCAGAGATCAACAGTTTGGTATATGGGTGCTGCGGATTCGTTAAGATCGACTGAGTTGATCCCCATTCAACGATCTGTCCTTTGTACATCACCGCGGTCTCTTCTGCGATGTAATGAGCGGTAGCAAGGTCGTGAGTAATGTATAAGAAGCCTATTCCAAGCTCTTTCTTCATTTTTTGCATGAGATTGAGCACGCCAAGTCGAATTGAAACATCCAACATCGAGGTCGGTTCATCGGCAAGAATGACTTCAGCCCCTACCGCAAGCGCTTTGGCTAGGTTAACCCGCTGTCTTTGGCCGCCACTGAGCTCGTGAGGGTATTTCGCGAGCGTTTCGATGGGTAACTCCACCAGCGTGAGCAATTCCTTGAGGCGTTCTTCTAGAGCTGCTTTATTGGCGACTTGCTTATGAATCTTAAGCGGGCGAGTTAAGTGGTGCTCTATGGTGTGAGTAGGATTGAGTGAGCCAAATGGGTCTTGAAACACCATTTGCACACGGCTGCGGTAATCCAAGATGTCTTTGCGGCTCTTGAGCGTAGAGATGTCTCTGCCGTTGAACAAGATTTCTCCCTCTGTCGCAGGGTAAACCTTGGTCATCAGCCTCGCGCAGGTGCTTTTCCCGCAACCGGACTCGCCAACCAGTGCCAGCGTTCTTCCTGCATATAGGTCAAAACTCACGCCGTGCAGCGCTCTGAATATCTCTTCCTTGCCAAATCCACCGCCAACTGTGAACTCTTTGACGAGGTTTTTTACTTGAAAAATAGGTTGTGACATAGAGCTCTCCTAGCACGCTGTCGCGTGAGCATGTTCGTGAATATTAGGGAAAGAACTCCATAGCTTTTGGGTGTAGGAGTGCTGCGGATTGTTGCGAATCTCGTAGGCTTGATTGATTTCAACGATTTGGCCATGGCGCATGATGGCAATGCGGTCACACAGTTGGCTCATTAATGCTAAGTCATGAGTAATGAAGAGGATTGAGAAGCCAAATTCCTCTCTGAGTTGGTGTATCTGCTGCAAAATCTCTCGCTGCACAACCACATCTAAAGCCGTAGTCGGCTCATCCATGATGATCAGCTTAGGGTTGAGGGCGAGGGCAATAGCAATCACCAAACGCTGACGCATGCCGCCACTGAATTGGTGAGGATACTCTGTGAGCCGGTTGCGCGGAATGTTTACCAGGTCGAGTAACTTTTCTGCGCGATCTTTGGCTTGTTCATTGCTCATAGTTTTGTGGTGGCGCAGCACATCGGCAAATTGTTCTTCGATGGTTAATACAGGGTTGAGTGAATTCATCGCACTCTGGAACACCATGGCAATCTCGCTCCAGCGCAAGGTATTCAAATGGCTGTCTGATAAGCTCAGCAGGTCTTGTCCACCAAACAGTATCTGGCCTCCGGATATGAACGCGGGCGGCTTATGCAGACGGTTAATGGCAAACGCGATGGTACTTTTGCCACAGCCAGATTCCCCGGCTAAACCAAAAATCTCACCTTGACCGATGCTAAAGCTGACGGATTTGACCGCGTTGAAATCACCGTCATCGGTGATGTAGTCGACACATAAATTCTTCACTTCGAGAAGTGGTGTATCTGAAATTCCCACAGACATGATAAATACTCAGTTATGATATTGATAACTATTATCATTAACATGTGTTGAATTTAGTGAAAGCGATGAGCACAAAAAGAATGAAGTGCCTCGAAATTTATCTTGGGTTATTTCACGAATTTTCAGCGGAAAAGAAGAATTGGGAGAGGGGAAAATGAGAGTTGGATCAAACCACATTTCTTATGGGGAATCTTTTAAATGTAATTGCAGAAAATGCCTTTGGCAAAGTTTAAATGAGGCATTTATTAATTAGGTTTGTGAAGCGTCGGAATCATCACATTTCAGTACAGATTTTCTTAACAAGCGAAATAGCATTTGCTACAGATTACCTGTCCATTACATGGTGCTTTTCGGAGGAAAACATGTCCATTAATTCTATCAACCATGATGAAATGACAAATATTGCAAACAAGTGGGATGCTGAAGAAGAAGTATCTTTCAAACCAGAAAAGAAAATGAAGTCCGCTGAAGCTCGTCGTCGTATTGAGGCTCTAAGAGAAATTAGAGAAAGCGGTTTGAGTCTGGAAGAAGCGAGGGAGCTAGGCCTTATTCACTAATAATCCCCATTGCATTTAGAAGGGTGGCATCATGCCACCCTTTGATTTATAAGTACTTTTTTATAACTCCTGTCTATGTGAAATCAATAGCTTGATTCTCTTCTCTAGTTTGCAGCTTCGTTATGCCCTTTTTGAAATCACGTCCTTCAGACTAAAAACACGCCCATGGCATACTCTTTAACCAAGTTGTTTGACAGCAATATGCAACGCCACTAATTTTAAAGTTAAAGCAAAAATATGCGATGTCGTTGGTAAGGAGAAGGCTATGTCTAATTCTGTGGCTCAAGCCAAAGAAGTGCTATTTTATGAACCTGAAGATCCAAACGGATACCTGTCAAATTTTGCAGCTTGCCCCATCAAGGTTGATGATCAAATTTGGGCAACCAGCGAACACTATTATCAAGCTATGAAGTTCTCCTGCGAAGTACTTCGCAATACTATTCTGCAAGCTAGCACACCTGCTGAAGCATTCTCTTTGAGCCGTGACTACGAAGACCAAGTTCGTGAGGATTGGTATGAGATTCGTGTTGAAGTGATGCAGTTCATCGTCACCGAGAAATTCAGACAGAATCCGCAGTTTGCTCTGTTTCTTACCAATACCGGAGATTCGGTGATCAAAGAACATTCACACAAAGACCATTTTTGGGGCGATGGCGGTGATGGCACTGGCGAGAATCATTTAGGTAAGATTCTGATGGCGGTGCGTCAACAGCTTCGTACTCAGCAACTGCATTTGATTGCTGCGCATTAATCCATTGACCTGCGGTTGTTCCAAATTAAGTAGGTCGATTACGGGTAAACTCTTTTAGCCCTTAAAGACGAATCGAAAAGGCCGCCCTGTTTAGCTTGTGTGCTTAACAGGGCGGGCTTATAAGTTTAAGAGCGAGTTAGGTATCGAAGAGAGCTAAAGTGCGTTACCGAAGCTATACGGTGACGCTGTGTTTATAAGTGGTGCTGTTGTTATAAGTAACTCTGTACGATGTCGTTGAGCTGTCCATCGTCTTTCATCTGGTCTAGACGTTGGTTAATGAAGGTTTGCAGTTTAGGGTCCATCTCAGGGTCGAACGCCAAATGGATAGGGTAGTTATTAATGACTGAACCGAACTCTTGCATCTGGTAGTCATCGATACTCAGCTTCTGCTCGTTTAGGTTGTATTTGATTCGTGATTCCATTTCCACGAACACAGTATCGCCAGGTGCTCGGTTCAGGACACGAAACGCAGCGGTGTAATCTTTAACTCGAATCTCGTTGAGCTTGCCTTGTTGGATGTATGGCTCTAGGTTCGGATACTCAAACCCCACCAGCAATACCACTGCTTTTCCGTCTAGATCGTCGATTGTATTGAACTCAAACGGCTTTTTACCGCTGCTGAGTAACACGTGTTTTACATTGTAAATCGGATCTTCAGACAGGTTAACAGATTGGATATTTCCCCAACTTGGACTGCCGTAGGTTACCCAATTTGGGTTCTCTCTAGCATCGAGCTTGTCGATCATTCGGTTAAAAGGGTAGGTGTGGTAGTTGATCTCATATTGGCTGTCATCGAATACCGCCTCAACAATATCCGATACCATTCCTCTGTGAGATGACCCGTCAGTTTCGATCTGAAAAGGTTGCGCTTGGCTCGCAATAATGTAGTAGTGAAGAGGTTCGCTTGCAAAAGCATAACTGCTTGAAAACAAACTGACTATGGATGCAACGATAAGATGTTTTTTCATAACCTTCCCTAGTTATTTGATGAATGACTACTATTATACTAGTTGAGTAATTGTAGTTTGCTAGGATAACAATAATGGTAATTTGTGTATGGTGAAAAAAGGAAAACGCTATATTGGACTCTCCCGACAGTTGATCGGGGTAATCATCGCAATCAGTACCTTATTCACAGTCATAGTGACAGGTCTGGGATTATATGTGGAGTACCAAAATCGAGTTTCTTTTATCAGTTCTCAGATCGAACAGGTTAAAGCTGGCTACCTCTCTGGTTTAACGGCGAGCTTATGGGTGGAAGACCGAACCCAATTGTTTGTACAAGCTGAAGGCATCTCTCGTTTACCCTCTGTTAGTTATCTTCTAATAGAAAGCCCCGATGAAAAAATTCTAGAACTAGGCCGACCAACCACTGGCCAGTCTTACTCTCAATCTTGGGAGATGGTGCACCAAATGGGTGGCAAAGACTTCCCATTAGCAACGCTCACGGTGCAATCTGATTTAAGTATGATCCTTAATGACTTCGAAGAACGGGTTCTGTTATTACTCGCTTTCGAAGCGGTCAAAGTTTTCTTACTTTCTCTGGTGTGTCTAACGATAGTGTATCGTCTAGTCGTGAAACGCCTGATGGCCATGTCCTCTCAGATCAATCAACAACAGGTTGAAGACAACAAGCCGCGCTTCTTAACCCCAACCGATTCTACTTACAAAGATGAGATCTCGACGCTAGAGAGCAGTTACAACCAGTCGATTGAACGCATTCGTCAACAGTACCAAGAACTGGAAAAAGCCAAAGATATCGCCGAGGTGGCTAACCGTAACAAGAGTGAATTCTTGGCTAATATGAGTCACGAGATCCGTACCCCAATGAATGGGATTATCGGGCTTTCATCTTTGCTTTCTGAAATGGATATGCCGAAAGAGCAAAAAGAGTATGTCAACATGCTCAACACCTCTTCACTCACGCTGCTCGATTTAATTAATGACATCCTCGATTACTCGAAGATTGAAGCTGGTCGACTTGAGCTTCAGCAAGAACCGATGAAAATGATGGGTATCGCTGCTGATGTGGAATCGACGTTCCGAGTTAAAGCCGAACAGAAAGGGCTTAGATTCCAACTCGCGATTGATCCTAAGATCCCAACCATGGTGATTGGCGATGGCACTCAGCTCAGACAGGTACTAAATAACCTGGTTGGCAATGCTATCAAATTTACTGAGCATGGCCATGTCACGTTGTCGCTTCATTTAGAACAAGTGATTGAACCGGAGCAAAAGCTGAGGGTTCGATTTGAGGTGACAGACAGTGGTATCGGCATTGCGGAAGACAAACAGCAATCGGTATTCGATAAGTTCCAGCAAGCTGACGGCAGTACTACACGTATTTATGGAGGCACAGGACTTGGTCTCACGATATGCGATAAGATCGTGACCTTGATGGGCAGCAAGCTTGAACTGACCAGTGTCGAAGGCAAGGGCAGTACATTCTATTTCGTGGCCGACTTTGATCCGTGTTTAGAAGCGGACGAGAGCAACATCGACTTTAATAAGGTCTCGGTATTGCTGGTGGATGATAGCCAGTTGAACATGCGTATAACGTCCACACAGCTGCAATCCTTCGGTGTTAAGTCTGAGTGCTGTGAAACGGCAAACCAAGCGCTAGAGTTGGTTTCAGAGTCTGTGGCTAAGTCGTCGCCTTACGACTTAGTGCTGATTGATAAAGTGATGCCGTCGGTTGATGGCTTCCAACTGGCAAGAAGCTTGGTCGAGCGCTTTGGTAGCGAGTGTCCTAAGTTAGTGATGATCTCCGCCGACCCAAGAAAGCAAGATGAAGTTCGCGCGAAACAAGTAGGGTTCGTCGCTTATATCGCTCGCCCTTATCAGGACAACCAACTTAAGTGGACGATCAGTGAGGTGCTTGCGAGAGCGGCTGATACTTCAACCTTCACCTACCCAAATCGAGGTGAGGTGGCGTTTAAAGACAATGAACCGGCACCAGTCACCAAACCTGCGGCTGTTTCTAAGCCAGCACAACCTGAGAAAGTGGCTTTAAAAGAAGAGCCAAAACCTGCGGCGGTCACGGCCTCTTTTAGTGGCAAAGTTTTAGTCGTGGAAGATTCGAGAGTGAATCAACAAGTCGCCAAGATGATGCTTAAGAAGCTGGGCCTTGAGGTTGATATCGCCGACAACGGGGAAATCGGTGTCGAGAAGTTTAAAGCCAATGACTACGTGATGATCTTTATGGACTGTCAGATGCCTGTTCTTGATGGCTTCGAAGCAACTAAGCAGATCCGAGTGCTGGAAGAGGGCTCTTCACAACATATTCCTATCGTCGCACTCACGGCCAACGTCGTGCAGCGAGACAAGCATTTGTGTTTTGATGTGGGTATGGATGAGTTTTTACCTAAGCCTGTTAATCAAGGGAAGCTGAGAGATATAGTGGAGAGCTTTTTAACTAAAGAAACCGACTCAACGAGTGAAGAGAGTGAGCAAAAAATTGTCTAGCTTGATGTGAGTTATATACCACCTCCTATTAAGACCTAAAGCATCATCGTGCTTTGGGTCTTTTTTATGTGCCGTTAGAAGGGATTGGAGCCCGTCAGTTAAGAGCCCCCAGTTAAGAACTGTGAACATTGATCGCTAGCTCACTTTATTAAACTCATGCTCAAGCTTCATTTCTTTGTCATACAGTTTTACTTCGGCTTTGCTAATGTAAAGTGACGACCCATCAAGGATTCACCCACATCCCATCCATCACCTGTTGTACCTCTGCTATTTGCTTTTATTGAAACCTAATCAATTGAAAGGGCTATAAACATGAGTAAAGTAATCGCAACTCACTCTGAGTTAGACAAAGCAACGCAACTATTCGACGACTTTTTAGCGGGCATGCCGGAAATATCAATCAATACCGCTCACACCGATGCACCAAGCAGCATGAATATCAATGACAGTGAAGAAGTGCAGGCTTATCTCAAATACTCATTCTCGCAATATCTCGACTCAATCCCTCAGCCAGACACCCACAACGAACCTGAATTGAAGCCTCATACTCAAGTGTTGCTGACACTGGATGAAAGTGGTTACCCAGTTACTGCAGTGAGTGATGGAGACGGTGAATTAGAAATTCTGATTTGGGACAACGATTACGATGGCATTGTTGATCATGTATTGCCAAAACCAGACGGCAGTTGCGGTATTTTGACTAACCAATACACCACCAAAGATTTGGTGGCGATCGAGTGGGCGAGCGCCATTATGGACGTGAACCTAAATAGCTTTGAGTTTGAGCGCACGACTATCTCTCTGCTCTCTGAAAACGAAATAAAAATCGAACAAATAGGCGCGGCCCCCAAGACTGAGATCATCCATGCATCGTCTGAGAACGCGATTAATATGCTTCATGCGATTGAGCAAGAGTTTAGGTACATCCATGGCCACACCTAAGTGGCGTCTACGGTTGGTTTTCCGCCCGAGAATGAACACATTGAAACTTTGACGTGGTCGATTACATCTAAGTGAAAAGCTGAAGGAAGCGATAAAGGTGGTCTACTTGGGTAGACCACCTTTTTGTTTGTGTATGTTTGATCTTCGTTCTGTCTGTTTAGACTTAGTCTCTGTCGATAGCGAAGGGAGACCACGCTTGTCGAGTCGGCATCACCTCGACTCGGTTGATGTTGATGTGCTCTGGCAAGGTCGCAATATGAAACATTTGCTCAGCGATATCCTCAGCTGACAATGGCGTCGTGCCTTGGTAAAGGTTGTCTGAAGCCATCTGATTACCTTTGGTTCGAACTAGCGTGAATTCCGTTTCTGCAATGCCAGGAGACAAGTCAGTCACACGTACTCCTGTGCCTTGTAGGTCACAGCGAAGGTTATAACTAAATTGCTTTACGAACGCTTTGCTGGCTCCATACACATGGCTGCCTGGGTAAGGCCACTGTCCGGCGATTGAGCCAACATTGATGATAGAGCTCCCTGCGCCTTTTTTAATTAACGTCGGCAGCAGTGCATGCGTGACATTGACCAACCCAGTGACATTAGTGTCGATCATGGTGTGCCAATCTTTTAAGTCCACATCAGGTGCACCTTCTGGCGCTAAGGCGAGGCCTGCATTATTGACCAATGCGGTAATCGATGAAAATTCAGCAGGTAGTGAATCAATGGCTTGTTTTACGGCGTCTGCGTCTCGAACGTCGAGTTGAATCACATGCACAGGCACCGTTAATTCTTCCTTTAGGTCGAGTAACCTTTCGATACGACGACCAGACAACACTAATGACCAGTTATCTTCTGCAAAACGCTTTGCTGCCGCTTTGCCGAAGCCCGAGGTAGCCCCTGTAATGAACGCTATCTTATCCATAAGTAAATCCTTCTAATTTGAAATTAACATAAGTAGTGCCATGCCGATCAAAATCGGCGCGGTCGTTGTTTTTGCAGACAAGTTCGGCGCTGATAGATACAATTTTTGCCCGAGTAGATTGCCAATCAAAGCTGCAGGTAAGAGCCATAAACCAGTGATAAACGATCCTTGGTTAAATGCGCCAATCCACATGAAGCCGATCAGCGAGATCGCGGAACTCAGTAGAAAAAACACAATTGCAGTGGCTCTCTGTTCACTGGTTTCAATGGTCAGGTTCATCAAATACGTCACTAACGGAGGCCCTCCCGAAGAAGCGGTAGTCATGCTGAACCCGGAAATTGCCCCAGCCCAAAATGCGTGTCGCTGGTGTAGCCATGTGAGGCGAAAATCACAAATGATTAATGAGCCAGCGACTAAAGACATCATCGCGATAAAGGCCTTTAAGCCTGATTCAGATATCGTGCTAATGAAGTACAGCGAGAAGGGCACCGCAACCAACATGCCAATACACAGCGGTGTAATAAGTTGAATGTTGATGGTGGACTTACTTCGTTTGAGCAGAGGAAAAGTACTTAAAAAGTCCAACAGGATCGCAATGGTCACGGCTTGCAGCGGCGGAACAATAAAGCTGAGGGATAGCGCTGCGATAATCGCAAACCCAAACCCTGAATAGCCTCGCACCACGCCTGCAAACAGAATTAATGTCATCGCCACGCCCATTTCCATTATTACTCACCTCTTTGTTGTTGCGTGCTTGTCTACTGTTGTAGCTGCTGTTCTTCATTCGCATTTGATGAGATTTGTCTCGTCTGCCTTTCAATCTATTCACCCCTAAGAATTTTGAATAGAGCCAGTTCGACGATTGGATTGGGTCAGGTTGTCGGTTGGAAAGAATGTGGGCTCGGGCTAATTTCACTGGCCCACGGTTTTGTTGAAACTGACACTATGCGGTCTGCCCTGTTTGGGATGAAGATTACTCCATCCGATAGCGCAGCCTTTTCAATTTGGTGTTTCGCGTCTTCCATCTTTGAAGGCGTGCTTGGCACAAGGGGCTGTGAATCTAGTGTTGTTAATGGAGACGATGAAATGGAAGTATCAACAGAACAGTTAGTGAACCAAGATATTATCGACCTCGACAAGAGCGTATTTCATTCTTGGTCAGTTCAGGAAGCGGCTGAACCTATCGCCATTGCGGGTGGACAAGGCTGCAAGATGTGGGACTACGAAGGCAAGGAATACCTCGATTTTAGTAGCCAGCTCGTCAACACCAATATTGGGCATCAGCACCCACAGGTGATCAAAGCCATTAAAGATCAAGCGGACTCCTTGGTGACCGTTGCACCTGCGACTGCCAACCTTACTCGTGGTTTGGCGGCGAAACGCATTTTGTCGAAAGCGCCAAGCACATTTAAGAAGGTGTTCTTTACCAACGCAGGAGCAGACGCCAACGAAAATGCGATTCGCATGGCGAGACAATTTACAGGGCGCGATAAGGTGTTATCGGCTTACCGTTCTTATCATGGCAATACCGGAACAGCGATAGCGGCGACGGGCGATTTTCGTCGTATTCCAAACGAGTATAGCCGTGGGCACGTTCACTTCTTCAATCCATTTCTCTATCGAAGCGAGTTCAATGCGGCGACTGAGGCAGAAGAGAGTGAGCGTGCCCTGCAGCATTTAGAGCGAGTGATTGAGTGCGAAGGGCCAACGGCGATTGCGGCGATTATCTTAGAGACGATTCCCGGAACAGCAGGCTTTCTCATTCCGCCTAAAGACTACCTTGTTGGTGTGCGTGAGCTTGCAACCAAGTACGGCATTCAATTGATCTTCGATGAAGTCATGGTGGGTTTTGGCCGAACGGGCAAGTGGTTTGCGTTTGAGCACTTCAATGTTGTGCCGGATCTGATTACTTTCGCGAAAGGGGTTAACTCGGGCTACGTTCCGGCTGGTGGCGTGGTAGTCAGTGAACCGATTGTTGAGTACTTTAAGTCGAATTTCTTTATGGGCGGCTTGACGTATTCTGGTCACCCTTTGGCGATGGCTTCTATCGTTGCAACGCTTGATGTGATGGAGCAAGAGGGCATTGTCACACATGCCGATAATGTCGGTAACAGCGTTCTAGGGCCACTTCTACTCAGCCTTCAAGAGTTGCACCCGATGATCGGTGATGTGCGCGGGAAAGGAATGTTTTGGGCGGTAGAGCTGGTGGAAGATCGTGAAAGCAAGACTCCATTGAGCAATGAAAAAATGGGCAAATTGAAAGCGGAACTAACCAAACGAGGCTTGTTGACCTTCATTGTGAATAACCGCATTCACGTCGCTCCGCCTCTGGTGATTCAACCGAGTGAAATTAAGAAAGGCGTGAAGATCATTGATGAAGTTTTGCTTGAGCTCGCTTCTTAATTCTTCAAAAGATAGCTAACACAGAAACACAGGTACTTTGGTAAAGGATTCCCCGCCCTTTTCAAAGTGCTTATTTTTACTGAGTGCTTAGCTTTGAGTGCCTAGTTTTTAATTGATTAGGAATAGACGAAAAAGAGCATCGATTGATGCTCTTTTTACGTTATTGCTTGAATAACAGCGTCCATATAACCCTTTGTGGTGCTAGCTCTTCATTACCTCTGACAGCTCTTTAATACCGGGTGCAATCAAGTCTTTGTCGATGGCGTGAAAACCTAATCTGAAATAAGAATTGGGATCAAATTCAGATGAAGTTTCATTGCTCAACTTCGTTTCGGGATCGGTCATGAAGTGAGAATAGCCCGTCTCAATCAAAATCCCTTTTTGTGCGGCTCGTGACGCTAAGCGCTGGCTATTGATGTGACTCGGCGTTTGTAGCCACAAAGAGTTGGCTTGCTCACTCTGAGCCAGTCGCTTACAGTCTGGTAAGTACTTTAAGACTGCATCGTTGATCAGCTTCCAGCGTTGGCGCGTGTTTTCTCTAAAGCGCCTCACAAAGCTGTCGTAGTAGCCTTGTTCAATAAAGTGAGCCACTTCCATTTGAACGCGGCTTGGTGCATGTCGATACATCAACCTACGCAGTATTCTAAGGTCGTAGATTAGCTCTTCAGGTGCCACTATATAGCCTAATCTCAAGCCGGGTGCTAATAGCTTAGAGAAGCTGCTGACGTAGATGACACGTCCTTCCTTATCACTGGCTTTCAGCGCAGGTTTAGGGTTCCACTCCACGTTGCACTCGGCGTCATAGTCATCTTCGATAATCACTGCATCATTGGCTTTGGCCATCTCAAGTAACTGAGCTCGACGTTCGTCACTCATGGTCACGCCTGTGGGCGCTTGGTGACTGGGTGTGACATAGAAGTGATCACACAGTGAAGAGTGCTCATTGAACCTCAATCCTTGTTCATCCACTTGATGAGGGTGTAACTGTGCACCAGAGAGATTAAAGATGTGGTTCGCTTCTTTGTAACCGGGGTTCTCGACACCGACTCGGCTCTGATGATTCATCAATAAGGTGGAGAGCAGATAGAGCGCGTTCTGCGAGCCTAGGGTTATTAAAATCTCATCACTTTGAGCATGAATACCTCGCTGTGGGAGTACTCTTGTGCGTATCTGTTCCACCAGCATATCGACGTCTTTATCAACCTTATCGCAAAGCCAGCGGTGATCATGTGGGTCTGAGGTGACCTTTCTTGTCGCTTCTCGCCATTGAGCTAATGGGAAGTCATTGATAGAGGGTTGGCCAAAAATAAACGGGTACTGGTAACAACTCCAATGCGAAGGTTTGACGATGCGTGGGTATTGGCCCAATTGCAGCTTAACGCGTTTGCTCCAATCCGGTGCATTGTCGCTGTCGGTTGATTCAAAATGATCCAAACTCGCATCGATAGTGTCACTCGGATTTTGATACTTTTCTGAAAGGTAATAGCCACTGCGAGGCTTACTGATGAGGTAGCCATCGTCGAGTAAACTGTCGTACACCAAGGAGACAGTATTGCGTGAAACACCCAATTGGCTAGAGAGCTTACGACAAGACGGAAGCGCTTGTTCTGCCGGAAAAATACCATTCAATATCGCCGTTACCAAATAGCTACGTACTTGTTCTTGAAGGCTTCTTTTGGAATCAAACTCGATGAAACAATTGTGATTTATCGCCATGAGATACAGCCCTTATTCTCAGTGAACCTCGGTCCAATCTGTATAAAAGAGCAAGAAATGCGCCAGAGTTCATATTGATGTTCTAGGGACAGTTTTTTGCTATCTCTCAACCCCGAAAATTACTTTGTCCCAAACCAGAAAATCGCTCTGTCCCAACCTGAAAATTAAATTGGCTCTACGTCTCCGATGCATTCCGTTCATAAAGTAAAGGCAGGCAAATAATCTCGATAAGGAAAGCGTATGAAACAGGGAATGACGATGAAGGCATGGGTTTCAACAGCGGCAGCGACAGTTGTACTGGGTTGTTTTGGTGTGGCACAAGCATCGGAGCTTGCTGCCATCGAAAAGCAAGGCTTCATGAAAGTGGCGACAGAAGATAACTATTCGCCATTCAACTATATCGACCGCGGTAAGCCGGCGGGGATTAACAAAGATTTGCTTGATGAGTTACGTGAATATTCGAAGTTCGATATTGAACAAGAGATCTTACCTTGGACAGGGTTACTCGCTTCGGTATCAGCCGGTCAATATGATGTGGCGTTAACTGGCGCGATCATTACCGACGCTCGCTTGAAGGCCTTTGACTTCACACCACCGATTGCTTCAGCGCAGCATTATTTCTTAACCAGAGCTGATGCGGAAGACATTAATACGGTAGCGGATTTAGATGGAAAAACCGTGGGCTTACAAGCGGGCAGTGCTTTGCTAGAGCGACTTCCAGAGCTCGAAGTGATGCTCGAAGCACAAGGCAAGTCTTTGGGCAAAGTCGTTCAGTACCAATCCTACCCAGAAGCGTATTCAGACTTGGCAATCGGCCGCATAGACTACGTGATCAACAGTGTGGTTTCCGTTAACGAGGTGGTGAAATCCAAGTCGAAGGTGTTCAAAAAAGGTGAGGCAGTCTCTGGTCCTGGTTTCGTGAGCTGGCCTGTTCCTAAAGAGAACCCTGAGCTTTTGGCTTATCTAACGGAGTTTTTCCTGCACCTAGAGCAAACAGGAAAAATGGCGGAGTTGCAGAAGAAGTGGTTCGGTGAGTCGTTCGACCAACTGCCTTCAGAGGCCATCACTTCCGTTGAGCAGTATCACAAGCTAACAGCAGTCCAATAGACGGATAAGCATGCGTTGACACAAACAGTTAACGGCTGTTTGTGTCCATGCCAATGGGTTCAAAGCGGTTTAACCCATGAATCATTTGCGCAAAACCTATCGAAAGAAGTCGCTCATCAAAGAGGTCGTTTATGGATTATTACGCTTGGGAACAATTGCTACAGGGTGCGTGGGCTACGGCATGGATATCGGCAGTCTCGATTGTATTAGGTGTCGTCATCGGGCTAGTCATTGCCTTGATTCGAATGATGAAAATCCCGTTTGTGGATCAAATGCTGGGTATCTATGTCAGTTGGGCCCGAGCAACACCCTTGGTGACACTGGCTCTGTTTATCTTTCTTTCGTTCCCGTCATTTGGCATCAATTTAGATAAACACGTTTCTGCCATTTTAGCGCTCACACTCAACACATCGGCATTCAATGCTGAAATTTGGCGCAATGCCTTTCTTAACTTTTCAAAAGGGCAAATGGAAGCGGCCGAAGCGATTGGCATGCGACGACTGACTTACTTCCGCCGAATCATGTTCCCGCAGATGGTGATCATGAGCTTGCCTGCGCTTGTCAATGAGATGTCGTTCTTAATCAAAGGCAGCCCTGCGATTGCAGTGATCGGTATCGTTGATCTAACCCGTGTCACCAACCGAATTGCAGCGGTTACCTATGAGCCACTCGGGCCAATCTTATGTGCTGGTGCCATCTACATGTTGATTATTGGCGTGTTGGTGAAGCTGCAAGCTGTGGCTGAAAATCGAGCCACTTATCTGCAGCAATAAGTGTATACAGCTGTTATCAGCAGTAGTCACAGTTTAGCTGTCATAACTACTTGGTCAGCAACACCATTTACCTGCTTGTGAAGTGTCATTGAGTGGGTAAATTTAAGGAGTAAATATGGAAGAATGGAATATTATCTGGCAACAAAAAGAGCTGTTTGCTTCTGGTTTTTTGACCACGTTTTATCTTTTTGTTTCGTCTTCAATCTTGAGTTTCGTCATAGGTATTAGTTTGTTGTACTGCCTCGAAAACTCGAGACTCGGTGTTAAGTACACCATCAACAGCTTGATAGGCATGATGCGTACCTTGCCGTTTCTGATTTTAGCCTACCTGCTCTATTACGGTTTGCCTCAGATTGGCATTCGACTAGATGCAGTGACAGCGGGAATCATCGCGCTCAGCCTCTATCATGGTACGTATTTCTGTGAGATTTTCCGCGGTGTGCGCAAAGGGTTAGAGCCTGGCTACATCGAAGCGGCGCACGCTTATGGCTTTTCTAAGCTGAAAACCTTCACCCGAGTCATCACACCCAACGTGTTATTTAAGTCGGTTCCTCTGATCACTAACCAACTTATCATCTGCTTAAAAGACACCGCGTTTCTTAGCATCATCACCGTCGCAGAAATTACCGCGGCAGCCAACAGTATTCAATCGACCTACTTCATCCCATTGAATGCCTTCATCATAGCTATAGCGCTCTACTGGGCTGTGAGTATTGCACTTGAAACCATCACCAAACGAATCCAAACCAAAGTTGAACTTAGAGGGCTTAGCCATGCTTAAACAATCAGAGATTATTGAAACAAAAGCACCGATTAACCCCTCTTTGGGAGTGAACTTGGAAGTGATTGAGTGCGAGCCACTGTTGGAAGAGCGCGAGACGATCATCAACATTGAAAACTTGTCGAAACAGTTTGATGGCATCGAAGTATTACGAGACATCAACCTCACCATCAACAAAGGCGATGTGGTCAGTATTCTCGGCTCGTCAGGGTCGGGAAAATCGACGTTATTGCGCTGCATGAATTGGTTAGAACAACCAGAACGCGGCACGATCTTCATGGGTGATGAGCGTATTGGTATCAACTCTGAAACGGGTAAGCCGCTCAAATACAAAGAGTTGGCGAAACTTCGAGAGCGCCTTGGGATGGTCTTCCAAAGCTTCAACTTATGGCCGCATCTCACCGTGTTGCAAAACGTCATGGAAGCGCTGGTACACGTGAAGAAAATAGCGAAACCAGACGCTGAAGAGATGGCTCGCAAGCAACTCGATAAGGTTGGGATGTCTCACAAGCTAGAGAGTTACCCAAGTATGTTATCGGGTGGACAAAAGCAACGCGTCGCGATTGCTAGGGCGCTCGCTATGGAACCGGATGTTTTGCTGTTTGATGAGCCAACCTCGGCGCTCGACCCTGAATTGGTCGAAGAGGTGTTACTGGTGATGAAGAAGCTATCGCAAGAGGGTTACACCATGGTGGTAGTGACTCATGAAATGGAATTCGCGCGTCAGGTGTCGGATCAAGTGGTATTCCTTGAGAAGGGCATATTGATTGAGAAATCTAACCCAGAGAAGTTCTTCACTAACCCAGACTCACCAAGGGTAAGGCAGTTCCTCAAGCTTGATTCATGAACTAGATGATTTACATCACCTTAATGTTTGAGCGTTAAACCCAAAACTCCGACCTAATCAGTCGGAGTTTTTGTATGTGTGGGGTTCTTCTCTCAAGCAGACACAGCATTACCCAATGCTATCAATATGGATCACCACAGAATCGGGTCGCCAGTATTCCAGTTCGCAGTCCATTAACTCACCATCTTGTTTGTAGTTCACGCGGCAGATCTTAAGAACAGGTTGCCCTTCTGCCAAATTTAACGCCTTAGCGACATGCGCAGGGGCTGAAGTAGGAATCACATCAAAGCGGGATCGTTTTGTCTCATAGCCGTATTTTTCTCGGTAGATACCTGTCAGCGACATGGTGAGATTTTCCGACAATATCTTTTCAAACAGGGGCGCTTTCAAGATGTTTTCAACGAACAGTACCGCTCGGCCATCAATAAATCGTAATCGCTCAATCACGTGTATCGGAGTGATCTGTTCTATCTCTAATGCTTTGGCGTAATCGCCCGCCGCCATCTCTGTGCGGGTGCTCAGCAGTCTGGTTTCTGCTATGCGATCTTGTTCGCGAATCATTTGATGAAAGTGAGAACGTGACAATGGGTTGTAGCGAATACGTTCGGGCGACACATACCAACCTCGGCGCTCTTCGCGGTATATCAGCCCCTCGGTTTCTAACGACACTAACGCATCTTTGAGCGTGATTCGTGTCGTGGAAAACAGCTCACTGAGCTCTCTTTCAGATGGCAGCTTTTGCCCCTCGGTGAAGATGCCAGATTGAAGCTGTTCTCTGATGCTTGCCTTAATTCTGCCTAGCTGTGTCCCTGATTGCCCTGTTGCCAATGTTCTCATTACTGATCTAGTCCATAAGTTCGTGTGTTCAATAAGGTAAACCACGGAGTTAACAGGAATGTGACAGTAAACAAAGGCTTATTGTCATATGAGTGAAATATAACTGCCATGTAAGTGCATCTGAACTGTCAAATAAGTTGCGCGAAAGCGTCATATTCTGGCGATAGCATACAAAACGAACTTACTGACCTAGTCCAGAGGGATAGAGACAATGAAAACTTTGCTTAGCCGTTCAACTGTATCGCCAGCCAAACTGAGTGGTTTACCTGCAAAACTGTTAGGTGCGACGCTGATAACGGCAACACTTTCAATGCCAGCGATGGCGAAGGATGCTGATCTTGAGTCACTGATTGAAGCCGCTCAAAAAGAGGGCGCGGTTTACAGTGTGGGCATGCCAGACAGTTGGGCAAACTGGAAAGGCACATGGGCTGATCTGAAAGCGAACTACGGTTTGAAGCATCAGGATACAGACATGAGCTCGGCACAAGAGATCTCGAAATTTGAAGCAGAGAAAAGAAACGCAACCGCAGATATCGGTGACGTTGGTTTCGCCTTTGCACGTGTCGCAGTGCAGAAAGACGTAACACAGCCATACAAACCAACAACTTGGAATGACATTCCAGACTGGGCGAAAGACAAAGATGGTCACTGGGCTTTGGCTTACACAGGCACTATCTCGTTCATTTCCAACAACAACCTTGTTGAAGATGCACCTAGATCTTGGAGTGACCTACTAGAAGGCGACTACAAAGTCACAGTTGGTGACGTAGGCGTAGCTGCGCAAGCAAACAACGCGATTCTAGCGGCTGCATTTGCTAACGGCGGTGACGAATCAAACCTAAAACCAGCGATTAAATTCTTTGGCGAGTTAGCGAAGCAAGGCCGTCTGTCTTACACAGATCCAAGCATCGCAAACCTTGAAAAAGGCGAAGTAGAAGTGGCGATCATGTGGGACTTCAACGCATTGAACTACCGCGACAAGATCGACCGTGAGCGCTTTACGGTAAGCATTCCACAAGATGGCTCAGTGATCTCTGGTTACACCACCATCATCAACAAATACGCGAAAAACCCGAACGCGGCGAAGTTGGCTCGTGAATACATCTTCAGCGACCAAGGCCAAATCAACTTAGCAGAAGGTTACGCACGTCCAATCCGTAGCAGCGTTACGCTACCTCAATCAGTACAAGACAAGCTGATCTCGAACGAGCAATACAGCAACGTTCATCCAGTGACTGACTTCTCAGCATGGGAAAAATCAGCACGTCGCCTGCCACGTCAATGGCAAGAAAGCGTATTGATTCACCAACAATAATCCCGCTTAACACGCCACCTGTAACGGGTGGCTTATAGACACAAGCAATAGAGAATAGACCATGAGCAATAAGGTTATCCTTGTTGTTCTAGATGGACTGAATTATCAGGTAGCCCGTGATTGCATGGGCTACCTGAACGGTCTTCTAGAACTTAAAGATCTTCATGAAAAACAGGGCACTTCGCAGAGCACGCAAAAAAACAAACTGCGCGCGACACTTTACCCAATGCAGTGTGAACTGCCGTCTATGTCACGCCCACTGTATGAGTGCATCTTAACAGGAGTTCGCCCCGTTGAGAGCGGCATCGTTAACAATCAAATCGTACGATTGTCGAATCACGAGTCGATCTTTAGCTTGGCGAAATCGCAGGGCAAAGTGACGGCTGCAGCGGCATATCACTGGGTGAGCGAGTTGTATAACCGAGCGCCATTTGATGCGGTGCGTGATCGTTTTACTAACGATGAAAGCATGAACATTCAACACGGCTGTTTCTACCACTGGGATCACTACCCAGATGAAGCCTTGTTCTTGGATGCAGAGCATCTGCGTGTCACTCATCAGCCTGATTTCTTATTGATTCACCCAATGAACATTGACGATATTGGACACAAGCACGGGTTGGATTCTCGCCAGTACCGAAACAGTGCTCGTGGTGCGGATATCTACCTGTCGAACTACCTTGAGAAATGGGTAGACGATGGTTATCAGGTGATCATCACCAGTGACCACGGCATGAACAATGACTTGTCTCACGGTGGGATTCTGCCTGAAGAGCGTGAAGTGCCATTCTTTGTGATTGGCGATAAGTTCACACACCAAGAATGTTCAGTGAAACAGACGGATATTTGCGGCAGTGTGTGTCAGTTGCTCAACCTTGAACACGATAAATCTTACACTCAGGAATTGTTGGCCCTATGAGCAGTTCTGTAATCACGCAGAGCGATGGCTCTGCGCTTAAACCTCAAACCAAATCTTGGTTCAAACGCCTCAAGCCCGCTTTGTGGCTTGCGCCTTTCACACTGTTTTTCTATCTGTTCCAACTGGCACCTATGGTTTGGGTGCTGATCAACAGCTTCTTCTACGACGATGAGCTCTCTCTCGAAAACTACTCTGAAATATTCGATTCTGCCTTCATGATGCAGGCTTTTGGTAACAGTTTATGGTTGTCGATTTGGTCGAGTATCGTTGGCTTGGCGATTGCGACTCTGTTGGTCTCTTCACTGCGTCGCGTTGATTCTAAAATCCGCGATGCGGTGATTGCCTTCACCAACATGAGCAGCAACTTCTCTGGCGTGCCTCTGTCGTTCGCTTTCATCATCATCTTAGGCACCAATGGGGCGATTACCTTATTGCTCAAGCAGTATGGATTGCTGGGTGATTTCGACTTGTACGGCAAGTGGGGCCTGCTGGCGATTTATATCTACTTCCAGATCCCATTGGCGGTTTTGTTGTTGTATCCAGCGTTCGATGCCTTGAGTGACGACTGGCAAGCCGCCTCAGCACTGCTTGGTGCGAAAACCTGGCAATACTGGACCAAAATCGCGCTGCCTGTGCTGTCTCCTGCCTTGTTTGGCACCTTCATCATCTTGATTGCTAATGCGATTGGTGCGTATGCGAGCGTGTATGCGTTGACCTCAGGCAACTACAACGTGATTACAATTCGAATCGCGAGCTTGGTATCGGGCGACTTGTTCTTAGAGCCAAACCTAGCAGCGGCAATTTCCGTGATTCTGATGGCGATGCTGGCCTTCATCACCGTGATTAACCAATGGCTGATCAGCAAAAGCTATGCAGGGAAGAGAAAGTAATGAACACCGTAAATACTCGCTTTCATAAAACTGTGGTTTATTCGATCGTTGGCATCATGATGATCCCGATCCTAGCGACTTTCATCTACTCGATCTCTTCGCGTTGGGGTGCGACGATCTTGCCTGATGGTTTTACTCTGGATTGGTACATCAACCTGTTGACGGATCCTCGCTTCTTACAAGCCTTTGGCCGTTCATTGTTTATCTGTGTGGCGGCGCTATCACTGAGTGTGGTGTTGGTTCTGCCTGCGATTTTCGTGGTGTTTTACTATTTCCCGAAGCTCGACAAGGTGATGAATATCCTGATTTTATTGCCGTTCGCAGTACCGCCAGTAGTGTCGTCTGTTGGCTTGCTCCAGCTGTATGCGGATAGCGAAATCTCCTTGATAGGCACACCATGGATCCTGATTGGTACTTACTTCACCATTGCTCTTCCATTCATGTATCGCGCGATTGCCAACAGTTTTGAAGCAATTAACCTGCATGACTTGATGGACGCTGCTCACCTTCTCGGTGCAAGTACCACCAAGGCATTCTTGTTGATTATTTTACCAAACCTTAAGAAAGGCTTAATGGCATCGTTGTTCTTGTCGTTCTCGTTCCTATTGGGCGAGTTCGTGTTCGCTAACATCTTGGTCGGCACACGTTACGAGACGCTGCAAATCTACCTATACAACATGCGTCAAACCAGTGGTCACTTTACGTCAGCCCTTGTGATGACGTACTTCCTGTTTATTTTCTTACTGACTTGGTTGGCAAGTCGTTTCAGCCAAGGAACCAAATAATGAGCTATGTAAATGCGAAAAATCTCACCAAGCGCTTTGGTGACAATACAGTATTTGAAGACATTGAATTTTCCATCGAGAAGGGTGAATTCATCACGCTGCTTGGCCCAAGTGGCTGTGGTAAATCAACACTGCTGCGCAGCTTGGCTGGCTTGAATCCGGTCGATGGTGGTGAAATCTGGGTGAATGGTGAAGAGATCACTCACCAAGTGCCGCAAGAGCGTGGCATCGGCATGGTGTTTCAATCTTATGCGTTGTTCCCGAACATGACGGTCGAGGGCAACATTGCGTTTGGTCTTAAGATGAAAAAGCTTGCTGCTGACGAGATTAAGCGCGAAGTTGCGAAAGTGATTGGGCTGGTGGACTTAACGGGCAAAGAGAAGTTTTACCCGCATCAGTTATCGGGCGGTCAGCGTCAGCGTGTGGCTTTGGCAAGAGCCTTGGTGGTTAAGCCGCGTATTCTATTGCTCGATGAGCCACTTTCAGCGCTGGATGCGAAGATCCGTAAACATCTACGTCAACAGATCCGAGACATCCAAAAAGAGATGCACCTGACCACGATCTTCGTGACTCATGATCAAGAAGAAGCGATGATCATGTCTGACCGTATCTTCCTGATGAATAAAGGCGAGATCGTCCAAGCCGGTACACCTGAAGAGATCTACACTCAACCAGCCAATGAGTTTGTGGCAGGGTTCATGGGACACTACAACTTGGTACAAGCGAACAAGGCTAAGCAGCTGTTTAATATTGAAACCGAGTGGAAAGTGGCGATTCGCCCTGAATCTATCTACGTTAAAGAGCAAGGTCGACATTATGGCGAACATATCTCTGCGCCGAAAACCGGCACCATTCGCAACCACCAGCTGTTGGGCAACGTGATTCGCTACCAAGTGGACGTTGATGAGTGTGAACTGACGGTCGACTTACTTAACCGTTCTTCTGAACGATTGTTGGCAAACGGCAGCCAACTTGAACTCCTGTTTAACCTTAACGAAATTCAACCTGTGAGAGCCTAAGATGTTCAAACCTTTGTATGTATTTGATATGGATGAAACGCTGATCAATGCCGATGCAGCGATGCTCTGGAATGAGTTCTTGGTTGAAAAGGGCATTGCTACAGCGCCGAACTTTATCGAAGAAGACCAGCGCTTAATGGGCCTGTATTCGGAAGGTAAGCTGAACATGGAAGATTACCTCACGTTCGCTATGCAGCCACTCGCGGACATGCCAACAGAGCAAGTGACCGCCTTGGTTGAAGAGTGTGTCGAGCACCATATTCTGCCTAAGCAGTTTAAACAGTCGAAACCTTTGATTGAGCAGCTAGAGAATGATGACATCGACATGTTGATCATTTCAGCCAGCGTCACTTTCTTAGTGGAAGCGGTCGGCCGCAAGATTGGTATCGAGAACGCACTCGGTATCGATTTAGTCGAAAATCAAGGCCGTTTCACGTCTCAAATATCAGGCGTGCCAAGCTATCGAGAAGGTAAAGTGACGCGTTTAAAAGAGTGGTTAGACAATCAAGAAACCAACTACTCAGACATTCACTTTTATACCGATTCAATCAACGACTTACCTTTGTGTGAGCACGCTGATTTTGCGTATCTGGTGAACCCATGCTCGCGTTTGAAAGCACTGGCCGAACAACCGAATTGGTCGATTCTCAACTGGGATTAACGCGAATCCTATATTCGAATTAGCTTCGTTCTAGAACTCATCAAGCCGCTGACTACAGCGGCTTTTTTGCATCATCAGTCTAATGTTCGATTTATCATCTTAACTAACAAAAGTGCACCTGTAACAATTCAATAACATCTCTTGCTTGCTTGTAAATCAAACCACCGTCTTTCAATCCCTTGATAGCACTCACTTTCTTGTTGTTGTGATTCGTGTGTAACAAATATTTTACAAATTGACGGGTTTTTAGCGTGATTGTTCATTTCTCTCCATCCATTCCAATCTGTCGGCTTGTGGGCCAAATTTAATTAAGGACAAAAAACACTCAACACTTCTTCAAGCAATAAGAAGTCACGTAATAAAAACCAGTAATACAAAACCGATAGGTACAAGGAGAAAGTTCATGGTGGAGTCATACAACCCGCTTGGTACGGATGGATTCGAGTTTGTTGAATACACAGCTGTCGACCACAAGGGAATTGAGCAACTTAAAGCGCTGTTTGTGTCACTTGGTTTTGCTGAGATCGCCAAGCACCGCTCAAAAGAGGCTTGGCTGTATCGACAAGGTGACATCAACTTTATCGTCAATGAACAGCCTCACAGCCAAGCGGCAGCGTTCGCTAAAGTGCATGGGCCATCGGTCTGTGGCATGGCTTTTCGTGTCAACGAAGCAACAGCTGCAATGGAGCAAGCGTTCAAGGGCGGTGGTGAAGAGTACAAGACAGAAATAGGGCCGATGGAACTGAGCATTCCTGCCATTTACGGCATCGGTGAAAGCCTGCTCTATTTTGTGGATCGTTATGGCAAGCAGAGCATCTATGACGTCGATTTCCGATTCTATGACGATGCGGAACAGCGCATGGCCGAAGCCAATGTTGGCTTGTATGAAATCGACCACCTCACGCACAACGTGAAACAAGGCAATATGGATGTGTGGTCTGGGTTCTATGAGCGTCTTGGTAACTTCCGTGAGATTCGTTACTTCGACATTGAAGGCAAGCTGACAGGCCTTGTGAGCCGCGCCATGACCTCACCGTGTGGCAAAATCCGCATTCCTATCAATGAGTCTTCCGACGACAAATCACAAATCGAAGAGTTTATTCGCGAATACAACGGCGAAGGTATCCAACACATCGCACTCGCAACGGATGACATCTACAAAACCGTGAAGACTCTGCGTGATCGCGGTATGGACTTTATGCCAACCCCAGATACCTACTATGAGAAAGTTGACGATCGTGTGAAAGGCCACGGGGAAGACACTGATTTGCTGCGCGACCTGCGTGTTCTGATTGATGGCGCACCGACCAAAGACGGCATCTTGCTGCAAATTTTCACGCAGACAGTAATCGGGCCTGTGTTCTTTGAAATCATTCAGCGTAAAGGCAATGAAGGCTTTGGCGAAGGTAACTTCAAGGCGCTGTTTGAATCGATTGAAGAGGACCAGATTCGTCGAGGAGTATTAGACGATGCATAAATGGATCTCGTTTCCTCATCGAGAGGGGGTGTGTTCTAAACAAGCGCATGCCGACTTCCCCGAAGAGGCAATTTATGAGCGAGAAGCGGGCCGAAGTGGATTCTTCGGCCCTGCTGCTCACTTTCATCACCAACATGCCCCAACAGGTTGGTCGGAGTGGGAGGGCGATCTGCGTCCTCGCGCTTTTGATTTTACGCTGGTGGAGAAAGCTAGCCAGATAACGCCTTGGGCGGTGCCTCATCTTTTGCACAATGCGGACTGCAAAATTCGCGTATGGCGCATGGATGAGAAGATGGATTTCTTAGTGCGTAACTCCGACGGTGATGAGCTGCTGTTCATTCACCAAGGCAGCGCCGATTTCTATTGTGACTATGGTCATCTAGCGGTGAGTGAAGGGGATTACGTGATGATCCCGCGCTCGACCAACTGGCGCTTAGAGCCAAGCGAGCCGATGTTTATCTTGATGATTGAGAACACAGACGCGGCTTACTCCTTGCCAGAGAAAGGCATGGTCGGTAATCACGCGGTGTTTGATCCTGCTGTGCTCGACATCCCTTCAATCAATGATCAATTCCGCGCTCAGTATTCAGAAGATCAAACCCAAGTTCAGGTGAAACGCCACGACAAAGTCAGTGTGATCACTTATCCGTTCAATCCATTGGATGCAATTGGCTGGCATGGTGACTTAGCGGTGGTGAAAGTGAATTGGCGCGATATCAGACCGCTGATGTCACATCGCTACCACTTGCCACCTTCTGCGCATACAACGTTTGTTGGCGCAGGCTTTGTAGTGTGCACCTTTGTACCTCGCCCAATTGAGAGCGACCCTGGTGCATTGAAAGTGCCGTTCTACCACAACAATGATGACTACGACGAAGTGCTGTTCTATCACGCTGGTGACTTTTTTAGCCGTGACAATATTGAAGCGGGCATGGTGACCTTCCATCCTGCAGGCTTCACTCATGGACCTCACCCTAAAGCCTTCAAGGCGGGTCAGGCGCACAAGAAGAAGTTTACCGATGAAGTGGCGGTGATGATCGATACTCGCCACGCGCTGCAGTTCTCTGACGAACTCGATAGCGTTGAAAACAAAGAATATGTCTACAGTTGGCAAGAGAAGTAAGGGGCAACAAGGATGAAATTAGCAACCAAGAAAAATGGTACTCGTGATGGCCTATTGATGGTCGTGAGTAAAGATCTCAAACAGTGCGTACCTGCCACCGAAATCTTTCACGCGATGCATCTGGCGCCAACCATGCAGGTCGCTTTGGATAACTGGGACAGCGTTGCACCTCAGTTAGAAGAGTTATACACCTCGTTAAATAACGGGCATGTGACGGGCAGTGAAGTGTTTGCCACTCAGTATTGTGAATCACCATTGCCACGCGCTTATCAATGGGCGGATGGCAGCGCCTATGTAAACCACGTTGAACTGGTGCGTAAGGCGCGTGGTGCTGAAATGCCAGAAAGTTTCTGGGTTGACCCGCTCATGTATCAAGGCGGCTCAGATGCGTTTATCGGGCCACGTGACAATATTGAATTTGCCAGTGACGAATGGGGTATCGATTTCGAGGGAGAAGTCGCGGTAGTCACCGGAGATGTGCCAATGGGTGCCAGTGCTAAGCAAGCGCATGATTCGATTCGTTTACTGATGTTGGTGAATGATGTGTCTTTACGTGGCTTGATTCCAGCAGAGCTCGCCAAGGGCTTTGGTTTCTTCCAGTCTAAACCCTCTTCAGCGTTTTCTCCGGTTGCCGTGACGCCTGATGAGCTAGGTGAACAATGGAAAGGCAGTAAGGTACACCTGCCACTGACTTCAACCTACAACGACCAGCCTTTTGGGTGCCCGAATGCAGGTGTAGACATGACCTTCAATTTCGCGGAGCTGATCGTCCATGCTGCGAAAACTCGCCCACTGTCGGCCGGAGCGATCATTGGCTCTGGCACGGTATCGAATAAGCAAGGCACTGACCACGACACCTCAATTGCCGAGGGCGGCGTAGGCTATTCATGCATTGCTGAAGTGCGCATGATAGAGACGATTCGTGATGGTAAGCCTTCAACTCAATTCATGTCGTTTGGTGATTCGATTTGCCTGGAGATGTTCGATGTCGATGGTGACTCGATCTTTGGCGCGATTGACCAAAAAGTCAGTCAATATCGACCACGCTAGTGATAACAACAAGAGTACAGCGACAGAGAGGAATAGTATGGACAAGGGCATCACACTCTACGGTTATTGGCGCTCTTCGGCAGCCTATCGAGTGCGTATTGGCTTGAACTTAAAGCAACTTAGCTATGAGTCGAAATCGGTGCATTTGGTGCGTAATGGCGGCGAGCAGCATGATCCACAATATCGCGAGCTCAATGCCAGTGAATTAGTGCCAGTACTGGTGGATGGTGACGTTCAACTCAATCAGTCGCTGACGATCTTGCAATACTTAGACGAAAACTATGTGTATGAGAGCAGCCCAGACTCCTTGTTGATTCCTGAGCAAACACCACTACGTTATCAAGCGTTGGCGATGGCTCAGGATATTGCGATGGAGATTCACCCTCTGAACAACCTGCGCGTGCTGCAGTATTTGGAGCGAGAGTTGTCGTGTGAACAGGAGATGAAAGTGGATTGGCTTCATCATTGGATGAGCCAGGGTTTCCATGCTTTAGAAGAGAAGCTGGCGAAGTACAGAAAAGCGCACGGCGACTCGGTATATAGCCTCACGGATTCGCCCTGTATCGTCGATATTTGCTTGGTGCCGCAAGTCTACAACGCGCTGCGCTTTGGTGTTGATATGTTGCCTTATCCGTTGATTAACTCAATTGTCGAAGCGTGTAATAAGTTACCCGCGTTCATCGACGCAATGCCAGAGAATCAGGCGGATGCGAACGCATAGTTCAGGTTAAGACGAAACAGTTGCTATGATCAAAAAGCCCTCCACGATGTTCAGTCGTGGAGGGCTTTTCGTTGGAAGTTACTTTCTTCTAATTGAGAGCTTGTGAGATAGGATCGCTAAAGCGAAATCACATGCTTTATCTCATCGAGCACGTCCGCATTGGCTATGGCGCCTATGTTTTCGACGGGTTTGCCATTCACCACCTGTTTCACCGCCAGCTCCACCAGTTTTCCTGAGCGTGTTTTTGGCACGTCACTGATAGCAAAAATCTGACTAGGCACATGCCTTGGCGAGCAAGATGATTTGAGCTTACTCTTGATGGTTGCCAATAACGTTTCATTGAGAACCACGCCTTGCTGCAGTTGAACAAACAACCAAATCTGTTCATTGCGGTCGACATCTTTACCGACGGCGATGGAGTCGATGATGCCGTCAATGGTGTTCACTTGCTGGTAGATCTCGGCGGTACCTATTCGCACGCCACCAGGGTTGAGTGTGGTGTCGCCTCGCCCATAGAACAGGTAGCCGCCATGCACGCTCTGTGAGACCTCGTCACCGTGATGCCACACATTATCGAACCTATCCCAATACGTGCTGTGATAGCGCTCTCCGGTGTCATTCCAGAAGCCGACAGGGAAATTGGGGAGGGAATTTGTACACACCAGTTCACCACGTTCGTGATCGACTTTATGACCCGTTGAATTGAACACTTTGATGTCGACGCCAAGCCCTGCCTGTTGGCACTCACCGCGATACACTGGTGAGATAGGGTTGCCCAACACAAAGCAGCCACAAATATCCGTACCACCAGAAATGGACGCCAAATGCAGGTCTTGTTTGATGTGTTTGTAAACGTAATCAAACTGCTCTGGGTAAAGCACAGAACCGGTCGTACACAGTGTTCTTAAGTGGGGAAGAGAATGGTTGTCGATAGGTGAGAGCTCTGCCTTCTCGATAGCTTCTAGATACTTGGCTGAGGTACCAAACAGCGACACATCGGCGCGCTGTGCCAAGTCCCATAGAACGTTTGGTTGCGGATAAACTGGGCTGCCATCAAAGATCACCAAACAAGCACCGCTGGTGAGCGCAGAGACGTGCCAGTTCCACATCATCCAACCACATGTGGTGTAGTAGAACACGCGATCGGTTGGCTTAACGTCGCAATGAAGTTGATGCTCTTTTAGGTGGTTGATGGTAGTGCCACCAACAGAATGCACAATGCATTTAGGCTTGCCTGTGGTACCGGAAGAGTAGAGTACAAACAATGGTTCATTGAAGCCGACACGCACAAATCGTACAGGCTGTGGCTGATAGTGATTAATGATGCTGTGCCAGCTTCGGGTCGACACATCATTTTCAAAGTCATTCCTTCCCAAATATCCGATCTGACACACCTGTTTTAGCTCGGTTAAGTGCTCGATGATTTCACGGTTCTTATCCGTCATATCGAATGTTTTGCCATTGAAGGTATAGCCATCACAGGTGAACAACACCTTAGGTTTCACTTGGCCAAATCGCTCAATCACACTCTCGACACCGAAATCAGGCGAGGTTGATGTCCAAATCGCGCCCAAGCTGGTGGCTGCCAGCATCGCTATTACGGTTTGTGGCAGATAGGGCGTATACGCAGCAACCACATCACCTTGCTTCACTCCGCTATCGACAAGCCATTGCTGAACGCTAGAGACCGCTTCACACAGGGTTTTCCATGTATAACTCTGTTGTTCGCCACGTTCATTCTCAAACCAAATCGCCAGTTCATTAGGCATGGTTTGTGCCAAACGCAGCAAGTTCTCGGCGTAGTTTACTTGTGCATTGGGAAACCAAACCGCATCACGATTCGATTTAGGCTGCTGCCAGCGGCTCTCACCTTGAGCTTTGATGGTCTCGCTTTCTACCTTATTAATAGAGTCTTGCGAGCCGACCACTCCACAAAACTGCCAAACGTTCTGCCAAAACGACTCGGGATGTTCCACAGACCATTGATGGAGTTCGGCGTAGCTTTTTACGTCCCTATCTAGGTTTAACCCAGACTGTTCAAGGCTCTCGATAAATCGGGTTAAGTTGGCATCGGCGATACGCTGCTCGCTTGGCTGCCAAATGGGCTTATTGCTTTCGTGCATTCCTTTACCTTTAACAAAAAGTTAACGTTTTCAGTCTGGTATTTAGGTTTTACAAAGTCAAAAGTTCAGCAAAATAAGCGCCTGGCGGAATTGTGTAAATAAAATGTTACACGATCGCTTATTTCGAAAAATCACGCAAATTGGCGCTTATAAGGAGTGGAGATAGGCTTAAAGTGAGACATTCAAAAGGAGGTGTGTAATGACTCAATATCATTCTAAGCCCGTGAGCCAAGAGGGATGGGTTGAGTGGAGCCTCGAAGAAGATGCCATTTGGCACGACTTGGTGAAAAGACAACTGGACGTCATTAGTGACCGCGCTTGTGATGCCTATTTGCACGGTTTGACCCTGCTGGATCTGCCATTAGACAGAGTTCCCCAACTTCCAGAGATAAACAAAGTGCTAAAGGAAACAACAGGTTGGCAGGTTCAGCCTGTTCCGGCGTTAATCGATTTTGACCGTTTCTTTGATTTGCTTGCGAATAAGAAATTCCCCGTCGCGACATTTTTGAGAACGCGAGACGAGTTCGATTATTTGCAAGAACCTGATTTCTTTCATGAAATTTTTGGTCACTGTGCCATGCTCACTAATGCTGATTTCGCAGCCTTCACTGAGCATTATGGAAAACTAGGCCAAGCGGCGACATCCAAACAACGCGCTTATCTTGCCCGTTTGTATTGGTTTACGGTCGAGTTCGGTTTAGTAAAAGAAGGCCAACAATTGAAAATCTATGGTGGTGGCATTCTTTCGTCTCCGGCGGAAACCATGTATGCGTTGGGAGGGGATTTGGCCGTTCGAGAGCGGTTCGATCTACAAACCGTTTTAAGAACCCCCTACCGCATCGACATCATGCAGCCGAAATATTACGTAATCGACGAGCTATCTGAGCTCTTCAAAATCAGTCAGGAAAACCTATTACAGCAAGCTGATCTCGCGATTGATGCGGGGTTACTACCACCACTTTTTGAACCCAAGGAACCAACACATGTTGAATGAACAAAAATGCGAAGCCTGCAGTATCGACGCGATTGCCCTAAGTAAAGATGAGCAACAATCTTTACTATTGGAGTTGTCTGATTGGCAGATCATGGAAAGAGACGGCATCCCACAGCTTGAGAAGGTGTTTAAGTTTAAGAACTACAAGCAAGCATGGGCATTCAGCAACAAAGTGTCAGAGTTAGCAGAAGAAGAATTCCATCACCCTTCTATCTTATTGGAATGGGGCAAAGTCACCGTAACTTGGTGGAGCCACTCAATCAAAGGCCTCCACAAAAATGATTTCATCTGCGCCTCACGCTGCGATGTGTTCGCGGTGAGTGAGTAGTATTGCAGGTTAGAAACTACGCTTTCGCCTTTGTGATGTGATTAACTCATTATTCGGCTCATTAGGTGAGTCGAATAAGTAATACTTTCGCATCATGGGGCGTCACTTCTCTCAAACTAGCTTGACCTGCATCAGTGACTTGCTTGGTTTCGGGTCTCATAAACCCTTTCTGTTACTCATAGTATTGGTTTTATGAGGCTGCTCTATGATATATTTCTCGGCCAAGTGTATTACAGACGAAGGCTAGCAATGTCTATCAACCTTTCACTCCTTCCACCCAGCGAGAAAAATAAAATCGAACTGGATAAGCAAGCATCATTTCTTGTATGGAAACTGAAGCAAGCGAAATGTGGCCCTGAAGCCATTGTTGAAGAAGCAATGAAGCTAGGTGACCCAGATGAAAAGGTGTGGTTTGAACAGTCTGTAGAAAAATACAAACGGGTAATGGGTGTCGCATAAACGCAGACAAACCTTGCCCAGCAATGCTGTAGAATTGAAATGACACAGTAATTTGCTAGAATTTGCACCGTTAATTGAATCAGAGAGAAGATCCCGATGGGAAGAAGTTTTGAAGTGCGCAAGGCCTCAATGGCGAAAACTGCAGGCGCAAAAATTAAAGTTTATTCTAAATACGGTAAAGAGATTTACGTACTGGCTAAGAACGGCAGCTCTGACCCAGACATGAACCTACCTCTTAAGCACCTGATTGCTAAAGCGAAGAAAGACCAAGTACCAGCTCACGTTATCGACAAAGCGATCGATAAAGCGAACGGCGGCGGCGGTGAAGACTTCCAACCAGCTCGTTACGAAGGTTTTGGCCCAGGTGGCACAAGCGTGATCGTTGACTGTCTAACTGACAACGGCAACCGTACTTTCCAAGACGTTCGCCAATGTTTCGTTAAGACTGGCGCGAAAATCGGTGTTGAAGGTACTGTTTCTCACATGTTCGCTCACCAAGCTGTATTCCAGTTCAAAGGCGAAGATGACGAGATCATCCTAGAAACGCTAATGATGGAAGACGTAGACGTGACTGACGTTGAGCTAGAAGACGGTGTTATCACTGTATTCGCTCCAACGACTGAGTTCTTCAAAACGAAGACTGCACTAAACACTGCGTTCCCAGAGCTAACGCTAGATGTTGAGGAAATCACTTTCGTTCCTCAAACGACTACGCCAGTAGCTGAAGAAGATTCTGAGAAGTTCCAGAAGTTCTTAGACATGCTTGACGACTGTGATGATGTTCAGCAGGTTTACCACAACGCTGAGCTGTAATCTTTACAGTAACAACAGTTATTAAAAAACCGAGCCTAGTGCTCGGTTTTTTTATGTCGGTAACAATGATTGTTTTCCTTGATCATCGTTCCGCTGGTTCTATAAATAACTTTGGAATTCATGGCGTTATTCATCGCATAAACTCACTTTGGTTATCGTTTTTGATCTTGGGCGACATAGCCACTCGGCGACCTTTCTAACTTGCGGTAACAAGGTTAGGCTCAGTGTGAGTGCACACGGCCAAGCAATCAAAAAGCTGTTTAACCAAATTGGTGGCCATGCTTGACTGAAACCCATCTTATAACCCGAAATGATCCCCGACATCATGAATGCCATGACAAGTGAAGACAGTATCGCGGTAACCCAATGCAGTTTGTTTTTCATCCGCTCTCCTTAGTGATTTTGTTATTGGAATGCATTAAGGTTACTCTTATCCATAAATGAGAAAAATAGGCACATATAGAAGTATGAATTCCATATTTGGAAACATTGATGATCTATTCCTGTTTTGTACTGTGGTGGAAGAGGGATCGTTGTTGTCGGCATCGAAGCGACTCCAATTGCCGGTGTCGACCATGTCGCGCCGATTAACCGCCTTGGAAGAGCGCCTGAGCATTCGCCTTTTGGAGAAGAAGGGTAGAGAACTGGTGGCCACTAAAGATGGTGAGGCGGCCTTTGCAGCGCTGAGCAGTGGTATGGAATCCCTGCATCAAGGGTTTAGTAGCTTGCTTGAAGAGCGCGATGCCATTCAAGGTAAGGTTAAGCTCGCTGTTCCTCATAACTTTTATAGTGGTTTTCTTCGCCCGACCGTTGAGCAATTCCTTGCTGAGTACCCAAAAGTACAGCTCAACCTCATTTTGAGCCAACAGCAAGTGGTGCCTGAAACCGATCGTGATTTGTTGATCACGTTTCAAATTTCCGACATGGAAGGCATGATTGCGCGACCACTGTTTAAGGCCAAGCATGGATTTTTTGCAAGCCAAGAGTATCTGGATTCTCGTGAAGAGATTAAAAAGCCAGACGATCTCGAGCATCAAGAGTGGATTAATGTCGATGATGTGTTTGATATGCCGCTCTACAAATCTGGTCAGTTAGAGCAGATGGTGACGATAAAACCTAAGTTCATCGTTAACGATATTTATGCGGTCGCGGCCGCAGCGCAAAAGGGATTGGGTATCGCCTCACTGCCTTTTCGTCATGTTTCTCCGGAAATGAATCTGATTCAAGTGCTCCCTGAGTATCATCGGGGTGATCGCCAAGCGTATTTAGTGTACAAAGAAAGAAAATATCAGCCGAAGGCTTTGACTTTGCTTATCGAGACCTTAATTGAGAGCGTTCGATCGTTCCATCATGATGAGCTGAGTTAAATGAAAAGGAGAAAGAAATGAAAGTAAGTTTTATCGGGCTAGGCGTAATGGGTTTCCCAATGGCAGGCCACCTAGTCAAAGCCGGTTTTGAGGTGACGGTATTTAACCGCACTCATAGCAAAGCATTAGACTGGGCTGATAAACACCAAGGTAAAGCCGCTGAGAGTGTAGCTGAGTGTGTCGCAGAAGCGGACGTAGTATTGGTTTGTGTAGGCAACGATGACGACGTGCGCAGCATGACAACCAGCGAAACAGGCGCACTGGCGGCAATGAAGCCAAACGCAATTCTTGTTGACCACACAACAACGTCAGCAATCCTGTCTGAAGAGCTTGAAGTCGCTGCGAAGCAAGCTGGTGTTCGCTTTATGGATGCACCAGTGTCTGGTGGTCAAGCGGGCGCAGAAAACGGCGTGCTAACTATCATGTGTGGTGGTGAGCAAGAGCTATTCAACGACCTTCAACCTGTATTTGAAGCTTACGGTAAATCGTCAGTTCTGATGGGTAAAGTAGGCCAAGGCCAACGCGCGAAAATGGTTAACCAGATCTGCATCGCGGGTGTATTGAACGGCTTATCTGAAGGCTTGGTATTGGCTGAAAAATCAGGTTTGGATATCCCAACTCTGGTTGATTGCCTTAAAAACGGTGCTGCTGGCTCATGGCAGATGGAAAACCGCGCTACAACAATGGCGCAAGACAAGTTCGATTTCGGCTTCGCAATTGATTGGATGATCAAAGACTTAGGCTTCTGCCTAGATGAAGCTGAACGTCAAGGTATTCAACTTCCATTGACTGAAAAGACTAACAACGCCTACAAGGCACTGTCTGCTGAAGGACAAGGACGCATGGATACATCAGTATTGATGAAAGCTGTCGTTGAAGAGACGAAGAAGTAGAAAGATCGAAGTAATTAAAGCTTCGTTTGGATAACTAAAAATAGCCGCTGATTAGCGGCTATTTTTGTTTGTATTAAATGATAACGAGCCTTTTTAACTCGTTTCAGGGCATTAACTACCTTGATTAAAGCCTATCTAGATTGAGACCTATCTAGATTGAAGCATGACCCTTTTAATCACTTCATGAACGGCAAGGTTTAGAGGGCTTTGGCGATCGACGAGGCGCATGCAGGACACAAGGTTTAGATCAATCCTAAGCTCTTTGGGTGGTTCTATGGTGTTAAGCGAAGCGTCCTTCCAACTATCACTTAATACGCAGGCGTGGTCACCTTGCTCTAGAATTTGCCTCGCAACTGAAAAATTGTCCACCGTGATACTGATGTGAGGGTCAATTCCACTACTTTTCAACATTTCTAAATATCGGTAACGTTCTTCATTCCAACCTTGGCTTCGGATCTTGATAAAAGGCAACTGCAATGCCTCTTCCCATGTTAGTTGCCCTAATGATTTTGATACGGCGATCACCAGTTGGTCGGGCATGATGCGTTTCTGGAAGATATTCGAACTACGCTCTTCATTTAGAAAATGCACACCTAAGGTGATATCACCCTCTTCTAATTTTTGTTCTGTATCTGATGTCCAAGTTTTCAGCTCAATTTGTGCTTTGGGAAATGTTTTCGAGAGCTCCCTAAATAAACTAACACCTGAAAATTCGAGTGTGTAAGCGAAGAAAGCAAGGGTAATTGGCCCTTTATAGGTGGCAGGGTTGAATGTTTCTGGTGAGGTAGCGGAGTGCATCAAGGACAAGGCTTGTTCAATCTTGGGCAAAATAGATTTGCTGTAATGCGTTGGTCTTAACCCTTCCGTGGTGCGTTCGAAAAGTGGGTGTCCTAATTGCTCTCTTAGCTTGGTCATTTGCTTGCTGACGGCGCTTTCTGAGATCCCCAGTTTCATCCCTGCCCTTTTAAGGCTATTCGACTGACACAGCAACACAAAGGTACGCAGTAAGTTCAAGTCTATACTTTCCATCCTGGCAAGTCCTATTTTCCACGCTTTCCATTTTGGAAGTATAAAGTGATCACTATCGGCAGAGCAAATAATACTCTTCCAAATGACATTCACTTTGAAATATAAAGGTCGCTACTATGAAAACACTATTTCCCCTTACTGCTGTCGCTTTATTCTCAACCGGCGTTATTGCAGCGCCAACCATCGTCACGGAAGATAATTTTGCTCAGGCATACACCAATATGCGTCTCGGCGCGGTGGTGGAGAAAGCGGGTGGTATCAATACATTCTTTGAGATGCCAGTACCGAGCAGCGTTCCAGAAGAGCAGTTCGTTGTTCGAATGAATCGAGATACCTTTTACTCCGTTTCTGTCATCGATATGTCGAACGATGATGTCTACGTGACGGTTCCAGAAACTGACCAATATGTGTCACTGCAAGTCGTTGATGAAAACCACGAGACGCAGCCAATGATCTACGGTTCGGGTCGCCATAAAATTAGCGCAAAAACGGATCACGCATTCGTTATTGTTCGTGCGCTTGAAGATGATGCTCGCCGTAACCTGAAGATTGAAACAGGCAGTGAGAAGCCGTTTAAAGTAAAAGAATGGGACATGGCGTCGTTCAAGGCCACGGATAAAGCTGGCAACATCGATTTCAGTGACGGATATGACCAATCAAAGGCGTTTGGTAACAAAGAAAGCGGCCAAACTGATTACATGAATTACGTTGGCGCAGCTGGCGGTTGGGGTGGTGCGATGGTCGAAGATAACATCTATCAAACCAGTCAGTACTTTGATGCGAATGCATGTTACGAGACGACTTTCAAAGATCCGAAGGCCGGCTCATTCTGGTCTGCGACCGTATATAACGCTGATGGACGCATGTTTAACGATAAAGCCAATATTTCGAGTGAAATGGCACCCGTTATGAACAGCGATGGAACCTACACTCTCCGTTTCGGATGTGAAGGTCAGCCAAACAACATTCCAACGATGGACGGTAATAGCACGGGAAAATTTAATGTTCTGATGCGCCACTACAACCCGAGCGAACCAGTGAGCAAAGGCGAGAAAGGCTACAACCCAGCGACGATGATTAAGAAAGTAGGTTAATTTAAGTTGTTGGCTCTGATGAATAAAGTAGTCGAAGCCTCATTTGGAACATTAAAAATAGCCGCTGATTAGCGGCTATTTTTGTTTGTGTATTGAAAAATCGAGTGTGGATAGCATTCCGCACAGTTATTTTTAGTCGTCTTCTAATCTTGAACTGTGTGTTTCACTATAAGAATGACCAACTAGCTTACGCGCAATAATCCTTCAAAATGAGCTTTCTGTTAGTAAAATTAGCCATTTTGGTGGTTGTTTTATCACCACTGTATATTCGGTTGATAGATTTATCATATTGTTACAATTGCTTACATTTTTATGTTTAGGGGCAATTTAATGCGATATCAATCTTCACCAAGTAACTACACAGAACAAACACAACAATCACCCCAAGAGCGCGCTCATAAACAGCGTTTGGCTCGCAAGGAAGAACTCACAGTTACTCAGGCTGATAATCAACGTTGGGCGGAAAATCGAGAAAGAGTTATTGCTGAACGCAACAGCGAAAATACCGACGTAACATTAACTCAATTAAAAGAAGACAAGAAAAAGAGTGGTTTTAGCTCTTTGCTATGTGCGAAACCGACGTTCTCTAAACTTCCAACTAAGACCGTTGCTTATTGTTGGGTAAACACTAAGGCCGAAAGTGACGAAGACAATATTATTCCTAGTGTCGAAAAGGAACATGGTCTGTTAAATGTGATTAGTAATGCAAAAATTACCCCAAAGGTTAAACACGTCATCTATGTCGATAGACGTACTAAAGGACGAACATGTTACGACTCTCGCGTCGAGATTCCTGAGAATGTTAAGTTCGTTTCCGTTGATGAGTTGTTAACGAAGAAAAACATGTCAACGCCAGAGATTGCTAAGAAGATGACTGAGTTGTATGAGGCGAGTATCAATCACGGCAGTCCAGCTTTTGCGAAGAACATGGTCTCTTTACTGGCTTTAAATAAAGGGGATTATTTCTTCGACATAGGTGTAGGCATAAAGCCCGATGGCAACTTAGCTAAGCATCTCAATGGCGAGAGCAAATATCAGGGAGGCTCAGTCGGAAATGGCAGCTTTTTGATGGGGGGACACGAGAAAGACAGTATTGAGATGATTGTTGAGTTCCTTTATGGGTTGTATACCTGTGAAAGGGCACCGACGGTACATCCGAAAAAAGCAGTGGAGATCCTAAATAGTCTCGATGAATCGTTATCGCCAACGGAAGTTGTAAGTGAGGTTGTAGGCAACGCGAAACTAAACGAAAAAATCACACCTGCTGAATTCGTTACGTATTCTCGCATGATGGAGAAAAAATTTGCTGAGCGCGGCGTTAAGACCACGATGAGTGAATATGCCCGTCATACTGATTCCGTCTTTGGGAATACCATTGCAACCATTACTAATGGTACGAAAACGAAATTTGTGGACGGAAAAGACTTCGTTAACAATCATAAGATGAGCCATCATCATAAAATCAAAGTGGAAGCACACCATGTTCCAGTTTGATAAAGGGAACAAAGCCGAGCCATAAAAAGCTAGCGAATAGCTCAGATAAATCGAAATAGAAAAGGGGGCTCATTGGAGTCTCTTTTTCAAAGGCATACGTTCCTCTTGTACTGCAGCCTATTGTATTTTTATACCGTAATACCAGCCTCAGGTTGAGATGAAGGAAAGTTCACTACTTTGATTTTCGTTCTCCCACTAACGCCCCAACTCAACCATTCACTCCTCATTTTTACCATTCGTCGCATTGATAAAACTGCATGACAAATTCTAGTTAACCTTTCAACGTCAACATTTGAAAGGGATTAGAAATCATGGCTACTGCAAATACTACTTATTCATTTACTTCTCAATTTAAGCGATCATTTTTGATTGGGCTTGTTTCCTTCGCTCCTACGTTAGCTCTGGCGAACCCAAGTTCAGACGTGCTTGATATTTACAACCAAGCCGCGCAAGGCAATGAAGACATGGTTGAAGTGGCTTATGAACGCCTTAACGACACGCTGCAACAAGACGGCTCGACGCCTCTGACTTTGGTTTACCTAGGCAGCACAGAAACCCTGATGGGTCGTGATGCGTTCTTACCTTGGAACAAGATGAAGTATGTAGAAAAGGGTTTATCGACCATTGATAAATCACTGGTGCTGTTAAAAGACGAAGACCAACCGATTCATGAGCAACCTCGTGTTCAAGGATTGCCAGATTCTTACCTAACTCGCGCCATGGCTGCGGTGACTTACACCTCTCTACCCGACATGTTTAACCATTTCGACCGTGGTTATGACCTGTTCCTCTCGCTACTGGCTGAAGATGCTTTCCAGCAACAGCATTTCGCTGCGACATCGTGGATTTACCGTTATGCAATTGAGGCATCGATTCGTGCTGAAGACCTTAAGCAAGCACAAGCTTGGTTAGAACAAATGGAAACTGCTGATGCTGGCAACATCGAAACCATGACGGCGAAGGCCCTAATAGCGAAAGCCAAGTAATAGTTGCGAATGCTAAATAATGGGCGCGAAAGCTAAATAGTAGCTGTGAACGCTTAAGAATGGATTGGTAATCGGAGGACAACGGAATGATTGAATTTAAAGGTATCGGCAAATCGTATCTCACTGGCGGGCAAAGTGTAGATGCTCTCAAGGGAGTCGATGGCCAAATCAAACGCGGTGAAATGGTGGCGCTGTGTGGCCCGTCTGGGTCAGGGAAAAGTACACTTTTGAACATTCTTGGTTTGTTGGATATGGACTATCGAGGCGAGATCAATATTGATGGCAAAGCGTATCCAACAGAGCAGATTGCTGCTGCGCGTTTTCGTCGTCAGTCGTTGGGCTTTGTATTTCAGCGCTTCAATCTGGTTCCTGTGATGACAGCGCTTGAGAACGTCGCTTATCCATTGATGTTGAACCAATGCACGAAACAAGAACAGCAGACCAGAGCGCAAGAGATGTTAGAGCGTGTTGGGCTAGGAGATTACGTTCATCACCGCCCAGACAACCTTTCAGGCGGTCAGCAACAACGTGTCGCGATAGCCAGAGCGTTAATCCACAACCCAAGCCTAGTGATTGCCGATGAACCGACTGCCAGCTTAGACAGCCACACAGCCAACCTTGTGATCGACATTATGAAAGAGCTCGGTCACGAGATGGGCACTACCTTTATTGTCGCAACGCACGACCCGAGAATGGCGCAGCGTTGTGATCGAGTGATTGAACTTATCGATGGACAACTGGCACCACAAGTCACAGCAACGGAGGCGATCTCATGGGCAAGTTAACACAAAGAATGAGCACGTTTTGTCTTCCAACCTCGGTGCGTTTGGCGTGGCTTAATTTATTGAGAAATGGTCGCCGCAGCCTGCTTTCGGTGTTGATCATCGCCATTGCCGTATTTGCACTCACCAGTGCGGGTGGCTATGGGCTTTACACCTACGAATCCTTAAGGGAATCGACCGCGCGCGATACTGGTCACCTTACTTTGAGCACGCCGGGTTATTTTGAACAAGATGAAGACATGCCGCTGAGCAATGGTCTGGATAACGTTCAAGAGCTAACCAAGAGCATTATTGGCGACAGCGACGTGCGTGGTGTGCAGCCACGAGTCTACTTCAGCGGTCTGGTTTCTAACGGCAGTAAGTCGACCATCTTTATGGGAACGGGCGTTAATGAACGCGAGTTCGATATGAAAGGCCCGTTTCTTGATGTGCGCAGCGGTCAGACCCTCTCGGATGTGAAATCGCCAAGATACGACAACCAAGAGCCACAAGTAATGCTGGGAACTGACCTTGCTCGTAACCTCAAAGTTGCCGTTGGAGATTGGGTAACATTGCTCGCGACTACCAGTGATGGCGCTTTGAATGCCTTTGATTTTAAGGTGCAGGGTATCTACTCTACTGGCGTTCCTGAGCTGGACAAGCGTCAGCTGTATGTACACATCACTACTGCTCAAGAGCTTTTGGCTTCAGACAAAGTGAGCACTTTATCGGTATTCCTTTTCGAAACCAGCAAGACATCGACCGTGCAGCAACGCATCGAGGTGTTACTGAATAGACAAAATGGTCAACAAGGCTCAGGCATTGAAATTACTCCATGGCAAGATCGTGCGTTTTTCTATACCAAGGTTAAAGACCTTTACGACCGTATTTTCGGCATCATGGGCGCGGTGATGGCATTGGTCGTGTTCGTGTCGCTGTTCAATACCATGACCATGTCAGTCACAGAGCGTACTCGTGAAATTGGCACCTTGTCGGCACTCGGCAGTTACCCCTCTGAAATCGTTGCAGGCTTTTTAAAAGAGGCGGGATTACTGGCGGTGATTGGCAGTGCGATAGGTGCACTAGTGAGTGGCTTAGTGTCGGTGTTGTTACTGGTAGTCGATATACAAATGCCGCCACCTCCGGGTCGAACCGAAGGTTACCCACTCAACATTTACTTCTCATTAGAATTGGTTGGTTACGCCACGTTAGGTGTGCTGACGATCTGTTTGCTGGCTGCTTATTTCTCTGCTCGTAAAGGCGTGAATAAGCCAATCACGGAGGCGCTGGTTTATGTATAAATTTACTCGTTCACTCACTATTTTAGGTTCCGCGTTGGCTTTGGTTCTAGCATCGGCACCAAGCTGGGCTGTCGATTCACAACAAGTCACCGAGATGATTGCTAAAGCAGACAGCTACCGCTTGAACAGTGCACAAGCGTCCAAGGTGGTCTCCTTAGTCGCGCTATATCAAGACGAACAACTGGATAAAACCCGTGAGTACAACGTTTATACAAGACCAAACCGAGAGTCGTTGGTCGTGTTCAAGTCGGCTGTTGAAGCAGGTCAAAAGATGTTGATGATTGAAGACAACTATTGGCTGCTGATGCCGAAATCACGCCGTCCGATTCGTATCACCCCGATGCAAAAACTATTGGGTGAGGCTTCAGTAGGGGATATTTCGACGCTCACTTGGAGCGAAGATTATCAAGGCAAGTGGGTTGCCGAACAACAGGTTGAGATGCCGACTAGCGAGACACTTGATACCCATCACCTAAAGCTAACTGCGAAAACCAAAGGCGCGAGCTATCAATCGATTGATTTGTGGTTAACGGCAGATCGCGCATTTCCAGTTAAAGCGGATTTGTATTTGCGTTCAGGAAAGCTAGCGAAACAAGCGTGGTTTACTGAAGGCGTGCGAGATGGCTTACCAACAGTGGTGTCGATGACCTTGCTTGATAAGATTCAGCCAAGTAAAAAAACTGTAATTGAGTACCGCGAAGTGATTGAACAAGCCTTGGCAGATAAGTATTACAACCCTGCTTACTTATCGCGTAATAGCGTGTCTGGGCTGTAGGTGGTTGCTATGAAAGCTTCTAGCCGTCGATTCCACATCAAGCCTTCAATCGCTACCTTGCTTGCATTGTCTTGTATGAGTAACACGACTCAAGCGGACGATCTGAGCCTAGCGTGGGACTGGCAACTGAGTGCCGAAGCTATTGAATCACGAGAGTCGCCATTTAGCCCTTTAGCTCCTGACAATCGTCAGTCACTTAATGGTTTGCTGGATCTTGAGGTGGGTTATAACAATTGGCTTGGCCTGCTTGCAGTGAAAGCCAACGATATTTTGAGCAACAACCCTCAAGGGCAAGAGGCGAGCTTTGAATCGGAATTCATCGTGCGCGAGTTGTTTTGGCAAGGTGGCGTTGATGTGTCGAATTCAGTAATCGGAGATCACTATCTTGATGTCACGCTCGGCAAGGTTCGCCTCGATTGGGGCGTGGGCTATGGCTACCGCCCGTTAGACATCATCAAGCCGTATCGTCAGAACCCAGTGGGTATTGTCGCAGAAGAGGGCGCGGGTGTGGCGTCGGCGTCACTGTTCGATATGACGGGCGAATGGACACTGCTTTATAGCGATTCCTCGTGGACTTTCCAAGACGTGAATGAGTTCGAAAAGCAGAATCAGCAACAAGGTTTTGGCTTACGTCGTTACAACTTAGTGGGCGACCACGAATATCAATGGGTCGCCTATTACGACGATGTACGCCACGGTTTGCTTGGCGCGAGCTTGGTTTCGGTATTAAACCTCGCGTGGGAATTTCATGGTTCGATGGTTTATCAGCGACAAAGCCTTGGTTACAGCCAGCCTAACTCAATGCTTAAACCTGTTTTCCTCGAAGAACAGGGCGAGGCCTATCAAGCGTTAGCCGGATTAACATGGGCGAATGACACTGGCCACAATGTGGTCTTGGAATACTGGTTTGATAGCCGCGCTTGGAGTGATTCCGAGTGGCAAAGCGCTTTAGAGAATGCGGAGTCTTTGTCTCTTAATCCCATGACAATATCGTTGGCGGGCTCTTACGCTCAAGGCTATCAGCACGCTAATTTGGTTCAACACAACATCATGTTTCACTGGTCTTTGGATTCGACACATGGCTGGCTTGAAGATATCACGCCAACGTTTGATGTGATGTTGTCTCCACAAGATGGCGGTTTTATTGCGACTCAGTGGCTCAACTATCAGGCGTTAGATAATGGCGATTCATCGTTGGAATTGGAACTTGCTGCACGCTTTCTAGGCGGTAAAAGTGATTCTGCTTACGCCAACTTACCCGATAGTCATATGATTCTTATAAATATCAAAGGACGATTTTAATGAACACTTCTTCAAACAGTCGGTTTTCATGGATCAAAAGCTTCGCGTTCACCACGCTATTTTGCGTTCTTATTGCGATTACAACCCATACGATTTGGGGTGGCGGATTAACGGTTAATCTAGCAATCAGTTTTGGCTTTGGCTATAGCGCTGTGGGTTCCTCTTTCGTCTTGGTGAAGTTGTTTAAGAGAACATCCAGAAGGCTTGAAGTGGCGATCTCAATGGTGGTCGCGATGACCTTCGGTACTCTGAATGCACACTATTGGTTAAACGGGTATTTCGGATCCAATATCTCTGATCTTAAATCTGTGGTGCTGTTGGGCGTTATCTTCTGCTCGGTTTGCTATTACTACTTCTACTCAAGAGAAAAGCAGCTGCGTGCCGACAACGAATTAGAAGTGGCCAAGCGCCGTCAGGCTGATCAAGAGAAGGTGGTGGTGCTGAGTCAGCTTAAACAGCTGCAAAGCCAAATCGAACCGCACTTCCTATTTAATACGCTGGCGACCATTAATGTGTTGATTGAGAGCGACAGTGCGAAGGCCAAGTTGATGCTGGAAAAGCTGACTGACTTGTTACGTGTGACTCTGAAAAACAGCCGCACTGAGCAATCGACCCTCGCACAAGAGGTCGACTTGCTGGATGCTTATCTTAACATTCAAAAGATACGCTTAGATGAGCGTTTAGTGTTCTCGATTGAGACGAAGGATATTAGCTATCAGCAAGTGATTCCGCCTTTCTTGATTCAACCTTTGGTTGAGAATGCGCTTACACACGGTATCGAGCCCAAAGCCGCAGGTGGCCAAGTGAATATCCGTATTACCCAGCAAGCCGAGCAGTTGAAGATTGAAGTGGCTGATAATGGCGCAGGGCTGAAAACGCCCTCGGTGAATACTGGTCATGGTGTTGGGTTAAGCAATATTCGTCAGCGAATCGAAACCCTTTATGGTGATAAGGCGAGCCTCACGATCACCGAGCAAGCTTCGGGCGGTGTGGTATCAACTATCTTATTACCGCTCATCAGCGAAACTAGTTCCGAGAACGCAGAGTTGGTGCTCTAGGCTCTGTTACGAAAATAAGTACTGTTATGAAATAAGCTCAGAGACAAAAACAGATGATTTACAGTGTGAATTTAAAGGAATAATCATGGATAACCCAGTATCAAAGCCAAGTGTCACGGCGATTATCGCAGATGATGAAGCACTGTTAAGGCACCATCTCGACAAGAGCTTGGCTGAGGTTTGGCCGGAACTAGAAATCGTCGGTAAGGCAAAAAACGGGCTAGAGGCGATGCAGGGTATTCGACAACTTGAGCCTGATGTGGTCTTTCTTGATATTCGAATGCCAGAGCTTGATGGTATCTCGCTGGCGAAAAAACTGAACAAGTTAGCTTCGCCGCCATTGGTGGTTTTCATTACCGCTTATGACGAATACGCGGTCAAAGCCTTTGAGCACAATGCGATGGATTACTTGCTAAAACCGATCAATGAAGAACGTTTACTGGCCACATGTCAGAAGCTTCAAGCACGCTTGTCGAGCAACCAAACGCAGTCAGGTAGCACTCAGGAACAGCCCGATATCACGGCATTAATGAATCAGCTTCAACAGCTATCCCAGTCAACCTCGCAGCAACCTCCCTATCGACCGCAGCAAAAGCACCTCACATGGCTCAAGGCCAGTATCGGGGAAGACATCCACCTGATTGCCGTCGACGATGTGGCGTATTTCAAAGCTGAAGATAAGTACGTGTCTATATTTAAGAAGGGTCAAGAAGGCGCATTAGAGGAGTTTATTCTTCGCGTGTCGCTAAAAGAGTTGATAGCGCAACTCAATCCTGATGAGTTTTGGCAGATCCACCGTTCCGTGGTGGTGAAAGTATCTGCGATAGATAAGGTAAAAAAAGGCCTCTCCGGCCAGATGTCGGCGTATGTATCAGGCGAGAAACTACCGATCAGCCGCGCCTCACAAGCCCTGTTTAAGGGGATGTAGCGAACGAACAAAAGGCGCGACATATTGGCTTTATAATTGATGCATGTAATTTATAAATCAAACACTTTCATACTTCTATCGAGTGGCTCTAAAATTTTAGTCGTTTGATTTAATGGCGAATTATTACACTTTGGCGATCGGATATATTGGAGCAAAGCCCTTCAAAGAGATCGTTATGAAAGCATACTATTTAGTCGTCGTATTGAGCTCCACATTGCTAGGTTGCAGTTCTACTCCTCAGCAACAAACGTTATTGAAATCCGACCCATATTGGGTCACCGGTGAATTAGATAACGGGTTAACCTACCACGTTTACCCTGACCGAGAACAACCTGTATCGGTACGCCTACTTGTGCATGCCGGCTCTTTCCAAGAGAGCGAACAGCAAAAAGGTTATGCCCATTTTGTTGAGCATATGGCGTTTAATGGCAGCAAAAATTTTTCAGGGAATGATGTAGTAGAGTTGTTTGAGCAATCTGGTGCTAGCTTTGGCGCCGACTTAAATGCTTATACCTCTTATCAAGAAACCCTCTATAAGTTAGATCTGCCCGATAACAAGAATCTAGATAAAGCGTTGGCTTGGTTTAGAGATATTGGCGATGGTTTACTGCTGTCTGAAGATGAAATCGAAAAAGAGAAAGGTGTGATATTAGGGGAATTTCGACACACACGCGTTGAAGATAAACCGCTCTCATTTAAGTTCTACGATCATATGATTGAAGGCACTAATTACCAAACTAACGATCCCATTGGTAATAAAGAATCTGTTTCTAATGCGAATGTTGAAGAATTAAAAAACTATTACCAAACCTGGTATCAACCTCAGTTAACCGAGGTGATTGTCTCTGGTGATATCACACTGGCAGAAGTGATCCCTTTGATTGAAGAAACCTTCTCTGACTGGCAAAGAGGCACAACACCGGTTCCCGTGAAGAACACATCAGCAGATTACAATACTCAAGATTTTGTGGCGTATGGATCTGGGGTCGAGCCACCGAGCATCGGAATAGTGATTGATCGTGGGCTAAGAGTGACACGGAGCCATGAGCAACAACATCAGCTTTGGTTAGATGATATTGCTCAGCAACTTATCCAACAAAGGTTGAATTCAGATTTTGTTGACGCTGCGTTGCCAGTGCAATGGGTTGCTTCGACTCCCTATTTCTTAGAGTACCAAAGGTATTCCATTACTACGGTTGGTTTTCCTGTCGATAGTCGAGAGCAAAGTCAGCAGCAGTTTATTTCTACTCTCGCCTCATTGCGTGATCATGGTGTGAGCGAATATGAGTTTACGAGTGTGATACAGCAATACCAAGCGAACCTTGATGACATTAAGTCTAACTGGGAGAGAATGAACGCAGTGGCTCATGCTGACGGTAAGTCGACGGCACTGGTGATTAACCAGATGGTTCAATCACAGCTTGATTATAAGTCGAGTTTGAAAGAGTTTCTTGCGGGTACTGATCTGGAAGCCGTAAATGATAATTTAGATGATTTACTTTCTAGCCCTTATATTTTGGGATTAGGTTTATCGTCTAAAGAAGACTTGCAGGCAATGAATAACGAGCTAAAAGATGTCAGAAAAGCCTATAAAAAGACAGGTAACAGACCATTGCTCGTTACTGCAAGCTCCGCGTTTAGTGTGCCTGCGTCTCAAGGCGAAATTGTAAAACAAGTTCAGGTGAGTGACGATCCTAATTTGAAGCAGTGGACATTAAGCAACGGCATTGAAGTTTTGTATCTCCGTAACTCCGAGGCTGGTAATAGTGTTGGGGTTTACTATGCCAGTGAGGGCGGAAAAGCGGCGCTGGATCCTTCGCTGTTTCCTGCTGTAGAGATTGCGCTGCCCGCTTCGGTTCGTAGTGGTGTTGGTAAATTTAGTGGTTCGGAGTTAACCGCTCACTTGAGACGCGAAGACATTGAAATCTACCCCTTCATCAACTTTACTCATCATGGCTTAGAAATAAGTGCCAAGAAAAAGACGCTTGCAGAAGGTCTAGCTGCGCTGCACACCATTGTAACTGAACCTAAAATAGACAGTGATCAGCTTGAGGCTGTGAAGTCTGAATTTGCTCAAGACCGTACAGCATATTTAGAAACTCCAGTTGGCCAGTTTATTCAGATGGTTAATCGCAATAGCTATCAAACAAGCAGCCGTCACATGATGCTTGAAAGTGAAGATATTAAGGCTGTCACGTCGCAAGATATATTAGACGTGCATCACCAACTCTTCCAAAAGTTAAGAGACAACACATTGGTTATTGTTGCTGATATTAATCCAGCTGAAATTAAGCCGCTTGTGCGTCAATACGTTGCTTCATTGCCATTAGAAGCCGCTGTGTCTCCTGATTATCAGGTGGCTTATAGTCCTGATTCGAAAAAACGAATGGATATATCCGTCAATAATGAAGACAGCAGTCAGTATTTATTGCGTGTGATTTCCCAGCAAGCTCGCGATAAAACCGCAAAAGATGTGTTTATGGACGATATGCTTCAGCGCGTGTTGTCGAGCCGTCTAACAGCTTATGTTCGTGAAGAGTTAGGTTTGGATTATGCGCCTTATGTGTACTCGGTCGCACAAGACAGTGAGCCGAGTTATGACTGGTTAATCGGCTCTTTAACGGCTCCAGAAAACTCAGAAAAAATTGAACAAGCGATTGATAAGGTCATTGCTGAAGCGGCAAAAGGGATTTCTGAAGATGAGACTCGAACGGCCGCTAAGCAGCTTGTTGCGGACCTTACTCCACTTAAACATAAGCCTACTGAACAAGCTTGGTTTATTTCTCGTTATCTGATTCATGATTATGGTTTTGAGGCGTTGTTCGACCTGCAGGGGACGGCAGACTCCATTTCTAGTCAAGACATGACAGAGTATGCGAAAGAAATTTTTGGTGATAACAGCTATCAGTTGAAGAATTTGTTAAGCCCACAAGGTTAGGTCTAGTTAGGTGAGTGGTTTTTCTTGAAAGCCACTTCTACTCTTTATATATGGATTCACTTCCAAGCCAAATGTTCAAGCATTTGGCTTTTTTATTGTGCTGAATCTTTACGAGGTTTGGTAGAACCACTCAGCGGCCGCGCCTCGCAAGCCCTGTTTAAAGGTATGTAGAGGCTCACTTAAAGTATGTAGCAAGCGTGTTTAAATGGATTTCATAAGCTCTTATTAAAGTGCTATTTCAAGTGAATATAAGCAATCTTACATATCGCATGGTGATTTATAAAATAAAGATCGAGATCACAAAGATATTCATCGGGTTAAATATTAAATAATAATCGTTAACTCAATCTGTATATTGTCGATGAATGACATTAAGAGGTTGTTATGAAAACATATTATTTAGCGACGGCATTATGCCTAACTTTGGTTGGCTGTAGCTCAACATCAAAAACTACCGAAAGCTTAATCCAACCGGATCCAGCATGGAAGTCAGGTCAGCTAGAGAACGGTCTTACCTATCATGTTTATCCTGATCATGAAGAGTCTGTTTCTGTACGTTTAGTCGTGCACGCGGGTTCGATTCAAGAGACTTCTCAACAGGAAGGTTATGCTCACTTTGTCGAGCACATGGCATTCAATGGCAGTAAAAACTTCTCTCAAAACGATGTAATCCGTCTGTTTGAAGATGCCGGTTCTAGCTTTGGTGCGGATATTAACGCCTACACCTCTTATGAAGAGACGGTATACCAGTTAGATTTGCCCGATAACATCGAGTTGCAGTCTGCCTTGACGTGGATGCGTGATGTGGGTGATGGCCTAGACATCGCAAGCTCAGAAGTTGAAAAAGAGAAAGGCGTGATTCTGGGTGAGTTTCGCATGGCTCGTCTTGATGACAAGTCATTCGGAGAGGTATTTTATGACCACTTGATTGAAGGCGGTCCGTATGAATCTCAAGATGCATTGGGCTCGAAAACATCGGTTGTAGAGGCAACGCCGCAAGGCTTATCTGACTTCTACCAAACTTGGTATCAACCTCAAATCGCCGAGTTAGTGATTTCAGGTGATGTAGACATCAAAACCTTGATTCCATTGATTGAAGAGAAGTTTTCAAGCTGGGAGCGTGGCGACACCCCGAGACCAGAAAAGCAGAAAATGACCTCGTTCAATGAAGGTGATTATGTTGAATACGCAGGAAGAGAAGCACCGAGCATCACTCTGACGTTCAACCGCGGTTTAGATAGAGTTGAAACTCATGCTCAACAGCATCAACGTTGGTTAGATGAAACCGCACAACAAATCATTCAACAGCGACTCGAAGCAGTATTCAATGATGCAGCGCTGCCGACGCAATGGGTAGCGTCCGATAACTATCGAATGGGTTCTCTGAATTATTCTTCAATCAGTGTTGGCTTCCCAGCAGGAGGCCGCGAAGTTATCCAACAAGAGTTGCTTTCTACATTGGCATCACTGCGTGACTTTGGCGTGTCGAAAACGGATATCGTTGGCGAGCAGCACTACTACCAAGACTTACTGGATAACATCGAGCATGACTGGGACAAAATGGACAGCGTTGATCACGCGAACTACAAAGCCAGTGCGCTTGTGACTGATCGAATCGTCCAATCTCAGAAAGACTATCAAGCTAGTTTAGAAACCTTCATTGCGAACCTAAACCTTGAGGCGATTAACGACAACATCAAAGACCTGCTTTCTGATGATTACTTCCTTGTTATCGGATTGGATGATTCTGAAGACAGAGCTGCGATCATCGACTCGCTAGATAGTTTAAAAGCGACTTACAGCGAAACGGGAATACAGCCGCTCGCGATTGCGACAGCGAGTGCTTTTGCTGTACCAAGTTCGCAGGGCGAGGTTGTGCTTGCGGAACAAATGTCTGTCGACCCATACATCCAAAAGTGGACGTTAAGCAATGGCATCGACATGTGGTACCTGCGTGATTATGTGGCAGGTGATGATGTTGGTGTGATGTACATGAGCCTCGGCGGAAAAGCCGCTTTGGATCCAAACTTATACCCAGCGGTCGAGGTTGCGTTACCCACTTTCGCTCGAAGCGGTGTTGGTGAATTTACGGGTTCTGAGCTTTTAGCGTACTTGGATCGTGAAAATATTCGTGCTGATTCCTTCATTGGCAACACTCGTCATGGTATTGAATTTAATATCACTAAAGACGGCCTTGAAGACACGTTTTCTGCGCTTTATACCTTCATCATGGCTCCTAAAATTAACCCTGAGCAATTAGACGCGGTGAAGCAGGAGTTTGCACAGGGGCAAGAATCTTTCTTAGACAGTCCTGTTGGTCAGTTTGAACGAGCAATCAACCAGAACATCTATGGTCAGGACAGTGGTCACCTGTTTGTTGATAAAGAGCGTGTTGAAGCGGTTTCTGTGGAAGACATCGCTAATCTTCATCAGCAGTTGTTTGGTCAAATGAGACATAACCAATTGGTGGTCGTGGGTGACATCGACCCTAGTGTGTTGAAGCCTTTAGTTCAGAAATATCTAGCTTCGATTCCATTGGAACAAGCGGCTGTGCCGGACTTTAAGGTGGCTTACAAGCAGCCATCAGAATCACGCATTGATCTCGCCATCAACAATGTGAACAGCGCAGAGTACGTCTTACGAGTCATCTCAGAGCCAGCAACCGAAGCCGGTCAAGGAGCAACGGCAAAAGATATCTTCACGGAAAGCTTGCTAGAACGCCTGTTGGCGACTCGTTTAGATACTTATATTCGTGAAGAGTTGAGCTTGGATTACTCGCCTTATACGTATTCAGCGTCTGCAGACGGCGAGCTGAGTCATGAGTGGGTCATCGGTGCGATGATAGCGCCTGAAAACGTTGATGAAGTGGAAGTGGCGATCGATAAGGTGATTGCAGACCTTCTACAAGGTGTCTCTGAGGAAGAAATGCGAGCGGTTGTGAAACAGTTTGAAGCTGACTTCACGCCTCTTGAGATGAGCTCTATTGACCAAGCGTGGTATGTGTCTCGTTATCTACTTCATGGTTACGACATCGAAGCTTTGTCGCAAGTTGAGGGTGTTGCGAGGTCGATTACTGCGGAAGATATGAATGTGTTAGTTCAACGCATTTTTGGTGACAATAGCCGTAAAGTTAAGAACATTATGCGTCCTAAACTTTAATAATTACAATTGCTTAATTCCTACATTATTTAAAGCCAAGCCTTGTTGCTTGGCTTTTTCTTTTCTTTAGAAAGACGGCGCTTAATCGGTTGCATCGTATCATTTTCTAAAAAAATGTTTTAAATCAAGACAGCGTTTCATTTGTATTGTAGATTGACGATCTACGAGAATGTTGTTTGGATATTAGATTGCTTAAACTGGGTACCCGATTAGTCTTAATGTTGTTTTTACTGAGCTTTGGCTTAGTGAATTCTAACGGCTATTCGTTTCCTTCTAAGCCGTTTCAAATCGACTCAGCTCAACAGCAATCCTTCGCAAACAAACAGTCTTCTGCGGAAAAACAATGTAAGCAAGCCGCGGTTGATGATCCATCAGCCTATTTAGAGTGCGATAAAGTTCAGTTGGGTGCCGCGTCCGTTGGCGACAGTTCTAACTACCACGATACTGAATCGAGCCTTCAAGCGACCACTTACCGACGTATATTAACCAATGAGCAAGAAAGCGGGGCCGATCTAGAGCCTTCTTATCATCTGCTTATCGATTTTTCTCCTCCTTCTTTGCTGGCCTCTCTGTTGGTCAACACACCTCTGTTGGATCAAAAACAGCACTGGACCAGTATTGTGAGTTCTCCATCTTCCCGGCTCTCTGGGTGGAAAGAGGGCAACATACAATATTCCCACTTTCGAGATCTTCTTAGCTAATCGTTTGACCCCAAATTGGTCGTTTCGATGGTCATTTGTGCCCGTTGAATCCGCCAGTTAATCAGATATAGCGACACATAATTTTAGCCTCACTATCGTTCAATTAGCTTGTTCTGGTTGCCGCTAGTGGTCGCTCGTGTTCGCAAAACATTAGTTCAAATAAGAGATCTTGACTGTGAAAAAGCGCATTCCAAGAAAACAAATCAACCACTACGCAAAGTGGAAATACGTGGTGCTTATCGCCACCATCATCATCATGGTTCTAAGTGCTCTACCTTCTTGGTATGGCGAGAACGCTTCGGTTCAAATCAGTAATCGTTCTGAGCAAACTATCGACGCTACTCAGGTAACTCAATACCTTGCGAGCGAAGGCATCCAAGCCAAATCAGCCTTTCAAAAAGACAAACGTTTAGTGGTTATCTTAGAAGATGCCGAGCAACAAGCGAAAGCCAAAGAAGTGCTTAATGAGCGCCTATTAGACAACGCAACTGTAGCTCTCGCGATGGAGCCAGCAGCACCAAAATGGTTGACTGATATGGGCTTCGCACCGATTCAGCTAGGCCTTGATTTACGTGGTGGTGTGCAGTTCTTATTAGAAGTGGATATGGAGCCGGTTTACCACGCACAAGCGCAAGCTATGGTCGATGAGATCACCAGCGAAGTGCGTTATGCCCGCGGTAAAGTGGTGAACAACCAAGTGGAATTCAATTTCCGCACTGACGCGGATTTCGAGAAAGCACAAAAGCTGATCCGTGAAGAGTTCCCGCAATGGCTACGTGATAGCTCAGACAAAAAGCTGACTCTAACGCAATCTGAAGATGAACAAAGAACGCTACGCAACCTAACGGTTCAACAAAACCTGCAAATCATGCGCAGTCGTATTGAAGAGCTGGGTATCACAGAGGCTTCAATTCAACGCCAAGGTGAAAGCCGTATTCGTATCGAACTTCCGGGTGTACAAGATCCAGCAGCAGCGAAAGACGTGATTGGTGCAACGGCATCATTGGCGTTCTACTCTGTTTACGATAACGCAACGCGCAATACTCAAACGCTAAAAGATACAGATGGCAACCGTGTCGTTGTTGCTCGCAAAGCGGTACTGAGCGGCGAACATATTATCGATGCTCGTAGCGGCATTGGTGAGATGGGCAGCGCAGAAGTAAACATCACGCTGGATTCGGCGGGCGGTAAGAAAATGTCTGAGTTCTCTCGTCATAACATCGGCAAGCCAATGGCAACGGTGTACAGCGAGTACAGCCGTGACAGAGCCGGTAACAGCGAGAAAACCAGTGAAGTGATCAGTGTGGCGAACATCCAATCTCAATTGGGTAGCCGCTTTAGAATCACAGGTGCAGGCAGCATGGCTGAAGCACAAGAACTGGCTCTATTGCTTCGTGCGGGTTCATTGACTGCGCCAGTGACCATCATTGAAGAGCGTACCATTGGCCCATCTCTGGGTGCTGAAAACGTCACTAACGGCTTTGCTGCTTTGGCACTTGGCCTTGGTCTAACTCTCACGTTTATGGCGCTATGGTATCGCCGCCTTGGTTGGGTTGCGAACGCTGCATTGGTCGTCAACATGACCACACTATTCGGTTTGATTGCGATGCTCCCGGGTGCGGTATTAACCCTGCCAGGTATTGCGGGCTTGGTATTAACTGTCGGTATGGCGGTCGATACCAACGTACTTATCTTCGAACGTATTCGAGACAAAATGAAAGAAGGTCGCAGCTTTGCGAGTGCCATCGACCGTGGCTTTGATAGCGCGTTCTCTTCAATCTTCGATGCCAACGTCACTACCATGATTGTTGCCGTGGCTCTGTACACCATTGGTAATGGACCGATTCAAGGGTTTGCACTGACCCTAGGTTTGGGTCTTCTAACCAGCATGTTTACAGGTATTTTTGCGTCACGCGCGATCATCAATTTGGCTTGGGGGCGTGACCAACGCCACGATGTAAGGATTTAAGCATGAGAACTTCAACAAAAGTGACTAATTCAGACCGCTATATTTCAGACAGCAATATGACTCGTCTTCGTAAGGTGATGTCTGTGATTTCTATCGTGCTGTTCATGAGCTCTGTAATGCTGGTGGCAGTAAAAGGTTTTAACTGGGGCTTGGACTTTACTGGCGGTGTGGTTGCCGAAGTTCAGCTTTCTGACCAAGTAACCAAAGACGATTTAAAAACAAAACTGGATGCCGCTTTCCAACAAGACGTGCAAGTTGTTGGTATGGCAGAGCAAGACCGCTGGACACTGCGTTACAGCCAATTGACGGATGCACCACAGCCTAATCTAGTGGATGTTTTGTCATCGGTGAGCGACCAAGTGCAAGTGCTTAACAGCAGTGTGGTTGGCCCTCAAGTCGGTCAAGACATGGTTGACCAAGGTGGCTTGGCGGTATTGGTGTGTTTCCTAATGATCATGCTGTACCTGAGTGTACGATTTGAATGGCGCTTAGCATTGGGTGCACTTGCTGCGATCATCTATGACGTGACGCTTATTTTGGGCTTGTTCGCCTTTACTCAGTTCGAGTTCAACCTAACGGTATTAGCGGCGGTGTTAGCGATTTTGGGTTACTCACTCAATGACTCAATCATCATCGCCGACCGTGTGCGTGAGATGCTGCGTGGCAACCCTAACGGTGACACTGATAACTTGCTTAACGAATCGGTGAAAGCGACTTTCTCGCGCACCATGGTGACGTCAGGCACTACGCTAATCACTGTATCGGCGCTTTGGTTGCTTGGTGGCGCGGCACTGCAAGGATTCGCAATTGCATTGGTTGTCGGCATTGTTAGCGGTACGTGGTCTTCCGTTTCAGTTGGTATCACTCTGCCTAAGTTGCTTGGCCTACAGCCTTGCCACTACCAAGTAAAAGCACCTGTAGAAGTTGAGGGTGAGTATCCTTAAGGTGTTTATTCGTTAATAGTACAAGTTAACAAGTAACCTCAGTAAAGCCCTTCGTTTGTAATAAGACGAAGGGCTTTATTTTTTATAAGAGTCAGACAGTTAGTCAAAAGAGAGGCTATTTCAAAAAACGATAGATTGAGCAGGAAAGCCCTCAGGATATGAAGTATGTTTATATGACGTCAGTAGAAATGAGGCAAGGGAATGAAATATCGACATCAATGTCATGTAGGCGACCACGGTGATGCATTGAAGCACCCCGTATTGAGTGCTCTGGTTCAGTCATTAATGCAGCAGCATTCACGCCTCAATGTTATCGACACACACTCAGGGACAGGCTGTTACGACCTAACAACCGCACCAAGTAATCACGCGGGCGAGTTTGCCGAAGGGGTTGGGTACTTATGGCGAAACAAAGCTTATCTTCCAGAATCATTCACGTCTTTTATGTCGGTGCTGGAATACTACAACCCTAATCAGCTTATCACGCTGTATCCCGGCTCTGCGGCCATTACCTATCAACAAGGTCGAAGCCAAGACAGCTTCTATTTTTCCGATATTCAGCAAGACGAAGCCGACTTACTTCAAACCAATATTGAGAAGTTGCAACGCGATCTGGATGTCTCAAGCAAGCTCACCATTACCGCGGGCGACGGGCTTAAAGCGCTGCCTGATGATGTAGCTAAACATGATAACCATCACCTGATTGTTATTGACCCACCCTATGAAACCGATGCTGAATATCTCGCAGTGATTGACGCCTTGGTGAAGGCTTATCAACAATCTGAGAAAGTCTCTGCGCTGATTTGGTATCCGCTCTACACCGATGACAAAAGCTCACTGATTTTGAACCACTGCGTGACAGCGGTGAAAGATGGCTTACTACCAAGCCCAATTAAATCGGAGTTGCGACTGCGCGATCCAAAGGGCGATGACCGACTCATCGGTAGTGGTTTGTTGCTATTTAATCCGCCACAAGGCATCGCCGGAAAGGTAGCTGACACGCTCGATTACTTACATAGTCAGCTCGCAACCAATGGTGAGGGTTATTGGCAAATGAGAAGTCTATAAATCTGATTTATATGGGATTTATGATGAATTTCTAGACGCTGTTCACTAAACCACTGTTATTTATGTGGTTTAAATTGACCAAACGCTAACTTTTATCGATTGATTAATTGCAGTGAATCATTTAAAAATAGAATATCAATGCGCACAAGTGCATAATGGCTCATAAGTTAAATAATTAGTCTCAGATTAATACCAGATTGTGGTTTACCCCCTAAACTGCATTAGGCTCGCACTAGTCATGCGAGCCTTTCTTTTGCCTGAAGGAAAACTTAAGGCATTGTTAGCACTTCAAAAGCCACTACAAAGCTGGATAATCGATGTAGCCTTTTTCGTTGCCGCCGAATAGGGTGGCATCATCAAGTACTGATAGTTTGCTGCCGTTTTGTAGACGTGATACGAGATCGGGGTTGGCTACAAATGGGCGGCCAAATGCAACGAGATCCGCGTAGCCTTTGCTTAACACTTCTTCGGCGCGATCTGGTGTGTAGCTGCCAGCGACGATGATGGTATTGGAAAACAACTCTCTCAGTTCGACTCGGAAGCTTTCGGGAATAACGGGTGCGTCATCCCAATCGGCTTCTGACAGGTGCAGATAAGCGATCTCACGAGCTTGCAGCGCCTTTGAAGCTTCTAAAATCGTTGGCACGATATCTGGGCAGTTCATGTCTTTGAAGGTGATGAATGGAGCTAAACGTACGCCCACTTTGTCCGCGCCAATTGCATTAATGACGGCATCAACTACTTCAATTAGAAAGCGAAGTCGGTTCTCGCGGTTGCCACCGTAGTTGTCGGTTCGCTTGTTTGAGTTCGTTCTTAGGAATTGATCAATGAGGTAGCCATTTCCTCCGTGGATCTCGACCCCATTGAACCCTGCCTCGATGGCTTTCTTCGCTGAATTCGCAAAATCTTGAACCACACGATCGATGTCTGCTTGGGTCATCTCTCTTGGTTGGATGCAATCGACCATGTTGCCGTTACCATTCTCATCGGAAATCCATACTTGAGTTTCTATTGGAGCCAAAGCTGACGGTGCAATCGGCAGTTCGCCCTTTTGAAAGGTAGGGTGAGACACGCGGCCGACATGCCAGAGCTGACAGAATATTGCGGCACCTTGTTCTTTTACGGCTGTGGTTACAGGTTTCCAACCCTCGATTTGCGCATCGGTATAAACGCCGGGTGTGAATGAGTAGCCTTGAGAGTCATCTGAGATCTGTGTGGCTTCGGTGATGATTAAACCTGCACTGGCGCGCTGCTGGTAGTAGGTCGCCATCATATCGTTTGGCACGTTTCCAGGTTGGCTAGTGCGAGCGCGTGTCATGGGTGCCATAACAACACGGTTTTGCAGTTCTAGGCCTTTGAGTTCTGATGTTTCGAATAATTTGTTCATGGTATCTACCTTGTTTTAATTCTGTGTTCTTGAATTCAGTGCTTTTAGTTTTTTGTTCGGGCTATAAGTCGCGTTATTTGCTTTCTGCTGGGCTGAAAATAGAGTTGCTTTGAGGTTTGTCGGCTCGATTGGCTTTAGCGATAAGCAGTAAGCCGATGACAGGGACAACAACGGCTGCGAACGGAATTATTCCTGCGCCTAGTTGGCTGTCGAGTACCATGCCACCAAGGAATCCACCGAAGGCATTCGCTAGGTTAAAGGCTGAAATGTTCGCAGTAGCAGCAAGTTCTTGTCCTTCGCCACCGTGGTTCATCACTCGAAGTTGCATGGCAGGAACGTTCGCAAATGATGCAATACCAAAGACAAATGCCGCTGCAACGAATAGGATTTTGTTGTCTACCACTAGGCCAACCACAATCAATGAAGCGATCATCGCGACTGCCCAAAACATGGAAGCTTTGCCTAGATCTTTATCTGAAGAGCGACCGCCCAAGGTGTTACCTATGATTAAGCCGACACCCACAATCACTAAGATCCAAGTGACCGATTCTTGGCCGTAACCCGTGATGTGCATGGCGATAGGTGCTAGGTATCCGTAGAGCGTCATGAAGCCAGACCAAGCAAAAGCGGTGATCGCCAAGCTGATAAGCAGCATTGGATTTTTGAACGCCATAAGCTGAGTTTTGATGTCTTTCGCTTCGCTATGACCCGTTGATTTGATTGACGTTAAGATTGAAATCATCGCAACTGTGCCAAGTGCCGCCACAGTAAAGAAGGTGGTGTGCCAACCGAATTGCAAGCTCACCCACGTACCTGCGGGAACGCCAAGAACGTTGGCCAGCGTTAAGCCTGCGAACATTTGACCAACGGCGCGACCTGCCATTTTTTCCGATACTAAGTTGGTAGCGACAACGGCACCGATGCCATAGAAAGGACCTTGCACTAAGCCTGCGATAACACGGCTCGCGAGGAGTAGAGGATAGCTTGGTGCGAGTGCAGACAAGACATTGCCAATAATGAACAGCGCCATTAATCCAATCAGCACCATCTTCTTGTTAAAGCGTGCAAGGTAGATGGTTAAGATTGGCCCGCCGATAACGATAGCTAGCGCATATGCACTGATTAGGTAGCCCGCTTGGCCTTCTGTGATCGAAAGGGAGGTGGCAATTTGTGGAAGGATGCCTGCGATAACAAACTCAGCGGTGCCAATCGCAAACGCCGCGAGTGTCAGTATCCAAACTTGGAATGGGATCTGTTCTTGTTTCATGATGAGTTACCTATGTAAATTCTTGTTTGTTAGGACGTTTAGATACACGTCCTAACGATTGTTCTTTGTGTCTTTGCGAGATGTTTTAGCCGAGCAGTGCACCGCCATCGATGTCGATGATTGAGCCAGTCACGTATGGGTTATTAATCGCGAGCAGGTAACCCATCGCGATTTCTGAAGCTTCGCCAACCTTGCCTGCGGGTAAATTGTTTTTTGCGTTGTCGTACATGGCTGAGCGAGCTGTGTCGTCCATGTTTTTGTAGGCTGTTGTCATGGTTAAACCTGGGCTTACGGCGTTCACTCGAATTGGTGCGAGTTCTTTCGCAAGCACCTTAGTTACGCTCTCAAGTGCGGCGTTGATTGCTGTTTTTACATAAGTGCCAGCGACGACTTTGCGTGACAACATGCCTGTGGTGAGTGTGATAGAACCGTTGGGTTTCATGTAACGCGCAGCATGCTTAGCTACGTTTAGGCTGCCCCAAAACTTGGTATCAAATGCCGTTTTTGCATCTTCAAGAGCAACGTCTGTCACTTTTCCCGCTGGAGCGGATGAGCCCGCTGTCACCACTAAATGATCGAAGGGACCAATGGATTCGAAGTATTCGCAAATCGACTTTTCATTGCTGATATCAACACCTGTGTGTCGACTGGCAATGTGTACTGTGCTGTTGTCGTTTCTCAATTGCATTGCTAGTGCTTTGCCGATGCCTGATGTGCCACCAATGATGACGAAAGTGCGCTTTTCTTGGTTCGCTAGTGTGTTGTTCATGGTCTGAATTCCTGCGTGTTCTGCTGATGGTTGTCATTATATTTGTTCGACTAAATTTGATAATTGGGTAAAATATAAATTCATTATTCGGTTTAAATGAACAATAAAGCGAGAGCACGAATAGCATGGATAAGTTTTCAGACATGGCGATGTTCGTCAGTATCGTGAAGCACCAAGGGTTGGCTGCCGCTGGGCGTGAACTGGGTTTATCACCCGCAACCATGACAGCAAGGCTGCAGGCACTTGAAGAGCATTATGGCGTGAAGTTGCTGAATCGAAGCACGCGACATGTGTCTTTAACTGACTCAGGCGAGCTGTATCACAAGGCGTGTTTGGAGATATTGGATAATGTCAGCGAAGCTGAAAACCTGATTCAAAATGGCGTCAAAGAGGTCAAAGGCCCATTAAAGATTGCGGCACCAAAAGACATCGGCAAGCAGTACATCCTGCCAATCTTGTCGGAGTTTTGTCAGCAGTATCCTGATGTGATTCCTTATCTGTATTTGAACGACAACCTGTCGAACATTGCGGAATCTGGCATGGATATCGTGATCCGCTATGGCGAATTGGTCGACAGCAGTTTGATATCCAGGCGCTTATCTCCGAGCCGACGTGTACTGTGTGCCTCGCCTGAATATCTTGCTGAGCATGGAACGCCGTTGACGCCACAAGATTTGGTCGAACACGACTGTTTAGCGATGCTGCGTAGTAATGAAGAGCTCAAGACTTGGCACTTCCAAGATCATGATATGAAGAAGTCGATTACTGTTGTGCCAAAGCGATTCTCAGATGATGGCGAAGTGATTCGCTACTGGGCATTAAAAGGCGAGGGTATCGCCCTTAAATCGGTGCTGGATGTACAAGACGACATCAATAACCAGCGCCTGGTGACTCTGCTTAATGGCTACATGAAGAACTTTAACATCTCGACCTCTGTATCAAGCGCAGACTTGAATGTGGTGTACATCAGCAAGAAATATCAGCCGAAGCGTATTCGACTCTTTTTAGATTATCTTCTTGATAATTTCAGTGGTTTAGTTGAGAGATCAGACAAAGAATAGACGCTCATCTACGTATGACGGATCTCTCGAACTCGGCGTCAGCTTACGGACAGAGATCATTGAACTGGTTATGATACCTGCAACATAAGGACGTGATTGGAGAGAGAAATGAAAGTCGTCGGTAACACGGTTATCCAACCTTTTCACAAAGCCACCTGCCACTGCGGCGCGGTTGAATTAGAGCTCAGCCTGCCTAACGGAATAGAGAAGCCGCGTCGATGTGATTGCTCTATCTGTCGTCGTAGAGGCGCGATTGTTGGCTCTGTGGCGCTTGATGGCGTCAAGATCATCAAAGGTGCAGAGCATCTCAAGCTTTATCAATTCAACACCAATACCGCTAAGCATTACTTTTGCTCAAACTGCGGTATTTATACCCATCATCAACGCCGTTCTAGCCCGAATGAATATGGTTTTAATATCGGTTGTTTGGAAGGGGTAAACCCTTTTGATATTGGAGATGTGGTAACCAACGATGGTGTTAATCATCCTGCCGATCGTTAATTTATTGAGCATTAAAAAGGGAAAGGATTATGTCTGAATATGGAGCGATCATTCGCTGGCAAAAAGCGCAAGATGAAGCCTTCAGCGACAATCAATACAGCCGCGGCCACACATGGGAGTTCGATGGTGGTGTTACTGTACCTGCTTCATCCTCTCCACATGTTGTGCCACTACCGCTGTCGGTTGAAGCGAATGTTGATCCCGAAGAAGCGTTTATTGCAGCACTTTCTAGCTGTCATATGCTGACCTTTTTGGGCATCGCGGCTAAACAGAAGTACGTAATTGAATCTTACGTGGATGATGCGATAGGTGTGCTTGAGGAAGATGAGTCAGGCCGTTCGTCCGTTACTACCGTGACTCTACGCCCTAAGATTGTGTTTATTGGTAGCAAGGTTCCAACCCGTGCTCAACTCGACAAGCTGCATCACTTAGCGCACAAGAATTGCTTTATCGCGAATTCGGTTAAGACTGAGATAAAGGTTGAGATGCGAGATTAATTTTTATTTTCAGATTATTTTCTAAAAGCTTCGTCTTTTTGATTTTGCCATCGTCTTAAGGGCATTAATGCAATCCCAATGATTGTAAAAAAGACTGAAAGAATTATTTGAGGACACCTTCATGACAGCGTTTAAGAGTACGTCGAGCTACGGTGAAAATGCGTTTATCAAAAGCAAACCGCAGATGCTACAGAACATTTATAACACCACGGATGTATTCCCATACTGGGTTGCCGATATGGATTTTCAGGTAGCAGAACCGATCACTCAAGAGCTGAATCGTTTGGTTGAGCGCGGTGTGTACTCTTACGAATTTAATGAGCAAGGGGTGTTTGAAGCGCTGTCGCAATGGTATTCAAAGCGTCATGGTTTAAACCTTTCTGCGGACAAGTTTGTGCAAGTGCCGGGTGTGCTTTCTGGTATCGCGTTGCTATTGCGTCAGTTCACCAACGAGGGTGATGGGGTGCTTATCCATACGCCAGCGTATCACCAGTTTTCTAACTTAGTGAACAAGGCTAATCGTCAAGTCGTGAATAGCCCACTTATCAACGATGAGCAAGGTTACCACATTGATTTCGATGGTATGGAACAGCAGATCATCGACCAAAAAGTAAAAACGATGATTTTCTGTAATCCACATAACCCAACAGGTCGCGTGTGGACACAGCAAGAAGTGACACAGGTTATCGAGATTGCTAAGCGTCATGATGTGTTGATCATCAGTGATGAAATCCATTCAGACATTATCTTTGAAGGTCACGCTTTTACGAGCTTGACCAGCTTTGATTACGACAAAGTCATCACCTTGATTGGCTCTCCGGCGAAAACCTTCGGTATGCACAGCATCTCAAATGGCTATGTGTACACCAATAACAATCAGCTATTTGAAGCGTTCAAAGCCAACGTAGCGGCGATGTATCTTGATCATGGCAATGCCTTGACCACGTTTGCGACCATTGCAGCCTTTGAAAAGGGTGAAGAGTGGCTAGACGGCATGTTGGTGTATCTTCAAGACACGGTTAAATGGATCTCTGAGTTTGCTGAGCAGCGTATTCCTCAATTGAAAGTGTTCCAACCGCAAGGTACTTACCAAGTATGGTTTGATTTTTCTGAGTTAGGTTTCTCGGAAGAAGAACTAAAGAATGTGGTGTTTGAGCAAGCTAAAATGGGGTTAACGCCGGGCGGCTGGTTTGGCGCTGAGAGTTATCATTTTATGCGAATGAACATCGCCACTTCGCGTGACAATATTGAGCAATCATTTACTGCGTTGGCTGATGCGATTGATGGCTTTGAGCGAGGCTCTGTGGTGAACTCAAACTGCTGCGACAAAGGCAATTCAAAAAGCTGCTGCTGAGTTCAATCTTAAACGGCAAGCTTTGAAATCCGATTAGAATAAAATAACCGCGAGTCTGCATGGCGCATGACTGGCGGTTTTTTTGTGTCTGTGTAATTCTACTCATGGTTTTATTGAGTTGTGATTGAAGTGCTGAGTTGCAAGTACATAGCGCTTCAATGATTGATAGAGGTTGGTTGGCAGAGAGTTATGTTTAGCGTCCCACTGAATAGTTTTGTACATCGTGTGAGTGATAAAAGCCAAGTGATGGCGAATGCGACTGAGTGTGGATGCCAGTTGAAGCGAGTGCGTCGTTCACGTAATTGGTTATTGGTGGCTCAAGAGCAGCAACTCATTGAATTTAAAACTCTGCTCACCAATGAAAAAGACGGTTGGATCGCCATTGCGATAGACAAAGCGCTGCCTAAACCTATGGTGTGTTTGGCTTCGCTGTTAGCGGCGACACCCTCGATGACGGTCGCTCAGTTGGTGATGGAATCTGGATGTTCAATGGCAGAAGCAAGGCGTGCGATTGATGAGCATGAAGGGTTGTAACCGTGAGTCTTAAGTAAGCCGATCGTGTTGTGAAAAGAGAATTGAGAGCAGCAAAAAGCCCGTAACGATATTGCGTTTTTCAGCGGAATATCGTTACGGGCTTTATCATCTGTGCTGCCGTTAAGCTAAGCCATGTGGCTTATGAAGCGTTACTCGATTAAGAGTTCGCTACTTTTACACGAATCGTGTTTTTGCCAAGCTTAGTCATGTTCAGCTTGTTTAGTGCCGCTTTAGCTTCTTCGTGCTCTGGCATTTCAACAAAAGCAAAGCCTTTTGAGTCGCCAGTTTCTTGGTCTAACACTAGGCTGCACTCTTTTACTGAGCCAAACTCAGAAAACAGCACACGGATGTCTTGCTCAGAAGTAGAGCGCGATAGGTTACGAACTAGAAGTTTCATAATAAACCTTGAATATGAATTTACGCCGAGCATTGTCGCACACTTTCATGCTCACCCTCACAAATAATTGTCTCGTGACTCTATTTCCTTGTCGCTCTGTCTAAGCACTAGCCGCGGCCTATCGTGATGTCTGATACGAAGCCATGCTCAGTACTGGTTAACGCCTGTTGCAGCATGTGAGCGGCTTCTTGAGCGGTCATAAAGCTAGAGGTATCCATTGCTTTGCCACTCGTTCCCCAAAACTCGGTCGCCATTCCGCCGGGATAGACAGCAACGATTTTCATCGGGTGACCTTTCAGCTCCAATCTTACTGATTCGATAAAGCCTTTCACGGCCCACTTAGCGGCACAATAAGTAGACTCTTCTGCTTTAGCGCCTTGGGCTGCCGTCGACATGACCACAGCAATAGTCACGGGCTGATTTTTGTAACGCTGAACCAGTTCTCGAATCAAAAAGATCGACGATTCGATGTTGTTTTTCAACATGTCACTGATGGCTGCAGGGTCCTGTTGTTCTATCTTACCGAAGTAGCCACTGCCAGCACTGTGAATCACGAGCTTAGGCATTTCTGGCAACGCATCAAGCATCTCGCTCACGGAGTGAGGGTCACAGAGGTCACACGCGTGGCTAATGGTATTCGCCGGTAGGTTTTTGGCTACCTCAGCTAAACGTTGTGCATTGCGACCCGTAATGGCGATGCGTTGAGCGTCTGTTGCAGTGTTAGCGTATTGTGTCGCGAGCGCTGCGCCTAAACCGCTGCTTGATCCGGTAATTAAAATCATACTGTCTTAGATTTGTAGAATTGAATCGAGATAGTAAGGGGCTGAGACGAGTTTTTCTGAGATCTAGGGCTAAAGTTGGCGGATGGCTTGATTGATTCACTGCTCGGTAAAGCTGAGATTAGAGATTAGAGACGAGTGAGATGAAAGGGAAAATTAATGCGCATTGAGAGAGTTAAGTGCGTCAGAAAGTAAAAGCGCCAGCATAGAGCCAGCGCTTTTGAGCAATCAGAAGTGATTATTCGTCGTCGAACTGCTTAACAGTGAACGCGTCTTCGATTCGGTTAAGCTCTTCTTGTTCTTTAACTCGCTTCTCTTCTTGGAGAGTCGCTTTCATCTCGTTAAGGCGCTTTTTCTCTGACTTAGTCAGGAATTTCACTGCTTTTTTGTTGGTCAGTGCGTAAGCAACTACGTCTTCACCTTTTTCTCTGCGGTCGTTTACGCGTTGTGAGAAACGTTCATTGTCGCGAGCTTTACGCTCCGCTGAGGTCAACTTGCTCATGCTTTAAAGCCTTTTCAATTAATCATGGTAGGGAATCTACGCTAAGCGAAACAAACAGGAACTACTGAGTATGAGTCTAGCCCATTTGTATGCTGGTGGCGCATCTTAGCACAGAGGCTTGATCTTTCAGGTATGCAATTCGCGGGAACAAACAAAACAGCCCACAACATGTCGTCGTGGGCTGTAATTAAAGGCTAACCAAATCATGTGAAGCTAAGGCCCAATCATCAGATTTTCTCGATGTACAAGATAACCTCTCCGACCTTAAAACCGAATTTAGACATCTCGGTTTTATTGAACAATCGTTTCTCATCCATTAAGAACATCCAATCATCTAAGACGACTTCATAAGTGCTGCCGTCGACTTCTATTTCTAAGTCGTATTTCCAATACAGAGCCGAACCTTGGGTCTCGCCGTAAGCGGTACCTACTACATCATTGGCAGTACCGGAATAGGTGTTTTCGCCGGTTTTTATCAGGTTCCAAACTCGGGTCGAACGCTCACCATCGGCGAAAGAGAACCACTCTTTTATCTCTCCGTTGTCACCGTCCCATGTGGCGATAAGCTTGGCGTCGAAGCGGCGCAGTAAATTGCCAGAACGGTCGAGCACGATGCCGTAGGCCATTAACTCGCCATTGAAGAAAGTTTCAAGTTTGAGCTCGGGAGTGGTGTCTACGTGGTTATCTAAACTTGCAGAGCCACAACCCGCTAGCCAAGTGAGAGAAAGCAGTGCTAGAGCGTATTTTATTATTTTTGTTTTTGGACTCATTTATTTAGACCTAATAGTTGTTTGCGAAGACCGGGTTCGGATGTGTTTTCAGATAACCAGATAGCTAAGAAGGCCTCGCCGAACTGTTTGTCTTGGATTACCCCGATAGGTTGCTCATCAAAGTAAAAGCGGCTTACATTGTCTTCAGCGACACGAATGGTGAGCGTGCTTCCTACTTCTACGTTTGGCCACATCGCGTACAAAGGCTTCAACCAACGCTGAATGCTGTTATTTGAGTAGCCAAGTTTGTTCCATTGGTCTTCGGTAGCATCGACTAAGTCTTTGCTGTCGATAGCGCGGTAATATTCAAGCTTGAGTGCCCGTTCAGAGTTGGTTGGTGTGGTGTAGAACTCAGCAGAGTAGAGCGTCCAAAACAAATAGCTCATTTCGCCTTGGCCGCGTTTGTTTAAGTCATCGACCGCAGAGGCTTTCGCGCTTGCTGTGAATATCAGCGCGGCAAAGATTAAAGATAGAGTGATGAAGCCGAAGAGTTTGCTCTTTGTCTGTGAATGAGCGGTCTGCGTATGAGTAGTTTGAGTATATAAGTTTAATAGTGCACCAACGCGACTAGTGCCGCTCTCTGATTTGAACGCTTGTGCAGGGTTGCGTGAATAAGCCATAAGTCACCTCGTTGTGCTTGCCATTTCAGGTTGTACTAAGTTGGAGTAGGCGGCCACCAGTAAGGGCAACAAAATCCCCCAACTCATTGCAAGGGCAGCAACTACCGATGCATCTGGCCAAGTAGTAAGAAGGGCGCCTGCTTTGATGCCTCCCCAATAACTACTAGTACCTGCTACGAACCCTATGGCGAACAAGATCACTTTCGAGCATTTTAAAAGCCAATTAAGGCTGTGATTGAAGCTAATCAAAAACATGATCCATAGGCAGATGAGCCACACAGGAAACCATGATTGATTGGCAATTTCAGAATCGACGGCAAACACGCCGAAGTGGAGCATGAGGCTATCGAGTAATAGCCCCAATGGAAGTAAACAGAGTATTTTCAGATCGCGATTGCGGGTTGGGGAGAGCACGAAGTGCACGGCCACAATCAGTGGCGCGATGAACGTGGCTTGCGCGGTAAAAAATGCACTGCAAACCCAGGTCGCTTGAAACAGAACGAGATTAATAATCCAAAACCGTTTCATCTTTTGCTCCAAAGTAACGAGGTTTTCTGGCTACAACATGGTGAGTGCTTATCACGCGTTCTAAGAATGCGCCTTCACAGTAGCAGAAGTAGAAGATCCACAGGCGCTTAAACTCTTCTGAATAACCCAGAGACTCTAGCTCTTCCCAACTATTTTCAAAGGCAACATTCCAGTCGTTCAGTGTGCGAGCATAGTGCAGGCCGATGTCGTCAACTTCTTGAACCACAAGGTCAGTGCTGGTCGCAAGATGTTGGGTCATGACTGAAACGGAAGGTAAACAGCCACCCGGGAAGATGTACTTCTGAATAAAGTCGACACCTTTACGGTACTTCTCATAACGACTGTCAGCAATGGTGATGGCTTGAATCAACATCTTGCCTGAAGGTTTCAGTAACGAAGAACACTTCTCAAAGAAGGTTTGCAGATATTCGTGTCCCACCGCTTCGATCATCTCAATAGAGACCAACTTGTCATACTCACCAGTGAGGTTACGATAATCCTCTTTAAGCAGGGTGATTTTGTCGGTTAAACCAAGCGCTTTCACGCGTTGTTCAGCAAGCTCGTGCTGAGCGTCTGAAATGGTAGTGGTCGTCACGTGGCAGCCATAATGTTGAGCCATAAATATCGCTAAGCCGCCCCAGCCAGTGCCTATCTCAACCACGCTATCCGATTCTGAAAGTTCTAAACGCTCACAGATGGTTTTCATCTTGTTTTGTTGGGCTTTAGAAAGGGTTAACGCGTCTTTGCTGTAGATAGCCGATGAGTATTGCATTGAGCTGTCTAGGAATCGCTCGTATAGTTCGTTTCCGATGTCGTAGTGAGCGAGAATGTTGCGTTTAGATCCTTGCTCGGTATTGGCATTCTTACGGCGCAGTAGCAGATTTTTTATGCGAGATATCCACTGAGTCTTGTCGTCCAACTCGTCTAGTTGCGCTTGGTTGCGCGCCATGATTTGGATAACACGAGTCAGATTCGGGCTAGTCCATTTACCATCAATGTAGGCTTCGGATGCACCAATACTGCCGTTGATGACAACATCTCTAAAAAAGGTCGCATCATGAATCACGATTCGACCTTTCAAGTCTGCTTCTCGATCACCAAACACTGAATGCTGATCGCGCTCAATGATTTCAAGCGTTGCGAATTGCAGGCGTTCTAACACCTTGAAGATTAAAGCTCGATATTTACAGTTGCTTGAAACAGCAACGGCATTAGCTTGTTGTTCAATGTTGTTGTTTTGTTTTGCAAGCTGTTCCATGTAAACCTCGCTGAGAATTCATTCTAACTTTTTGCCAACTAAAGTCGGGTGCTGTTCTTTGGTTTTAGCTCACCCGAGTCGCTAATTGAGCTGTACTATTTAGTTACTGTGAAGCGCTAAGACGTTGAGTCTGGGTGCGCCACGAATGGTACTTTTTTCAGGAATAATTTGAGAGCCTGATAATAGATTCCCATCACGACTTTTATCGTCATTGCCGGAATCTTGAATACCGTTCGTCTAATGTTTTTCTTGGTCACAGACTGCTTAGTCAGTGCCAGTGTCGCATCGAAAATTTTGTCGCTTCTGCGGCTTTCGATGTGAACGAGTGTTCGTTTCGCTGGTGGCTTAATCTTCCAAAAATAGGTCATGTTTAAGTCCATGAACGGCGAAACGTGAAACTCTTTCTTTACCTTCAGCTCTTGGTGCATGTCGATGAGGTAGTAGTGTCTTTCTCGCCAAGGCGTGTTACTCACTTCAGCCAACATATATTTGCAATCGCCTGTTTCGTCATAACAGAAGAAGCAGTTGATTGGGCTAAAATAGATACCTAGACAGCGGCACTGAGCCAGCATCGTCACACGGTTTGAATCAGACCAAACCCCACCAAGTTGTTGCACTTTGGAAGCTATACGTTGCTTGAGTGATTTAGGTTCATCCGTTGAGACATTTTCTTTTTTTTCAGCGAGATAATCCGATTCGACAAAGCGAATCGGGTTATACCATCGAGTTCCGAACAGCGCACTGCGCACTGTGGTTTGGGGCAGTTCATCAAGATCCAACCCCATCATATAAAGCTGGTAACTGAACTCGTGGGTGATGTCGCCAAAACGGCGGTGTCTTACGTTACCCCAATAGATCCCGCTGAGCTCTTCACTCTTTTCGGATGCGATCCCCATGTCGGATGTCATGGTGTGCGTGTTCATAGTGCTGAACTCGTACTCAAATCTAGACCGAAGCGTTTTGTCACATCGAGTGCGCTGTGGACGCCATCTTCATGGAATCCGTTGTACCAGTAGGCGCCTGCAAAGTGAGTCTTATTTTGGCCGCAGATTTTTTCACGTTGTTGCTGTGCGTTCACCGTGTTCGAATTCAGAACAGGGTGGTGATACACAAAGCTTCGAATGATTTTCTCTGGGTCAATCGCTTCACTCTGATTCAAGGTCACACAGAATGTGTCTTGGGTTTCGATACCTTGCAGGATGTTCATGTTGTACGTCACACAAGCTGGTCGTTGGCTGTTGCCGTCGAGCATGTAGTTCCAGCTCGCCCACGCTAGCTTTCTGTCTGGCAGCAGGTTGGTGTCTGTGTGCAGAACCACTTCATTGCGGCTGTAAGGGATCTCGCCCAGTACCTGCTGCTCATGTTCGGTCGCGTCACCAAGTAGGCGTAGGGCTTGGTCTGAGTGACAAGCAAATATCACTTCATCGAAGTCTTGCGTAACGCCATCTTCAAACTCGATGGTAATGCCAGACTCTTGGCGGGTGACCTGCTTGATTGATGTATTCAACGCGACTGGTTTGTTCAAACGCGAAAGGATGATCTCAACATAAGAGCGAGACCCTTTAGGGATCACATACCACTGCGGGCGGTTAGCAATGTCGAGCAGGCCGTGGTTGTAGAAAAACTGAATAAAGAACTTAAGCTCAAACTCTTCCATCTCTTCTAAGCTTGTCGACCAAATAGCGGCGCCCATCGGCAGAATGTAGTGCTGGCTAAAGAAGTCAGAAAACTGGTTATTACGCAAGAAACTGCCAAGGGTAACGTCGGGAGTAAACACATTGCTTTCGAATTGTGCTTTACACAATTTGTTGAACTTAAGAATGTCAGAAACCAACGACCAGAACTGCGGTTTGAAGATATTACTTCGTTGAGCAAACAGAGAATTAATGCTGTGGCCGTTGTATTCAAACTTGGTGGTTGTGTTGTGAACGCTGAAACTCATCTCGGTGGGTTGCCTTTCGACGCCTAGTTGTTCGAGGAGTTGATTGAAATTTGGATACGTTCGATCGTTGAATACGATAAAGCCAGTGTCGATAGAAAACGCCGAGCCTTGATGTTCAATATCAACGGTGGCGGTGTGCCCCCCAACGTAATCATTTTTTTCGAATACTGTTACGTCGTGGTGCTTATCTAATATGTGCGCGCAAGTGAGTCCAGAGATACCTGAACCAATAATGGCGATTTTCTTCATTGTTATACCATCCTTGAAGCGAGTTTTTGCCAAACTGGAGTTGGAAGCATTCTTAATAGCTTCATCAACATGATGAATCGTCTTGGGAAATCGATCTCACTCTTTCCTTGAGCAATACCGGTTACGATTCGCTGAGTTGCGGCCTCACTACTAATAATCATAGGCATAGAGAACGTATTTCGCTCGGTTAATGGCGTTTCTACGAAGCCAGGGTGCACAATTGAGACATGGATATCGTGCTGAGCCAAATCAACCGAAAGTGTTCTTCCTAAATACGTGAGTGCCGCCTTTGAAGCGCCATAAGCCTCGGCTCTAGGCAAAGGCAAAAAGCTGGCGCTGGAGCTTACCAAAACCAAGCGACCGCCGGGTTTGATATTTTTGAGCCACGCTTTTAAGGCGTAGCCAATGGAGATTAAGTTAATGTTGATGACGCGCTCGAAAAGCTCGGCATCAAAATTCATTGGGTCATCGATGTACTCACAATCCCCCGCGTTCAAAATCAACAGGTCGAGCGGCTGGTCTTGGTCTAGCTCAGGGAAGTTGTGGTGGTCGGTTAGATCAAAACAAAGTGGCTCTATCGATGAGTGGGATAAATCCGTCTCGTGGGAATCGACTAAGGCTTGTAGCTTGTCTGGGTTGCGGCCACAAGCAATCACCTGATGCCCTTGTTGAGCATAATCGAGAGTCAGTGATTGGCCGATACCTGAAGTCGCGCCTGTGATCATAATACGCATTATCGGCTCGCTCTTTTCTTGATGGATTTGATTGCGCAGCCCAATACAGGAATGTGCTCATACAACATAGAGCCGACGTCGAGATAGTCTCTGTGATAGATCACTTGGTCATCGAGCATCTTCAGGTGGCTGTGGCCTTGAACTTCGATAGGCTTTTGACCGTTCAACTGCTTGTGAGCGAATTGCATCGTCCAATACACCGCGGCTTCGCCATTGGCTTCAAAAACGTGCTCGATGTGGAAATCACAGCTGGTCACTTGCGTGTAGATGTTCTCGAAGTAATGAGTGAGCGCAGCAATTCCGCTGACATGATGCAGCGGATCTTGGAATTCGATATCAGGGTGATAAACCGTCTTTAGCACGTCGAAATTGTCGGTTCCGAGTTCTCGATACATGTTGAGAAAGTTATCAAGCCATAGAGAGTTATCCATAATGTTCACTCTAATTATTTGAAAAAGGCTAAGGCTCTCAATCGTGCTTCTTTGTGTTCAACGATGGGTTGCCAGTATTCGCTGTTAATTCCATTTTTTGCAATGTAATCATGTGGGAAATGCACATGCTTGTCTGGAATATTTTGCAGCTCTGGTATGTACTTACGAATAAAAATTCCTTTCGGATCAAACTTTTCACTCTGGGTGATTGGATTGAAAATTCGAAAGTAAGGTTGAGCATCACAGCCAGTACTTGAAGCCCACTGCCAACCACCGTTGTTAGCGCTGAAATCGCCATCGATAAGGTGCGTCATAAAGAATCGCTCACCCCAACGCCAGTCAATCAGCAGGTGTTTGGTCAGGAAGCTCGCCACCACCATTCTTAGCCTGTTGTGCATCCAACCTGTATCAACCAATTGGCGCATAGCAGCATCAACTAACGGATAGCCGGTTCTCCCTTCACACCAAGCTTTGAAGCTTGGGTGATCCTGATACCAATCTAAGCCATTGTACTTTTGTTGAAAGTTAGCGCCTTTAACCAGTTTAGGATGATGAAACATTAAATGCTTATAAAAATCTCGCCAAATCAATTCATTAAGCCAAGAAAAGGCAGGCAATTGCGAGTCAAACAGCAGATCTGGTTGTTGCTGAATCAATTGAATTGCTAACCATCTTGGGCTCACTGCACCGATCGTTAAGTAAGGTGACAGGCCAGAGGTGCCTTTGACGGAAGGGATGTCTCTCAGGTGTGCATAATCGTTGACTTTGTTAGCCAAGAAATTAGGGATCACGCTGTTTAGTACATCTTCGCTCATTGGCCAACGATTTGAATCAACGCGAGGGAAGTCGAAGTCGTAATCATCGGCAAGTCGATAGGCAGAAAGGCTGTCAGGTAACTGCGTTTCTGAACATTGGTATCGAGGGCTTTGAGCTGGCATCACTGGAGCATGGCTGCATTGGATGCCTTTAGCTTGAACCTGTTTTAACCAAGCGTTTTTGAAGGGAGTGAATACCTTGAACATCTCGCCTTGCTGGTTAAGTACGCTACCCAATGGCAGCATCACGTCGCAATCGCTGATTTGGAGGTTCACACCGCGTGAGATGAGTTGTTGGTCGCGAGCTTGCTCATCCACTTCCGGTTCTGAATTGGCGTAAATAGACTGAGAATCGAGCTGTTTGCACAAGTCGATAAGCTTTGTGGCTTGGTCGTAAAAATCTGTGGCTTTGAGGTGCAGTAGGGTGATACCGAATTCCGCGAGCTGCGATTCGAGCTGCTTGAGGTGACGGTAAATGAAGTCTGCTTTTATTGGAGCAAGGTGATGTTGTTGCCATTGCTGCGGAGTTGAAATAAAAACGGCGATAGAGACGCCGTTTTCAACTGCAGAGACGAGAGCTGGGTTATCGTGAATCCGCAGGTCTCGTCGTATCCATAGAATGTCGCTCAATATCCATATCTCAGTTTAAGTTCTTGAGGGTGAGGGTTGAGATAAACCTGTGATTCTAGGTACTCGTTCGGATATTCCATCAAGTAGTGGTTGATCAGTGTCAATGGCACTAACAGGGGAATAACGCCCTCTCTGAATGAAGCAATTTGGTTCGCAAGCTCTTGCTTGTGAGCGCTGCTCAGTTGCTTCTTAAAGTAGCCTTGTAAATGCTGCAGAGTGTTGGCGTGACTGCCGCGATTTGCGTGATGTGATAGCGCCGTCATCAAACCTTCGATGTATTGGTCTGCAAGCTCGTTAATGTCGAGTTCGTTTCCTGCTAAAAGCTTACCAAGGCGTTTATAACCTTCTACGTGGTGACACATCACTAGGTATTTGTGAGCACTGTGGAATTGAATCAACTTGTGCTTGGTAATGCCTTCGTCTACTAAGTCTAGCCACTTCTGGTAAGTGAACACTCGAGTCATGAAGTTCTCACGCAGAATTGGGTCGTTAAGGCGACCGTTTTCTTCAACTGGGAGCAGCGGATTACCATCCATGATCTGCTGGGTAAACATACCCACACCTGTTGATTCAGAGCCACGACCATGATGGTGATACACCTTCACGCGCTCCATGCCACAAGTTGGGCTCTTCTGACACACGATGAAACCCGCGATGTGTTGATTGTTCTTCGAATAGTTTTGACCGAATTCGATTAACTCATTGGTCACATCACCAGACCCGTCTGGGCGAGAAACGTGGATAATGTCGTCCAGCATTCTTGTTTGACGAATGGTTGGGCGTGGAGTTGGAAGACCTACGCCCATCTCTGGACAAACGGGTTCCAATTCAACGTAATCTGCTAGGTCGTCTGTACAAAAACGAGAGCGTTTATGACCTGTATCGAATCGTACTTTGTGTCCAGCTACACATGCACTGATACCTATTTTAATTTTCTTTTCCATTGGCCAACTCCTTTGCTCTTGCTCTGAGCTCTTTCTTATATTTCAACATTGCTAATCGTACTTACAGAGCTGGGTGTGTTTTTGATTTTTACACCGTAGATGTTTTTATTCAGATGTTTGGACGATATACAGGGTAGCTTCATGCCATCCTGTATATTTATAGCCTGCAACTGGGTTAATAGATATATTTTCCTAGTGGATTGAATATTTGACTTACACCTTTTGTGAAGTAGAGCGCGTCACTTGAAACGGTCAAACACACACAACCCTCTTTGGTTGCAGGTTGGTGAGTATGATTACCATCCAACCAGATGAAATCACCTTTGTTGTAGACGCCCATTTCGTCTTCGAAACTGCCTTCTAAAAGCAGCGTGATCTCGAAGCCTTTGTGAGTGTGGCAAGGCACTTGCCCGTCTTTATCGATGTGCAGCAAACTGGTGTGGTGTGCTTCGTCATCGAAATCGAGTCGTGCTCGTGAAATTTTGCCTAGGTTCATCCAATCTTTTCTCGCCACTGAATTCAGAGCGCGGGGGATTGTGAACGTGGTATCTGCAACGGTAACCTGTTCTACCCTTGGCTCAACCTCCACTGACTGAGATAAATCAGCAGTAATCTGCTCGATTGCATCAAAGTCGAAATCCATGTCGTCCATTGAAAAGCTGTCTGATTCTTCGCTCGCGAATGCAGGTTCTTTATCAAAGGCATTGTTTGCCGCTTCGGCCGTCAACTGTTTCACTTTCTCTTGGCAGTGTTCACATAGCTCTACATGGCTCGACACAATGAGAGACACTGAGTCAGCAAGCGTGCCGTCAACAAAATCTTTCAAAATTGCTTCGTTAGGGTGATGTTTAATCATGGCTTTGTTCCCCCATGTGAACCTTGAGTTTGGCTAAAGCGAGTCTTAGACGTGATTTCACGGTTCCAAGCGGGACGCCAAGTTGTTGTGCAAGCTGCTCTTGAGAGAGTTCTTGAAAATAAACGCCTTTGACAATGGTTTTCTGAGCCAGAGGCAGCTTCTCTATTTGAGTCATCACGTGTCGGCTCATCAAATGATCGCCAAACGGTAATTCATCGCTTTGAGATTCAGCAACCATTGCGTCGATAGGCCAGATGTCATCTGCGATTGTTTGTTCCGCTTTGGCTTTTACTTTACGCAACATATCAAAAGCGGCGTTTCGCATAACGGTGTAGACCCAAGTCGTTGCAGCGCCCTTGTCTTCATTATAAAGGTGGGCTTTCTTCCAAACGTTGGTCATGGTGTCTTGAACCAGCTCGTTTGCAGCGGCCTCACCGCCTAATTTGCTAATTCCAAAACGCTTTATCTTGGGAGCAAAGAACTTAAACAAACAGGTAAATGCCTGCTTGTCTCTGTCTGTACCAACCAAGATCAACCAGCTTGAAAGCTCTGCTGGTACCTTGGATTCGGTCGTTGTTTTTTTGTCTGGGATAATGACATGCTCCTTGCCTTTCCCTGAACTTCTACTTTCGACTTGCATAGTAAATAACCATCATGCGAATTTGAGTGGCACTACGTGAAGGTTGAAGGCCGGGATCACTTTAATTTAAATTAATTTCCACTATACAAAATTATAGTGAAGAAAAGTGCTTATTGCCCCGTAATGATTTGATTCAAAAAAGGAACTAAAGAAGGAAAGCTAGCGGGTTCGGTGAACTCTGTTTTCTTTTCCAAAGGGATAGGCATCATTTCGAGTAGTCGCGCGCAAATCCATTGCGGGCTTTCGAAATCAGGAGTGGGATAAAGGGTTCTTATCGAATCGTGGTCGCGAAACAGTTGAACCAAAAATGCTGTAAACACGTTAGGTACGTCGTATTCGAGTACTGGCCAATGGGGAAGTGGTCTGAATTTACTTTTGATTAAGCTATCGGTATCTCTATGAGAGGAGTGAAGCTGCACAAGCTGCTGACCTTCCACATCGATCTCCAATATCTGATCATCAGACATATTAAAGTCGACGATGGATACTTTCGTTCCCCAAGAGCTGAGATGTTCTGACTTTACGTTGTCTTGAGTGGCAATGATAAAGCCATCGCCCTGCGCTGCGTGTGCGACCATCGCAAGGTATTTAGGCTCGAAAATGCGCAACCTCTGTCTCCCTCCTGGTAACAGGAAGACGGGAAGGGGAAACACAGCGAGTTCTAGAGAAGACTCTACGGGTGTTTCTGTTTCGGCTTTTGTCCGTGTGGTCTTCCTAGGTGTATTAGGCACATAGCACTCCTTAGTTCAGATGTGATTCAAGGAGATATACGGGCAGTGACTAGGGTTCGATCAATTCGCTGTGGCTGTAATTGTTTGCTGCTATTAAGTGAGGATATGTTTTTTGTTGCACCTGTTCATAAATTCATTGTTTTAACCTTCTTTCATCGACGGTATTAGGTACTATATGTACAAATAGTAAGCGAATGGGTAGTGGCTAGACGATGCTGCTATCTAACGTTCTTCTTTACCTGACATCGCATCAAAGGAATGGTCATGATTGTTATCTATGGTATCAAAGAGTGCTTAAATCCAATTAAGTTGCAACTCTCGAACGTGTTGCAGCAGTGTTTAAACAGTGAGATGGGTTTACCTGATGACAAGCGCGCACATCGGTTTGTGCCATTAGAAAGAGACGATTTCTTTTACCCTGAAGGACGGACAGAGGCCTACACCGTTATTGAGATCAATATGATGGAAGGTCGAGCGGTGAACACCAAGAAGCGCCTAATTAAGAAGATATTTTCTGAAATAGAAAAGCAGTTGGCTATCTCTCCGATTGATATTGAAATCACCATCAAAGAACAGCCATCGCACTGCTGGGGATTCCGAGGCATGACAGGCGATGAAGCCCAAGATCTTAAGTACAAAGTGAAGGTCTAGGGTTTATGCTCTTAACACATAAGACTTAAGCCTATCTATCAAGACGGCTTTGGAATTTGATGCCAAAGCCGTTTTGTCTCGTTCTCGACACTAACCTTTAAGCTTCGTCACTATCTTTTAAATACTGATGCCAATTCTCTGTAATCACATCAAAGTGCTCGACGCAGAACTCCTTTCTGTCTTTCAAATAGTCGTTTTCCACTTCATCGAGTAAATTCTTATAGGCTTCAGGGTCGCTGCCATACACCAAGCACAGAGTAGAGAAGTAGCGTTGCAGATCAAAGCTGTGCTCATCGATGTATTCACCTAAATCATAATATTCAGGACGGTCTTCAGATTCGAAGGCAAACATGTCGGCCGCGCTGATCGCGGCATCAGCGCCGTGTTCCACGTAGTTCAGCAGCAGGATGGTTGCTAGGTTGTCGACCGCATCTTCCTCTTTGCCCAAGATGGCAATCTTTTGGTCTTCGATATAAGCATGCCCTGCTTCGTGAAGTAGGGTGTGTAGCAAGGTATCGACAGCCCCGGTTTGTGCCGATTTCCCGTACTCTTTTTCGTATTGGTTCTTCTCAAAGTAATTAAGGGATTCGGCGTAAAAACCGTATGGGATGAGCACCTGATGGGTTTGTGGATCGTAGAGTGGGCCATCGTCGCCACCGTATTGAATGACCAAGGGCTGCTTGAACATGAATAGTTGATTCGATAGGTCAATCACGGTGTCATTGACGCCACTGAGCTCAATCTCTTGCTTGATCTGCTTTTCTTCATCAGTTTGAGGCGTTGCATATTCAACGATCAGATTGTTAGCCAGTGTATTGTTATTGGATGCTTCACTGGACGCATAAGTTGTGGCAAACACAGAGCCAATGGCTAGGCTATAGATCAGTGCTTGTTTCAGGTGTGTCATCGCGGGTCCTTGTGATTTGTTTGAATGTTCAGCTCCGGATTGATTCGCGAGCGACTGAAGGTGGATTGATAGACAGTTTAGGTTAGATTTCATCCCATTGGTGATTTTTAAGATAAATTTCGGTTCACGTAAACCCTTGTGCTATACTCCGCGCCCCAATCCGAATTGGCTTGCTTAATCTTAGGAAATTATTATGAGTGCTAAAAACGAACTTCAACAAATTAACAACCGTCTAGACAAGTGTCGCCACAAGTTAGATGCTGCTAAGACTCGTAATGATCGTCCTGTTGTTCGTCAGTTTGAAGAAGAGATTAAGAAGCTAACGAAGAAAATTGCCCAGCTTAAGCACAAGCAAAGCTTCGATGTGAATCAAGAGCGTAAGTCGTTGCTTGATATGCCATTTAGCCGTGAAATCACGAAAGCTGAGCAAGCAGATATGGGTAAACTGAAAAAGTCTGTAAAAGGATTAGTGGTTGTTCACCCAATGACGAAGATTGGTAAAGAGCTTCGTATTGAGGTTATGACGGGTTACGCACCGAAAAAATTCTAATTACCAGCGATGGTGATAAAAGAGGAGCTAGCAATAGCTCCTTTTTGCTTTTTTAGGCATGCAGAAAGCGGAAATTCGACAATAACATTTGTATCAGCCTAGACTTATTTGGAGGTGATTGTTGTCACAAAACCTTCTATCTCCTATAAAAGTTAACGTGCCACTAACATGACACTAGGCAGACGCAGTAATGTGTTCGGCTTTCAAATCCACAATTTCTTACCGATTTGCATAAATATAGGTAGAGCAGCACAAACAATTACAGATAAAACTAGACTCATTAGGGAAGATGAGAACGTAAAAAAATAGAGGTTATATGAATCAATTAATTTCAATAGGGCCACTAGAATCCTTCCTAATCGCGATTAGTGTTTTGTTTCTAGGGCATTTTGTAAATGCAAAGCTACCGGTTCTCAAAAAGTACAACATTCCAGAGCCCATCGTCGGCGGCTTGATCGTCGCTTTTGCTATTACAGCCCTACATTTTAACGGCGTTGATCTTGAGTTCTCTTTGCCTTTACAGAACACATTCATGTTGATGTTCTTTGCAACGGTTGGCCTTGCTGCTAACTACACCCAGCTTATAAAGGGTGGTGCAAAGGTGTTCTTGTTCTTAGGTGTCGCTTCGGTTTACATCATTATTCAAAATGGTGTGGGCGTGACACTGGCAACCGCCCTAGGTCTTGAACCTTTAATGGGTTTGATAGCGGGTTCTATCACGTTATCTGGCGGTCACGGTACAGGCGCGGCTTGGTCTCAAACCTTCGCAGACACGTTTGGCATTGCTAACACCTTAGAAATCGCGATGGCTTCTGCCACCTTCGGTTTGATCATTGGCGGTATCATCGGCAGCCCTGTGGCACAAAAGCTGATTGATAAGAACAATCTTGAATCTGAATACGGTACCGGCACGCAAACGCACGAACGCTTCCCTGAACTGGTTACTTATAACGAGTACGAAGAAGACAAAGTGACGGCGAAGAAGGTGATTGAAGTATTGTTCATCCTTCTTATCTGTATCACGGGTGCGAGATATCTAGAGCAATGGGTAGCGACCTTTGAAATTTCTTGGTTGATGATTCCTGACTTCGTTTACGCGTTGTTTATTGGTGTGTTCATCACTAACGTTTTTGAAGTGACTAAGCTGCATAAAACCGACAGCGAAACGGTCGATATTCTGGGTACTGTATCATTGTCACTGTTCCTAGCGATGGCGCTAATGAGCCTGAAGCTGTGGAACATCTTTGACCTTGCGATTCCGTTCTTGGTCATCCTTGCAGTTCAGGCCGTTGTGTTAGGTATCTTCTCTTACTTTGTGACGTTCAAAGTGATGGGTTCGAACTATGACGCTGCGGTTATGGCAGGTGGTCACTGTGGTTTCGGCCTAGGTGCAACACCAACAGCAGTAATGAACATGGGTTCTTTGGTGAACCGATTCGGTCCGTCACCACAAGCCTTCATGGTTGTGCCAATCGTTGGTGCCTTCTTTATCGATATCGTTAACCTGATTATCCTACAAGGGTACATCTCGTTTATCGGTTAATGTGAACACCACGTTTAACGTATAAAAAAGCCAGTCTGTAGACTGGCTTTTTTCGTTTTACAGGGCACCGATTATGTTATCAAGCTTATGCGGGTGAGCTGGCTTGTAGCTCTTTAAGCAGAGGGAAAGCGGCTTTGGTGTGCTCTCCCGTGACAATGAACCCTACCAACTGCTCATCTTCATTAAAGCCTTTTGCGATAATGCCTTTCGGGTCGAAGCGCGTTTCCCAGCTCTGCGCGGTTTGAATATCACGTCCGGCAAGCTGAATTGGGTAACTTGGCGTTTTCACCTTAGTAATGATGTGAGGCAAGCTGAACTTACCTTCTCCCGCCATGAGCTTATCTTTATCCATAGAGAGCTGCTTAGCCAACACGTTTGCCGACAAAATAGCAGGCTGTAGATAAGCCATCACACGCCCTTCTATTTCGGCGCAGTCACCAATCGCATACACATTCTCGGCACTGGTTCTGATGGTTTCATCGACCACTATCCCTCTGTTTACGTAGATGCTCGCTTGTGTCGCTAACTGCGTGTTTGGTCTTAGCCCTGCTGCTGCAATCACGATGTCGGTTCGTATCAAGCGAGAAGCGGTAGTTTGCAACCTGACGCCATCAGTTAGATAAGTTGCTCGACACACCGCTGAATCGGTTTCAACGGTGACGCCTGCTTTTCTTAGTTCTCTTTCCAATTCTAAAGACACGAAAGGGGGCACTAAGCTATTGAGCAAGTAACTCGCGGGTTCGATGATAGTGACATCTTTGCCTGCGGTTTGAAGGTCGAAGGCGAGCTCGACCCCGATTAAGCCGCCGCCAATCACAGTGACTCGCTGTGCATCATCGACCTGCGCTTTGTGTTTTTCGAACTCTTCCAAGCTGTTGAGTGTAATCGTCGCGCTGCGTTTTAGCCCTTTCGCTGGTGGTATGAAGGGTGTTGCGCCTGTCGCTAATACCAACTTCGAATAATGGATAGTTTCTTCATCAACATGAATACATTGCTGTTTAGTGTCTATCTCGCTCACCCGCGCTTTGGTCTTGATAACGACGTTGTACTGCTCAGCCAACTGTTTCGCACTATGGATTGCCAGTGTTTCAGGCGTTTGTGCCTGACTGAACGCATGCGAAAGGTTTGGCTTGCTGTACTCAACGCCTGCATCAGCGGTGATCATGGTAATCGCAATATCTTGGTCGAGCTTACGTACCATTTTGATGGTTTGAAGGGCAGCGAAACCGCCGCCCACAATAACAATGTTCGGCATGTTACTTCTCCACAAACACTTCTTTGCCTAAATGGCACTCTGGGCAAAGGAAATCATCAGGTACTTGTGCCCATGGTGTTCCCGGTTCAACGCCTTGGTACGGTTCGCCTAGTTGTGGGTCATACACCCATTCACACACGGTGCAACGCCAGCAAGTGCAATCTGCGCTGTGGACAGGCTTATCTTGCGTTTGCTCTAGGTTCTGTCCTGCCGTGTCTTTTAGCTCTGTTGGGGTGCTTGTCGGTGCTGATTCAATGCGTTGAACGTTGCGCTCCACTTGCTTAGGTTGGCTAACCTCAGTTTCATCAGCGCGCCAAACCTCAGCCAGTGTCATGCCGTAATCGATGCATTGGCGAAGGGCGTCTGTATCTGGTTTCCAATGGATGTGTTGTGGTGCACTGACTTCAAAATTCGCTTCACGTAGGCGAGCATCGATGCGTTTTACTGCGCCTCCTGTCCAACCTGAAGATCCGAAGGCTGCGGCTCTTTTTTCTGCAAAGCGCAGGCCGTGTATCTCTTCAAGCAACGCTGCGATCTGCGGCATCATGACGTTGTTCATGGTTGATGAACCAACGAGAACACCCTTTGAACGGAAGATATTGGCTAGGATGTCATTCTTGTCGTGCTTTGATATGTTGAACACCTTGATTGCCGTTTCTGGGCTGCCTTTGCGGATCCCTTTGGCGATAGCATCGGCCATCATACGAGTGTTGTTCGACATGGTGTCGTAAACAATCGTGATGCGATCTTCTTTGTAGGCTTTTGACCACTCGTAGTATTGCTCAACGATTTGGGTGGCGTTGTCGCGCCAAATACATCCGTGAGAGGTGGCGATAACATCGATAGGCACACCCAAGCTCAACACCTCTTCGATTTTTGCTTTCACTAGAGGTGCAAATGGCGTCAGGATATTCGAGAAGTAACGCAGACACTGCTCGTGCAGTTCAACTTGGTCTAGTTGGTCGTTGAATAGGTTCTCGTCACAGTAGTGTTGGCCGAAGGCATCATTACTAAACAGGATTTCATCGCCAGTTAGGTAAGTCGCCATTGAATCTGGCCAGTGCAGCATTTTCATCTCAACAAAGATAAGTTGCTTGCCGTTACCCACATCGAGCGTGTCACCGGTTTTAACGGTTCTGAAGTTCCAGCCTGGCTGATGGTGATGACCAACAATCGAGTTAACACCCGCTTCAGTGCAGTAAACAGGTGTGTTTGGAATTTTGGCTAATAGCGCAGAAAGGGCACCAGCGTGGTCTTCTTCAGCGTGCTGACAAATGATGTAGTCGATGTCATTGATGTCGATTTCCATCTCAAGGTTTGCAAGGAATTGCTCAGTAAAGCGATGATCAACGGTATCAACAAGCACCGTTTTCTCTTCACGGATCAGGTACGAGTTATAGCTGGTACCTTTGTTCATGTGGTATTCCTTACCGTGGAAGTGCTCGGTTTCCCAGTCGTGGACACCAACCCAATGAACATTTGATTTAACGTGAATAGTCATAATGATAATACCTTATTTAAATATCTAAGGTCATCATTTGCACTAGTTATGCCATGTTTTTAACCTATTGTTTTATATGGGTTTGTTTGGTTTTTGAGCTTGTGCTTGTGTCTTTATGACTTGTGTTATTTTGTAATCAATATGAGCTGTAAGTGTCAAATGGACATTGAATTGCTTACAGCCTCTTACAGTCTGTGTTTAAACAGCATGATAGTTTTAGCTCGTTTAAATAATGTCTGAATAGGAAAAGAAATGTTGAAGAAATTACTTACCTTTGTAGCTTTATTGCCAAGTGTTGTTTTTGCTGAATCGACGGTATATCTAGGAGGTGACTTTCTGACGAACGACTCTAAATATGCCTTTCAATATGGCTTCTATTTTCCAGCGAGTGCTGAGCTAGATTTTGGTTATGAGCTCGAATACGCAAAGTACAGTGGTGACGTTCATTCGTTTGGTGTGAATATCAAGCCACAGTTCCCATATGGCAATTTTTACTTCGCGCCAATTGGCGGTATTCATTATTTCAATGACGATATTGATACGGCTTTTGTTTACGGAGCTGAACTGGGTTATACCCATGGCGCGGTAACGTTAAAGACGGGATATAAAGAGGCATCTGAGGATTTTGAGTACAACGATAATGTGTACGTGGGTCTCGCGGTGAACTTTTAATTTTGGAGACGCTAGGTTGTTTCAGATAGAAAAAAGGCCAGACGAGAGTCTGGCCAAATAAAGCAGTGCGATTTTTTTAACTATTACAACGTAGTAACGACTTCATCAAGAGCTAGACGCGCTTTTGGTTTACCGTGGTTGTAGTCTTCGCCGTCTTTGTGGTAGCCGATAGCTAGTGCTACATCAACAACGTGACCTTCTAGTTCTTCAGCAAACTCTTCGCCGATCATAGCAGCGTCTACGCCTTCCATAGGAGTTGAAGCGATGCCTAGGCGAGCTAGTGTGTGCAGTGTGTTACCTAGTGCGATGTAAACTTGAGACTTAGTCCAGTTACCGTTGAAACCTGTTTCGTCTGTGTTCATTTCTGCGAATGCGTAAGCACCTAGGAATTGCTCGTACATTTCAGCTGGTAGGTGACCAGAGCTTACTTCTGTATCAGCACGCTTAGCGAATTTCTCTTTAGTGTACTTAGGATCATGAGCAAATAGGATCGTGTGTGACGCTTCTTTCGCATGTGGTTGGTTAAACTGGAACATGTTCTCGAAAGTGTTGTGGAAGCGCTGTTTAGCTGCGTCGCTCTCAATGATGATGAATTTCCAAGGCTGAGAGTTAATTGAAGAAGCAGACAAACGAAGTGCTTCTTTGATTACTTCCATGTCTTCCGCAGAGATGCGTTTTTCTGCATCGTATTTTTTAGCTGTGTAACGAGTGTTTAGATCAGTAATGATTGGATGAGTCATGTTGAATCCTAATATCTATCAATAATAAATGTTGTAGGGTGTTATGTTCGGTAACGTCAACAATAAACAGATAACGCATTTAAACGAATCTCAATAGATTGAACGTCTAAATAGTTATCGAACATGCCCCAATTAAATCGAGTATCTGCGGTAGCTCAAGTCGATGGATGTAAGATAATAGAAGATGGGTTGGGGAAAAATAGCGAACATATCAAATCACTATGGTAAATAATATCCATAATGAGTAATTAAATGTGATCTTGATGTGTTATGGCGCGCTAAGATCAGTCGCTTAGTACGCCTTGATGCCATATTGACGCAATAATGGTGGAAGTACGCTGTCTAGGTTTGGGATATCTTCTGGAGTGAGTTCAATTAAGCTGAAGCCGTGTTCTGCGTATGTTTCTCTCGTTTCAACGCGTTTATCTTCAGCTATTGGGGCAGAGTCGGTTCCCCAGAACTGGATGTATACCTTGCCATTTGGCAGATAAAAATCACTGATAACTTCTTTTGATATTGGTAGTGGACGCTCATACGCATGCACCACTCCTGCCATATAAAGCCAGTTATCGATGATCAGCTCTCCCTTTGAACGAACATAGTGCCCATCTAAGGTTCGGTGTTTCGCCTCAAATTTCTGACGGAAGCTAGAAAACGACACATCGGTCGAGTGGCTTTCTGCATCGTGGCCCAAGAACTCGACAACAGATTGCTTTAATCGTTTATTGCGGACCAACGAGTCGTGCCACACCACGAACAAGTTCTCAGTCGTTTTGTCTTCTCTTTGTTCACCTCCGGCTTTTAAGCCTGTTGAGGTGACGTGCCAGCCATCTTCTTCTTTCTTTATCCACCCAAGTTCATTGAGCAATAAGTTGATCTTCTTGGCGCTGAGCTCAAAGGCGTGGCCAAGTTGCGTCGCGGTTAATGTTTTGCCAGAGAATGACTCTAAGTCGATAAGCAGTTTTTCTGGCCATACGATAAAGACACCAAATTTTTTGTGCTCCACATACTCCCCACCAAAACTTTCCCCTCGCTCTGTCAGTACCCAACGCTCTTGTGAACGCACAATATAGCCAGCGGTTTTTAGATCACTAAATAGCGCTTTGGCTTCTACGCCTTTCTGTTTCGCGAGTGCTGATGTGGAAATTTTGTCTGACATAGTCTTTTCTCAAGAGCAGAGCGATCTGCTGATTCAGGTTGAGGCGGTGGTGAATATGAATAGGTAAATACAATAACACATCTCTTGTCGCTGACAGCAGTGCGTTGTGCTCAGCTTTTGCTGAAAGAGTGTGGTGAAGTTGCGCATGATGCACAAGCCGATGGTGTAATCGAGAAGATGCGATAGGATAATTTTGAGTGTGATCTATATCTCATTGATTTTGTAATTAAATTACACAATACCAATTGATACTCAAGAGTGTGCGTATATTTCACGCTTTGTATGGCGTTCTTTTATACGTGGTTTATAGTTTTATGGAGTGAACTTTTATTAAGTGTGATTTTGATCACTATTTATTTTTTATGGTTACAGGTAAAAGTGTGATCTTGATCGTGTGTTAATGAGAGTTATTCTCACTAATTTTGCTTTGTAATTTAAATTCATGACATTTTTGTGATCTAAGGCGTTACTGTTAACCCCAAAGTGTTTTTTGTGTGTGATGTTTATCACGAAAGTTGGGCTGGGGTGCATTTTGGGAATGTTGTGATACATTTTAATCAACTTTTGAGCACACACTTTCGGTCATTTGACCAACCAATACACTACGGGGTTCTACCTATGTTATCACCAGAAGCTAAGATCAAGGTTCAAAACTTTGGTCGTTTCTTATCTAATATGGTAATGCCAAACATCGGCGCATTCATTGCGTGGGGTTTCATTACTGCACTATTCATCCCAACAGGTTGGTGGCCTAACGAAACGTTAGCATCAATGGTTGGTCCTATGATTACATACCTTCTACCACTATTGATCGGTTACACCGGTGGTAAAATGGTTGGTGGTGACCGCGGTGCGGTAGTCGGCGCTATCACAACAATGGGTGTTATCGTTGGTACTGATATCCCAATGTTCATGGGTGCAATGATTGTAGGTCCACTAGGTGGTATCGCAATTAAGAAATTCGATGAAGCTGTTCACGGTAAAGTGAAGAGTGGTTTCGAAATGCTAGTGAACAACTTCTCTGCTGGTATCATCGGTATGATCTGTGCAATCATCGCGTTCATCGTGATTGGTCCTGCAGTTAAAGTTCTGTCTTCTGGTTTAGCGGCTGGCGTTAACGTGATGGTTGAAGCAGGTGCACTACCTCTTGCATCTATCTTTGTTGAACCTGCGAAAATCCTATTCCTAAACAACGCAATCAACCACGGTATCTTCTCTCCACTAGGTATCCAGCAATCTGAAGAAATTGGTCGTTCAATCTTCTTCCTAATCGAAGCGAACCCAGGTCCTGGTTTTGGTCTTCTACTTGCTTACATGGTGTTTGGTAAAGGTAGCGCGAAGCAATCTGCTGCTGGTGCTTCTATCATCCACTTCCTAGGTGGTATCCACGAAATTTACTTCCCTTACGTTCTAATGAACCCACGTCTAATCCTTGCTGTAATCGCAGGTGGTATGGCGGGTGTATTCACTAACGTAGTGTTCGATTCTGGCCTTATCTCTCCAGCATCTCCAGGTTCTATCTTCGCAGTATTGTTGATGACACCTAAAGGCTCTTACATCGGTGTGATTCTTTCTGTTATTGCTGCAACGGCTGTGTCTTTCATCGTAGCTTCAATTCTACTTAAGACTTCAGCTCAAGGTGACGACGAAGATTCACTAGAAAAAGCCTCTGCTCAAATGAAAGACATGAAAGCGTCTTCTAAAGGTGCAGCAGCAGAAGCAAACGTAAACCTAGCGGATGTAAAAGCGGTCTACGTAGCGTGTGATGCAGGTATGGGTTCGAGTGCAATGGGTGCTGGTCTACTTCGCAAAAAGGTAGCAGCAGCAGGCCTAGACATCGAGGTAACCAACTACGCAATCAACAACCTACCTGCTGATTCGCAAATCGTTATTACGCATAAAGACTTAACAGACCGTGCACGCAAAACCGTACCGGGTGCAATGCATATGTCTCTGAACAACTTCCTAGACGGTGGTGTATACGACCAGCTAGTTGCTGAGCTTACCGACGCTCAAAGTGGTGAAGCAAAAGTAGAAGCTCCGGCTCCTGCAGCGGCTCCAGCACAAGAAGGCAACAAACTTGCACTGACTGACGACAGCATCTTCCTTGGCCTAAAAGCGACTCAAAAAGAAGACGCAATCAAGTTCGCTGGCGACCAACTGGTAAAACTTGGCAACGTATCACCTGAATACGTAGCTGGTATGTTTGCTCGTGAAGAGCTTGTGTCTACCTACCTAGGTGAGTCTATCGCAGTACCACATGGCACAATCGAAGCGAAACAATACGTACAAAAAACCGGCATTGTTTTCTGTCAGTACCCTGAAGGTATTCAGTGGGGCGAAGATGAAGATGATATCGCTAAGATGGTTATCGGTATTGCCGCACAAGGCGATGAGCACAACATGGTGCTGATGGCTATTACCAATTCACTTGATGATGAAGAAGCTGTGGAATGCCTACAGAACACAACAAACCCTGCTGATGTTCTACGTATTCTCAACGGAAACTAAAAAGCTCTAGTTAAGCTCCTGAGTGAAGGAGGCCGGTATCCCCCTACTGGCCTCATTTTCGGTCTTAATCTCTCTAAGAAGATTCAGTCTGAATAGCTTACTGCTTAATGCCTAGGGCACATCGTCAAGGCATGTTGTTGAGCAGTTAGCTATCTAGATTCAAATATTTATAAGGTCAAAATTATGAAAGCGTTACATTTTGGTGCAGGTAATATCGGTCGTGGTTTCATTGGTAAGCTTCTTTCTGACGCTGGTATGAAGGTTACGTTTGCTGACGTAAATGAAACGGTTGTAAATGCGTTAATTGAACGCCAAGAATACCCAGTTAAGATTGTTGGCGAAGAGTGTGTTGTTGAAGTAGTTAAGAACGTGACAGCAGTAAACTCGGCAACAAGCGCAGTTGTAGATTGCATTGCTGAGTCTGACATTGTGACGACCGCTGTAGGTCCTACTGTTCTTAAAATCATCTCTAAGTCTATCGCTCAAGGCATTGAAAAGCGTGCAGCAGCAAACAACACTGCACCAATGAACATCATCGCGGCAGAGAACATGGTTCGCGGTACTAGCCAATTAAAAGCAGCGGTTCTAGAGCACCTTTCTGATGAAATGAAAGCCTTCACTGAACAGCACATTGGTTTTGTTGATTCAGCGGTTGACCGTATCGTTCCACCGGCAGAAGCTGGCGAAACAGACCCACTAGCAGTAACGGTTGAAACGTTCAGCGAGTGGATTGTAGACCAAACGCAATTTAAAGGTGAGATTCCAAACATCCCAGGTATGGAATGCACGGATAACCTAATGGCTTTCGTTGAGCGTAAACTGTTCACACTAAACACAGGCCACTTGGTAACGGCATACCTTGGTGTGCTTGCGGGTCACGAGACAATCAAAGACTCTATCGAAGACGACAAAATCCGCGCTGAAGTAACAGCAACGATGGAAGAGAGCGGTGCAGTTCTGATCAAGCGTTACGGCTTCGATCCTGAAGCGCACGCGGCATACATCCAGAAAATTCTTGGTCGTTTTGCGAACCCGTTCCTACGTGATGAAGTGGATCGTGTTGGCCGTCAGCCTATTCGTAAGCTGAGCCCACAAGATCGTCTAGTCAAGCCATTGAACGGTACGCTAGAATACGGCCTTCCTAACGCACATCTAGTAAAAGCGATCGCAGCTGCGTTCCATTACAAGAATGAAGATGACCCACAAGCGGTTGAACTTCAGGCAATGTTCGCAGAAAAAGGTTTTGCTGAGACATTAGCGCATTATTCTGAGCTGAATAGTGACTCAGAAGTTGTTAAACTAGCGGAACAAGCTTATCTAGCATTGAAATGATAAATCATCAAAGTGCCACACCTGTGGCACTTTCTTATTACCGAGCCGTTATGCCAATACATCCTAGCCACGAAACTGAATTACTCGAAGCCCTATCAGAAGCTGAGAGCGCTGGCGCCTGCCTAATGGCAGCTTATGATGCATTGGATGACACGGTGGATGCGGTTTTAAAAAACATTTTCAAGAAAGACGACACGGCGATTAAATTCGTTGTCGAGCCACTACTCAACAGTGGTGGGCCTTTAGGCGAGATCATGGTTCGCGGTAAGCTTCTATTAGGGCTTGGTGTGATCAGCAAAGAGCTTTATGACGATTTAGAGGTTTTCGTAACCTTGAAAGAGTGGGCGAAAATACAAGGTGAAGACACCAGCTTCACGGAAGTTGACGTTATTTTTGAGCTTAACAAGGTACACGCTATTCAGCGTATTATGCCTATCGAATATGATGCAGAGATGGTGGAAACCATGTCTGGCCCTATGCTTCAAATGTTCTTGGGCAGACACCATCAGAAAGTGAAGTCGACGATCGTTTTGGCTATCACGGACATCATCAATACCTTATGCCGCGATAACGCTTTGAGTTCTTAGTTTTCGTTATTCAGCGTTTTCTTTACAATTCGGCTCGCTACAACCTGTTTTACCCATCCTAGAATTTACAGTTATTGCGATTTCTCTTGCTAGAGGAGTCGCTTTTTTGTATTTGCTTCAGTATTTATCTTAGTTTTTTATCCGACCTTCTTAGTTATCACTCCCTCCAACTATTAATTCTATTCCTTAATCATAATCTTTTGGTTGCTCGGTTTACGGACCGTGAATTTCAGGCACAAAAAAAGCCACATACAGTGGCTTTTTTGATTCAACAAAACCTTAGATTATAGGTCTTGGATGTTTTCAGCTTCTAGCTCTTGGAAGTAGCGTAGAGTCTTAACTTTAAGCTCTTGTTGAGCTGGCTCATCAGCAACGATGATAGCTTTACGGTGCATCTGTAGAGCTGTAACAGTCCACATGTGGTTTACAGAACCTTCGATAGCCATTTGAAGCGCTTGCGCTTTGTTGTGGCCTAGAGAAAGGATCATTACTTCTTCAGCGTCTAGAAGAGTAGCAACACCGATAGTTAGTGCGTATTTAGGAACTTGGTTGATGTCGCCATCGAAGAAACGAGAGTTCGCGATACGAGTGTCTTCAGTCAACGTTTTGATACGAGTGCGTGAAGATAGAGAAGAACCTGGTTCGTTGAATGCGATGTGACCGTCGATGCCTACGCCGCCCATGAATAGGTTGATTTTGCCGTAAGAACGGATTTTCTCTTCGTATGCTGCACAATGAGCATCGATGTCTTCAGCTTGACCGTCTAGCAGGTTGATGTTTTCTGCTTGGATATCAACGTGGTTGAAGAAGTTCTCGTGCATGAATGTGCGGTAAGACTCTGGGTGATTTGGTTCGATACCAACGTACTCATCCATGTTGAATGTTACAACGTGCTTGAAGCTAACTTCGCCAGCTTTGTAAAGTTCAATTAGCTCAGCGTAAGTAGTTAGAGGTGTGCTACCAGTAGGAAGACCTAGTACAAATGGACGCTCAGCAGTTGGAGCGAACTTGTTGATAGAATCTGCGATGTGACGAGCAGCCCATTTACCTACTTTAGCTTTGTTGCTTAATGGAATAAGTCTCATTGATTTTGCCCCTAGAAATTAAATTTTATAGTGTTCTGAAACATTAATTCGCATTATAAAATAAGTTATCGAGTTCCGCTATTGTTTTAGGTCAAGTTTTTGCTTTTTTCGTCGTATCTGTGACTAGAACTCTCAAAATTGCACAATAATTGTATGGATATTTGGTGGCGTTAAACAAGATTAATACGCTTGTCATATACAGAAATGTTGATTTGATTCAGTGCCTGAAAGGGTCTGTGCGTTTCTGCAGATCTATAAGCTTTGGCTCATTAAAGAGCTTCAGCGTGCTCACGGGCTTTGAGAGTATCGTTGAGGCGTGAAAAATAATGATGGCAATGTGCCACTATCGTGATAAAAGGAAGTTGTTAAGCGAGGTTAGAAGAATTTAGCTGGGCTAGATACCCACTTGAATGGCTAGGGATAGATGTTGATTCACGCTATCGCTATGAATTATCTATAAATATTGGTAAAACCGAACAGGTTAGCTAAACTTACCTATTACGAAGAAAAAGCGAGCTTGAAGTGTAAACCTTGAAGACAAAAAAAGCCCAAAGTGATGAGGTATCACCTTGAGCGATTTTACTAATCTTCTAACACTAACTCACTTTCGTATTCTTCCCTAGGCACTTCGCCGCGTTTGCAGCCGTTTAGGGTATGAAAGCGACGGCGTCCACGAGCCAGTTGAATGTACTTCAACCAAACACGCTCTAACTTGGACTTTGCCTTATGAGGGTGAGACAACACTTTGATGAAGTGCTTTTCTTCTGCATTGGTTGGTGTTAATTCACCAGTCTCAAGTGCAAGCATAGTGTCACCAAACAAGGTTAGGATTTCCTCTTCTGACAGAGTAAAATCACCCGACTTAGCGAACCCTCGTGGGAATTTAATGGTGTCATAAAAACGTTTTTTTCCGTGACGGAATTCGGTCTCAGACATATCAGCCTCAGTAATGTGGTTAGATAGAAATTAGTGTTTATTGCTCACGCGAAAATATTGTTAAAAGGCTAAAATAGGAAACAAAACGTTTTTGCCTTTACGATAAACAATCCTAGATCGGCTAGTTAGCAGATTTATTACAGAGATGTATTTGATGGATGTGAAAGTATTTAGAACCTTTCTTGAGGTTGCAAGGGTGCGTCATTTTGGGCGTGCAGCTGAAAACTTGTATTTAACGCAAGCGGCGGTGAGTGCGCGAATCAAACAGCTTGAAGGCTATTTTGATACTCAACTCTTCATACGTGACCGTAATAACATCAAGCTCACATCTTCTGGTGAGCGTTTGATTGGTTACGCTGAAGTGATGGTGTCCACCTTACAACAAGCCAAATTTGAACTGTCTTTAGAGAGTGGAAAAGCCTTACAGCTAACACTCGGCGGCACACCTAATATTTGGGATGCGTATTTGCAAAATTGTTTGAGCGTGGTGACCGATTCTTTTGGTGGTTACGGCTTCATGGCAGAGGTGATGGGGCGTGAGCAACTGAACCGTAATTTGCTAGAGCGAACCTTAGATATGGCTTTCGCTTTCGATCAGATCAAAGCAGAAGAGCTGAACTGTAAAAAAGTCGCTGATCTGGTGTTGGTGTTGGTATCGACACAGCAAGATGACCTGGAATCTGTGTTCCAACATAAATACGTTTATGTTGATTGGGGCACGCGCTTTGGTTCTGAACATGCAGAGCGTCACCCTAAAGTGCCCGCGCCATACCTACGTACTTCAACCGCGCGTATTGCCCTCGATTTCATTTTAGAGAAAGGGGGCAGTGCGTATTTGCCAGTCTCTCTAGTCGAACCTTTTATCGATTCGGGCCAGCTACATAAGGTGAAAGGGGTGGAAGACTGGTATCGCCCAATTTACCTAAGCTACCGTAAGAGCAGCACCTCGGTGGATGCGATCATGCAGGTTGAGAAATTGGTTAATGAGATTGACCCATCGACCGCTTACACGTTGCAACAAGCCGCTGAACAGACGCCAGAGTAATGGCACGCGCAGCCAGCAATATGCTTTGTTGACGAGATAAAAAAATGGCTCCTAACTAGTTAGGAGCCATTTTTGTTTTAAACCAGAGATGTACTTCTTTTAGGAACTAGAGTTCATTTCTCATTCCAATAAAATCGTTTAAGCCTGGTATACCTAGCCCTATTTAAAGGCTCTATAGTGTTAACACACTTATAGGTTCATTAGATTCTCAATAGACTCTTCTAGAGAGTGTGACATGTACGAATGGATTGTGTGGCCATCCGTTGCGTCAATCTCAATCTTAGAAATCCCGTTATCTGCTTTGCCTTCAAGAAAGCTTAGAGACTGTTCGACTGATTGACTGGTGAGAACCTGTTGGTTTGATAAAACAATACGACACGTGTGAAGAACCATAGCCTTTTCCTTTTTATATTCGATAGGTCTCTGCATCTTTGGCGTGCTAAGTACCTATCGTTGACGTTGTGAGAAGAATGCCTTCTCTAGGTTAAATTTAGTCGAATTGAATAAAATTAAAACCCTTTTTTGTGATTTATATAACCTTCGCTTCCGAAAGTGGCTAGCGACTCTGGTCGTTCACGGTAAACTTTTAGTTATCGGAGCCAAAATTATGGCAAATGGGAAGAACACATCATGTCGAAAAATATCCATCACAACAGTACCTTAACGAGTGAGCAGTGCCATTTAGCTCGATATGCGCGAGATTCTCGATTTGATGGGATGTTTTTTACGGCGGTGAAAACGACCGGGATTTTCTGTCGTCCTATTTGCCCTGCGAGTCCGCCTAAAGAAGAAAACGTTGAGTATTTTTCTCATCAAGCTCAGGCACTAAAGGCAGGTTATCGTCCTTGTTTGCGTTGTCGACCAGACAGCGCGCCTTTCTCTCCAGCTTGGAAGGGCGTTGAAACTACTTTCTTGCGCGCCTTGCAGTTGATTGACAACGGCGCACTGAATACGGGCTCAATCGTCGACCTTGCGACCCGCTTAGGCATTTCCGACCGTTACTTGCGAACCTTGTTCGACAATTACATCGGGGTGTCACCTAAGCAATATAGCCTGTATAGCCAGTTGATGTTTGCTAAGCAGTTGCTGCACACCAGTAGCATGAGCATTACCGATGTCGGCTTTGCGAGTGGCTTTAATAGCACGCGCCGCTTTAATGATGCCTTTCTAAAAGAGCTGAAGCTTTCGCCAAGCCAAATCCGACGCTCTAAGCCAAACAACAACTTGAGCAATCACATTCAGCTTGGTTTTCATGGTCCGTTAGATTGGAAACACCTGTTGGCTTTCTATCGACGAAGAATGATTGAAGGTATAGAAGAGGTCGGTGAGGACTATTACCAGCGCACGGTGAATGTGAACGGCTCGAAGGGCTGGTTCAAGGCCACTTTAGTCAAAGGTAACCGCTTGGATATTGAGTTTGAGTTAGACGATATCAATCAACTAAGAAGCTTGATCGCCAATATCCGACGCATGTTTGACCTAGATGTCGACATTGCAAAGGTCGAAGCCTTCTTCACAACTATCGACCCTAATTTGGTTGCTAAAAGCGGCATTCGTATCCCTGGGGTGTGGAGTGCTTGGGAGGCCGGAGTAAGAGCGATTCTCGGGCAGCAAGTTTCGGTCACCGCAGCGATTGGTCAGCTTAACCTGTTGGTTAGAGAGCTTTCTGATACAGATAAGAAACCTTACTTCCCAACACCAAAACAGATCGCTGAGGCGGATGTGAGCTTTTTAAGAATGCCGGGAAGTCGCAAGGAAACCCTAAAGCGTTTTGCCGAGTACATGGTCGACAACGAAGCCGAGCATCCTTCTAAGTGGATTGAACTAAAAGGCATTGGCCCTTGGACGATTCAATATGCGCTGCTTCGGGGCTTGAGCGAACCTAACCATTTGTTAGTCGGTGATTTGGTTGTGAAGAAATTCATCGAGCATCGTCCTGATATTAATGCACAAAGCGTGTCGCCGTGGGGCAGTTACGCCACATTCCATTGTTGGAATCAATCTTAATCGGAATACTAAGCTAGGAGATATCATGGCTAATCGTTTTACTTATTATGAGAGCCCATTAGGCATCATTACTTTGCAAGCTAATGAGCAAGGCTTGCTTGGCGCTTGGTTTGAAATCCATACCACGAAGCCAGAACAGTTGGGCGAACAAGACGATAACTTTCCGATCTTTGAATTGGTCACTGAACAACTTAATCGTTATTTTGCTGGTGAGGTTATTCAGTTTGATGTGCCGATCGCCGCCAAGGGAACGCCGTTTCAACAATCGGTTTGGCAAGCTCTCACTACCATCCCTTATGGAGAAACATGGAGCTACGCTCAACTGGCTGAAGCGATCGGCAACCCGAAAGCCGTGCGTGCGGTGGGCTTAGCCAATGGTAAAAATCCAGTGTCAGTGATTGTGCCGTGTCACCGCGTTATTGGTAAAAATGGCAAACTGACAGGGTATGCGGGCGGTGTAGAACGCAAACAGCGCTTGTTGGTTATTGAGGGAAGAGCAGAAGAATAAACCGTTATTCAATGGGAATGACGGGTTAAGTTGAGTATTAGTCGCTAGTGAGTGCTAGGAGTTCTGTAAGCGTTACTTTGCAATAAAAATGCGACTTTGCAATAAAATCGTCACTTTGTGGAAAATACCTATTTGGTTGCATATCCTTTAACCATGTTCTCTAGGCAAGGATGCCCAAATGAATAGCCATCACTTTCTGATAATTGGCTGCAGTAGCGTGCTATTGCTGACGGGTTGTTTAACCGATACCAGTCGCCCCTTCGAAGTCCCACAACTTGTCTTGTTCAAGGGCATGTATGAGAATGCCGATAATGACAGCTATCTGCTTTTTGAATCGGGACAAGTGACCTATCAAACCACGGATAACACAGTTACACGCAGTTATAGCGTCGACGATGACTTGATTATCATTGAGCTGAACTCAGGAAGTAGCAGAACGGATTCAGATTTGGTGATGCGAATTCAGCATCAAGGTGAAGTGCTTACATGCAATACGTGTCCAGCGATGCAATTGAGCAATGTCTGGACACGAATTGAGAAGCCGAACAAAGGTTCATCGAATTAGAAAAGAGCACCATTCAGCCATAGGTGAGCGGCGATACTGACCGCGTAGCCAATCATGATCACTGGCATCCACTTCAAGTGACCAAAGAAGGTGTATTTACCATGCGCCGCGCCCATTAATGCCACACCAGCGGCACTACCAATCGACAATAAACTACCGCCGACACCTGCCGTTAAGGTAATCAATAACCAGTTGCCGATCGACATTTGTGGTTCCATGGATAGCACAGCAAACATCACCGGAATGTTATCGACAATTGCAGACAAGATCCCAACCATGATGTTCGCCCAAATTGGATCCCATTGGCTATACATCACGCCAGAGGCCAGCTCTAAATACCCAAGCAAGCTCAAACCACCGACACACATGACAACTCCGTAGAAGAATAGCAATGTGTCCCACTCGGCATGTGAGACTCTTCGAAACACATCAAAAGGCACCACCGAGCCGAGTCGCTTCAGGGCACCTTCATCGTTATTGGCAATCGCCACCGCTTTTTTCTTCGCTAAAGAATTAGGTAGAGTTTTACGCAAGAAATAGCCAAAGAATTGTAGATAGGCGAGGCCCATCATCATGCCCATGACTGGCGGGAAATGGAGTACAGCATGGAAAGCAACCGCGGTCGCAATAGTCATGATGAAGAAGAACACGATGCGTCTTGCGCCACGCTTGAGTTCGACATGTTGATGCACGGTGTCGGGCTGAGTTGTGGGAACAAAATACGACATGATTAAGGCTGGTACCAAATAGTTCATCACCGATGGAATGAACAACGGAAGAAACTCAGTAAAGCTCACGTAACCTGCCTGCCACACCATGAGCGTTGTGATATCTCCGAACGGGCTGAACGCCCCGCCAGCGTTGGCAGCAATCACGATATTGACACAGGCAAGGTTGACGAATTTAGGGTTGGATCCCGCGACCTTGAGAACCACGGCACACATCAAGAGAGCTGTGGTGAGGTTATCTGCAATAGGGGAAATAAAGAACGCCAAAATACCGGTTAACCAGAACAGCGAACGGAAGTTAAAGCCTTTTCCGACCATCCACGCTTGCAGGGCATCAAACAATCGTCGTTCTTCCATGGCGCTGATATAGGTCATGGCCACTAGTAGGAAAAGTAGCAGCTCGGCGTATTCCAATAGGTTGTGTTCGAGGGCTTGCTTAGCCACTTCAACAAGGTTGTGTTCTTGGTAGGTGAAACCAATGATGATCCAGATGAGACCTGCAGCGAGCAGCACAGGCTTGGACTTTCGGAGCTTAAGATATTCTTCCATCATCACGACTATGTAGGCAATGACGAAAATGGTCAGTGATAGGTAGCCAGCAAAGGAGCTGGTGAGCTTGAGAGGTTCTCCTAACTGCGATGTGGCAGCGCCCGCTACTGTAGAAAAGAAAAACAAAGAGAGAACAGCAGAAAGCTGGATACCTAGCATGGATTACGCTCCGAAGTTAATAAGTCATTAACACGGGTAAAAGCGTAGACCTAAATAACCATGTGGGGTGTGATAGATATCTTAATAATTCAACAGATTATGGTGAAAAAAGTAGATTAGTTTGGAAACCGTCGATCGGGTCGAAAAGCACAGAACGGAGTGAAAATTGTCGATCAGAGGAAAATAGAGGTTAGGTGAAAAAGCCCTACCGAACTCGGTGCCGATAGAGCTTATTCGACATTGCCAATATTATGCAGCATCGAGCTCAAACGTCATTGTTTGCTCTGCAGCACATACTTCAACAGGCCAGCCGTAGGATTGGTATTCCAACGCAAGTTTGTCCGCTACTACGCGAGATACCGTTGCAGTGATCCACATGCCTTTGCCCATTACTTGATATTTAAGTGTTCTCATTTCCATAGTAGTCACCGTTCTCCTTCTATATTGGCAGCGCGAAGTCTATAGCACCTCTAATGGCTGGAATTTCGAATCAAGCTCAAATCCTTTATAAAATGGCTCATCGCTTTAGCTCGGCTCAAAACTCAATTAACGAGAGGCAAACGGTTGCATTTTGGAAGCGAAATCACGATTTAAGTATTTGTATTATAATAAAATATATTTCATTGCTGAAACCTATGTAAGAGATCTCTCACATAATTATCAGAGATCGGACTGTGGATAGGTTTTTCTCTTGAAGCCTGATTTGTGTGTCGATTCTGTATGTTTTCGGTTGCGCTGTTGAAGCGGATTATGATTAGTTTTGTATTTGAAATATGAGAATTTTGTCAGTATGTATTTCTATATCTAAACCATAATCACAGTTTTATATGTTGTTGATGTTCTTTCATTCAAACTTATACGCTATTTGATTTTGGTCATTAACCTTTTGCTCATTAGTTTGCACTATCTATACGTGTTCTGTTCCACATAAACTAGATGTATAGAGGTCCTTATGACTAATCCAACCAAAACCGATCGTAAAGTCACGATCGGCAGTTATATCGCACTCGCCTTTGCGATTGTGTTCTTCTCCGGCTTAATGCAGTCGAATGAATGGTATGGCGTGTTCGATTTTACAACGCTCAACGGTTCATTCGGTAAGGTCGCTTACGATGTGAGTGAAACGGCCGATGGCATCCAAGCGGCGACCACCTCTTTGCGTGGTAAAGGCGGTAATGGTGCTCGCGACGGTTTCATTTTTGCTTTGACACTTATTCCGACCGTGATGTTTGCACTGGGTATGATCAACGTACTTGAGCACTATGGTGCGCTGGATGCGGCTCGCAAACTGCTTACTCCTCTACTTCGCCCTCTAATGGGTATTCCGGGTAACTCTGGCTTGGCATTGATTGCTTCTCTGCAAAGTACCGATGCGGGCGCAGCGATGACGCGTCAGCTAAAAGACGAAGGGCATCTAACTAAGCGTGAAACCGATGTCTTTACTATGTTCCAGTTCACGGCGGGTGCCGCGATCGTTAACTTCTTCTCGTCGGGTGCCGTGTTGTTCACTCTAACTGCGATGGATGGCTCTTTGGCGGTAACCTCGTCAATCGGTCTTGCTGTAGCGGTGATGTTCATCTTCAAGTTTGTCGGTGCAAACCTGTTCCGCATTTACCTCAACATTACTGAAGGCAAAGAAGACAAACCAAAATCAGACAAAGAGCAAAAACTGGAAGAGGAAGTAGCATAATGAGCGAAGTTAAAGCAAAGAAACCTATGGTTACTGATATTTTCGTTGAAGGTGCTAAGAAAGGCTGGGTTATTGCGACCACCTCGACCGTACCAAATGTTCTGATGGCGTTTGTTATTATCAAGGCATTGCAGATTACGGGTGCGTTGGATCTGATGGGTAGCGTGTTTGCTCCAATCATGGCGGTGTTTGGTTTACCAGGTGAAGCAGCAGCAGTATTGATTGGCGCGTGGATGTCGATGGGTGGTGCAGTAGGTGTGGTTATCACGCTGTTTGACCAAGGTATCTTAAACGGCAACCACATTGCTATTTTGGCACCAGCTATCTACTTGATGGGTTCTCAGGTGCAATACATGGGCCGTATCATGGGACCAATCGGAACTGAAGGTCGTTACATCCCAGTGATGATCGCGATTTCGGTATTGAACGCATTTGGCGCGATGTTCTTGATGAACATCATCCTGTAGTCTGACTTCTGAATCTTTATAAGTTTTAGAAAAAGGAAAACCCGTTTGGTTTTCACCAAACGGGTTCTGTTCTTTTTCGTAGCCATCCTGCTACTGACGTTGTTACTTATTTTTCAATAAGGTAACGCATGCTCCCTGCATCGTTCCTTGACTTGGCTAAATCCTTTAACCTATCCAATTCATCGCCGTCCTAGCGGTGTCCTTACTAACTCATCATCCTGACAAGTGACTCTATCCTAGAGCATAACTTCCTTGCTGATAACTCATCCTAAGTCATCAAATCTTCGTCCTGAAGATACCTAATCCGTTAGGCTTTTTCCTGTTCCTGCCAACTCCCTGTCGACATGTGTATTAAACCCTCTAAGGGCTTTGGTCGCAATTCACCTTGGTAAATAAATATCCTCGCTAACCAAAAGAATTATGCGTGGATTCATACAAAACAAGGGCTTGGGTTTGTATTTTAGGATTTTTCTGCGAAGCTTGATTGTGATCTCTTACGTTTGATGTGAGAGATCTCTTACAAGTGTTCGGGCGTGAATATCCTTCTATGTTGACCCCTCCCGTCAATCGGCAGGTGAAACACACCCAACAAACTCCAAGTAATAGGAAAATATGATGGTAACAGCACTTTACGCAGCCTTGCTGACGGTCGTAATGATTTGGTTAGCGATTGAAGTTATTAAGCAGAGGCGAATCAATCTTGTTGCTCATGCCGATGGCGGTGTTGAGTCGTTGCAGATAGCACGCTCGGCACAAAGCAACGCAATGGATTACATCCCAATCACGGTTATCTTGATGGGATTGTTAGAGATGAATGGTGCCGATGTATGGCTTATTCATGTATTGGGTGTGGCGTTTATTCTAGGGCGAGTGATTCATGCAAAAGGCATTTTGGCAAAGAACTTCAAAGGTCGAAAAGTGGGGATGGTGTTAACGCTTATCTGCATGATCTCTTTGATTGTCCTAAACTTAGTTTACCTACCTTTTGATAAAATGTTCTAGGGAGCATTATGGCATTGCGCCTTCCTCCTGCTTGGGCGATTGTCCTCGCAGGTCTCATACTCAACGTCATGGCGATTGTCATGTCGAGCTTGGTGCTCGATAAAATTGAAGCGGAGAAAGCGGAATACAACGATCGCAGATACGGCAATGTGTATTCGATACAGTTGGCTTGGAACACGATCGAAACCCTAGAGCGCAAGCGTGAAGCGATTCTGATTCACCTTGATAAACTGTCAACAGAAGCGCCTCAACCCGCCACTGTGCTCAATGAAGCTCTGCGTGGGCAACTCAGACGTTGGGTAAGTGATGAGGTGCCGACGATCTCTTTGGATAACTTACCTAAGCTGATGACGCTGATAAACAGCGCCCAAGAATCGCAGCGAACTCGAATCGATGATTACTATTTGGATAACCTAACTCTGGTTGAGTTGATCCAGAGGCTCGATGAGAAAATGGCTTTCTACAAGAACATCGCCTTGTTTCTGCAGGTGTTTGGCTTGGCACTTATCTTAGCTCGAGACCTCGCAAGAAGACCTTAACTACAAACCTTAGTGGTTTCCTCTTTCCATTATCTGTATCGCTAGCGAGACTCGCTTGGCAGGTTCGGGTGCTGTTGGCCTTGGTACTTGGGTAGCTGCTCTTTTAACCCTTTAAAGGTGCTCAGGGCACTGCCTATCGATAACTTGTTCATAAACCAATTTGGCAAGATGCCGCCCGCATTCGCATAAGCGGTATAGGTGATGTAACTGTTGCCATTAGTGAGCGGTTGCAGCGTCCAAAGCGCATCCACATCGTAGATTCGAATGTATCCCGACTCTTTCGCCAAATAGTTGGAGGCATCCTTAATCTCTAATACAAACTGACCATCTTCAACACGGTATTTGGAGTAGGTCACCATGTCTCTATCTCGGGCTGGCCATGGCGCTTTGAATTGGGTATAGACGATGTTTTCCGCATCAGAAATCTGCATCAAGACACGACTTTCCGCTACATTTTCTATCCAATTCGGTACGTTCTCACTGTCTTCCAATAACAGTAAAAAACCGGAGTAAGTGGTGGGCGTTTGCATTTGGGCTCGTATTTCTACCAAGCCTTCACTGTGTGGTCTTTTATGAATGGCGATGCCGTCTTCACTTTTGACGAACTGCCACGGGGCAGCATAAATGCTCGTTGATAACGTGTAGAGCCCGAGTACCAAAATCCTAGGTAATATCATTATTCTTCCATGAAAAGAAAAGCTTATCTGTTAGGAGTATAGAATATAAGTAGGTTTTGTACGTATTGCCAATAGCTTGGGCGTTGACTATTTTTGGACATCTACAATGAAAACGGAAGCGTTCGGTCGCTTCCGTTTTTATTATTGGGCAATGGATAAACGTTGAATGCTAGAACTTAGAACTTAGAACTTAGAACTTAGAACTTAGAACTTAGAACTTAGAACTTAGAACTTAGAGCTTATAAGCTTCGACAGTTTTGATTGTGGTCCAGTTGCTGTTGGCGTCTTGGATGAACTCTTGTGTGTTCTCCAACCAACGCTTTTGAACCGACTTATCTAAGTTCAGGTATAACTTTCCATCTTCGACTTTCCAAGCTAGAGGGTCGGTCTCAAATTTCTTACCCATTGCCACACCAAAGGCGCAGTAACCACCATATTGAGGCGCATAAGATTGTGGGTCTTCGCGGAATTGGTCTCGGTTTTCACTGCTCACAAACTGATAAATGGCGTTTTTGTACGTGGCTGTGAATTCAGGTGTGCCTTTCACTGGCCCTTTATTGTCGAAGTAAGCCACTGGGTCATAGCCTTTAATCGCGAGATCGTTGCTGTCGACGCTCATATCAAGGTCGGCTGCCATGATGGAAAAGCTCGCACCTAGTAACGCGGCCATTAGAGTGATTTTTTGACTGGTCGATTTTAAATGTGACATATCAAGTTCCTTGTCAGTATTAGTTAACTTGTATGAAATAAATTAGCCGACTGCTCCGGTCTATAGAGGGACAAAAGAACTAAAAAGTAAGCGAATCGTTCGGAGGATGCATGGATCTGCTGTCACAACTAATGGAACACTTCTCGATACGCACCGGTGTTTTCTATTCTGGAAACTTGTGTGGGGTATCGTCATTTAACGCGCAACAGGGCAAAGAAGGGCACCTTCATGTATTGAGTGCCGGTGAATTGACTCTGTCGAGTTCGAATACAGGACACAGGAAGCTCTCCCAGCCTTGCATCGTCTATTTACCCAATAGCACACCACACGCGATTGAAGGGGTTGGAGACGGTGCAGAAGTTGTGTGTGCGAGTGTGGAATATCGTTCAGGACAGATGAATCCGTTGTTGTCTGCGCTTCCTGACGTGATCGTGATTCCTTTTGAAGACGCGCCTAACCTTATGCCGGTGATTGAGGTGCTGTTTCGAGAATCGAACCAAGAATCATCAGGTCAGCAATACCTAATGGATAAGTTGAGTGACGCGCTAATGGCTTTGATTTTCCGCCATCTCATTGAACAACAGCAAATCGATAAAGGTGTATTCTCTGCGCTGGCTCATCCGCGACTTGCTCCGGTCGTTACTGCCATTCACCTAATGCCTGCTCGTCACTTTTCGATAGCGCAAATGGCTTCATTAGCGGCGATGTCTCGAACCCAGTTCATCGAAGCGTTTAAGCGCGAGGTGGGCGAAACCCCGGGTGATTATGTCCAAAAGTGGCGTGTGTCTGTTGCTCAGTCTTTGTTGTTACAGAATAAGCCCATCAATTGGGTGGCGGATGAAGTGGGATACAACAGTTATTCTGGATTCTCCCGTGCTTTTCAGCATGTCGCGGGAATGTCGCCACGTTTATGGCTAAAGCAAAATGTGTCGTAAAGCGTTGGCTAACCCAACCTACAATATGGCTATTGGCATGAGACTGGCCTATGTTGTAGCGGAAATTGAGCGTAGTTTGTTCATTTCTTGAATGACGGTGTAAAAAGGTGGACTTTATAAGCTTGTTGTAACATCCTGCCCGTCCTATTTTATCAGACATCAATGAGACGAAGTGCCTGCTGAACATTATTCAGCCTCCCGTATCTCATTAAAGCACTAAGGAGTTCCACTTGAACCTATTTGTAAGAGACCTTACCGTTATCGATTCTTCATACATCTGTGAACACAGAGGGGTCGTAGGAGATAGTTGGATTTTAGATGTCACCATGTCTGGTGAACTAAACGAAATGAGCATGGTGCTGGACTTTAGCCGAGTCAAAAAGCAGATCAAACAGCTGGTTGATCAACATGTTGACCATCGCTTACTGCTGCCAATGAAAAACGCTGCAATCGTACATCAAGCAAGCAAAGCCGGTTACTCTAAGGTGGATGTGCTGCGTGGTGACAAGAGCCTGCACCTGCACTGCCCTGATGAAGCATACTGTCTGATTGACGCTGAAGCGATCACCATCGAGAGTGTGACCGCTCATGTTTATGATATTCTTCGCGACAACCTTCCAAGTAACGTCACAGGGTTAGAGATTACCCTTCGCCATGAAAACATTAATGGCGCGTTCTACCACTATACTCATGGCTTGAAAAAGCACGATGGCAACTGTCAGCGCATCGCGCATGGTCACCGTTCTCCAGTCGAAATTTTAGTTGATGGTCAACGCGACGAACAACGCGAGCAGGCGTTTGCGCAGCGCTGGGAAGATATTTATTTAGGTTCTAAAGAAGACCAAGTTGCGGTTTCATCACTTAACCTGAGTGAACACGCGCAAAGTGCAGATGATGAAAGTCACTATGGCTTCAGCTACACGGCGCCACAAGGTGAATTTGAGCTAGCGATTGCTAAGAGCGAAACGGAAATCTTACCAACTGATACCACGGTGGAATTGCTGGCAGGCTATATCGCGGATCAAGTTGCCCCAAGCTTGGCAGAAAACCAATCATTACAAATCGTGGCTTATGAAGGGGTAGGTAAAGGCGCGATGGCGTTCTTATAACACCTCACGAGTGAGATAACCTCAGTTCCAATATGATGAAATAAAGGCAAGATATTAAGTTATCTTGCCTTTATTTTTTGTTGCTAGTTAAACCGAGAAAGTTCTTTGCGCCATTTTTTGGTGCTAACGAAGTAGCACGCGTCGTAATGGTGTTTTTTCGATTCCAACAACTAACCCGAAGCTCAACAATGCAGTGCCAAAGAATACGGTCACGTCTTTTGCTAACTCAGTGATACCCAAAACTCCACAGACATTGAACAGCACGATAATGACCAGCAAATGGCAAACATAGATGCCTAGCATTCGATTCGAGATCGCGCGGACCCACGCGTAGTCGCCGATGTTTGGATTAGCCAAAAGCCACATAAACACGCCCATTCCCCATAGTGCCGTACCAAACAAGAAATCATTCATGTTGAATCCGACGTCGAACGTGGTTAGCCATGCCGCCTCAGTAAAGTGAATCAACATGCCTAACGAGAGTAATCCCAACGCTTTAGTTGATGACACCTTCCATTGATTCTGACGAATGAGGAAGCCTAAGGTCACCATTAACGTGCTAAAGAACGGGCCGTTACGCGTGAAAAATGGAGCGCTTAGGTCGGTTAAGCTCGCGTAGCTGCCTGCCAAGACACCATAGACGTAAAGTCCAATCGCCGTTGGTAATAGCAGTTTGTCGAGTTTCATTTCGACCATTAGAGCGATGATCAAAACGGCACATACGAGAGCGGGAATAAACCATAAATGAACCAACCCACCCTCTAAGAAAGAGTTGAGCGGGGTGTTCATTAAAAAGCCCCAATAGCCTTGGCGTTCGCCTAAGTAGCCGAACTCTTCCACCTTCGCGAGGTTGAATGGCATGACTAGACAAATAATGCTCCAAACCAACCAAACCTTAAGTAGTGGTTTAGAGTAGTTGACCACGGTTGTCCAAGGCGATGCAGTGAGCTTAGGTTGAATCAGATAACCTGAAATAAGGAAGAACAGAGGCACAGCGAAGCGAGCGGCTTGGTTAAGCACATAACCAATCCAAGGCACTTCATCGATTTGCCAATAAGTAAGTGCCATTTGGCCGTGTAAGCCAATGATCGCCAAGATAGCAATCACTCTACCCAACTCAATACTGGCGATGCGTTGTGAAGGCGTATGTTGAACGGAAGACATATCAGATCTCTAAGAAAATTTTCGTAGAATCTAACAGCCTTTTTATTGAACCAGTTAGCGCTAAATCAAGGGTTGCGAGCTTTGTTTTAAGGCTTGTATTGATTCTTTGAAGCCTGTCGCAGCTATATTAAACCCATTGCAGTAAGTACGAAAATGCCAAGCGTGCAAGTGATAAGTGAAACGACGGTGGTGAGTGCGATAATGTTGGCTGCCAATGTTGAATTTCCACCCATCGCACGTGCCATAACATAGCTCGCAGCAGCGGTCGGTGCGGCGCTCATCAAGAAGATAAGACCAAGATCTAATCCTTTAAAACCGAAGAACAGGGCAGCTAGCGTGATCAGTAGCGGAGCCAAAACCAGTTTGTATCCGGTAGAGAACCAAGTCGGGCCCTTATCTTTTTTCAGAGAGCGTATATCAAGCGACCCTCCCGTGCACAAAAGGGCTAACGGTAACGTCATATTAGCGAAATATTGTCCTGCATCAGTCACCATTTTCGGTACTGGAATCGACAGTAAGTAGAACAGTACACCTAAGGCGATCGAGATAATAAGAGGGTTTTTGGTGAGTGTTTTAACGATGACTTGAATGGCTTTGTCACCCGACTCTTGGCCCTTTGGAGTGAGCGCGATAACGGCCTGAATATTATAGAGAACCGTCAAGGAGGCGACATAAAGAGCTGCGAGAGCGACACCATCGTTGCCGTATATATTGGCAACGTAAGCAAGCCCGATAATAGCGGTGTTGGCACGAAAGCCACCTTGCACGATCACACCTTGGTCTTGAGGCTTTTTAAAAGCCATTTTAGTGCTGACAGTGGTGAATACGAAGAAGGCTAGGTTGGCTAACAAGCCAAAAATGACCAGCTTTCCACTTGCGGCAAAGTCGTGGTTAGACTGAACAATGCTCAAAAACAGCATTGCAGGCAGGGTGACTTGAAACACCACCTTGGATGCGACATCAATGAAGTTGTCATTGATTAAGCCGATTCGCTTGAGCATCACACCAAGAAACAGCATTAAACAGATGGGGCCTGTTACTGACGCCGAAAACGCAAACTGTTCCCAAAGTGTGTTCATTTTTTTTCCTTTGTTAGTCGATTTCAATTTCCTTTGAATACTGTCGCATTTTTCCACAATTCTTTGAGAAGAGAAATTGAATCCCAATAGATAAGTAAAAATCTTTGAAAAAAAGAACGAACGTGCTAAAAATAACGTATCAGATTTGTTATTGGTGAATAATGAGCAAGGGAAAGATAACCAAAGAGTATATTTTGAGCCATGCGTTCGCGCTTGCGAGTGAGAATGGGCTCGAGAGTTTGACGATTGGCGAGTTAGCCAAGCAATGTGGCATGTCTAAGAGTGGCTTGTTTGCGCACTTTAACTCTAAAGAGAACCTGCAGCTCTCTGTACTCGAATATTCCAACGCCATATTCACTGAAAGAGTCATCATTCCTGCGCGAGAGCTCGGTGATGGTGATATTGAAGCGAAATTGAAGCAGTTGCTCGATAACTGGCTGGGTTGGAACCATTCGTTCCAAGGCAGCTGCATGTTTATTGATGCTTGGAAAGATGCAGGCAGTGAAACGTCTGTGATTCAGAAAGCGCTGCAGAAAACCATTTCGGTTTGGATTGATTACTTGACGATTCAGGTAGCAAAAGCAGTTGAGAGCAAGCAGTTCAGATCCGACTTAGATCCGAAACAGGCAACCTTCGAGTTATACGGTCTCTACCTGAGTGCGAACTTGTTTTACTCGTTAAGAGGCCAACAAGCGAGCCACACGCATTTTTGGAGCGGTGTAGAGCGCTTAATCGCTAGCTGGAAAGCGGTTTAACGAGTAAGCCGCTTAGTTCGTAAACTACTTAGCTCGCAAAACATAGAGTTAGAAAAGCATGTGAGCTTTGCTGATGTAAGGTCTAACAATTTTAAGAGAAGTGGCGGCAAGCAGCTTTAAACAGCTTTGCCCCATTTTTTATACCAACAAATAGCACGGTCGTTCGATTTTAGGGTCGAGCTCGACCCGCCAATCAAGATGGCGATACAAGGAACGGTCATGAGTGACAAAATCTATTTTAATACATCGAACAAATTCAGCTTCAAGCGCAGCCTGATTGGTGCAACAACCAACCTGCATTACATTCTCGCACCGAGCCATGCAAAGAAAACAGCGCGTAAGTTATTGCTTACTCCAATGCGTACCGAGCAAAAAAATGCTGATCCTAAAGGGCTGATCAAGAGTGAAATCAAAGGCCGTGATGGCGTGCTAAAAACTTACTCTCTGGGTACTGGCCCAGTTTGGGTGCTGACTCATGGTTGGTCTGGCACTGCGAGTCAGTTCTTTCCTCTGATGGAACATATCGCAGCTAAAGGCTTTACGGCTCTGGCTTACGATCATCCAGCTCATGGTGGCAGTGATGGCGTACATGGTCATATCCCTGCATTTGTGAATGGCTTGGAAGCGATTCTAGATTCGGTTGGTGAAGTAGCAGGCTTGGTTGGTCATAGTATGGGTACGGCTTCTGCGTTGGAATGTAAGCATGTTAAGTTGGAAAACAAACCATTGTTGCTGATTGCACCTGTATTGGATTACCTCGAAAACCTATTCGGCAGCGTGGCTCGTTCTGGTTACTCAATGAAGCTTTTCGAGGCGGTAGTCGGTGAAGTGGAAGAGCAATTTAACTACCCAATTCAGTCTGTTGATCCTTATGGAAAACTGGCGCTTCGTGAGTCTCAAACGATCATCGTTCATGATGAGAAAGACAAGTTTACTAAGTTTGATGTGTCTCAGCGTGCGGCGACTGAAATGAACCGTGTTACCTTGATTGCCACTCAAGGCCAAGGTCACGGTCGAGTGATGAAGTGCCCGCAAGTATTCGAGAGCTTTGATAACTTGATTGGTTAGGTTTAACTACTCAAACAAGCAGAACGTGGGTTAAGAAAACAAACACGAAAAAGGCCAACCAGATATTCTCTGGTTGGCCTTTGCTTTTAGTTGCCTAGTTGCCTAGTTGTCTAGTTAGCTTTAACTAATCTTGTCCTTAGTTAGCACAGCTTGCTGGGCCGATCTCTTTCCACACGCCCCATTGGCCTGTCGTTGTTGGGTCTTCACCTGTTGTCCACCATTTCGCTTCCCAAACCTTACCGCCTTGAGTCACTTGGTCGCCACCAGTGTAGACTGCACTTGAATCCCAAGCGTTAGTACACGTACCACCGCCTGTGGTTTTCTTGAGGACTTTCACTGAAGTAGCCGCGACTGATGTATCGGTACCATCACTCACTGTCACTGAGAAGTTCAGCATCGTGTCTTGCGTGTATTCAGCCGCAACAAAGCTTACTGAAGCGCCTTGTACTGTTGCGTTGATACCTGCTGGTACATCCCACGTGAAGGTTAATGTGTCTTGATCCGCATCGCTAGACGCTGACGCATCAACCACAACAACGTCACCCGCATTGACTTCAGCCGGGGCCGTAACCACTGCAACTGGTGCTGTGTTGACTGGGCCTGTGTCTTTAGGATTTACCGTTACAACAACTGTGTCAGTTGACGTTGCGCCTTCGTTGTCTGTTACGGTTAGGCTGAATGTTAGAGTCTCTTGCTGTGCGACTTCAACAATATCGAAGCTTGCAACAGCTGCATTGGCATTAGCCAGTGTTACGGCAGTTCCGCTCACTTGTGACCAAGCGTAGCTAGCAATTGTGCCGTCGCTGTCTTTTGAAGCACTGCCATCCAGAGAAACAGAAGCTGGGCCTTCAACGGATTGGTCAGGACCTGCTGCAGCAGTTGGTTTACGGTTTACAGGATCGGTGGTACCACCGGCTAGACCTTCATGCATTGCATTCAGAATATCGCCGTTATCTGCATCAATTTCCCAAGAGAATAGGCCTGCAAGACCAAGGCTACGAACGTACGCGCCTTTTGCTTTTACAGAGCGGTCATCATCAAATGTGATCAGCTGACCTGAAGTGCGGTTCCAAACGTAAGGCGCCTCTGCCATTTCGTCGTAACCGTATTCGAAGCCATTGATACCTTGGTTGTTCGCACCAAGCATGTTCGCCTTTATGCCTTTGTAATCGATAACACCATCTTCCCAGACTCCTTGCGCAGAGCTGCCTTTCAGTTTTCCGTTACCAACCCCTGTCATAGGGTCGCTAGGATCTGAAAGTGATGATGGTAATACGCCTTCCCAACCACGACCGTACATCGCTGTACCAACAACAAGTTTGTTGGCTGGAACACCTTGCTCAAGAAGCAGTTGAATGCCGTTGTCTGTGGTGTAGGCAGGGCCTGTGTATGGTTCGCCATTTTCATCAAGTCCTGTGCCATCACATTGACCAGAGCGCATGAAGTTACCGCAGTTCAATGCGGTTTGGTGACCCAACACGTTATTCCAACCGCCGTAGAAGTCGTAAGTCATTGCGAAGATGTAATCCATGTATTGGATAGCATCGCCGTAGTCCACGTCTTCAATTTTATCGTGACCAACACCGATCGCTGATGTGAGTTCGTAAGTACGACCATTTTCAGCTTCTAGCTCATCTAGCATCACGCGTAGTTCTGCCATCAGTGCAATGTAAGCAGGGCCATCGTTTACAGGGTCACCAAGGTCTGGCGCAGCACCGCCGCCACCAGGGAATTCCCAGTCGATATCCACACCGTCATAGAATTTCCATGTGTTAAGGAATTTCTTAACCGATGCGACAAAGGTGTCACGGTTTGCTTTGGTTGTGAAATCGAAGAATGGGTCAGACAGCGTCCAACCACCAATCGATGGGATGATCTTCAAATCAGGGTTACGCTGTTTGAGCGCCATCATCATTGCGTAGTTACCCTTGATTGGTGAGCTGTATTCGTGGCCCGCTTGAGGGAAACTCTTCTGGAAAGCGGCCCATGGGTCATGAATCACTACTTCGTAATCATTCACACCCTGACAAGCTGTCATTAGGGCGTTGTAGCTGTTTCCACCTACCGATTTTACTGATTCGTTAGGACCACAAATTGGGATGAAGCCGTAAAGGATGTGGGTCAAGTTATCAACGGGTAGGTTATCTACCGTGTAGTCACGACCATAAATACCCCATTCAACAAAGTAAGTACCTACTACCGTGTTTGGATCTGTGTTGTATGACTTGTTGTTCGGATCCACATTCATCGCAAGTGGCGCTAAGTGTGCGCCATCGGTATCGGCAATCGTGATTTTAGCGGGTGCGCTTTTGCTACAACCTGTTTCGTCACACGCTTCAATTTCCATATCGAACAAGCCGCCTTGGCCGTATTCGAATGAGGCCGTGGTTTGGCTACCAGTGATTGGGCCCGTGGCTACTTTAACGCCATCAAAGTAGATGTTGTACGTGTTTCCTGACGTTCCGCTCCATTGGTTGAACTTAACGTCGACTTTTGCTTTGTCGTGATATTTAACCATCTGGTTGTAGCCAGAGGTGGTTTCCATCGCGAGTTCGATTTTTGAAAATTGTAGGTTGTTGGAACCGTACATGTCGATGCTAGGTGCTGTCGGAGCAGCTAACGCTGTACCAGATAGCGCTAGAGCAATGCTTGCAGCACAGGTATTTATACGAATCATACTATTTCTCTCATTCCTTGAAGGTTACGAGAACCAAATGGCCCCATAAACGGCTCCAGTCAGTTTTGAAGGAGCTTCCTCGTCAGTATTCGAGAGAGTTTTAATTTCATAACTGAAAATAAATCCGTTTTCGATGGACAACTAAAAAATTGTATCTTGTTACAATTTTGTTGCTTAATGAGTGAGAGGCTGAGTCCATGTTTTATAAAATAAAACATCATTCAGTAGGAAAATCTCATAAGTGAAATTACACGACATGAAGTTATGTAAAGGTGCGACAAACTATATGAAAATATCGCAAGCTTGAAGCAGTATCACAAAGTATTGAACGTTAGGTGAGGTATTTAAAGTGTGTTGAGAAAGTGCTTAAAGCGTATCGAGAGCTCTTAGGAGGTGATGGCTATCTTTTGAATTGCTCTGCCAGTGAAGCGCGTCGTTGTTGCATGATGCTGTGAGTGTCACCGGTTGCGGTATCTTCATAACCTTCTTTGATGAACTGCTGAGAGGGTGTACTCGGTACCAATCGCTTTAAACGAGGTGAATCGTAGGTACCACTAATAGTGTAAACCGTTGGTCCAGAACCTGTATTGATCGTGACAACCTTACCATCAAAATCAAACGAAGTACTGATGAAGCGATGGTTCATCATCACGCCATTGTCTGAAAGCGTCAGAATATCGGTTTTGTAAGGGGGAGCACCAATTTCTATCCATGTGCCATGGACATTGCTTGGACTGACAGATTGCTGGTGGGCTTGATAAGCAAAATAGCCTGCGGTGAGGGCAATCATAAAACCGGCTAATAGGAAGCCGTAAAGTAGCGAGTTGGCAAATAGATCTCTGCTTTTAGTGGGCTTTTTTGCCATTATCTCTTCATTTCCTCACATGTACCGTTCTTAAGTCTATAAATTAAAATCTTAGTTTGCAAAGATTGTTATAAGAGTTAGAAGCAGGATCGAATGTTCTAGATAAATGGGTTGCTTTGGATAATTTTCAGTTTTCCTGGTCGTATTTGTTCAATCAATGCATCTCAATTGTCGAAATGCTTAAGCTATGCGTATTTATTTCTTGTGGGAAGGCCGTGAATTGGTTAAAACAATTATCACCTAAATTTACGCATAGGCTTATTCGTTGAGCCCAATAACTGCAATTTGAAGATAACAAGGAAGTACAATGATTAAAGAAAACACATACTTTGAAGGTGGCGTTAAGTCGTTAGCGTTTAACCAATCTGGTGCTGATGTGAGTGTTGGTGTGATGGCGGCGGGCGAATACACATTCGGTACTGCAGCTCCTGAAAAGATGACCGTGGTTAAAGGCGCTCTGATTGTAAAGCGTGTTGGCGATGACGATTGGACTACATACCAATCTGGTGAGTCTTTTGACGTTGCGGGCGATTCTTCTTTCGACCTGCAAGTAAAAGAAGCAACGGCTTACTTGTGTGAGTACCTATAAGAAGCCTGAAATAGCTTCTGCTCAATAAGAAAAAACCACGCTCTAGGAGCGTGGTTAAATAAGTGATAGTAACCGGCAGTGGATAGTGTCACTTGTTTTTACAGTCATCAAATGGACGACCAAAATTCGTTGTTCGTTGTTCGTTGTTAAGCCTCTTCAGTACTCTTTTCAAAGCTCATCAAAGTTCAAAGCACGGGCATTAGTAAGTCTCAAAAACGCCGTTGTTGTAGTCCTGAATAGTCTGTTCAATCTCTTCCATCGAGTTCATGACGAACGGACCATAATGCACAACAGGCTCATCAATCGGTTGACCAGCAAAAATCAACACACCGGAATCTTCTAAGCTACTCAAAGAAAGTAGTTCAGCTTTGGTCAGTAACGCAAGTTGACCTTGGTTGATAGCCTTACCACCGATCTGAATGCTGCCTCTGTACACGTAAGCCATGGCATTGTGAGTCGCATCAGTTTCCAAAGAAACTTCTTGGCCTGAATGAGATCGCCAATCCGCAACACTTAATGGCACACCTGTCTTTTGTAGTGGACCTTGTGCTCGCGAAGTTTCTGAGTCAGCTTGTTTATGTAACTCAAACCCACCGGCAATTACGCGTAACAAACCGCATTGTTCACTTTGATGCTCAGTAATAGTTTCACTTTGGAAGTCATGGTACTGCGCAGGCTGCATTTTGTGTGTTGTTGGTTGGTTTATCCAAATCTGAAAGCCGTGCAGCGCACCTTCTTCCATCATTGGCATTTCACTGTGAATGACACCACGACCTGCGGCCATCCATTGTGCACCGCCGCTGCGAAGTTCTCCGACATTGCCCATGTGGTCTTTGTGCTGGAAGTGACCTTGGAGCATGTAAGTGAGTGTCTCTATTCCACGGTGAGGATGAGGAGGAAAACCGCCAACATAGTCTTTGCTTTCATCCGACTTGAGTTCATCAATCATCAAAAATGGAGAGAAACGCGCGTTATTGAAACCAGCGACTCTTTGGATTTTGACGCCATCACCATCCGAGGTGGCATGCGCTGAGATTACATGCTCTACGGTTCTTACATTCGACATATTGAAACCCTCGTAAACTTGAATAGGGCTAGTTTATGGAATTTGATTTGAAAAGAAGATGGCACAACGTTGAGTGACTTATTCGAAAATCTTGAACAGGTAACAATATGAAATTAAGTCTATACTCAATATAGATGAGATCGCCAAGGAGGCCGCTATGGCAGTACAACAAAAACATGGCGAAAGGCACGGTCGAATGGGCTTTGATAATGATTTTACAACGGAGCAAGGTCAGCGTTTTACTGAAGTAGCGAATAACGCTGTAAAGCGACGGGGGAAAAAGCGTGAGGTGGAAGCGGCTTTTATGCATTCGGCGAAACAAGTCGCCTTTAAGCCAGTTGCTAGATCCAAGCGTATTAACCCAGACCGTACTCGACAGGTTGTATGGATTATTGTGATTGGTCTAGTAAGCCTTTGGGTTATGTATATGGCAGGCTAACGTTTACGTGTTTTTAACAGCGTTACATTGTTCCCTTCCACTTTCGTTTCAAGACACTCTTCAAGTTCAGAAGACCCCGATTCTGAACAAGGTAAATTCGTCGGTAATTCTTCTATCAATGTCGATACTGGGTTGTCGTGATAATAAGCATATCGGTTCTTCCCAGAATGTTTGGCAACGTACATTGCTTTGTCGGCACACCTTGTTAACTCATGTAATTCTGTCGCATCTTGTGGGTACAAAGACACACCAACACTGAGTGTCAGTTCTTTGATTCTTTCGTTTGTCTGGCAACCGCTCTCAAATAAGCCACATATTCTATCGAGAATACCGTCGAGGTCCTTTCGAGTTGGAATATCGTAGAGCATCAGAACGAACTCATCCCCGGCAAAGCGCGCAATTGAATAGTCGTATTCGTGACTCTTTCTATCTCGGGTTCGAATATTGTTGCTCAAGCGGTTGGCAAAATGCTGTAAAACGCTGTCGCCCACATCGTGCCCATAGCTATCGTTAATGGCTTTAAAGTCATCGATGTCCAAAAAGACCAGTGCGGTAAGTGATCGCTTACTATCGACGGTTGCAAGCTTTTCTACAGCCCAGCGTTCAAAGCTCCAACGGTTTGCTAACCCTGTCAGCTGATCTCGGTAGGCTAAATCTTCAATGCCTTCTTTGTACAAACGTTGAATATAGCTCACCGCTTTTGTGTAGTAATAAGCCGAGGTGTGACACACCAAACTCATGGTAAATAGACTGAGAACGAAGCGATGAGTGCTATTAAAAGGCAGAGAGAAGTTGTTAGGCAACGCGGTAATCAGCGTACTGATAAACAGGCAAAACGATGTGCTAAAGATGATGCCTATTCGGAAGTCGTTGATAAAAATCACCGCCGCCAGAATAGGGTAGAGCCAAAGGATTCGATCGGGAATGGCGTGGCTGTACAAGAATAGAATCACACCCTGAACGAGCAGTACACCACTTAGAATCAGTTCCGAGTAGTCAGGGTTTATAACCTTTCTGACGTAAAAGGCATTCGAGATAGCGATAATCGCAAAACACAGCTCAAAAACCGACAAGGTGTAATGCTGGCCCTGAAAGTAAGCCCACGTGTAGAAAATGAATAGTGCCGCGGCAGTCAGTGAAAAGGAGTAGACAATTTTCTGTTTTCGGGTGGATCGTATGTCCGCCATTTCTTCTAGGTGTCTACCGACCAGCCTGTTCATGTGATTTGTGCCACTAATTTTGATCATGGTATTAATAGTAGATTAAATAACAAGCTACGCAGAGACTTAGATACCTATTTAGTGTGACTACTATCAAGGTTTCATATGAAAGACTGATTAAGACATTATTAATAGTGATGTATATCACCGACGGTGCAGATTTCTTTTAGGAAGTAGTCGCCAACGATCAGGTTGGTGGCCGTTCTTTGATGATTATGTACTTGCTTTCCAATGATTTACTCAACATAGTCTGTAGACAATCGAATTTGATAGAGGCTCATTATGTTAATTACGTTTAGTTGCAAGGCTCATGCTAGCGTCACCATGTTTGGTGAGATCGGTCTTCAGTTCATCAAAATGCTTGGACATAGTGGCACTATCCCTGGTGCCATTGATGCTTCAGAGGTGCCTCAAGCTCTAAATAATTTACGCGCTGCGCTTGAGGTCGAACAAAAGCAATCAGTAGAGCAGAACGATGCAGACGACGATAACGAAGATGAAGTTATTGAAGCGCCAGTGAATATCGGTAGCCGTGCATTTCCGCTGGTAGAGTTGTTAAAAGCAGCCATCAAAGAAGAGTGTGAAGTGATGTGGGAAGACGGCAGCGGTAAGCGTTTGTAAGGGGTTTTATTTCTATTCATTGCAGCACAGGCTTTAGAAAATAAGTGATATAGCCTTTGCAGCGAAGAATAGGGCATCATGTTCAAAGCCAGCATTAAACCATTGCTCAATATTGATAGTATTGTTGAGCGAAGTGGTTGTGCTGGCTTTGTTATATCACTCTATTAGCTCGCTTTATTGAAGCGGATAGATTGTAGCTTCTTCTCAGAACCATCGATGTATGCGTAGCTGTCGATAATCCATAGCTTGTCACTCACCATCGCTAGTTCTAGGCGAACATCAGCACTGTTCACGTCTTGGTAAATGATGTCTTGAATGTTGGTTGGGTAGAAGTTGTAGCGATTCGCTTGTGGTTGATGTTCACCTGCGAAGTTAACCGTTACGTCAGTCGCGTCGTTCATGACATCCAGTTGATAACCTTGCTCTGCTGTATAAGAAAACTGTGCAGATAGCTCAACGCCCTGTTGGTTTCCAATATTGATGTTGGCTTGGCTAATACTCGCTAGATTACCCGTCGCTTGAAGGCTGTCGATATTGCTGCTGGTATCAACATGGTTACGAATGGTTACGTTCCACTCGCCAATGAAGTTATTAAGCTCTTGCCAGTTTTGTTGAGTTGTTTCAGTGCTCGCTGGGCTTACTGCTTGCGTGCCACCAGTTTGTGCAATGGCCTCGTTACGGCTGTCGTGACGGATGTTTTCACGATTGTTCTGAATATCGTTACTTGCACCTGCGACACCACCGGCTAGGCCACCGACCATCGCTCCTTGAACCGCTAAATCCGCTTCACCTGTTAATGCCCCAAGTGTTAACCCAAGTAACGCACCACCTACAGCACCTTGCTTGGTGCTTGCATTTGGATCATCTTCACCCGGTGTCACACACCCAGCAAGTAGTGGAAGACTGATAGCTGCAGTCAGCGAAGCTTTAGTAAACGAGTTCATAAGTTTGGCCTTAAAATGTGCACAAATAAAGAGCATCGGACTTTATCAATACAATGTCAGGAGATGATTGTGAACAGTGTTTTATTTGTTGCGAAGTGTTTCAAATATTACGGGTAGAGTCATATCTTGCGATGAAAATTCAAATACTTTTATAGGCATAACTACACATATTTTTAGTAATTAAAGTAAACTGGAACAATAATTTATATTTATAAAAACACACTGAACTAAAGGATATTTGATGAGTTTCTATTCTCAAGCTCGTGGTTGTGCCAGTTTACTCAGTTCTCTTTCGCTGGCTGTTTTGTCAGCGCCCAGTTTCGCCGATATCTCGACAACGCCTGTTATTGGTGGCGTATTCAGTTCTAGCGAGGTGTTGAAAAATCAGGTGCTTTCAAGCCTGAGCTACTCGGCTACGCTTACTCGCGATGCGACACTTTTTACCATCGGCGGCGTAACGTTAGATGCGTACATTCTCGCACTGCCTTTAGATGCGAAAACGAAAGCACGAGTGATCGCTCAACTATCTAACCCAACTTATTCAATTCCTTTGGGCTATTTTCTCTATAGTTACTATGACCGTTATTCAGGTTTGAGCAGTGAAGATGTATTCAAAGCATACCTGTCGACAGTCTATGATGAAGAGGTATTAAAAGGCTTTGAACATAGCCTCTATTATGTCGGTGACGAGCCAGTATCAGAACATAAAGAGCCAGATACCTCGACTGAAGCAACTGGTCACCATGAAGGTATTCGTATCGATGAACACTTCATTGCCAATATGGTCGTTATCTACGATGCGCTGTTTGAAATTGGTGTTTGGCAAGACATGGAGACCCTCCCAGAGAGTTACACCTACTTAATCAATAGCCCTGAAGATTTAGCGATCATCGCTCAGATTCAACCGATCATTGTTGATCTAATAGGCAAAGCCGCATCCGGAATGGATGAAGGTGATATGAAATCAGCAATGCTTGCGATTGCAGAAGATGGCAAGCCTGAAAACGCCGATAAGCCGAACAATAAAGCGCAAGCCCTTACTATCACACTCATTGATTTCGTGCGCTTAAACTTGCTTAAAGCCTACCGACAATTTGTGTTTAAAGAAGAGCGAGCAGAAGCGCTCGATGATTGGATGCAACAAGCATTTAGTGAAAAGCCAGAGCAGCTCATTCAATTTTTAGACTCTCAACAGAACAAGCGCTTTGCGGTTCAAGTGACTGTTGATGGTCTACAACAAGGCTTAATCGAAGGTTTAGTCGATGAGAGTACGCCTTTCATCTCGGTGGCTTATCAGAATCATAAAAATCGAGCGCAGTACAAGCCTCAAGCAGAGGAGGTGATTGAACCAGAGCATCGACAACAGGTGCGGTTCATGGAAGTTCTATCTGAACAAACCTACCGCGACCCGCACTATCTACCTTTCTTCAAAAAGCTCTATCAAGAGCATCGTGACAATATTAGTCGAGTCGGTATATCTTCTACTCCGACGATCAGCGTACGTAACCTGCCAATAATTAAGACTGGCGCAAAAGTGTCGGGACAAGGTGGTACTGGCATTCCCAACTTCCATTTTGTTGATAGAGAGATCGACCGAGCGTATTACTTCTTCGGTAATGATGCGTTGCAGTTGGATGTATTGATGGCAGACAACAAAGTGCAAACCATGTTTGATCGTCTTGATTACCTTAAAACGCTGAACTGTAACGCTCAATATGACTGGAATGCGCACACGACTTATGACGGCCTAGTGAATTTAGGCTTGGGGGAGTCGTTACGTGATTATGGTGAGAAACGCTGCGTTAAAGAACTGCAAGAGCGTTCTGAAGTTGAAGTGACTCTACGAGAAAAGCGTGCAGCCTTGATTGAAGATATTGAAGCGTATCAGTCTATATCTGGCTTTGATTTCTTCACCAAATATTCAAAGAAAGTTCAGGTGAAGCAGGACATCACTCAGTACGCTGACCTCGATGGAAAAGGGATGCCGGACTATACCTTGGTTTATAACCCATGGCCGGATCACTTTGCACACTTCACGGGGCCTTTTAGTGACGAGATCTTAATGCCGACTGGCGAGCTAAACCGATTAGATTATTGGATTCGTCAAATTGAAGCGACTTATCGTAGCGCAGGTGTTTACGATAAAACTCTATGGGGTATGGCAGGTGATCATGGATTAACGCCAGTGTTTTATGCGCTTAACCCTGAGAAGCAAGTATTTGAAGGATTACAAGCGGATCTGGATTACCCAATAGTCGTTAAGAAAATATCATCAGACGAAGGTGAGGGGCCTAAAATTACCAATGCTCTAAGCTATCCGAGCTCGAAGGACATTGATGTTGTTGTGGCCTCGACTGCTGGTGGCAACTTTATGATGGACTTCTTTAACTCAAGCCAAGGCTGGCAGGCGCAGCCCATCTATCAAGAGCTCAAACAATGGGCGCCACTTGCAGCGCCGAAAGATGAGAACATTGATGTGATAGCTCAGATAACGCAGCGCTTGCCGGAAAGCCTCGATTACATGGTGGTCAGAGAGAGTGCTTGTGACCCGCAAAGTTGCGCAGTTCGTGTAATAGGTAATCGCGACTTAAAACGAGTTGATGAATTGATTACACGCGAAGGTGACAAGCTTTTCTACGAATCTTTTGGATGCCAATCGACCTCCAATTTTACTCAACACCCAAACGCTCAATCCGTATTTAGCGGCACCAAGCAAGGCTGACTTTTCTCATTATTCCAAGCTAGTGGAAAAGTGCATAAACCGCGCAATCAAGGAAGATCTCACAACTTGGTGTAGCAGTGCGCAGTGGACAGAGTTAACCCAACCGACTCCTCGACCAGACTCTGTCAATCAACTAGCCAATATCTACCTTGAAGATAGAGCTGGTACGGTTAACCTGTTCCCGAAAGCTGGAATTGGTTATAACACTAAGGTACCGGGTCGTCATGCTGGTGAAGACTACTTAGAGAAAGATGCATTCATTGGTTTCTGGGGCACGCCAATTGGTGAAAACTCACAACCATTAAAAATCCAAGCCAATGGCTCGTTAGCACCGACGCTTTTTGAATATTTAACCGGAGAGGCTGTAGTCGAAGGTGAGAACGGTTGGGGTTATCCTTCGTTGCTCAATCATCTGGATGTTCCTAAGAACAACTAAATCGAAGCCTCAATGGCTTAGGTTTTGAAACTGGAAAACGGGTCTAATGTGGCTTTCATTTGCCACATTAGACTTCTACTAAACATTTCTATGAAATAGGTATTTGGTTGCTCAGAACGGAGCGAGCATGGCTTGAATGATGGCTTATCTCCAAATCTTCCTAACGATATAACACATTTTAAACAAAGTGATACTCTTCACGTTTTCATGATGCCTTATTCTGAACTAAGAATTTTTCCTAGTTATTCTAAGACCCTCTCTCATGTGGTCGCTTTTTAGACTCCTTATTATTTCAATTATCAAATTGCAAAGAGTGCATGGTCTGTAATATGCCGTGCAAACCTCATCAATAATAAGAGAGTTTACAATGCTAAAGTTCCTAGATCAGGTTAGAAAACCGACACTGGATCTTCCTGTCGAAACCAGAAGAAAAATGTGGTTCAAGCCCTTCCTACAATCTTACCTAGTGGTGTTCATCGGTTATCTAACCATGTATTTGATCCGTAAGAACTTCAATGTCGCACAAAACGACATGATTTCTACTTACGGTTTGTCGATGACGGATCTTGGCCTTATCGGTTTGGGTTTCTCAATTACTTACGGTATCGGTAAGACGGTTGTTTCCTATTATGCCGACGGTAAAAACACCAAGCAGTTCCTGCCATTCATGCTTGTTCTTTCAGGTATTGCCATGTTGGGCTTCAGCTTCAGTATGGGCGGAGGTAGCGCGAGTTTATTCTTGATGGTGGCTTTCTATGCGTTGAGTGGTTTCTTCCAAAGTACGGGTGGACCTTCAAGTTACTCAACCATCACTAAATGGACCCCTCGTAACAAGCGTGGTTCTTATTTAGGCCTTTGGAATATGTCACACAACGTGGGTGGCGCAGGCGCTGCTGGTGTTGCTTTGTTTGGTGCTAACTACCTATTTGATGGCAACGTGATCGGTATGTTCGTATTCCCATCAATCATCGCGATTGTGGTTGGTTTTATTGGTATGCGTTTTGGTAATGACTCTCCAGAAGCATACGGCCTAGGTACGGTTGAAGAGTTATTTGATGAAGAAGTCAGCGAAGAAGACACGGCTGCTGAAGAAAATCAGATGACCAAGAAAGAGATCTTTGTTGAATACATCCTTAAAAACAAAGTGATTTGGCTGCTCTGCTTCGCGAATATCTTCTTATACATTGTTCGTATCGGTATCGATCAATGGTCTACCGTTTATGCGTATCAAGAGCTAGGTCTATCAAAAGAAACCGCGATTTCAGGCTTCACGCTGTTTGAGGTTGGCGCTCTGGTCGGCACGCTAATGTGGGGTTATTTATCTGATCTTGCGAACGGACGTCGTGCTTTGGTTGCTTGTGTGTCGCTTGGTCTGATTATCGTTTCTCTAGAGTTCTACCAGCACGCAACGAGTGAGTTCATGTACTTAGCATCACTGTTTGTGCTGGGCTTCCTAGTGTTCGGTCCTCAGTTATTGATTGGTGTTGCTGCGGTAGGTTTCGTGCCTAAGAAAGCAATCAGCGTTGCGGATGGTGTGAAAGGCACGTTTGCTTACCTAATCGGTGATAGTTTTGCAAAACTTGGTTTAGGTATGATTGCGGACGGAACACCTATTTTCGGCTTAACAGGTTGGAAAGGAACATTCGCTGCACTCGATACCTCAGCGGCTATTTGTATCGTATTGCTATTATTCGTTGCAGTTGCCGAAGAGAAGAAGATTCGCCACGCGAAGAAAATGCACTTAGCGGCTCAAAACGCGTAGCTTGTCTGGGTACTTGTTCTCGAAAGCATAGTTTCGGGTAGATAGTCTCACGTGATTTATTGGTTTAAAGCACGTGAGATCATACCAATCGTTAATTCGATTCAGTATCATCTCTATCAATAAACTTAATTCTATATAGCTCCTATTGGGGCTATTTTTCTTTCTTACTCTTAATTTTGGTTACTATCATGATTAATGTTGCGCTTGTTGATGACCACGTTATTGTTCGATCTGGGTTTGCTCAATTACTCAGCCTTGAAGCTGATATTACGGTAGTAGGTGAATTTAACTCTGCGGCAGAAGCTCGTCTCGGATTACCAAGTTGTCATCCTGATGTGGTTATCTTGGATATTTCAATGCAGGGTGAAAGTGGCCTGAGTTTGTTAGAAGAGATACCGTCAGGCATTGCTAGCATCATGTTGAGCGTTCATGATTCTCCTGCGATGGTTGAAAAGTCATTAGAGTTAGGCGCCAAAGGTTACCTCAGCAAACGCTGCAGTCCTGATGAGTTAATCCAAGCCGTACACACGAGTGCAAATGGTGGCTGTTATCTCACACCCGATATCGCTATCAAGCTCGCGTCACCAGTAAAGAACAAAGCCTCTGTAAATCAGCTTACCCGAAGAGAAAGTGAAGTCTGTCAGCTATTGGCAACAGGGCTCGATGTGAAATCTATCGCCGTAGAATTGGGTGTCAGCCATAAAACGGTACATGTGCACCGCGCTAATGCGATGGATAAACTCAATGTTAAAAACAACGTTGAGTTAGCGAAACTGTTCACGCAAGAACAATATTAATGCGCTCCTATCTGGCCACTTCCATATGTGGCGTCTTCATGGCTGGCTGTGCATGGTTTTGCTTATGGGTTATAGCCTTCTATTTTATTAACGACTCTGAGTTAGCCATTCTGCTGTTCCCATTCTCGTTAAGATTGGGTATGACGCTGCACACTCGCACTCACTATTGGCCTGCCATTTATGTTGCTGAATGGGGGCTCGCGATCGCTTTGGCTCTATTACTGGATGAACCCCAATGGTTAACTATATTAATCGCCAGCGGATTAAGCATTCCAGCTACTCTATTTGCCAAACGGTATTATTACGGTGACCAAAACCGTCACCTGTTAGTGATGGCGAGCTTAATCATGGTCACTTCACTGATTAATGTCGCCGTGGTGGGCTCTCATGTCCCAGCCGTTTACATGGTGTGGTTGGTGAGTATCACAGGTGGTTTGATGTTGGTGCCGATGTGTTATCTGGTCTGGAATTATCTATTCCAAAACAAGTGGGCGCCACTGAGCTCTTACTTAATCAACAATGTCATTGAGTTCAAAATCCGTCACATCGCTTTATACAGCGTCTTGTTGGTCGCCAGTATTTTGATACAAACCAGTTTGCCTGATGAACTAAGGCGCTTCGCCCCGTTCTGTATGGCGATTCCTATTATCTTGCTCGCCGTTCGTTACGGGTGGCAAGGTGCTTTACTGGCTACTCTATTGAACAGTGTCGCGTTGATTGCAGCCCACAGTGGCACATCTAAACTCGAAATTACCGATTTACTATTGTCTCTTTCCGCTCAGACCATCACAGGTATCTTGCTTGGTTTAGCGGTTCAAAAACAAAAAGATCTCAACGCAAAATTACGAAGTGAGCTCTCTAGGAATCAAAACCTTTCCCGTCAGTTAGTCACCGCTGAAGAATCGGTTCGCCGTGATATTGCCCGTGAGTTACATGATGAAATTGGACAGAACATCACGGCAATTCGGACTCAAGCAAGCATTATTAAACGTGTCGATGCGGCTGAAATGAGCGTTCGCTGTGCTGGTACGATTGAATCATTGTCGTTGAATGTTTATGACACCACCAAGCGTTTGCTAACGAAGCTAAGACCAAAAATGTTGGATGACCTTGACCTGAAGGACTCCGTTGAACAGCTCATACGTGAAATGGAGTTCTCGGATCACGGTGTTGATATTCAGTTAAATTGGCAAGGTGACTACTCATGTTTGAGTGACACGCTCAAGGTTACTCTCTTCCGACTGTGCCAAGAGTCTTTAAATAATGCCCACAAATATGCTGAAGCAAGTGAAATTAGGATAGAACTGATTTTAGACGATCAAGCTTATCTTCGAATTACAGACAACGGTGTTGGTTTTACAGCACAGGATCTTCTCAAAGGAATGGGTGTTCGTGGTATGCAAGAGCGTGTTCAGGCGCTCGGTGGCAAGATGACAATCAACGCTAATGGCTCTTCTTCGGGTACCAATATCAGCGTTACATTACCTAAAGTGTGAGAACGAATATGTTTGGATTTCTGCGCTCAACAATGTCAAAAAGTCATACCTTAAGCGATGATGAGGTCAATCAAAGTTATCGTTATTGGCGTCTCCACATCATGATAGGAATGTATGTTGGCTATGCAGGTTTTTACTTCACTCGTAAAACTTTTAATTATGCCGCGCCAGCAATGATCACTGATCTTGGATTAGACAAAGGTGACATCGGTTTAATTGGCACACTCTTCTATCTTTCTTATGGTTTGTCGAAATTTATCTCAGGCACTATCTCGGACCGTTCAAATCCTCGTTATTTCATGGGACTTGGCCTAATCGCGACAGGCTTGATCAATATCGCGTTTGGTTTTTCTAGCTCGTTGGCTGCGTTTATATCTCTTTGGGTGTTTAATGCATGGTTCCAAGGTTGGGGATGGCCATCGTGTTCCAAGCTATTGACGACTTGGTATTCTCGCTCCGAAAGAGGCTTTCGCTGGGCAATCTGGAACACAGCACACAACGTTGGTGGGGCACTAATTCCTATTCTTGTGGGCTACCTAACTCTTCAATTCAGTTGGCGAGCGGGGTTTATTTGGCCGGGTGTGATTGGCGTTTTTATTGGTCTCATCGTTTGTTGGCGTTTGCGAGATAAACCCACCACAATGGGGCTTCCGACGGTAGGGAAGTGGCGCAATGACCATCTAGAATTGGCGCAAGAGAGTCATGGGCAAGGGTTAAGTTATCGAGACATCTTGAAAACTTACGTGTTCAGCAATAAATACATTTGGTTGCTCGCCTTTAGTTATGTGTTGGTCTACATCGTAAGAACCGCGGTTAATGATTGGGGCAATTTATATTTAACCGAAGAGCACGATTACAGTCTGATAAACGCCAACGCTGCATTGTCTCTGTTCGAGATTGGCGGTTTCGTTGGTTCACTTGTTGCTGGGTGGGGATCGGATAGGTTATTTGGTGGCAACCGTGGCCCGATGAATATTTTGTTTGCCATCGGCATATTTCTTTCAGTTTCTGCCTTGTGGTTGATGCCATTAACCAACTTTGTGTTTCAAGCCGCTGGGCTATTTTGTGTTGGCTTTTTTGTTTTTGGCCCTCAAATGCTTATCGGTATGGCTGCCGCAGAATGTTCGCATAAAGATTCTGCCGGGGCGGCTACAGGTTTTGTCGGTTTATTTGCCTACATGGGGGCGGCACTTTCTGGTTATCCATTAGCTCTCATTTTAGAAACCTACGGTTGGAGTGGTTTCTTTATTACTATCTCAACTTGTGCGGCCGTTATTGGATTACTCTTACTGCCTTTTTTACAAGCTCAATCGCCTCAGAAAAGTGCAGAAGCTCGCTCTGTTTTATAAGGTACTTTTTTGTCAATAAAGTAGCTGTTTATGGTCCTATGGTTGTTTGCAGCTATTTTTGTCTTCAGCGTCTTTATACGTAGTATTCAAATGTGATTCTTTTCACGCTTTTTATCTCTCTCATCTGTTTCTAAGAATTTTTCCTATTGCGTCTAAGACCCCATCTCATGTGGGTTCTAGCTGCTCTCTGTAGTCTTTCTAATTATTCACGTTATTAGAATCAGCTCTCTTGAACTGTCTTCAGAGGGCTCACTACGGAAAAAGCCATGTCACTCAGTCACTTCTCAGAACACTCATTTTTCCCAATGGAAAACACTATCCAAAACTATGCATGGGGAAGTACCTCCTCGATACGTGAACTGTTTGGCTTCAAAAATGAGTCACAACAACCACAAGCGGAAGTTTGGATGGGGGCACATCCCAAAGGCTGCTCCATGGTGAAGCTTGACCAACACTTAGTGCCTCTATCTGAGCTGATTAACAAGAATAAACCGGCCTACCTATCAACTGATATTGCGCAGTCGTTTGGTGAGCTACCGTTCCTATTTAAGATTTTGGCGGCAGAAAAAGCGCTGTCTGTACAAGTTCACCCAAACAAGCGACAAGCTGAGTTAGGTTTTGCGAGAGAAGAGCAAGCGAAGATCCCTCTGACTGCAGGTCACCGTAATTACAAAGATTCTAACCACAAGCCTGAATTGGTTTACGCGATCACTGAATATCAAGCGATGAATGGTTTTCGAGAGTTCGATGAAATATTAGGCCTATTCAGACAATTGAATTCTAGCGAGCTTGCTGATTTGGTTGAAGAGTTTGGCAACCACCTTGATTCTCTAGGTTTAGAGGTGTTTTTCCGTGATCTATTAACGCTGAATGACCAGCGTAAACATCAAGCATTAGAGCAGCTTCTGACTTACGCAGACGCTCACCAAGACCAAGCTGAGTTTGCTTTGGTTACTGAGCTGAGCCATCAATACCCGAACGATATCGGTCTGTTTTGTGTTCTGCTACTTAACTTGATCACACTGAAGCCAGGCGAAGCGATGTATTTGAATGCGAACACTCCGCACGCTTACATTAACGGAACCGGGCTCGAGGTTATGGCAAATTCAGACAATGTGTTGCGTGCGGGCTTAACGCCAAAGCATATTGATGTTGCTGAGTTGGTAGCTTGTACAGAGTTCATTCCAATTCCGTTTAACCGTTTGTTGTTAGCGCCCTCAAAACTGGGTCAATGTGATAGTTATGATATCCCGGTCAGTGATTTTAATTTCAATATTTTTCATAGCCCAAAGCAAGAAAAAGTCACCACAAGCGGTGCTGAAATCTTGATGGCAATAGATGATGATTTAACGCTAATGAGCCAAAATGGTGAGCACTTAACACTCACTAAAGGGCAATCGGTATTTATCCCTGCCTATATCGGTCATTACGAACTGAGTAGTGAAGGACGAGTGGCTAGAGCTTTTAATTAAGGAAGTAGGTTGTTGTCTAGATAGATTGCCATCCCCACGAAATCCCCATCACTATCATCAACAACCTGATAGCCAAGAGCCTGATAAAAATTGATGGCGCGGGCGTTACTTCTAAAGCTGGAGAGGGTGACTTGATTTCGTTGCTCTCGAAGGGCTTTGTTGTGGATGAGTGACATTACTTCTTTACCGAGCATCTTGCCTTGGTATTGAGGGTAAATGATCAGAAGGTGGATATGGTATGCATTGTCGTAAGGTTTAAAGCAGACGAGTCCGATTCTTTCCTTTTCGCGATATATCCAATGAAACCAAGAGGGATGGTAGTCGTTTAACAGGCGGTTACGTTGAAACTCGTCATCCCAGCCAAACACATTGTCGACGTGTTCGAAAACACCTTGTTTGACGCAAGCAAACAGCTCTTCAAATTCTGAGTTTGCAACGAGTTGGAATTGTAGTTTGTCTTCCTTGACTGTCACTATTTCCTCTTCCTTATTCTGAGCTTCGTATAAGCAATAATACCAATAATAGATTGATAGACGGATTAAACGAAAAAGCCACGCGATGTGCGTGGCTCTAAAAGTCATATTTGTAGAACTCGTTTAAACGAGCTTAAGCGCGTGATGTCGAGTGAGCTGCTTGTGAAGTGAGTCTTTTAGCTCCATGCGTTCTACTTTGAGGTTGTGCATACTGTCGTCATCGATAGGGCTGCCAGAGATTTCTAGTTGGCGAATGTCGTAGTCAAGTTGGTGGTATTTCTGCATGTCTGCTTTGAATTTTTCGTCGTCGTGGTTGAGCTGAACAATGTCTAATTTAAGATCTGGGAAATCTAAGATAAAGGCATGGTTTTCATTGAGCATTGGCACTTCCTCTCTAGTCGAATTTTTAGGGCGTGTTGATCTTTCGAGCTTGTTTTTGCGGCGAATTGCTGGGTATTTCTACAAGGCAGAGGCTTTGATGTGTAGCTAGCCTACATGAGAGGCCGATAACGCAGTAGAAATAACCAGCAAACGCTGCCCGAAGGGTTCGGCTAAAAGCGTTTTACTCTTTGTTGAGGGAGATTTGCTTAGAATGACTAGGCTACTTCTCCCTCGCCTCGATTAAACCGCTTTTATCTCGAACAAAATCTAATCGCGGAAGGTCAACACGCCCTGACAGTATAGAAGCAATTTATCGAAAGAAATGTGGTTCAAAACACAAAGCAGTAAAGCGATCAAAAAAGGGCGCAAACTCGAAGAATCATCTTCGAACTTGCGCCCTTTTTTCGACTTATAGATATGTTTATCGAGAGAACGTTACTTCGCTTTTTTACCAGAGCGCTGTTGCTCTTTGTGCGCTAGCTTCTCTTTCTTGCGTTGCTCTATAAGGTGAGCGGCTTCGCCACCGACGTGGGTTTCGCCACGGGCATTTGAAAGTTGAACTTGCTTTTCACGCTCGCGGAAACGCGTTTTCTGTTCGTCGGTGTGCTTATCAATACACTTGGGGCAGCTTACCCCTTTCTCGAAGTGTTCAGACGCTTTGTCTTCATCAGTGATTGGCAGACGGCAAGCATTACACACATCGTAACCGCTCTTTTCTAGCTGGTGGTTAACCGCAACACGTCCATCAAATACGTAGCAGTCGCCTTCCCACATGCTCTCTTCTTCTGGCACTTCTTCTAAGTACTTAAGAATGCCACCTTCAAGGTGGTAGACTTCATCAAAGCCTTGTTCTTTCATGTAGGCTGTTGATTTTTCGCAACGAATGCCGCCAGTACAGAACATCGCGACTTTCTTGTGTTTCTTAGGGTCGAGGTTTTCTTCAACGTACTGAGGGAACTCACGGAAGGTTTCCGTGTTTGGGTTTACTGCATTTTTGAATGTGCCGATATCGACTTCATAATCGTTACGAGTATCCACCAAGATCACATCTGGATCAGAGATGAGGTCGTTCCATTCGTTTGGCTTAACGTACGTACCGACAACGTGGCGAGGGTCGATACCTTCAACGCCCATGGTTACGATCTCTTTCTTAAGCTTAACCTTAGTGCGGTTGAATGGTTGTTCTTCGTTGAACGACTCTTTGTAAACGACATCAGCCAAGCGAGAGTCTTGCTTGAACCATTGAAGAAGGGCATCGATAGATTCGCGCTTACCAGCAACAGTGCCGTTGATGCCTTCACTCGCAAGTAACAAAGTACCGCGAATTTTGTTGGCTTCTAGCAACTCTGTGAGTGGCTGGCGAATTTCTTGGTAATCATCAAGTGCTACGAATTTATACAGAGCACATACAACATATTGAGACATGGTTTTTCCTTTCTGCGAGCTGGAACGTAAATCCAGAGCGTTGCCTTTTATGATACAGACTGAGTTTGATTCACTCAGGTTTGCCCATATTGGCTTATTAAAATCCGCCGCAGTATAACCAAGCCAATGTAGGACAAAAACCAACCAAAAGTAGGGCTATTTATCATTTTGATTTGTGTGGTTTTAGGCTTGCAAAGATACATGCTCATGAAGTGGGATGAATAGGTAAGAGGATTACGACATGCAGGCCTGCCAAAGCGTAATGATTGGCAGGCGAGTAATGTATTGAGTCACTTAATCTTTTACGACTCAATTATAGGTGAGTAGGTAGCGTAAACTCTTGAGTTTCAGTGGCTTCATTGAGTCGCTCTCTCGTTAATCGCATCGGCGTTACGGGCATACCATAGAAGTCGAATTTGTCACCTAAAACCTCTCCACCCAGTCCTTTTACGATATTGACGGTTGTGTCGCGCGCTTCGATATAGATTTCGTTGATGTCTTTCGACGCCTGAACCAATGAGTAACGAGCCAATGCTTTTCCTATGCCAAGGCCGCGGAATCGGTTGTCGACAACAAAGCGCCCCCAGTGCCATTCTCCATCGCTCTCCCATGCCGCTACGGCGCCTAAAACATATTCTCCTGAACGTGCTAACCACCATTTCTGAGGAATGTCAGGGGATAATGGTATGAGATGTTGTGGGATACTTTGTTCACCCGAAAAGGTATCTCTGATCAAACTGTCGATCTCAGTGCGGTATACCGAAGTGCAAGCTTCGAGCTGAATTCTGGCTTTGTTGTGTGTGGCGTTTTTCTGAAAAGCGCTGAGTCGTAATGTTCTTAGTCCATCAATCACATTTTGGTTATCTTCTGGGCTCATTAGGTTCAGCAATTGCGACAGTTCATTGTTTGCTGACTCATCGGCTTCTTCTAACCTTTTCAATCCTTCAGCTTTGAGTGAAAAGTACTTCTGACGTTTATCCGTCTCACTCAAAGATGGTTCGATATATTGCTTTTCAACCAGAGAGTTGAGGGTTCGGCTAAGAGAGGCTTTCTCGACGCTGAGCTGTACGCTGAGCTCAGAAAAGGGCGTGACTCCATTCTTACGCAGGTAGGTAAGAAGGTGAACTTGCGTGAGTGATAAACCTGAATTTAGGCAGTTCTTATCCAATAATCCAAGTTCGCGAACGAGATAACGTAGCTCGCTTCTGATCTGCATAACCGATGACATGTTCTCTCCATAGAAATATACGTTGATAGTATCAACAATAATCTCAAGGACGGTTTGTTGTCAATAATGTTGATACTATCAACGAATGTTATGGTTACTTGCTCACTGGTTCTAACAACACCTTAGTCACGAACAGTCGAACCGTTGGGGCAACCACAGCCAATAACAATAATGCGGATGGAAGCATTTGACCGACAGCGGTTAGCCAAGCGTCAAAAAACACGCCGCCTTGTGGGAGGTTTTTAGCAACCATGATGGCAGGCATGCTGAGTAGCATGGTTGGCAGTACCATAGAAACCATTAGTGGGTATTGGAATTTACGTGGAAATTTTTTCATGATGTGCTCCGATTGACTCATTGATGGCACTATTCTAATCTCGGTAGTAACAATCAAAAATAGACAGTTTTGAATCTGAATCGTGCATATATGAAAGCTAAAGATATCTCCAATCTATACCTGTTTTGTCAGTCTGTTGAGTGTGGTGGCTTTGCCGCTGCAAGTTTGCAAACTCATGTGTCTGCGCCAACGTTATCAAGAGCCGTGGCTCACCTTGAAGATAAACTCGGAGAAAAGCTGGTGCACCGCAACGCTAAGCAATTCCAACTGACGACGGCGGGTGATGAGTATTATCAACGCTTTGCTTCGCTATTTTCTCAGCTTGATCATGAGTGGACTCAGCTGTCCAATAGCCAGCCAGTGTTAACCGGTGAGATTCGAGTGTCGTGCCCAGAGCCATTTGCCGATTACTTTTTGCAAAAGATCGCGATTGAGTTTATGGAGATGCACCCAGAGGTGAATATCTCGATTCATTTCAGCGCAGGAACCGAACGATTTTTTGATGAGCAGATCGATTTAGCCTTGGTAACTAGCCCTCCGCATGCCACACATCTTATCCAACGCCAGCTGTTTGAATCGCCATTGGTGTTAGCCGCTTCCCCAAGTTATATCGAGAAAAACGGTACGCCAAACAGTGCTGAAGAGCTGGTGTCACATCGGCTGTTGTCTGGAAATAACATGCCTTACTGGGATTTGAAGCAGCAAGGTAAAACCATTCGTGTGCCTTACCAACCTAAGTACTCGGTCAGTAGTTTAAGGCTCAACATTGAGGCGACCCTATTGGGGGCTGGGATATGCTTGATGCCGAAGTCGTCATTTGAGCGCTTTGCATCGCAAGATAAATTGGTGGAGGTGTTACCAGACGTGGAATGCCCGACAGGAAAAGCCTTTATGCTGTGGGCAGATAGAAAGCTGATAGCAAGCCGAGTGGTGGCGTTTAGGGATATGATCTTTGAGAGGTTTGAGAATTCTGCTGAGTTTTTGGTTTCGATTAATGAAGACAGAAACGAATAACGCCAGACTAAGCTGGCGTTAAGGTTCGAACTATTTAGATAACGTTTATTTGTTCTTGTGGTACAGATAAGCATTGAGCCAAGCTAAACCAAGGATGATCAACGTCATCACCGGCGGTTTCGATTGCAGTGGTAGCACTTCTGCAGGCACGCTTGGCAAAAGGTGGACGTATACTGCAACCACCATGATCGCGGTAGTCAGCAGTGTTGAAGCGAGCATCGCCTTGTTACGTAATTCGGCGTTCAGCTTGCGTCCGCCAATCATAATCACCAACAGCAGCACACCTGCCGTCATTTCACCTAACTGACCTGCCCAGCGAGAAAGCGTTGGGAAGGGCAGTTCACTCAGCGCAATCTGCTTTGCAAACATAGTGGTGAACGGGTCAAAGAACTTTACCGTACCTGCCATCAAAAGGAATGCGCCCAGCAAGCCAGTCAGAATTTTTTGTGCTTTCAGAGACAGCGCGTCACTTGAGTTATATGAGCGAAATAGGAAAAAGCCGGTGATTAAAAACATCGATCCGATTAACGTAAGCTCAAGAATCAGTTGTTGTGTACTCATAGTCATAACCTTTCAGTGATAAGTGGTGTTGTCGTTTGATGTGCTTATCTTATGCAGGTTCTTAGCATTCAAAAATAGACAATGTTGAACGTGATAAATGCATATTTGAAAGATTGAAAGATTAAGCTGTGAAGGTGCCAAACAAAAAAGCCCTGCTGTAAAAATACAGCAGGGCCTTGGTATTAATCAGGCTTATCTAGTCAGCGATTGCGCTTGGTTAAGTACTTCCGCTAAGCGTTTCACCGCTTCGGTCAATTCTTCTGGGGTGGCATTAGTGAAGTTTAAGCGGAGTGCAGCTTTTGCTTCATCAGCCTTTGGATAGAATACTGGGCTCGGTACAACGGCTACGCCATTCGAAAGTAGAGTTTTAGCCAGCTCGAAGGTGTCACACTCTGGGATTTCTACCCAAATGAACATTCCACCATCTACGGATTTTAATACGCAGTCAGCAGGCAGTTGTTTCTCTAGTTCTGAAAACAGCACTTCATAACGAGACTTGTACAGGGTGCGAATGTTTTCCATGTGCAGATTGAAATCTTCATGCTTTAGAAGACCAACAAGCAGCGCTTGCATAGGTACACTTGAGTGTAAATCTGCACCTTGCTTCACTTTAATCAGTGGCTCAAGGTAGCTGCGTTTGCCGGTTACTGCGCCAATGCGTAAACCTGGCGATGCAATCTTAGAGAATGAACGAAGAACGATAGAGTTGTCTGGGCAGAAAGACGATACCAACGGCAGCTCTGTTCCTGTGAAGCGCAGCTCACGGTAAGGCGCATCTTCAATGAATGCTACGTTGTATTTGATACACAGCTCAGCCACTTTTTGACGAGTTTCCGTTGTCCAACAAACGCCAGTCGGGTTATGGAAATCTGGTACGGCATAGAACATCTTTGGCGATTGCTGTTCAAAGCAAGTCTCTAGTTCGTCTAGGTTCGGGCCAAATTCAGTTTGAGACACAGTCACAATGTTAGCCTGAACCAAACCAAACACTTGCATCGCACCCAAGTAGCTTGGCGCTTCCATTACAACTACATCATTCGGATCAACATACGCACGAGCAATTAAATCCAAACCTTGTTGAGAGCCAGTACAGATCATGGCTGTGTGAGTCTCTGGTAATTGGTAGCTTTGCGTTAGGTGTTCAAGCAATGGGCCGTAACCTGCAGTCGAACCGTATTGGAAAACTTCAGGCATGTTCGCTAGGTTTTCTAGCGTTGGCTTCATCAAATCGATAGGAAATGTTTTCTCATCCGGTAAACCACCGGCTAATGAAATGACATTTGGATCGCTTGCGGCTGCGAGGATCTCTCGAATGTATGAAGATTGAATCTGTTGTAATGACTGTGCGATTTCCATGTGTTGTGTCTCGTCGTTTTTCGTTTTTATTCTATCGCTTGATATTACACGGCAATTGTAAAAATAAGCGTGTCCGTTTATGCTCTTAAACATGTCCATTTATGCTATTTAAACGATGTCGCGTCAACACATATCTCGAATCAATGATGTTCTGTTCTATATTCACCAAGACATTAGCCAGCCTTTGTCGGCCAAAGCGCTCTCGGAGATTGCAGCTTATTCCGAGCAGCACTTTCATCGCACCTTCAAAAGCGTGGTTGGAGAGTCGTTACATCAATACATTCGACGCACCCGAATGGAGTATGCCGCCAACCAGTTGATGTTCGATACCACGTCCTCGGTGGTGGAAATCGCCAGTAAGTGTGGCTTTAGTTCGGTGTCTTCGTTTAGCCGCGCGTTTAAAGCAACCTTTAACATGTCGCCAGGTGAGTGGCGGAAGCACGATTTACAGATTGCCGAAAAGCCCTACTTGAAAGATCCTGAAGTAGCAGCGGGCTATTTGAATGTCGCGCAACGAGTGCTACCTGAACCTAAGATCATTGAAGTGCCTGAGCGCATGGCTGCCTATGTTCGACATACGGGTTATAACCGCTCCATTCGCAACGCTTGGCTGATATTGAAAGCGTGGGCGAACTCAGAACAACGTGATTTCTCGAGCCAATTTGGTTTGCATCACTCGAATCCTGCTTGGGTTGAGATGGATCAGTGCCGCTACGTGGCGTGTATCGCGATTAATGAGCCGATAAAGTATCGTAGTGTGGTTAATCAGATGGTGATTCCGGGCGGCTTACATGCGGTGTTTAGGCTGAATGGCCGTTATGGAGAACTGCTACCACAGATCAGCATGGTATTAGAAAAGTGGTTACCTACGTCTGGCTTTAAGCAGCGTTCCACTCCGGCTTATGTGCATTATCATCAGAATCACTTTCTTAACACCGATGAGGTGTTCGAGCTCGATTTCTACCTTCCCGTGAGTTTTTATTAATCGATGGTTGTGCTGTTTTGTTGAACCAGATTTTGATCTTTTGTTGAGACAAATTAGCACGACTAATAGCAGCCAACGATTCTATGCAGGTGGACTAAGATAAAGGTGTTTTGTTGATAATTTACCCCAGTAAATGATGACAACGTACGGATTAAGCGATAGCATCCATTTCTAATTGCAAATAGTTCTTAATATCACTCGTTAGAATATGACCATTACCCACAAAGATTATTTAAAAATCGCTTTCCCTTTCATCATCTCAACGGTGACTCAGCCTCTGCTTGGTGCGGTGGATACCGCCGTGATTGGTCAGCTTGGCATCGCTGAACTGATCGGTGGTGTGGCGATCGGCACCATCATCATGAACACCATGTACTGGTTGTTTGGCTTTTTCCGTGTCAGCACGACAGGGCAAAGTGCGATGGCATTGGGGAAAGGGAATCGCTCTGAGCTAGCGGGCAGCTTGATGCGCCCATTTGTGCTGTCTGGTTTGGTGGGGTTAATCTTTATCTTGATACAACCCCTCATCTGGCAAGGTGCGATGTGGGTGATAGAGCCTGAAGCGAACGTGGCTGAGCAAGCACATATCTACTTCAGTATTTTGATTTATGGCGCGCCTTTTGTACTGCTCAACTACACCATTATCGGTTGGTTGATGGGGCAGGCGAAGGCCAAAGAAGTCCTTTACACACAAGTGTTTGGCAATGTGTTGAACATTGTCTTGGATGCGGTGTTCGTACTCTATTTCGACTTAGGTGTTGCGGGAGTGGCATACGCAAGTTTGATTGCACAAATCACCACCTTTGCGATTGGTATGACGCTGGTTATGAAAACGAGCAACATCTCGGTCTCTGAGTTCCTGCAAGGCTCGAAGATGACCAAGAAAGACCTGTCGACAATGATCTCTTCGAATACTGACTTACTGTTACGTACAATTTGCATCTTGGTGTTCTTCAACATGATGGCGCGTACTGGTTCTAAATTGGGTACCGATGTTCTGGCCGCTAACGCGATTCTGATGCAGGTGACCTTTATCGTCAGTTACATGTTTGATGGTATTGCCAACGCATCGAGTGTATTTGCGGGTAAAGCCGTGGGGCAGAAAAATGCGTCGATGTTGGATCGTGTGTTAAGGCTTAACTTCCAATGGACAGCTGGTTTCATTGCTGCGCTGACGCTTTTAACCTTGATGTTTAAGGACATGATTGTTTTCTTGTTTACCGATATTCCAGCGCTGGTTGCCTTGTATCAAGAGATGGCTCCGTGGTTGATTGTGTTCCCGCTGGTGGCAGGCTTTGGCTTGACGGTTTACGGCATCTTTACCGGAACAGGAACCACACGTCCGGTTCGAGATTCTAGTATTGCTACTTTGTTGGTGTTCTTGGCTGTTCAAGCGTTTGCGGTTGGAGCGTGGGGCAATCATGGTTTGTGGCTAGCGTTTACTCTGTTCTATCTTGGGCGTATCGCATTCCTGTACCCGTTTATCTCTCAGGTTAAACAAAAGTGTTTCCCAGCAGAAGATACCTCAGCGGCGTGTCATTAATTTAGAACGCCCACCGCCATTTCTAAGACTTTATGAAAGCGCCTGACTATCGTTATACGATAAATTTAGAGGGCGCTTTTTTGTATCTGTAAAAATCAGCTCGAAAGGTCAACTCGCCCTAACGAAAACTGGTCAATTAAATAGCAAATAAAATGCGATACGGTTCAATGTTCTCTTTTCATCACTTCAGCTAAATGATAAAGTTGTTATGTTATAACATCTATCTATGAGTATCTGCGTGAACGCCCCATTATTGTCTGTTGACCGACTAACGATCAAAACCTCTTCAAGAACACTTTTCCAAGATATCCACTTCGATGTGTATCGAGGAGAACTGTTGGCGATCATGGGTCCTTCAGGCATTGGTAAGTCGATGCTTTCACGTGCGATCGCGGGCTTTATGCCAGAAACGGTTGAGGCTGAAGGGCATATCTCTTTATCTGGCGAAGCTGTGTGTGGTTTGCCGATGTTGCAACGAACGGCAGCACAAAGGCCAGCGGTTATCTTCCAAGATGCACTTCAAGCGTTAAACCCTCTTGTTTCTATTGAAGGCCAACTCAGTTTAGCTTTGACGGGGACTCGCACTAAGCTTAAATCACAAGACAAAACCAAGCTCACCGAACTGTTGGTGAAGTTAGGATTCCCAAATCCAGAAACCATCTTGCCGTTGTATCCGAGCCAAATCTCTGGAGGACAACGTCAACGAGTGTGTATTGCGATTGGCTTGTTGAGTAACGCCGATATCATCATTGCAGATGAACCGACTAGTGCGTTAGATCCGGTCACAGAGCAAGAGATACTTAAGCTGATTCGAGACAATGTAAAGCAACGCCAAATTGGTGGTTTGCTTATTACCCATGACCTGCACAGCGCCTTAGCGTGTGACAAGTTATTGGTTATCGATGATGGCGGTGTGGTGGCTTATGGTGCACCGAAACACGCGCTTGAATCGAGCTCTCACGCTTTCTGCTGTTCATTGAGAGACCTAATCGAATGAGCTCGACCTTATCACTAAATTCAGAAGCTTCACCATCAATGCCTGTGATTGATTCAGAAACACAAACACCGATTGAGATTAAGTTCGAGAATGTCGGGGTTCATTATTACTCAGTGCCAAGTTGGTTGGGTGGTAAGGCGTTCAAAGCGCTACAAAACATCGACCTCAATGTTGAAGACAAAAGCCTGGCTATTGTCGGGCGTTCTGGTGCCGGTAAATCTACGCTGATTGAACTGCTGTTTGGTTTGAAAGCGCCAACTCTCGGTAGCATCAGCTTGTTTGGTCATTCGCTGCCTATTCGCAATAGCAAAGCGCAAGCCATTGTGTGTCGCTTGATCCAATTGGTGCCACAAGAACCACATACTAGCCTCAACCCCTACTACACTGTTCGACAGATCTTGGCCGAGCCGCTAAGCAACCTAGATGTTTCTGGCAATCATGAAAGCATCATTGAAGAGACGCTGTTGGACGTTGGCTTACCTGCCACATTACTATCACTGAAGCCTAATCAGCTTTCTACAGGCCAAGCTCAACGTGTGGCTATTGCTCGGGCGCTTGTCGTTAGACCCGCAATATTAGTTGCCGATGAGCCAACCAGTAGCCTAGATCCTGTGAATCGTCAGAGGCTACTCGACTTATTGAATTCATTAAAAAAGAAGCGCGATATGCGCCTTATTTTGGTGACACACGACCTAGGCGCAGCACAAGCGCTTTGCGAAGAAATTCTGGTTCTTGACCATGGCGAGATGGTTGAGCATGGACCGACACCTCAAGTGATGAGCGAACCTGCTCATCCAGCGACTCAGATGCTGATCGAATCTCAGCCTCTTTCGAAATCTACTTGTTAAACACAACCTTATTTATTACGAAATACCGTTTATTAACAAAATACAGTTTATTAACGAAGCACAGCTTACAGAGAACAATAACTATGCGTTTTAATTCAATCAAACTGGCTTGCGCTCTAGCGCTGGCTCTGCCTTTGACGGGCTGTTTTGACTCTCAATCTGAGTCGAGCGAAGCTGCGGTCAAATCTGAAATTCGTGTTGCGATGATGCAGCCACCAAGAACAGGTCTATCACCACTTTCTGATGACGCGTTCAAACTATCGCGTTGGAGCACGGCTGAAACGCTAGTTAACCTGAGCCCAACTTCAGAAGCTGAGCCAATGCTGGCAACGGATTGGAAACACGTTGATCCACTGACTTGGCAATTCACGGTTCGCCAAGGTGTTAAATTCCACGATGGTTCGACATTAACAGCAGAAGCTGTTGTGAACTCACTACAGAAAGCGCTGGAAGCTGCTCCTAAGCCACGCATCCTCGATGGTGTAGAGCTAGAAGTGAAAGCGATGGACAATTACCGCGTAGAGATCAAAACCAGCTTCGATGACCCTCTTCTACCAAGTCGTTTATCTAGCCCTCAATTAGCGATCCTAGCAGCAAGCGCGTATCAAGAAGATGGTCGTGTTAGCCCAATTGGCACGGGTACTGGTCCGTTTGAATTGACTGAAATTAACGGTACGACCAGCGCGAAACTAAAACGTTTTGATGGTTACTGGGGTGAAAAAGCGCAAGTTGAATCTGTAATTGCAGAATACGTTCCTAATGGCTTTGCTCGTGCTGCAGCTCTAAGAACCGGTACGGCTGACATTGTTGAAGCTGTGCCAGTTTCACAAATCGCGACCATTGATTCGAACCTGCTTTACGAAGTAGCTATGCCTCGTACCAACACGCTTTACCTGAACAATAAGTCAGGCGTATTTAGCGATATTGAACTACGTAAAGTCGCTGCTGCTGCGGTAGACCGTGAGCAAATCGTGAATACTGTTTATGAAAACCACGCGGATATCGCGCAAGGTCTTCTAGGTCCTGCACTTGCTTGGGCTGAGCCGATTCGACCTGAAGGTCAGGCGGTAGACAAAACGCTAAAAGCAAACGGTGAAAGCATTGTTATCGGTACCTTTACCGACCGTGCTGAGCTTCCAGAAGTGGCAGCACTACTTAAACAGCAACTTGAAGCGGCTGGTTTCAAAGTTGAGCTGGATATCCGTGAATACGCTCAGATTGAAAACGATGCACTATCTGGCAAGTTTGATGCGTTCATTCTTTCTCGCGCGACCGTTCTAGATTCTGGTGACCCAGTGGCGTACATGATGAGTGACTTTGGCTGTAAGGGTTCATTCAACCTTGGTCAATTCTGTTCTCAAGAAGTAGACCAAGCACTGACTCACGCTGACCTACAACCACTAGGTGCGCTGCGTCAGCAAGCTATCATCGAAGCTGAGCAAAAAATCCTGAACGACTTCGCTGCTATTCCACTGCTTCACGAACGTGTGATTCAAGGTGAAAGCGAGCGTGTAAGCAATGTAGTTCGTGACCCAAGTGAACGTCGCTTGGTTGATCAAACTACACAGGTTAAGAAAGCGACACAAGTTAACTCGGCAACACAGGTTAACTAAATAAATGCTATCTGCTGAGACTCTGCGTCGAACCTTATTTATCTTGACGCCTTGGCTATCAAGAATCGCCTCACTGATCGTGGTGGTGATTCTTGTTGGCTTGATGCCTGACATTGCCGGCATCGACCCAAGCCAATCCATACTGCGTGCGAGAGCGGGGCAACAACACCTGCTTACGCCTGAAGCTTTAGCGGCGGTACGTGCTGATCTTCAGCTTGACCGTTCTGCAAGCGAGCGCCTGATCGACTGGATAGGAAGTGCCTTTTCCGGTGATCTAGGTAAATCCTGGATTGATGGCTCTTCGGTTGCATTAGGCATTCAAAAAACAGCGTCTACCTCTCTGTTTTTGATGTCGAGTGCATTGGTGATGACTTTCGTACTGTGCGGTGCAGGCTTACTGGCTACCTTACGCAGTTGGAAGAAGGGTAAATTAGGGCAGAGTTACAGCAGTTTAAGCACCGTATTAATATCGTTGCCAGAGTACGTGGTGGCCTCGGTATTAATACTGGTGTTCTCAATCTGGTTAGGTTGGCTACCACCGTATGGTTGGCAAGGCTGGCAAGACATTTGGCTACCGAGTTTAGCACTCGCACTGCCTGCTAGCGGTCTGTTTAGTCGCCTACTCAGAGACAGTTTACAACGCGTTCTTAATGAACCTTGGGTGATCACTTGGCTTAGTGCCAACGTTCACTCCAATCAAATTATTCGCTTTGCGCTGAAAAGAGCGCTGAGCAGCCTGATACCACAAATCGCGATGATCGTGATTGGTTTAACTGGTGGCGCAGTCGCGGTTGAGCTTATCTTCTCGATTCCGGGTATCGGGCGCATGATTCTTGGTGCTGCAAAGGCGCAAGATCTGCCGATGTTACAAGGCGGCTTACTGGTATTGCTGCTGTTTTCGATTGCAGTAAGTAGCATCAGCCTGTTTGTTCAGCAGTTGATTCTAGGCCACAGCCTGAAAAGCGGCAAGCTCATCAGTAGTCACTCTTCGTTTCGTTTTACGCAGAGCCGCGCTAAACGTGTCACTGCTTTTGCAATCTTCTCATTCCTAATTGCTATCGTGGTATGGGCGGTATTCCGAGACCCATACACCAGCCAATTCGCGCGCTTGGCATCACCGAGCTGGCAAGCGCCTTTGGGTGCAGACGGCATCGGGCGAGACCTGTTAGCGAGAATCGGTTCTGGTATGGTCGCGACCTTCCAAGCGGGCATTCTGGCAACGTTCCTGAGCTTGGTGACGGGCATCATCATGGGCTTCAATACTCGTTTTAGCCAAGGCCTTATCGAGATCACTAAGGGCATTCCTTACATCATTGCTGGCCTCTTGGTTGCGGGCTTAACAGGGATGAATCCGAACAGCGCATTAATCGCGATTGTATTGGTATCTTGGGCGCCATTAGCGGCGCACTGCTCTAGTTTAATTGTGGAAGCCAAGGCTCAACCTTATACGCACCTCGCGCCATTGTGGGGTACTAGTAAGCTGAGAATCTTCCGCTTCTATTTGCTTCCGTATGTGTTACCGCCGTTGCTAAGGCACGCCTTGTTGAGGCTTCCTGTAATCACTCTAAGCCTGACTTCGTTGAGCTTCATCGGGTTAGGGGCAAAACCACCAACACCGGAATGGGGTTTGATGATTGCAGAGAACTTGCCATACATTGAGCGTGCACCACTGGCTGTCATGGGGCCTATTATTGGGCTGATCTTATTGGGCGTTGCCATCAACATGATGTTTGATGATTAACGAAGAAGGAAGAGGGCTTAAGTTTTCGATTAGCTGAATATGATGTAACCTTAAGCCTGCTTGTAGAACTGCTCGAAAGTTCAATAGACCCTAGTTAAGTGTAAAGGATTCAACATGTATCTCGTTTTGTATTGCCACAATATTGGTATGACTGACTTTTCTTTCTTTGAAACGGAAGATTTTGACAAAGAAGATGGCTATATCGTGCGAGGTAAATGGCCAAATGAGAAAGCGTTTCGTGATTATTTGACCAAAGAGTTTGGTGATATGAGCGAGTTCCAAGTGATTGACCTGATCGCCAAAGGCGCAGAAGCTGAACACTACTCGCCAGAAAAGTTGATGCGCTTAGCTCTCTAACTGTAAGCTCAATAACATCTAGCTCAACATCATATTTAAATTGAACAAAGAAATGGCAGCCTAGTTGGGCTGCCATTTTTCGTTTTAAGCTAGAGCATGTCGCTCGCAGTATGAATGGAGCTACTGCGCCACTTCGTCCACCAAGTACAAGATTGATTGATACGGAATGCCACTGTGATGTGATAAACCGATCTCACAGGTTCGGCTGTTACTGAAACCACGAGTACAGTTGCTCGGTACTTGTTCCTTAAGTGGATGCACAGCTGCCTCATTCAACTCTGGCGTAGTAAAGCCTTTGTCACCTGCCCAACCACAACATTGTATATGCTCTGGAACAATCACTTCTTCGGTACAGGCTTGAGCAAGGTTTAACATTGCACCTTCTAAACCCATTCGGCGAGAGCTACAAGTGACATGCAGCATTACGGTTTCTTGCAGTGGTTCAAGGGTCAGGTGTTCAAGCAAATATTGATTCACAAACCCTGTCGGTTCTAGCACTTCTAATGGCTTGGTGAACTGCTCAATACTGCGCTTGGCACATGGACTAGTGTCCATTAATACTGGGTATTCACCCTGACGACTCGCTTGCCACAACACTTCTTCTAGCTGTTGTGCTTTAGATTGGGCTAGGTCGGTCATGCCTTTGCTGTCGTAAGGCATACCACAACATTGGTCATCTAATTTCTTCGGCAGAATTACCTCGAACCCCGCCTTGTTAAGTAGAGACATGGTCACTTCAGTAAGAGGGCGTTGATCTCCCGCATCGCTCTGTTGCCCCATGGTTCGACTGGCACACGAAGGGAGGTAAACCACCTTCTTAGTGTTATTCGATGTTTCGGCTGTCATTGTTGAAGCTGTGAGTGAGTGGCTGTTGGATTGCGGCATCTCAGGCATCCAAACTGGTGTTGCGCCTTTGGTCATTGAGCGCAAGCCATTGGTGAGCTTGCCGACCGTATTCGCGCCTAGTACTTTGCTCGCTACTTGATTGGTTTTGAGCCCTGCCTTGGTCAGCTTAGTGGTGGTCGAGAAATGATCTGCTGTCCACTTAGCGATTGGTGTGAACTTCTCATATTTGGCAACACGAAGCTTCTTCACTAAGTCGCCGGTGTTAATGCCTACCGGACAACGCTCGGCACACAGGCCAGTTGCCGCGCAGGTATCGATGCCTTGGTATTCAAAGGTTTTCTCTAGTTCGCTAGCTTCTATCTCTTCCCCTGCTTCTCGGCGGCGTTGTAGCTCTCGGTACAACACAATACGTTGGCGAGGTGATAAGGTCAGTGTGCGAGACGGGCAAACAGGCTCACAGAATCCACACTCAATACAGCGGTCAACAAGGTCGTCGGCAGCAGGCATCGGTTTTAGGTCGGTGATGTGGGAGTTTGGATTGTCGTTGATAATAACGCCGGGGTTGAGCAGTCTTTCTGGGTCAAACAGTGCTTTGATTTGTTGCATCAAGGTGTAACCATCTTTGCCCCATTCCAACTCGACGTACGGTGCCATGTTACGGCCTGTGCCGTGTTCCGCTTTCAGAGAACCTTGATATTTCACGGCGACGAGCTCGGCTACGTCATCCATGAATCCGCCGTAACGGTCGATCTCTTCTTGGCTGTCAAAGCCTTGAGTAAATACAAAGTGCAGGTTGCCTTCTAGGGCGTGGCCGAAAATGATCGCCTCGCTGTAGTCGTATTTATCAAACAGCTCTTGGAGCTCTCGAATACCGTTCGCAAGGTTCTCTACTGGGAAAGCAACATCTTCAATGATGACTGTCGTGCCGACTTCACGCACAGCGCCAACTGCAGGGAACATGCCTTTACGGATGCCCCAAAGCGTCGCGACAGTTTTGGGATCGGACGTGAAAGGGACAGATTCAACAATCGTGTAATCAGTTAATGCATCCAAAATTGATTTACATTGTAAATCTAAGTCCTGCTGGGAGCTGGCGTGTGATTCAACCAGAATAGCGGCCGCTTCTAAATCCAAGTTTGGCATAAACGTAGGCATACCCGGTTTATCCGCGACAGAACGTAGCGCTCTGCCATCCATTAACTCAACAGCAGCAACTGGCGTTTTTGATAGGGTAGTTACGGCTTTACTAGCTTGCTCGATGTCGGCGAACACCAACAGAGCTGAGGCTTTATTTGGGTGTTCAATCACCGTGTTGTAAGTGATCTCGGCGATGAAGCCTAGTGTGCCTTCGGAGCCTATCATCAGGTGTTTAATGATTTCGATTGGGTCGTGGTAATCGACCAATGCATTGAGTGCGTAGCCCGTGGTGTTTTTGAGGCGGTACTTGTGGCGGATTCTGTCGGCGAGTTCTTTATTCGAGCTGGTTTGACGGTGCAGTTCAACAATGCCATCAAACAGCGTTTTGTGTGATTGCTTGAATGCCTCAACGCTAGCATTGTCTGCGGTATCGAGCAGGGTGCCATCGCTCAATACAACTTTCATGCTCTCGACGGTGCGATAGGAGTTCTGCGCAGTACCACAACACATGCCACTGGCGTTGTTCGCCGCAATACCGCCGATTTTACAGGTGTTGATGGAAGCCGGGTCTGGGCCGATTTTACGTTGGAAAGGGGCAAGATATTTATTGGCATCAGCGCCAATTACACCGGGTTGAAGGATGATTTGATTGCCGTTATCGACAATCTCATGGCCGCGCCAGTCGTCGGTCAGGGTGATGAGTACCGAGTCTGAAACCGCTTGCCCTGAAAGGCTGGTGCCTGCCGCGCGAAAGGTAAAATGAATACCGAGTTCACGACAGCTTTGAATCGTGAATATCACTTCGTCTAAGTCTTTAAGCCTTAGAACCATTTTCGGCACCAAGCGATAAAAACTCGCATCGGTGCCGTAAGCCAAGCGCTTCGCCTCTTGCGTGACAATGCGTTCCGTTTCTATTTTTTGAGCCAGTATAGCCTCAAGCTGCTGATAAGCTTTGGCATCTATTACTCGCTCATGGGATGTGTTTGTCTCCATCTTTGCTTCCTTGTGCTTCTATTTGGCACTGGTTAGGGCGTGTTGACCTTTCGTGGTTAAATTTTGTTCGAGATAAAAGCGTTTTAATCGCGGCGAGGGGGAAGTAGCCTAGTCACTCTAAGCAAATCCCCCTCAACAAAGAGTAAAACGACTTTTAGTCGAACCCTTCGGGCAGCGTTTGCTGGCCATTTCTACTACGTTATCGGCTTCTCATGTAGGCTAGCTACACATCGACGCCTCTGCCTTGTATAAATACCCAGCAACTCGCTGCAAAAATCAGCTCGAAAGATCAACACGCCCTAGCTTTTTATTTTATTTTCCAGTGCTTAAACGGTGTCACAACGGCAGTGGAATTGCTGTGACACCGATTGAACTTCAGTCTAGGTAGACCAAAGCATGAGTCTGAATCTGAGTCATGGAGATTTAATCTAGCCCCACCAAAGATTCACGAGTTAAGTCTTTGATTGTCTTTGCGCCGGTTAGTGTCATCGCAACGCGCATCTCTTTGTCGTAAAGGTCGAGTAGGTTTTCAACACCTGCTTGTCCTTGCGCTGCTAATGCGTAAACGAAAGATCGGCCAAGCAAGGTGCAATCTGCGCCCAATGCCATCATTCGAACTACATCCAAGCCAGTGCGAATGCCTGAGTCGACAAGAATCTTGGTGTCGCCTTTTACCGCGTCTGCAATCGCAGGTAATGCTTTAGCACTTGATAGAACACCATCAAGCTGACGGCCGCCGTGGTTTGAAACCACAATGCCGTCTGCGCCAAATTTCACGGCATCTTTTGCATCTTCTTCATCAAGAATGCCTTTGATGACCATAGGGCCGTCCCAGAAATCACGGATCCACTCTAGGTCTTTCCATGAAATTGATGGGTCGAAGTTATCGCCCAACCAACCGATGTAGTCTTCCAGTTTGGTTGGAGAACCACGATAAGTAGAGATGTTGCCTAGGTCGTGTGGTTTACCTAACAAGCCAACATCCACCGCCCAACTAGGATGACGCATCGATTGGAATACACGACGAACAGCGGCGTTTGGGCCACTCATTCCGGAATGCATGTCACGGTAGCGAGCGCCGGGCACGGGCATATCAACCGTGAAGACTAAGGTGGTCACGCCTGCTGCTTTTGCGCGTTCAAGCACGTTCTTCATGAAGCCGCGATCTTTGAGCACGTAAAGCTGGAACCACATTGGGCGCTCAATCTTAGGCGCGACTTCTTCAATCGGGCACACCGACACCGTCGACATCGTAAAAGGGATGCCTTTGTTGTCTGCGGCTTTTGCTGCTTGCACTTCACCACGTCGCGCGTACATGCCTGTTAAACCCACAGGAGCCAGTGCGATTGGCATAGCTAGCTTCTCGCCAAACAACTCGGTTTCCAAATTCAGATCTGACATGTCGTTGAGTACGCGCTGCTTTAGCGCAATCTCAGCTAGGTCAGCCGTGTTGCGGCGTAGGGTATGTTCTCCGTAAGAACCACCATCAATGTAGTGGAAAAGGAACGGTGGTAATTTCGCTTTTGCTGCGGCGCGGTAATCAGTCGATGCGGATATGATCATAATTTCAGTCCTAAATTCTTGGGATGTTGCCCTTCTATGAGAGCTTGGTTTGGCTGCTTTAATTCTGAGAGTCTGTGTTTTGTCTTTCTTAAGCTTTGAAACAACTAAGCTTTGAAGCAACGAATCTATGAAGCAAATAAGCTGTGTAACTGCAAAGCGGGAAAATGGCGTTAATACCCGAGGGTGTTGATGTGCTCTAGTATCCATCCCGGAACTCATCAACTGTCTTATTAGACGGTGTCGCTGTCGGGGAATTGAGTATTAACGCCAAGTGCTTTTGGAACGACTTATGGCTTACATAAGTGCGTCTGTCATTTTGAATCCGTAGATAACCACTAGGCCGATGATGCCTGTCATTACCAAGTAATAGAACGTCGGAATGATTGTCTTACGTAGGGTTGCACCTTCGCGTCCTAGCAAGCCAACGGTTGCTGATGCGGCTACCACGTTGTGAATCGCAATCATGTTACCTGCTGCTGCACCAACGGCTTGTAGGGCAACGACAACCGCACTAGAGATAGTCAGAGTCTGCGCTACTTCGAACTGGAATTGGCTGAACATCATGTTTGATACTGTGTTCGAACCTGCAATGAAGGCACCTAACGCACCTACTGTTGCACTTAAGGCTGGGAATGCGCTGCCAACTAGGTCAGCTGCGAAGTTTGCAGTGGTTACTGGCATACTTGCTAAATCTGCACCGTTCACGCCAGAGTTAATGAAGATACGTACCATCGGGATGGTGAACACCAACACAAAGCCGGCACCAATCAGCGTTTTACTTGATTCACCAAAGGCTTTAGCCAGTGGCGTAGCACTACGAGATTGCATGAGAACCGCAACCAACGCGACGAAGACTAAGATGCCGCCTGGTAGATACAGAGGTTGAATCGCTGTGCTTACGCCTGTCTCACCAAGGATGTTGCTGAATGAAAGGCTAACGCTCTTCAAGAGACCTTTAAACTCAGGGCTCACGCGGCTCGCAACCAAAGTCACAGCCAGCAGTACGTATGGTGCCCATGCCATCGCCATGCTCATCTTCTTATGGCCTTGATTGTTGTCATCAAGGTCAATTTTCAAAGAACCTAGCCATTCAGCTGGCCACTTGTCTTCGCTTTCGAAATCCCATTTTGATTTAGGTACTAGGAAACCACGTTTTGCTGCAGTAACCACAATCGCTAGGCCAACCAGACCACCAATCAGTGATGGAAACTCAGCGCCTAGGAAAACACCAGTCAGTGCGTAAGGAATTGTGAAAGCTGCACCAGCGAATAACGCAAACGGTAGGATGTCTAAACCTTCAGTCCAGCTTTTGTTCTTACCGAAGAAGCGAGTCAGCATCATTGCCATCAGTACAGGCATCATCACACCCACAGAGGCATGAATTAGTGCAACACTTGACGTAATTTGTTGTAAGTAAGCATCCCAAGTAGAGCCGTGAGCAATCAGGCTTTCACCGATGTTGTGCGTGTCCAAACCTTTGTTCACACCTACGATAATTGGAGTGCCAACCGCGCCGAATGATACTGGCGTAGATTGGATCATCATGCCCATCAGTACCGCAGCAAGTGCTGGGAAACCGATAGCAACCAGTAGCGGAGCGGCAATAGCTGCAGGTGTACCGAAGCCAGATGCGCCCTCAATGAATGAACCAAAACACCAAGCAATGATGATTGCCTGAACGCGACGGTCAGCGGATATATCCGTGAAGCCGTTACGAATAGTGGTGATAGCTCCGGTGTGCTTCAAAGTGTTTAATAAGAAGATGGCGCCGAACACAATCCAGAGAACCGACACGGTAATGCCGAAACCTTGGAATACAGAAGCCAACACGCGAGTGCTAGACATATCCCAAGCAAATAGGGCAATAGCAACGGTTAGTGCAAATGCCACTGGCATCGCTTTTTTTGCTGGCCAGTTAAGGCCAACCAGTAGAATCGCTGCAACAACTATTGGCGAAAAGGCCAATAAAGCTAGTAGAGTTTCACTCATGGGTACTTCCTCGTACTGTTTTCAAACGTTCATGTTTGAAGTAAAGATCACGTTATGGTTTGTCGTCATTTGAGTCGCTTTGGCCTCTAAACGGGCACCTTATTTGGGCGACTCTTGTAATTGGAATGACTGTTTTTGTAATTGTTTTGTTAATTTGGCGTGAATTTACCCCTTTATTTTTTATTGATATAGGGAAATAATGAAAATAATTAATTCCAAAATTGGCATAATCAGATGCGAGCAGACGATTTGATCCTGTTTTCACAGGTAGTTGAACTGGGTAGTTTTAGTAAGGTGGCAGAACAAAATAACCTTACAAATTCGGTAGTTAGTAAGAGAATTGCACGCCTAGAGGAAGAAATTGGCGTGCAATTATTATATCGAACTACGCGTAAATTGACCCTGACCGAAGCAGGCAAGGCAATGTTACACAGCGCCAAAAATGTGAAGCAGGCGGCTCAAGAGGCTATGGACTCAGTTTCAGGCTTTGGTGAAAATGTCAGTGGTCATATCAAAATGTCAGTGCCTACTATCTCCGGAGATTTGATACTCGCAGACGCCGTTGCGGAGTTTTGTAATATGCACCCAGGTTTAACGGTCGATATGTCTCTGAACAATCGCTTTGTCGATTTGGTTGAGGATGGCCTCGACTTGGTGATTCGTACGGGTTATCTGGAAGACTCAAGCTTGATTGCTCGTCATATATTGGATTCGCAATGGGTGGTGTGTGCGTCGCCATCTTATATTGCTAAAAACGGTAAGCCGATGCTGCCTAAAGATTTAGTGCAGCACAATTGCTTGCAATACGCCTATCAAACAACGGGTGCCAGCGAATGGCAGTTCCTGCACAGTAAAGATGGCTGTACCGACAACGACAAATACATTGTGCGTGTCTCGGGTTCTTTCTCGACCGACAACGCGACGGCGCTAAGAAAAGCCGCATTGGGTGGACATGGCGTGGCGTATGTGCCGCGTTGTCTGGTTTATCACGACATTCGCAATGGTCAGCTGGTGGATATCTTCCCTGACTTAGTGGGCAAGAAGCTCGGTATTTATGCGGTGTACCCTTTTACGCGCCAGCCGCCCAACAAGATTAAGTTATTGATTGAACACATCAGAACTCGTTATCTGACGATTTCACATTATTTTTAATAAGGATCACGATGAGCTATTTAAAAGAGTATCAATATCCAATCACCAATAAGCAGATCGTCAGCGATGACTATTTTGGTCAGATAATCGAAGACCCATATCGTTGGCTAGAAGACGACAGAAGTGACCAAACTGCGGAGTGGGTGGCGAGCCAAAATGAAGTCACGTTCGATTACCTCGCTCAAATCCCGTATCGCGCGGAACTGCGAGAGCGTTTAGCAAAAGCGCAAGACTACAAAAAGAGCTCGCAGCCGTTTGTGCGGGGTGACTATACCTATTTCTATAAGAATGATGGCCTGCAGAACCACAGCATTCTCTATCGTGAGAAAGAAGGCTCGCAGGTTGAAGTATTCCTAGATCCGAATACTTTCTCGGAAGATGGCACTACATCACTGGGTTCGGTGTCATTTTCGAAAGATTACAGCTTGGTGGCGTACAGTATTTCTGAGGGTGGTAGTGACTGGCGCAAGATCTTCGTGATTGATACCGAGACTAAGCAACAGCTCGAAACGGAAATCACTGACGCCAAATTTACTGGTATTTCTTGGTTAGGCAATCGTGGCTTTTATTACTCCAGCTACGACAAACCAGATGGCAGTGAGCTTTCTGCTCGTACTGAGCAACACAAGCTGTACTTCCATGAGTTGGGTACAGAGCAAGCGAGCGACAAGGTGATCTTCGGTGCGAACAACGACGAGCAGCACCGCTATGTGTCCGGCTACACCACCGAAGACGATCGTTACCTAATTATTCTTGGCAAAGAATCGACGTCGGGTAACAGACTGTTTTATATCGACTTAAACTCACATGAGCAATTGTTGAACATACTGATTGATCATGTGGATAGCGACACTTATCTCATCGACAATCAAGATGAGACCTTCATTCTATACACCAATCTGGATGCACCAAACGGTAAGGTTGTGAGCTTTGATACTGGCACTCACCAGTGGCTAGATATCATTTCAGAAAAGCCACAGCCGTTAGACATCAGTACTGGCGGCGGATATTTGTTTGCGCACTACATGGTGGATGTGGTGTCGAAAATTGAGCAGCTCGATTACCAAGGTAACCGAGTTCGTGAGATCCATTTACCCGGTCTGGGAACGGCCAGTGGATTAGGTGGTAAAAAAGAGCAAACTCAGCTTTATTACACCTTCACCAACTATGTTACGCCGCCTACTATTTTCTCTTTTGATGTTGAATCTGGCAGATCAGAAGTCTATCAGCGCTCTGAGTCACCGTTTGAATCGGATAAGTTTGAGTCTAAACAGGTCTTTTATACCTCGAAAGATGGCACTCAGGTTCCGATGCTTATCTCTTATAAGAAGGGACTAAAACTGGACGGCAATAACCCAACCATGTTGTACGCCTATGGCGGCTTTAATGTCAGCCTAACCCCGTCTTTCTCGGGGACGGTGGGCAGTTGGTTGGAATTAGGTGGTGTGTATGCGGTGCCTAATTTGCGTGGTGGTGGTGAATATGGCAAGGCGTGGCACAAAGCGGGTACTCAGCAGCAAAAGCAGAATGTATTTGATGACTTTATCGCTGCAGCAGAATTCCTAATCTCAGAAAACTACACCAGTAGCGACAAGTTGGCGATTCGTGGTGGCTCTAATGGTGGCTTGCTTGTAGGCGCCTGTATGACTCAAAGGCCCGAGTTATTCCAAGTGGCTTTGCCAGCTGTTGGGGTGTTAGATATGCTGCGTTACCATACCTTTACGTCTGGCGAAGGTTGGGCGTACGACTATGGTACCTCCGCGCAAAACAAAGAGATGTTCGAATACCTGCTTGGTTACTCTCCGGTTCATAACGTTGTGCGCGGTGTCGACTACCCAGCAACTTTGGTCACGACCGCCGATCATGACGACCGTGTGGTACCTGCCCATTCTTATAAGTTCATTGCAGAGCTGCAAGATAAGCATGAAGGTGGTGCGCCTGTGATGATTCGTATTGATGTTAATGCGGGTCACGGTGCGGGAATGCCGCTGAGTAAAGCGATCGATCTCACTGCCGATATCTATGCATTTACGCTGTTCAATATGGGCATTGAATCTCTAGATTCGTTTTAGATAATACTTGATTCTAGATAATTGGGTGTTTGACTCAGACCAAAAAGCCTCAAAATCGACCTTAGATTTTGAGGCTTTTCATATATGTGAAAATCAATCAAAACTGCACCATATTTCCTTCATTTTCATACACACTTTTCCGTGATAGACCCCGCCATTATTGATGAAATGAAAGCGATTTCAAGCTGATATTTTACGCATTATTCAATCTAAATTACTGATCTTTAATTAATACTTTTGGCCATGAATTTTCTAAAAGTTTCATGGCTCTCAAGCTAATTTATCAATGTGAACAGCGGCTAACTTTTCAACGCTTTCATTGCTTAATATTTCCCTGTTCGATGAAAACTCAAAAAAATAATAGGGAATTACAATGCAAAAATTTAAGCTTTTGCCAATAACGGTCGCAGTGGCGGCTTCGCTTGCTTCACTCTCTTCTTTTGCTGCAGAAACGGATCTTGCTGCTCTAGAACAACGAATCTTAGAGTTAGAATCTCAAGTTGGTGACATCAAGTATGTTGATGATCAACAACAAGCGGTTCTAACGGCAGAAACGAATGTACCAGACGGCATCGTCTTCTCTGGTTACGCTCGTTACGGCGCTCACTACAAAAGTGGTGATGAGCGTTACGTAGACATCGGTACAACAGGCCGTTCTGTTGGTCGTTTGGGTAACGAAGCTAACGGTGGTGAAGTTCAGTTAGCTAAGCTCTTCCAAGCTGACAACGGCGCTATCTGGGACATCGTATTCATGGCTGACCACTGGGAAGCTGACTCGTGGGCTGACGACGGTGGCCTGAGCATGAAAAAAATGTACGCTGGTGTAACCAATGTATTTGAAAGCCAGCCTGAGCTGTACATGTGGGCTGGTCGTGACTTCCATCAACGTCCGCAACAAGGTTTGAACGATTACTTCTGGATGTCTCACGATGGTCAAGGCGCTGGTTTTAACAACCTAGATTTTGGCGGTGCCAAGCTAGACATGGGCTTTGTTGGCCAAGTGAAAGGCGGCCTAGTGAACGACAACGGTCGATACGCAATTACTTCTAAGCTTCATTCAATTAACGCGGGTATCGGCCAACTAGACCTATATGCGAACTATGGTTTTGCTTCAGATGAAGCAGACTCTGACGTAGCGGGTGATCCAAAAGTCAGCGATGAAACGGCATACCTAGTAGGTGCAACCTTAGGTTTGGGTGAGTCTAACAAGTTGGTTGTTAAGTATGGTGACGGTGCAGACTCATCTGTATTTGAGCTGAAAGGTGATTACCAAACCTTCTACGCAAGTTTGGAAGGTAGCTACGCAGCATCTGAGCAATTCATCATCGATTACTTAGTGTCGTATAAAGACAACTCTGGTTCTGATCTAGACCGTGAGAACACGGAATACGCTGGTATCGTTCGTCCACAGTATCAATGGAATGATGTTCACTCTACATGGTTAGAAGCTGGCTACGGCATGGTTGATTACGATGACGATGGTGAAGAGAACGCGTGGAAAGTCACGCTGTCTCAAAACGTTTCTCTAGGTGGCTTACCTTGGAGCCGTCCAATGCTTCGCTTCTACACAACTGTGGGTGATGTAGAAACTAAAGGCAACACAGTGAAGACAACGAATGTTGATACATTGTCGTTCGGCGCAATGTTTGAAGCTTGGTGGTAATCACCGATATAGAACGCTCAGCTCTTTGAATTCGGCATATTTTCAAGGAGCTGTGCTTTCGAATATCCATGCTTGTTAAGAGCACGTAATACTGTCCATTTTAGCCCTAAAGGCAGATTGATTAGGGCACGTTATATAACTCCATTCTTGGGCACATTCTTTGTGCCCTTTTTTTCGCCACTAGATCAAGGATTCACTATGAGACTTTCTTCCATCGTGTCTCGAGTATATTTAGGTTTCTTCGTACTGATTGTGATCATGCTGGGTTCTGCATGGTTAAGCATCAGTAGCAATAAAGACATAACGACTCGAATCGAAAATATCACCCAGCAAGCCACCCCATTAATGCTTCAATCCTCTGCGCTGACGATTCGATTCTTGGACATTAATCGCGGCACCACTCCCTACTTATCCGCCAATTATATTGATGAACTCGAGCCACTGAAACAAACCGTCTTAAACAACATCGAACAATATCAGCAGCAATTGAACTGGTTCGAAGGCAAGGGTGAGGCTGGTTCACAAATGGAAGCCATGCTTAACAACATCACTCAAACCGGCATGTCGACTATCGATCAGATAGAGCGGGTATTGGAACTTTACGTTGAGTATTTGGATAGCAAAGATCTCGGTTCGATGGGACAAGCGCAGTTTCAATCTGTGGTAGGACAGCTTAATAATACCTTGGTGAATCAACTCGCGAGTGCAGATTCAGAACAGACACAAAAGGCGATAGAGGCTTTACTGGTGCAATTGAGTTTGATTGCGGCGGAAGCCAACGAGGCGTTTTCACTGCAAACATCTTCGGAGGTTCGTGGGGTAGAGCGTCGCCTGCAAAGTCGAAAAGAGCGATTCGAACAAGCGGTAGCAGATTTAGATAACCTAGACTCATCTTTGCTGCGCCGCAGTAAACAGTCTTTATCACTGCTCTCTTCACATGCGTTTTCAGATAATGGTTCAGTCGCTACCCATAAAGAAACCGTTAAACTCGATGAGTCTATCTCCCGCCAAAAGCAGGAAATTGAACAGCTAATTGATCAGCAGTTAAGCCACTTTGATGAGCTCTCAATGTACGCTGAAGACACAGCGACGCGCTTGTATCACGAATCGATGAACTCTTCACAGCAAGCCCTTGTGATGCAGGGCGTTATTGCACTTACTTCCGTACTTATTGCTCTGTTGATCGGGTTGAATATTGCCAAAGGGATTCGCAAACCAAGCAAGCTGCTGCAAAGTGCACTAGACCAAGTTGCCAATAAAGACTTGAGCGCGATGGTGCAGTATCAAGCCAATAATGAGTTCGGTTCAGTGAGCGACAAGGTCAATTTAGTGATCAGTCACCTGACTCAAATGATTGAGAACATGCGTCAATCGTCGACGCGCTTAAAAGAGGCGTCTTTAGAGAACCAAAGCACGAGCCGTTCATTGAGCGAGGCGATGCAAGACCAAACCAATCAGACGGTGATGGTGGCAACAGCCATGGAACAGATCGAGTGTTCGGTGACGGAAATAACTCAAGCCGCGAATCAAACGCTAACGCTTGTGACCGAAGCGGTGTCCAGTTCCAGTGATGGCCAGAAGACGATGGATAAAAGCGTCGAGTTGATGGGCAGTTTAGAACGTAAGTTGGCAGAATCAACAGCGACCATTGGCCAGCTTGAAAGCGAAAGTGCCAGCATTGGCTCGATTTTGGATGTGATATCTGGGATCTCTGAACAGACAAATTTGTTGGCATTGAATGCAGCCATTGAAGCGGCGCGAGCAGGAGAACAAGGACGCGGTTTCTCCGTGGTGGCCGATGAAGTTCGCGTGTTAGCAGCCAAAACCAATGCCTCGACGCAAGAGATACACAACAAGATTGAACAGTTGCAAACTAGTTCTAAACTGGCGGTGGAACAAATCAATCAATGTGTGGTGGGGATGGTTCAATGTGTTGAGCAAACGGGCGAAGTGAATTACTCAATATCGACGGTCTCTGATCTGCTCAATGAGGTCGAGCAGAGGAGTCATCAAATCGCGACCGCGACCACGGAACATCAAGTGGTCGCCTCTCAAGTTACACAAAACATCAGCCAAATACACACCTTGGCAGAAGATAACTCTCAACGATCTCAGGTTCTGTTCTCCCATGGGCAGCAGCTTGAAATCATGTCGCAGCAGCAATTCTCACTAACTCAAGAGTTTAAGCTCGCCGAGCAATCAGAAAACAAGGTTTAGAGGAGACTCTAAACCCAAACCCTTCCACAGTTTCACGCCCAGCCTTTGCTGGGCGTTGTTGTTTTAGGTTTCGGTTTCTGAAAAGCGAATTCGAAGTGCTTATGAAATGTTCCCATACAATTTTGCATAGCCACTGAAATAATAGGGTCAATTTCGCCCCGTATATTACCGTCTGCTGCGGGTTCATCTCCGAACTGTGCTTCTTGAATAACGGAGTTTAAGCATGCTTGTTAGCACTCTGGGAGTAAGTAACCGAGCGCCATTTTGATAAGGTGAGCAAGAATCTCATGAAACAGTTTCATGGCGTGAAGTGAATCTGTAAGCGCTTTCAAGATTTCCAAATCCAGCCTTTTTACCTCCAAGTTTAGTGTGATGACACTCACTTCAACTAAAACGTAATTTCTTAATAATCGTTTTGTAAGCGGTTACAAGCTAATGAAGTATCGAGGTTCGAGTGGCAACAATTAAACACGTATCAGAACATGCAGGTGTGTCTCAAGCGACGGTGTCTAGGGTTATTAATGGCACGAGTAGAGTGAGTCATGACAAGAAGTTAAAGGTTGAAAAAGCGATCAAAGAATTGGGTTATCGCCCGAACTCTATCGCTCAGGCTTTGGCTTCAAGTCGTACCGGAAGTGTGGGTGTTGTTGTTCCAGAGCTGGGCGGATCTTTCTATTCAGGCATCTTGCATTGTATAGAGGAAAACCTACGCCGCTTCGGTTACCACGCTGTGGTTACAGCGGGTTCGAACACCGAACAAGGGCAGCGCGAGTCTGTGGAGTTTCTGTTGGGGCGTCGTGTCGATGCTTTGATTCTTCATACTCAACTGCTCAGTGATGACTATTTAATTGAATTGGAAGAACAGGGGACCCCTGTGGTTTTGATTAACCGCTTCATCCCAGAAATGGCGATGAGTTGCATTGATATTGATAACGAAGTCGGGGGGCTACTCGCTACTCAATATCTTTTGCAAAAGGGACATACAGATATCGCGTGTATTACCGGGCCTTTAGATAAAGCGGACGCTAGGGGGCGTTTGCAGGGTTATCGCAAGGCACTGGAAGAAGCCGGTGTGCCATACGATGAAGCCTTAGTCTCTGAGGCGGGATTTACTGAAGAGACTGGCATCAGCGCTATGAAGAAGTTGATCAACAGAAAATGCCACTTTACGGCGGTATTTGCTTCAAACGATCACATGGCATTTGGCGCATTCGAAGTTTTGCATAAAGAGGGACTGTCTGTTCCGAGAGACGTTTCTCTTGTCGGCTTCGATAACACCATCTTCGCGCGTTATCTGACCCCTAGTTTGACCACCATTAATTTCCCCATTGAAGAGATGAGCATCGAAGCAGTGCAGCTCACTCTACAAAAGCTAAAAAAAATCAAACATGACGTGAACTTTAAATTGCTGCCGACGTTGGTCACTAGAAACTCGGTATCGGATTTACTCGTTACCCTATAAAAATATTAAGGATAGAACATGAAATTTAAGACCTTGGCGCTTTCATGCGCGGTTGCTTTAGGATTAGGTACAACAGCGGTAAACGCGGCTGACAAAGAGATTCGTTTCGACGGTTTCCCTGATTTCGATAGCAGCCTGAAGGTATTACTGCCTGATTTCGAAAAGGAAACAGGGATCAAAGTTGATTACCTTATGAACAACCATGGTGACCACCACACAAAACTAACCACTAACCTAGCAACGGGCTCAGGTGCGGGTGACGTGATTGTTGTGGACGTAGAGAAAATCGGTCCATTCGTTGGCTCTGGCGGCCTAGTTAACTTGTCTGAAAACTACGGTGCCGATAAATACGAAGAACGATTCGCACCTTACGCATGGGCACAAGGCAAAGGCGCTGACGGCGACATGTACGGCATCCCTGTCGACCTTGGTCCAGGTGTTATGTACTACCGCACCGACGTGTTTGAAAAAGCGGGCATCAATGTAGAAGACGCAATTAAAGATTGGGATTCATACATCGCTGCGGGTGAAAAACTGAAAGAGCAAAATGTACAACTTATCGCTTCAGCAGCCGACGTGGCACAAGCGATCATCTTCACCACGGTTCCTGAAGGTGAAGGTCTTTACTTTGATAAAGATGGCAACCCTGTTGTGACATCTGAGCGTTTTGTTCACGCTTTTGAAGTGGCAAAAGAGATTCGCGACAAAGGCTTAGATGGCCGAATTTTGGCTTGGTCTAACGAATGGTACGAAGGCTTCCGCAACGGCACATTTGCAACTCAACTCTCTGGCGCTTGGCTACTTGGTCACCTAAACAACTGGATCGCTCCTGAAACCAAAGGTAAATGGGCGGTAGAAAACCTACCTGATGGCATCTACGGCAGCTGGGGTGGTTCATTCCTATCTATTCCAACTCAATCAGACAACCCAGATGAAGCTTGGGCGTTGATTGAATACATGACGACGGATCGTGACGTTCAACTTAAGCACTTCGAAACGATTGCCGCTTTCCCTGCGAACGTAACCACGTATGACGATGAGTTGTTCCAAGAAGAGATGGAATTCCTAGGTGGTCAGAAAGCGCGTCTTCTGTTTGCTGAAGTGGCACAGAACATCAAGCCAGTATCTCCAGCTCAAGGCGACCACGTTGCACGTTCTATTATCTTAGAGAACGCATTGATGGAAGTGCTTGATGAAGGCAAGGACATCGAGACAGCACTTAAAGAGGCAGAGCGCCTAATCAAGCGTCGTACGCGTAATCTTTAATTTGTTATTACTTTGAGTAAGTGAGGAAGCGTGGATAACGCGCTTCCTTTTTTAAGAGGTCGTTACTATGAATCATACAGCGAGCACAACGATAGAACCTTCGGAGCCAAGCTTTTTTTCTCGTCTAAATTTGAAAGCGCTTACACCGTATGGATTTCTTCTGCCGTTTCTGATCATTTTTTCTGTATTTGGGATCTTCCCGCTGTTGTTCTCTGTTTACCTGTCGTTCCACGAATGGAACCCAGTACAGGGCATGGACGCAATGCAGTTCGTTGGTTTTGAGAACTATCACATTGCCTTGACTGACCCGTGGCTATGGCGTTCATTAAAGAACACATTGTGGCTAGCAATCACATCGGGTGTGGCTCAGCATTTAGTTGCCATTCCAGTGGCTTACATGTTGGTTTCAATGGGTGACCGTATGCGTCACTGGCTAACATCGGCGTACTTTTTACCGTTCATCACATCAACGGTCGCAGCGTCACTGATTTTCTTCAATATGTACTCTCCTAACTCAGGAATCATTAACCAAACGCTGATGGCACTGGCTGATAGCACACTGTTTGGTTGGGCATTTGCTTGGGTTAACGATTTTCAACCAATCCGCTGGTTAGACGATGCCACTATGGTGAAGCCGTCTATCGCGATCATGGTTTTCTGGAAATACACCGGTTTTAACATCGTCCTTTACACCACAGGTTTAATGACGATTCCTAAAGACATTTTAGAAGCTGCTCGTATGGACGGTGCTAACGCTTTCCGCCGCTTCTGGAACATCTCACTACCAATGATTCGTCCATTCATCTTCTTTGCAATCACCATGACCATCATCGGTAACCTGCAAATGTTTGAAGAACCGTTCGTTCTAACGCGTGGCACAGGTGGTACGGGTCAATCTGGTTTAACTATCTCTATGTACCTCTACAAAGTGGGTTGGGAATGGTTAGAAATGGGCACAGCGTCAGCGATTTCATGGCTTCTGTTTGCACTCATCGCGTCTTGTACTTTGGTTCAGTTTTTATTCTTCGGTAAGAAAGGCTTAGGGGAACATTAAGATGTCGACATCAATTAAGACAAATACCTCACCACTAAGTGGCCTAATGCCAAGCGAACGCACCATGTACATCATGACTAAGATCTTGATGGTCATGCTCGGCATATTACTGATTGTTTCCGCAATCATTACGGTGTTCCCGTTTGTGTGGTCAGCTCTGCTTTCAACTCGTGACCGTTCGGAGATCTTCGGCTCGGGCATCAGCTTTGCGATTGGCGATAGCCTGATGGTGAACTACGCAAAACTGCTGGAAATCATGCCGTTTTGGAAAGCGATGTTTAACTCGATCTACGTGGCTTTCTTAGGCACCACCATCTCGCTGCTGTTTTGTAGCATGGGTGGCTACGCATTTGCTGTGTTTAAGTTCCGCGGTAAGAACGTGTTGTTCGGCATGCTGGTTGGCTCAATGGCGATTCCGCCTGTGCTTAGCCTGATCCCTTACTTCATGATCGTGAAATTCTTAGGCTTGCTGGATAACCACATGGCGGTATGGCTACCGTTCACCACCACACCATTTGGTATCTTCTTGATGCGTCAGCACGTGATTGCATCGATTCCTAAAGAGCTGCTAGAAGCGGCGAAGTTAGATGGCGCAGGTGAGTTCAGAACGTACTGGAGTGTGGTGCTACCACTGATGAAACCAGCACTAGCAACACTCGCTATCGTGCAGTTCGTCTTCTTCTGGAACATGTTTATGCAGCCTCTTGTAGTGCTAAACAACCCTGACAATTACGTCATCACACAAGCACTACGAAGTGTTCAAGGTATTCCGAATACGCCATGGGGCGCGGTAATGCTAGGTACCACAATTTCTATTTTACCACTCGTGATTACATACCTGTTCGCATCGAAACAGATGATCAGTGGTTTAACGTCCGGCGCAGTTAAAGGTTAGGTTTAAGGGTTATAACAATGAATAAATTTCAACTTCCAAGTGATTCAAAGTTACGCAGTAAGGAATTTGTATTCGGTGTCGCGACATCTTCATACCAAATTGAAGGCGGCGTTGAAGAGGGCGGTCGTACACCGTCTATCTGGGACACGTTTTGTAAGAAGCCGGGTAAGGTAGATAACGGCGACAATGGTGACGTGGCGTGCGATCACTACCATTTGTGGCAACAAGACATAGAGATGATTCAAGGCTTAGGCGTTGATGCTTACCGCCTTTCCATTGCATGGCCACGTATCCTGCCGCAAGACGGTGTGGTGAATCAGCAAGGCTTAGAGTTCTATGAGCAGATCATCGATGAGTGTCATGCTCGTGGCATGAAGGTTTACGTAACGCTTTATCACTGGGATCTTCCGCAATATCTTGAAGACAAAGGTGGTTGGCTAAACCGTGAAACATCTTACAAGTTCGCAGAATACGCAGAAGTGGTGAGTAACTACTTTGGCGACAAGATTGATGTTTACACAACATTGAACGAACCGTTTGTGTCTGCGTTCCTAGGTTACCGTTGGGGCGAACATGCGCCAGGCATCAAGGGTGAGAAAGAGGGCTACTTAGCGTCTCACCACCTAATGTTGGCACACGGTTTGGCTATGCCGATTCTGCGTAAGAATGCGCCTCATGCTAAGCATGGTGTGGTATTTAACGCGACGCCGGCTTACCCATTAACACCACAAGACCAAGGTGCTGCAGACTACTGTGAAGCTGAGAACTACCATTGGTTCATCGACCCAGTATTGAAGGGTGAATACCCACAACTGGTTGTCGAACGCCAAGCGATGAACATGCCGATGATTCTAGAAGGCGATCTAGACATCATTAGTGCTCCTGTTGATTACATCGGTATCAACTACTACACACGCAATGTCGCTCGATTCAACGAGAACGGCGACATTGAATCAGTAAAACAGACTGACGCTGAACACACCTACATCGGCTGGGAAATTAACCCACAAGGTTTAACCGATTTATTGGTAAGACTGGATGCTCGCTACGAAAACATGCCGCCTATCTACATCACAGAGAACGGTGCTGCAGGTAACGATGAGCGTGTTAACGGACAAGTGATGGATGACCAACGTGTTCGTTACTTCCAAGGCCACATCGAAGCGGTTCACAACGCAGTTGAAGCCGGTGTGAAAGTGGATGGTTACTTCGCGTGGAGCCTGATGGATAACTTTGAGTGGGCATTCGGCTATTGCCAGCGTTTTGGCATTGTTCATGTTGATTACACCACCCAAGAAAGAACACTGAAACAGAGCGCAATTGCGTACCGAAACATGCTTCAAGAGCGCGCTGAGGAGAACAGATAATGGCTAAAGTAGAATTTAAGAACATCAAAAAATCATTCGGTGATGTTGAGGTTGTAAAAGAGTTTGATTTTACGGTTGAAGACGGCGAGTTCGTGGTTTTCCTTGGCCCATCTGGTTGTGGTAAGTCGACCACACTACGTATGCTTGCAGGCCTAGAGAGTATCAGCTCTGGTGACATCGTGGTTGGTGGCAAAGTGATGAACAAGGTCGATGCTAAAGACCGTGACTTAGCGATGGTATTCCAAAGCTACGCGCTGTACCCACACATGACGGTTTACGAGAACATCGCCTTTGCACTAAAACTGAAAGGCATGCCGAAAGCAGAAATCGATGTAGAAGTACTAAAAGCGGCGAAGATGCTAGAGCTTGATCCTCTACTGAACCGTAAGCCGAAAGAGCTTTCTGGTGGTCAACGTCAGCGTGTAGCAATGGGCCGTGCGATGGTTCGTACACCGAAAGTGTTCTTGTTTGATGAGCCGTTATCTAACCTCGATGCCAAACTGCGTGGCGTGATGCGTGAAGAGATTAAGCACCTACACCGCGAGCTTAAAACCACAACGATATACGTAACACACGACCAGATCGAAGCGATGACGCTAGCAGATCGCATCGTGATCCTGAAAGACGGTTATGTTGCTCAAGTGGGTACACCAACCGAGGTGTTCCAACGCCCAGCTAACAAATTTGTCGCGCAATTCATTGGTAACCCGTCAATGAACATGTTGGAAGCGAAGCTGATTGAAAAAGAGGGTGAATACTTCGTTGAACTTGGCGATGTTCATATCCCACTGCCGGAGCGCTTTAAGTCTCTGGCGTCTAAAAACCTAGCGCTGCATTTTGGTGTTCGTCCAACAGACATTCACCTACGTGCCGAGCAAGTGGATCACGATCGCGTACTGCCATTCCCTGTGAAAATCAAAGACAAGGAACTGTTGGGCGCGAGCATTCTTCTGAAAACAGAAATCGGCGGCCAACCGCTGATGGTTGAAACCCAAGCTGCTGAGGTAGATGTGAAAGAGCTGACTCTTTACTTGGATTTGGATGCTTTCCACCTGTTTGACGCACTGAGTGAGAACTCGCTAGCGAGCTAGCCAGTTAATTTAAATCAGCCAGTGAGCTGACACCAACCAACTTACGACAAATTGTTTTGGCTCCTCCTGATTTGGGAGGGGCTAGGGATAGTGATGATGAAATTCGGATATTTTGACGATAAAAACAAAGAATACGTAGCAACCACACCATGCACACCGATCAAATGGTGTAACTATGTGGGCACATTAGATTTTGGTGGCATTGTTGATAGCAACGGCGGTGTGTTGTTGTGTAAAGGTGACCCTGCACTGAACCGTATTACCAAGTACATTGCACAACTACCAAACTCAGATTTCAAAGGCTCGACCATGTACCTTAAGGTGCGTGATGAAGCAGGTAACGTAGAGGTGTTCTCACCTTTCTATACACCAACCTTGAAGCCGCTTGATAAGTTTGAAAACCACACAGGCTTGTCTTACACCACCATCATTGCAGAAGCGTTTGGTGTGCGTTGTGAAGCGACGTTCTTCGTACCGAAAGCTGACCAAGTACTATTACAAGACATCAAAGTCACCAACATTTCAGACAAAGCGCTACACGTTGATGTAGTGCCAGTCTACGAATTCACACACTTCGATGCACTTAAGCAACTGTTGAATGCCGATTGGGTTCCACAAACCATGACGTTAAAAGCACACCAACAAGAATCGGGTCACACCGTACTTGAGCAGTATGCCTTCATGAAGCGCGACTACGCCGTAAACTTGATGACCGCGGATCGCCCTGCGACTTCATTTGACGGTGACCGCCAATCATTCCTAGGCCAGTTTGGTTATGGCACTTGGGCTGCGCCGCAAGCGTTAGAAAACGACGAGCTTGGTAACACCGAGTGTTTGCGCGGCGACAATATAGGTGCACTAAATCTGCGTTTAGGATGGTTATCTCCAGAGCAGACAGAGCGTACGGTTGTACAAATTGCACAAGAAGAGAGCCTAGACGCTGCATTGCCTCTATTGGCTAAATACCGTGACCACCAAGTGGTCGATTCGGCCTTCGCTGAACTGGCTGAACACTGGGACTCTTACCTACAAGCAGTTCAGGTTGAAACGCCAGATCCAGCAATGAACTCAATGCTTAACGTCCACAACCCGCGTCAGTGTCACACCACCAAGAATTGGTCTCGTTACCTGTCTTTGTATCAACTTGGCTATGGTGCACGTGGCATCGGTTTCCGCGATTCTTCGCAAGATACGTTGGGCGTGATTACTCATATGCCAGAAGAGGCGCGCGAGTTCATTGAGCGTCTACTGTCCGTGCAAAACACCAATGGTTCTGCGATGCACCAGTTCTTCCCGTCAACGATGGAAGCGAACGCGGGTGACTCGCGTGAAGAAGAAGATCGCCCTGACTATTATGGTGATGATCACTTGTGGATCATCTACGCGGTGACTCAATATGTGAAAGAAACGGGCAACGCTGACTTCTTGAACAAAGCGATCCCGTTTTATCAAAAAGACAAAGCGGGCAACCCAGTTGAAACTGGAACCGTGTGGAATCACTTGTGCCGCGCGATTGAGTTTACTTACACCAATACCGGTGAGCACGGTCTACCGTTATTAGGTTTTGCAGACTGGAATGACACGGTGAACCTACCAACGGGCGCTGAGTCGATGATGGTAGCCAACATGTACGGCAAAGCCCTGCTTGATATGCTGGACCTTTGTGACCTGCGTGGCGACGTGGATCTAACTGCTAAGTTCAAAGATCAGTACCAACAGATGCAGAGCACAGTGAATGAATGCGGTTGGGATGGCGAATGGTTTGTGCGTTACTTTGATGAGCAAGGCCTGCCGATTGGTTCTCACAAGAACGAGCAAGGGCAGATCTACACTAATGGTCAAAGCTGGCCTGTGATTTCTGGTTTCGCAACACAAGAGCGTGCCACTCAGGCGCTAGATTCGGTTTACAACAAGCTAAACACGACTAATGGTATCAAGCTTTCAACGCCGGGTTACAACGGCTTTGATCCGCAATTAGGTGGCGTTTCGACATATCCACCGGGTGCGAAAGAGAATGGCGGTATATTCCTGCATTCAAACCCATGGGTGATGATTGCAGAAGCGAAAATGGGCAATGGCGAACGTGCTTACGAGTACTACCGTCAAATTAATCCGGCTTCTAAGAACGACGACATTGATACCTTTGAGTCTGAACCATACTGCTACCCACAAAACATCTTGGGTGACGAACATAAGCAGTTCGGCTTAGGTCGTAATGCATGGCTGTCTGGCACTTCATCTTGGACATACGTTGCAGGTACGCAGTGGATTCTGGGTGTTCGTCCTGAAGTGGATGGCTTGCTGGTGGATCCTTGTATTCCGGCTGAGTGGCCGGAGTTTAAAGTCCGTCGTCAGTTCCGCGGTGCAACATACAATATTCATGTCACGAACCCGAATAACGTGTGTAAAGGTGTGGTTGAGATGAAGGTCAATGGTGACCTGATTTCAGGCAACAAAGCACCGGTATTTACATCGGGTGAGCACACGGTAGAAGTGGTTTTAGGTTAACAAAGAGAAGGGCGCTTTATGCGCCCTTTATTGCTCTTTCGTTTCGTTTTTCGTTGTAGTTGTTTCGTTAGCAATGCGTTCTCTGGGGGGCTGATTTCGCATTCAGCAGTTGCTCTCGTTTAGCTCGATTATTTTTGTTGATAGGCAGCTTGGCATTGCCAAGTGAAGGTTTGAGATTGGTTCGGGCTAAGCGTCAATAAGCCAATCTGGTTATTGAAAGCATCGGCAGGGCAAGTCATTGGTTCTATTGCAATACTTTGCTCACTCGCTGGAGTGTACAGCTGAACAAATGGGTATCTCGCATCTTGTTGATAGTGAATCGCGGCAGATGAATCTGAGCGTGTGAAAGTCAGTTGGTTGGTGGCCTCCGAATCAAATTCAAAGCAGTGGTTTAGGCTTTGATTGGTCAGGGAATCACCTAAAGACAAACGGTCAAAAGCCTGTTTTTCACCATTAGGCAAGTCGTTCTCGTGTATGACCTCAGCACAAGGTGACATGGTAAGCCCACACTGTGTCAAATCAGTGCCAAGCGAGAAATAAGGGTGCCAAGCATCACCGAATGGGAAGGCGAAATCACCACAATTAGAGACAGTTGTCGTGCAAGATAGCTTGCCTGTGATGTCGATAGTGAAGGTGACTTCAAGGTTAAAAGCGAACGGGAAAGCAGGGTGCAAAGATGACGTTTGATACAGCAGCGTCATACTGGCTGACTCTTCATTGGCTACGCTGTTTGTGATTGAAAAAGGTTGGTTGTAGAGCAGGCCATGTACGGCGTGATCAGACCAAGGAAAGTTAGCAGGGAGTTGATGGTTTTGGTTATCGAAACTGTAACGACCTAAGTTTAAACGGTTTGGAAAAGGGAATAATTTAGCACTGCGGGAAAAGAACGGATGTTGGTTGATCAGTTCATCATAATTCTGATAACCACAAATAAAAGAGAATGGACTGTTATTTACAACGTATTTATTTATAACAGCACCAAATCCATTGATTATTTGAAGTTCTATACCATGCTGGTGGTTTATTAATGTGACAGAGTCAATATTTCCAAATTTTTCATTTATAATTTTAAACATGTTGATGTCTCCATTTTTGAAAGATATTAACAAGAAGAAAAAAATATTCAATGGCGGTTTTAAAATGAATAATAAAATTCCATATACAAGCTATTCAGGAAATTCAAAACACCTGTGTAAAAAAGGTGATGCAGTTGAATTTATTCAACCTTGGTACACGCCAATTTCTACAACACCAGAAAATACTGGTATGGCTGTGGGCGGTATTGGCAATACATTTACACTGACGCCAAACGGCAACACGCCAAACTTCAGCTTTATTCCAGGAATATTTGTTGACTGTTCAGAACAAGTTATTAATTTTAATGATTTTTATGCTTCGGTTATGGATGTGCCGACCATTGATACCCTTCAGATTCTTAACGAACAAGAGCTCAGTGTTCACCTGAATTTCTACCCGGCATTATTCGATGGAAAGAAAATAGAAAATAGTTCAAATGCGATTAACCTCATTCGTAACGCATTAAAAAATGGCAACTTATATAAAGAAAATAGAGAGAGCTTTATAAAGTGGAATGTTGAGTTTTCTAATAAGACTAAACTATTAATTGAATCAGATTCATCGTCGATTGATTGTCAATTATATGTAGCCTTAGATTTCTTTAATGGTTTATTGATAAATGATACAACGAGACAGCTATCACTAACTTCGGGGAATAATGGTGATATAGAGAGTGTTAACGGTAGCGATATAGAATATAAGGCTTTATATCCATTAGCTGAATATCAATATAATAGTTTTGATGGTATTAATATCAAGCGCAAGGTTGTTTCACCGCTCGTTAAAGACGATAAACGTCTCTGTTCATTACCTATGCACTGGAACCATTTCCAGCTCACCAACGAATCACAGCAAACTCGCGTGATTACGCTTGCTCAACCTCTGCAAAATCTGATTGGTTCAACCTATCGAAAAGGTCGCGATGGGATCCAAGATTCGGCGTGTACCTTATCTCAAAACCCGATAGCTCAGCAGCATCAAGCGGTGAAGGTAAACGGTGAAAGCCACGGTTTTAGTGGTGTTCAGCTCACTAGCCAGTCCCCTTATCAAAGTGATATTGAGGGTGAGGTGGTGTTTGGTGTCCAAACGGATAACCACTTACTAGAGTCTGGCAAGGTATCGGTGTCTGTTAAGCCGACGCTTTATACTTCGAAAGTGACCCAGCAAACAGAGTTCGCACTGAAAACAGGCCGTACTAACGCCGAATTCCAAACTGGGATCTACACTGGACGCGAAGCATTGAGTGCATTGGTTGTGGTTCAGGTTGAACTGGAGCCGGGCGAATCCGTTGACCTGCGTTTCGCACAGGTGATGGCACACAGTAAAGTTATGCTCAATGGTTGGCACTCAGACAAGGCTTACACTCAATTCTACCCGCAAGCAAAACCTGCCTTACCCATGTTAGAGGATGTTCTGCCAAAGCTTGAGAGCATTGAACAGCAGATCGTGAAGCAACAAACGGCTTTCCTCGAACAGGCTCAAAGCAAGATTTCAAAACCTGAATCGGCACTTCGCTATGCGACGATGGCGATGAACTCATTGTCGTTCTTAGCCGAATCTACAGTGTGGGATAAAGAAGACAAGTTCCTAGTGAAAGAGTGTGTTGACTACCCATTCTTTAATTCACTGGATGTGTATTTCTATGGATCATTTTCACTGCTCTATTTGCTGCCAGAGCTTGATGGCTGCGTGATGAAAGAGTTCTCAAAAGCGATTTTGGCTGAAGACTTCACTCAGCGCCGTTACTGGGAATACGAAGCGACACCAAATGCTGAATTGATTGATGAGAAGTACCAAGGTGTGCGCTCGATTCGAGGTGCAGTAATTCACGATTTAGGTAGCCCGTTCGACATCCAGCCTGACGCGTATAGCTGGCACAATGTTAAAGAGTGGAAGGACTTAGCACCGAAATACATTCTGATGGTGTACCGTCACTATCAAAACACACAAGATATTTCTGTGGTTAAAGAGTGCTGGCAGGCTGTGACTGAGAGCATCGATTTCTTATCGAACTTGGTTGCTGAAGGTGACGATTTACCGCTAACCCGAGGCACAGACGACACCTTCGATAACTTAGCGTCACATGGTATCTCAATTTACTGCGCGAGCCTCTGGGTTGCAGGCCTTCAAGCCGCGAGTGAACTTGCACAATTGATGGGTGAAAACGATCTAGGCGCGGGTTATCTAACACGTTCGAAAAAGGCATTAGTGACGGTTGAACAAAGCTTGTGGGATGAGAAAGAAGGCTACTACCACTTTTTCGTGACGCCAGTTCAAGCCAAGCATCTAACTGGCGAAGGCTACCAAGCTCTGGAAACCTTAGGCCTGACTTTGACGGGCGATTCGATTACTGACAAGAATACGCTCAATGCCTATCTCAATGAGACCGACATCTCCATTAACATCAGCAAGGTATCTCAAAGAGTCTCTAAGAAACGCTTGCTGAGTGAGACCGCGCCTCAAGCCTTTACTCAAGAGTATCTAGAGTTAGTACCCGATTCAGACAACAGCTTTGGCGATGCCTTGCTTGCCGACAGCTATCTAAAGTTGATTGGCTTGGAGGGTATTTTCCCGCAAGAGTGTATTCAACGCGCATTGGACTATGTTTATAAACATAACTTTGAGATCAACAGCCCTAAGTTGGGTGTGGCGAATATGACATTGGCAGACGGTTCACCACATGAGGCTTTTCAGGCTCAAGATGTGTGGATTGGTGTGCAATTTAGTGTCGCAACTGCGTTGAGCCTAGCGGGGAAATCGCAGCAAGCAGAAACATTGATGGATACTGTGTATACCGCGCTGTATGACTATTCAAAAATTCCATTTGCCGCACCAGAAGGCTTCAACTGTTCTGTCTCTTTCACTGAGCAAGATCTTACAGAATCTTTTAAATTGTCACAAAATGATGCGAAAAAGTGGCTTACTGCACTTAAATTTCAAAAGTGTGTGCTGTCTGACGGTCGAGTTAATCCTGAGCTGACTAAAGACAGTGATAAATTTGTTAGTATGCTGAAAGGCGAAATTTCCACTGAGCAGGCCATGGTTCTTCATAAATGGCTATTGAGCACAGGGTTGAAATATACCGCTGGTCGTTACTTCAGACCGGGGATGATCTTCGCCTACATGTATTAACTTAATGACACGGATTTCAACGAAAGCAGTGGTATGCAGGTTGAAATTGAAGGGGAGCTCTAGGGCTCCCCAAATGTCACTGGATTAGGGTATCGAGATGCGCACGAAAACTAAAAAAACCACCGTATACGATGTAGCTAGGCTAGCCGGCGTTTCCCCAAGCACGGTTTCTCGTTTTCTTAATCGAACCACTTATGTGTCGGATGATAAAAGTCAGAACATCGAGCAGGCCATCAAAGACACAGGCTACAAGCCCAACTTTCAGATGCAGGAGAACATCAATCGCCGTTCATTAACGATAGGCGTATTGGTGCAACACCCTGACAGCCCTTATACCAGCCGCATCCTCAACGACATGGAGAAAACTCTGATAGCTCAAGGCTATTCGTTAGTGATAGCTACCGGGCATTGGCAAAAAAAGCTTGAGATACACGCTTTAGAGTATCTGGCTAAGAGCAATGTCGATGGCATGATCATCGTGACAGGCAGCATCACCAAAGAGGATATTGCCAAGTACGCGCAAGACATCCCGATTGTCGCGGTCGGTTATGACTTCGCTGAAGACAACGTTCGTTCAATCAATATCGATAATGTACTGGGCGGTTACATGGCAACCCTCCACTTGCTCCAACAGGGGCATGTGAATATTGCTCATATCAAAGGACTTTCGAGCCAACCAGATGCGGGTAATCGCTTTGAAGGCTATAAGAAAGCGCTGCAAGAAGCGGGTATCAAGGTGATGCCAAAACTCGTCAAACAGGGTGATTTCAGCAGCGAGTCTGGTTATGAGAAAACCGTTGAGTTGATCGAATCTAAGATTCACTTTTCTGCCCTGTTCGCGGCCAATGACCAAACGGCTTACGGCGCGATTAAGGCATTGCATGATCACGGCTACAAAGTACCAGAAGATGTGTCGGTGATTGGCTTTGATGACTTGCCAACGTCGAAGTATTTCACGCCAGCATTAACGACCTTGAGACAGCCGATTGAAGAGATTGGAGAGGTGTGTGCGCAGTCGATTTTGAACTTGCTGTCAGGCGAGAGGCATGAAGCGCGATTACCACCGATTGATTTAATCGTCAGAGAGTCGACCAAGTCTTTGTATCGCTAGGTTCCGATTTTTTAGTCGAGAGACTGGAGATTATTATCTTTCAGAAACGAAAAATGTCGCATCCATGCGACATTTCTCTTTTGGCGGCCAAACCAGTTTTGCTATATCCATTCTAGAGTGCAATCCATTAGATGCTTTTTCAGAATGTACTTATAAGACGCTGTTAATCTTGATTAGTTCCCTCTAAGCGGCATTTTTTTCCGATTTATTTTCTAAGTCGAATGACGCCGCGATGAGTTTCTTGGTGTAGTCGTTTTTCGGCGCATTGAAAATCTCTTCTGCCGCGCCTTCCTCCATCACTTCACCCTTCTGCATCACTAATACACGATCAGAAAGTGCTTTCACTACCGAAAGGTCGTGGCTGATGAAAAGGAAGCCGATGTTGTGCTTGGCTTGGATATCTTTCAGCAGGTCAATCACGGTCAGTTGTACTGAGCGGTCGAGTGCCGACGTCGGTTCATCCAACAGTATGAAAGATGGCTCAAGAATCAACGCACGAGCAATCGCGATACGTTGTCTTTGTCCGCCAGAGAATTCGTGCGGGTAACGGTTAATTGAGTTTGGCTCTAAGCGAACCTCAATCAGTGCTTTACGCGCTCTTTCTAAACGTTCTTGTTTTGACAAGTGAGGTTGATGCACCGTTAAGCCTTCGGTGATGATCTCCCCAACCGTCATACGTGGTGATAAAGAACCATAAGGGTCTTGGAACACCATCTGAACATCTTTCTTAAGCTTGTGACGCTCTTTGTCGTTCAATAAGCTGACGTCTTGGCCTTTGTAGACAATACGCCCACTACTTGGTAGCAAGCCGATCAAAGCTCGTCCAAGGGTCGATTTACCGGAACCTGATTCACCGACAATACCTAAGGTTTCGCCTTGTTTCAGCTTCAACGAAATGCCTTTCACCGCTTCGAAGTACTGGTTCTTACTTTGGATAAAGTGAGATTTGATCAAGAATTTCACGCGAATATCTTCTGCACAAAGCAGTTCTGGAGCAGATGCTTCAACAGGAACCTTCGCGCCTTTCGGAATTGAGTTAATCAGCATGCGTGTGTAATCGTGTTTAGGGCTATCGAAGAGCTCTTGAGTCAGCCCTTCTTCGACCAACTCACCTTTACACATCACCAGCACGCGGTCAGCAAAGTGTTTCACCACACCTAAATCATGGGTGATGAACAGAATCGCCATGCCCATTTTGCCTTGTATCTCTTTGATAAGAGAAAGTACTTCAGCCTGAACGGTCACGTCTAATGCTGTTGTAGGTTCGTCTGCAATCAGAATATCGGGTTCATTGATCAGCGCCATCGCGATCATGATTCGTTGTAGCTGACCACCAGAAAACTCATGCGGGTACTTGGTGTAAGCCTGATCTGGCATAGGTAAATGCACAAGATTAAACAGCTCTAACACACGCTGTTTTGCTTTTGATTTCGATACCTTACGGTGACACATAATGGCTTCCGCCACTTGAGTACCGACACGTAGGTATGGATTCAAAGAGGTCATTGGCTCCTGAAAGATCATGCCGATTCTATCGCCACGAATCGACTGCATTTCTCGCTCAGTCTTGCCAAGAATCGATTGACCTTCAAACTCGATGTCTGATTGCTGATCGATAATCGCGTTATCAGGCAGCAAGCGCATTAGCGCGTTGGAAGAGACGGATTTACCTGAACCTGATTCACCAACAATGGCCAAGGTTTCGCTTGAGTTAAGGGTAAAGTTAACCTTTTTGACCGCATCAATGATTCCATCATTGGTTTTGAAACTTACGGAGAGGTTATTAACTTTAAGAATGGCCCGGTCCGACATGATATATCCTTATCAATTTAAGACATTAGGTGAAGATTGAACTTCTGACGTTGTTTTTAGTTGCCCAAAATGGTGATGAGCACGTTGAATTTGTTCTAGTTCGAGCATCCAATGCGAACTGCGCTGAGCACTGCAAAAAGCAATCAGGTGATTGAGCAGGTCTTCACTCTGCTTTTCCAATAGCCCATAGGTACGTTGAATCAACTCAGTGCTTTCAAGCGAGATAAATTGCATCAGTGCGTAAGACTGGTTCAAGGTATCAAAGGCTTGTTGATGCTGTCCTAAACGGTTGAGAATCTCAGATTGAGCAACACTCGCATCTCTCAGCCCTGCAAGTAGGCAAGCAAATTGGCAGGGTTTAATATCGCTTTGGTATGCCGCATCTTGGATGTGATGTGGAAGAGAATTGAGAACATCACCATAAAGGCGTTGTGCTTCTGGCCAGTGACCTTGCTCCATTAACTGTTCAGCTTTTAGGTAGTGCATCCAGCATCGTTCAATTTCCATGTCCACATCCTCAATTTACAATATCTGAAAATGTTAATGATATTTATTATCAATTGCAAATTAAAATCATTCACATGTTAAGTTGGTGAATTAAAACCCTCGATATTCGTAAAAATGCGCTAAATTGTGTGTTATTTGTTCAGTTGAACAGCTGTGTAGCGTAAGTCACTAAATTTATAGGAAATTACATCTACACTGATTTTATCTACACCCAAGTAATGAAGGACTAAGGAGGCGGCGATGGCGATTCAAAGACTCAATACAGAACAGCTGTATCAGGTAGCAGAACTCGAGAAGTTACCATGTAAGTCGACCAAAGAACTGGCTCCAATTGACGAGATCGTCGGGCAAGAACGTGCTCAAAAGGCCGTTGAGTTCGCGATGTCAATCAAGGAAAAGGGTTACAACATTTATGCGATAGGGCGAAATGGTCTCGGTAAACGCACCATGATCTTGCGCTATCTAAACCGACACCCTCAAGAAGTTCAGGAGCTTTTTGATTGGTGTTATATCGCGAACTTTGAAGATATTCGTACACCTAAGGTACTTAAGTTACCAAGAGGTGTCGGCAGCAGCTTAAAGCAAGACATTGAAAAGCTGATGCGTAAATTGCTGAAAGGTATGCCTCTTGCGTTTGATAACGAGATGTACTTTAGCCGTGCTGATAGGCTGAAAAACCAGTTAGCAGCCAAGCAACAAGCCGCGCTAGAAAGCATCAGCCGAGAAGCGAAAGAGAAAGGCATCAACCTGACGATCACCACTCAGGGTGATTACCAGTTTGTGGCGATGAATGGCGATGATCTTCATACCGAAGAGAGCTTCGATCTGTTGTCGGAAGAAGAACAAGACCAGTTCGATAAAACCATTGATGCCTTGGAAGTGGGTCTGCGCACCATTTCTCGTGAACTGACCGAGCTGGAAGAGACCTACACTGAGAAAATCCAAAAGCTGAATGATGATACGGCGCGCGATGTTATCACTCACTTCATCAAGCAGTTGAAGCAAGATTACAGCCAATATCCAGACATCAAAAAGTACCTCACGGCACTGCGTAAAGACATTGTCGATAACGCTGATATCTTCTTAGAAGAGAGCACTGAACAAGCCGAAGTGGCGACCGCTTCTCTGGATAAGAAAATGCCGCGTCGTTACAAGGTCAACGTGATTGTGAGCCAAAAGGAAGACACTCTGCCAATCGTGGTGGAAGAGAATCCGAATTATCACTCTCTGTTTGGCTATGTAGAAACGGCGACGTTCAAAGGCACCGTATTTACCGACTTCTCGCTGATTCGCGCAGGTAGCTTACACCGAGCTAACGGCGGCGTATTACTGATGGATGCAGTGAAAGTTCTTGAACAGCCTTACGTTTGGGAAGGCTTGAAGCGTGCGCTTCGTTCACGTCAATTGAGCTTTACTTCATTAGAGAAAGAGGTGACCTTAACGGGGGCTGTTTCACTTGATCCTGAACCTATCCCACTAGACGTTAAGATCATCCTGTTTGGTGATTATCGTACCTACCAACTGCTGCAACATTACGATGCGGAGTTTGGTGAACTGTTCCGTGTGACGGCCGATTTTGAAGATGAGATGAAGCGTACTCCCGATTCAGAAATGCATTATGCGCGCTTCATTTCGAGTATCGTGCATGACAACAATATGCTGCATTGTGATCGCAAAGCGATTGCGCGCATCATTGAGCACAGTTCTCGTCAGGCGGGTGACCAAGGCAAGTTGTCTCTACACTCAGCACACATTGCTAACCTGCTTCGTGAGTCAAACTACGTGGCGAGAGGATCAAAATCGAACCTGATTCGCGCAACGCATGTTGATCAAGCATTGTCTAACCAACAGATGCGTGTCGGACGATTGCAAGACAGCGTGATGGAAACCTTCACTAATGGTACAACGCTGATCCATGTTGATGGACAGGCGGTTGGTCAAGTTAATGCGCTTTCTGTACTTAGCACAACCGATCATATGTTTGGTGCGCCGAACCGAATCACAGCAACTACCGCTTATGGTGATGGTGAAGTGATTGATATTGAAAGAAACGTAGACCTCGGTGGCAGTATTCACTCCAAAGGCGTGATGATCTTGTCGGCTTATCTTTCTTCCGTGTTTGGTAAGACAGCCAAAGTACCGCTCACTACCAACATCACCTTCGAGCAATCGTATGGTGGCGTCGATGGTGACAGTGCGAGTATGGCCGAGTTCTGTGCGGTGGTGTCTGCGTTTTCTAAGCAGCCAAACCGTCAAGATATAGCGATTACTGGCTCAATGAATCAGTTCGGTGAATCTCAACCCATTGGTGGCGTGAACGAGAAAATTGAAGGTTTCTTCGATGTGTGTGAAATCAAAGGGCGCTCAAACGAACAAGGGGTGATCATCCCACGTTCGAATGTTCATAACCTGATGCTGCGCAGCGATATCGTTAAAGCGGTTGAAAAGGGCGAGTTCAATATCTGGGCGATTGACCATGTGACCGAAGCGATTGAGTTGTTCACGGGTAAAGCCGCTGGTGAAGCGAGTGATGAGGGTAGCTACCCAATCGATACTATTTTTGGTATCGCTCAGGCCAAACTCAACGCACTGCGTAAATAGCTTAACGCTTGACGTAAAACAGCTAAATAACCGTTAACCATAAAACGAAACAGCCATCGACATTATCGATGGCTGTTTTTTTGATTCTTACTATCTCTAGCGCTTAAGCATTACGTAAACGAAGCTTGGTGCCATCGAACTTGAGCTTACCCAATAAGTTCTTAGCGTTGGCACGGCCGATATCATCAAATTCGACGCCATAACGCGCGTAGTGCGTAGATTTCTGAAGATTACACACAATCCCTCTCAGTGGTGGAATCAACGGGCCGTTGTAGTTCTCAGGCGTGATTTCGATAGAGACTCTATCGGCAACCTGAATTGAACGAGCCGTTGGTGAGGTCACAAAGCGACAGCCACTTTTCGATAAGTCTCGAATCTCGCAGTTCATGCGTTGATCATCAAAGATAACTCGAGAGCTGAGGTTCACCTCATAGCGTGTCTCTTTACGCAACTGAGTCACTTGCATCGTACTTGGTGTTGAAAGCACGATGATAGGGAAAGGTTCGCCGATAGTATGATGAATCTGGCATCTAAAGTGGATAAGTGCGCCTTCACCTCTTAAGGAGTAAGCACGAGCCGTCATCCAAAAACCTTCTTGGAAGAAAAAGCGTAGATCATCGCTCGATACTTCCGGCACCTCAATCACAATGCAGTTATCACTGTGAGTACCGATAAATTTGGTAGTGGCAAGAAACTTGGTGCCAACAGGAGTCGAGACGTTCAACGTCAGCTCGCTGCCGTGCTCAATCATAGCCAGCGCATCGGTACTGTTTATCGTAGAAATGGTGCGGTTACGAGGATCTTGAAGTGCCTGATTATGCTCCAAAGGCTTCTTCAGTGGTGCGTTCATTATTTGTTCTCCATGCGCCAACATGCGTCTGTTAGATATATTGATAACTTGCTAACAAGGGGTTATTACGTGCTAGATTTAGTAGGCGTACTTTGCATGATTTATAGAGTGCTTTTGTTTGTCGCTGATTTTATGTAAATTCGCGAGCTCTAAAAATATTTGCTTTGTTTGTAAGTACTTAGTTTTATTTATATGCACTTGCGTTAGTCTATTACAAGGAACTCATACTTCAAACTTTAATTGTTTGTCGTATCAATTATTTGCAGGAGTTGAGAATGAAGGCAGTAAAATGGGTTCAAGAAGAGAACCAGATCACAGTTGAGTTAGAACCGAACCAATTCGCGGTTGTTAAGTATCAGAAGGATGGCGATGTATTGCACATTACCTCGACGCGTATTCCTGATGAACTGCAAGGCAGAGGCTTTGGCAAGGTGATGATGGAGTCGGTTTTGCCTGAAATTGAACAGGCTGGCTTCAAAATTGTACCAGTGTGTAGCTACGTGGTGCACTATATGAACAGGCAAAAACAGTGGTCACATCTTCTCTCCGGTAAAGCACAGTAACGAGTTATATGTCTCAATCAATACCCTCAAACAACCTTGCTCAACCACAAGCGAGTTCAGGTCAAAACCAACCTGAACTATATCAAAATGAGTTTTATCAAAAAATAGCGACCTCACTGGGTTGCCAGCAAGGGTTTGATGTTCATGTTATTCAACGCTTGTGGGGCGGATACGGCGAGCTAGTGCGTTTGGTTTTTGCTAAAGATAATAGCGCTTCTATGAACAGCGTTATCGTTAAACATGTCGCTCTGCCAGATAAAGCGGAACATCCCAAAGGCTGGAACACCAAGCTCTCTCACCAACGCAAAGTTCATTCTTATCAAGTCGAAACGGCTTGGTATCAGTCCTTCACTCAACAGTGGGACGAGCGTTGTCCTATGCCTGTTGGACTGCATTGTGAGCTAGCAGAGAATGAGTGGCTTATCGTGATGCAAGACCTCGCGGATATTGGCTTCCCGTTAACTTCTCAGTTCGATGTACTCGCCGCTTCTGATGAATCGGTTGTCAAAGGTACTCAACCTCGTTATACATCCGTCGAGATTAAACAGCGTAATGCTTGCCTAAAGTGGCTCGCTCACTTTCACGCAAAGCACATCCATATTGACAGAGAACGGTCGGCTTCATTGTGGCAAGTCGGTACTTACTGGCACCTAGACACTCGGCCTGATGAGTTGAATGCTTTGGCAGATTTCCCACTGAAGAACCAAGCACAAAACATCGACCGTCTACTCAGAGAGTGCTCATACCAAACCTTGGTGCATGGTGACGCTAAGCTAGCCAATTTTTGTTTTGATTCAGAAAGCGAAAACGCTGCAGCCGTAGATTTTCAATATGTTGGAAACGGGTGTGCGATGAAAGACGTGGCTTTGTTCATGAGCAGCGCGATTAGGCCGCAAGATTGCGCAGAGCTTGAACCACAGGTACTAGACACTTACTTCCAACACTTGAAAGAAGCATTGGCACACTATCAGCCACAGCTTTCGTTCGATGATGTTGAGAAAACATGGCGGCCAATGTTTTATGTGGCGTGGGCTGATTTCCAACGTTTTGTGAAAGGTTGGAGTCCAGAGCATTGGAAGATTAATCCTTATACTGAACAGCTGACTCAAGCGGTGGTTCAGCAGTTGGAAATGTCGAAGTAAGTTTATTCCGTCAGCAAACCAAATTTAAAAACGCCCAGTCGATGATTGGGCGTTTTTTTTTGTTTAGGGTGTGCCTAATTCGCTAAACTGGTCGGCTCAATTGTACTATTCGCAGCGATCTGATTAGCGAGTTTGAGCTTGTTGTTGAAACCCTCTTTATCAATATCTCCCATTACACGCGCAGGCTCTATTTCACCGCTGTCGGGTGAGTAAAAGAAAATGGCTGGTGGGCCGAACACATTTTTTTCGTTAAGCCATGCCATTTGTTCTGGTGAGCTCTCGGTCACATCAAGTTTTATGGTCTTCCACTCTTTCAGTTTTTGGCTCACTTGTTGGTCATTAAACACATTCGTTTCAATCAGTTTGCAAGAGACACACCAATCCGCATAAAGGTCTACCAGTACTTTCTGTTTAGCGTCGGCAGCGTTTTGTATCTGTTTCTCTAGCTGAACAATCGAGTCTGTTTTTTCAAAGGGAGTAGCCGCAATAGGTTGGGCTGACTTACGGTTTGCAAGCGGGTTAAGCGGATCGGTGTTCCCTAGGAAATAACCGACAAACAGAATCAAACCGTAGCTCAATGGAAGAAGAGCAGAGAACTTACGAGTACGCGCCCAACCCGGTTGTGCTGCTTCTAATGCGCCGAAATGGACACCAGTTCCAATAGCTAGCAGTGCCCACAATATCATGATGATCGATGGAGCAACAAAACGACTTAACAACACGATAGCGACCGCCAATAGCAGTACGCCAAACACTTGTTTTACGGACACCATCCACGCGCCACTTCTTAGCAAAAGGCGTCCACCACTGGCTCCAATAGCGATAAGTGGTACGCCCATGCCTAGTGCCATAACGAACAAAGTCGCTCCGCCAAACATCCAATCTTGAGTCGTTGAAACGTACAGCAATGCACCTGCTAATGGGGCACTGACGCAAGGTGACACAACCAATGCTGATACTGCGCCCATAGCGAACACACTGGCGATCTTACCGCCGCCCAGCTTGTCTGAACCGCTGTTGAGCTTTTGCTGCAGTGCGGCTGGTAGTTGAAGTTCATAGAAGCCGAACATGGCCAATGCAAGCAGAACAAAAACCGCCGCAAAGATACTTAATAACCAAGGCTGTTGCATCGCAGCCTGTAGGTTAACCCCTTTGGCTAACGTGGTTACTAGGATTCCAGTCATCGCATAACTGGTTGCCATACCCAGAACATAAGAGCTAGAAAGTGCCGCGCCTTTCTTACCTGTCATCGCTTTTTCACCACCGATGATACTGGCTAAAATTGGAATCATTGGCAGTACACATGGCGTGAGGGACAAGCCCAAACCGAGTAAGAAGAACACAAGCAGCGCTTGTAATTTACCGGCTTGGGATAGGAACGAAGATAAGCCATTCGTGTCTTCACTGATTTCACCGAGGGTTTGAACCAGAGAGTTTGATTGCTCCTCGACAAGTGCTTCATCTAAGGTCTCGATCATAGGTAAGTCGAGCACTAACTTTTGTGGCAGATAGCAAAGCCCTTTGTCTGCACAGCCTTGGTAACGCACGGTGAGTTTGCCACTGCCGGTGTAAGGCATAGTAACGGTGAGCGGCTCATGAAAGACAACAACGTTACCAAAGTTAGGGTCCTGTTTTTCTTCACCTGGCAGAGAGTATTGAGGCTCTCGTGTCGATAATGACGACTCTTCTTTGAACGAGAATCGAGATTGGTACAGGTAGTAACCCTTGTGCGTATCAAAGCTAATTGCCGCGCCTTGGTCTGTTGCTTCCCATGTGACAGGGAAGGCTTGTTCAACAGGAAGAAATTCGTTTTCCTGAGCATGCAAAAAGCTGCTAAACAATAAAATTAACGTGAGTAGGTAGCTTTTCATGAATGCAAAAACTCCGTGTTTTGGTGAATGTGTAATTGATCGTCGATGTAGATAACCGCGCTGTCTTCAGGCACTGAAATATTGGGATTCAGTGTGAGAGATGTGCTGAGCACGCCCGCTTCCAATGTGGAAGAAGCAATCGCGGTAACCGATAGAATCTTCTTCTCAACATCTTGCTTCGACAAAATATGAGAAGTGGTCTTGTCGCCAAATTGCATCTGACGTTCGCTATGAGCCGAAGTCGTGAGCGCTGCATTGGTTAGAGGCACTGCAAAAAATGGTGTCTTGTTGTCTCTTGGATCCAACACCGCAATGTTAAATGCCGAGCCATCTGGCTTGGTCCCCAACGCATAGATGTCGCCGCCAAAATTCACCAACATCGAAGTCGCACCACGTTGCTTGCCGAGCTCTACCGCTTGGTCGACGGCGTACTCTTTGATGACGCCGCCAAAGTCGAAGCGAGTGCGTGAATCAGGGATGTGTAGCCTTGTCCTTTGTAGATTGTCGATTCCTTGTTGCTCGAGGGCCCCTTTCAGCTCCCATGCTTGTTTGCCCAAAGCAGAAGACAGGGCTTGGAAGGCGTGGCTGTGTAGCATCTTTGGCTTTTGTTTTAAAAGATGTTTGATGCTGCCGACCGTAGTATCAAAGGTATCGAACGTCAGTTGGCTTAATCGGTCGAGATGTTGGAATACTTCGGCAGATTCAGAGTCGAGTTCGACATCACATGACTTTCGTTGATTAATGCATTGTGTTAGCCACGAGTCCTCGCAGTAGAAGTTATATTTGTTTTCTAAACGGCGTGTGTTTTGCTCTATCTCATCGGCGATTTCTTTCGCAGTTGCCCCTGGAAAGTTAGCTAAATCAATCGACAGGATTTGCACTTCACAGGGTACGGTCATCGCATGAAAACGATGTACAAAGGGTAGGTTAGAACTCATAGGTTGCTCCAACCGCCCACCATTGAGCTTCAAAACCGTTGCTCTGCTCGTAATACGCCGCAAGCGCATTCAAGCGTAATTTCTTATGGATTTTAATACTCGCACCTAGTTCATAAGCATTGGCTGTGAAGTTACCTAAGCGAAGGTCTGAAGTGGCGTAGCCTGTTGAAGCAAAAGAAGGATCAGCACTGCTTGGATCGCGATAAAAATCGGCCGCGTCTTGTGTGTACCAGAAATAGCCCGGTGCTAATGTTAGCCATTCGCTCACACGCCAAGATAATTTGCCGCCTAACTGATGAGACATCACGCCCCAATCATCCATGAACCATTTGTATCTTGGTCGGATTTTTAGGCTATCGGACAGTGAGTAAAAGGCTTGGAGATTAATACCGCCAGAGAGTCGTGTGTCTGGTCGAGAATCTTGCCCTAAGAACACTTCGTCATCATCGATTTTACCGTCGTCATTGATATCAACTTCACGCAGAACCGTTAAATAGTGATTGCTTAAATAGCCACTGCGGTAACCCGCATAAGCAGTAAAAATGCTATATAAATTAGGCGTGAAGGTTTGTGATAACCCAGCTTCCAAGCTACCAGTGAAAATATCTTCCCAGCTCTGGCTATTGGATGAGCCCAATGAGTACTTGCCGAACGCTTGAGTCTTATCGAAAAGGGCTGAGCCACCCAGACTGTACGAACGGTTTTTCGTGCTGTCGGCATAGACTAAACCTTTACCATTGATACCAAGGCTTTCATAGTCTTCTTCTTGTGAAGCATTACCACCGAGTGTCCATTCGTTACGTAAGGTGTCGCGATAAGTCGCGCTTAAGCTGATGGATTTTCTGGTGTCTTCAAGTCCTACTTTTTGGATTTCATAACCACTGCGGTGAGGATCGTACCCCGCACGAATCACTTCGTTGGTTTTGTCTTGTGCTTGTTGAGTTTTCAAGGCGCGATTGATCTGATCGGCATTGGACGCGGGAGGTGTCGTCGGCCCCCAAGCTGGTGAGGCTCCAGAAACACTGTCGTAGCTTATCTCTGCGTTTAATGTCCAATCTAAGCCGATGCTTTTCTCAATTGAAACCATGGTGTCATTGGCTGATACTCTGTCATCGTATTCCTCATAGCTGAGGTAGTGAACAGAGATATGATCTTCAGCTAATGCCACGTTAGCCACTGCCGCTGCACTGAGCAGCGTAATTGGTAATTTTTTCATTTTGTTCTTATTTTGTTTTTAAATACTGATTTGTTCGTTGATGGTTCGGTTAGTTACAACCACAGCCACCGCCACCAACACCACTGCCGCCGACGGAACCTTGTTTGTAAGCGAAGACCTTTTCAGAAAAGACGTCGAACTCAGGTACTGGACCACCGGGTTTCATCTCTTTTTGAGCTAATGTGCCTTTTTCCCAAGGCTTTACTGGTTCAATACCAAGAAACTCATCAACGAAAGCCAGAGCAGAGGGTTCGTTGTTTATTTCTGGTGCTTTCTCTTCGAAGACCAGTTGCTTTGCTTTGGGCTTCACCATTTCAATATTTCGTCTGGTTGCACGTTTCGCTTCTGGGTTTGAATAATCACCGCCACTTGAATAAACGGTGCTGGAGATGATCTCTTCTTCAATGATTGGGCCTTCGCTTTTCCCGCTATCGTTGGCTTGTTGTTCAACGGGCTTTTTGCCTAAACCACTAAGATCGAGTTCAAGAGCCGCGTTTGCGGTCATCGGAATAGCGAGTAGCCCAATAAGGGTGGCTTTGATTAGCATTACAGTTGCACCCCCATCTTGGTGAGGTCGTCAGTAATGACGTCGCCAATGTGGTTAATGGCACCAAAGCGAATCTTGATAACCTTGCCTTGATAGATGTAGTAAAGCGCAGGCATGCCGATCGGCTTGAACTCGGCAATCAACGCCTGTTCAGGGTCGTTAACAACAGGGAATTCCAGCCCTAGCTGCTTTTGAAACGCCAAGCCAACATCAACATCTTCATCAACATCGACGCCTTTAAATGTGACGCCTGTGCCTTTGAGTTCGGTGTAGAGTTGATTGACTTCCGGTAGCTCTTCACGGCAAGAGACACACCACTCTGCAAAGAAGTCGATAATGGTCAGCTCATCGTTGTTTAGTTGCAGTTTCTCGATAACGTCTGGTGATAAAGAATCGCCTTCTTGATAAGCCAATGCAGGTAAAGAAAGGCACAGCGCCAATAACGCTAAGGCTCGTGTAAACATGTTGTTCTCCATTGTTTTTAATTGTGTTTAAAATTCAGTGTTTCTAATTAAGAAGTGCTAATTAGATGCTTGAGTGAGTTTGATGGTTGCCGAGTATTCAACGGCGAGAATGTCGGAAAAATACTCGTTGAGTTGGACGGTATTCGTGGCACTAAACACACGTGATGGATTCCCTGCGCAACGCTCGAATTGGGCGATTCGAGACGAGCTGACGCCATAGCCGATGAAGTTCATTTCGATGCCATATTGATTGATTGCGGTAGTACAGAACCCAGCGTTAACCAGTTGGTCAAACGTGTCTCCCTCGTCAGCACCATCGGTGAAGAGCACCAGCTTTCTTCTGGTTTCAGGTACTGTACTTACGTTGATTCCCCATGCTTGTTGCCAGCTCGGGATCAGCTGTCTCACTCCCCATAACAAACCGTGAAAAGAGCGAGTGCCGCCATTCGCCGTTAGGTTGTTTATCGAGTTTTGGACGCGAGAAAAGACGCTGGTTAATGGCAGCATTGGTGAATCTTGGTTACAGTCGCTTAACCATTGGCTTGGAGGTGTAAACTTCACAGGGCGTTCTGAGTGCAGCGTCGCTAGGTTGTCGACGGTCAGTGCCGCAGAAAAATTGCCATTGCGATAGCTAAGCCCATCAATACAGTAGATTCCTGCGGCTTCTTTGGATATCCAAGGTGGGCGCTGCGCTGCGACTCCAGAGTCGAAAGGAACGATTGAAATGCTTACAGAATCTAAATCGTTAGCATTCCTACTCTGAGATTGAATCGTATTCAAAGCATCGGACAAAATGGATTTCAACGACTGGATGTTTGAACCCATAGATCCAGACACATCAAGGACTAAAACCAGCTCTGTTGGAATCGAAGAGTGCTTGCTTTCAACTACACCTTTATAACCACCACCTGTCGCTGTTACTTTTTTTGCGTAGCTTTCATATTCAAAGTTGGGCAGTAACGGTGACAATGAATAACCAAGGCTAATACGACAGCTTGATCCTTGGTTTTGTGGTGTTAATCCACTCACACCTTTTAGGGTTGGCTTATAGTACTCTTGGTAAGCCCGCATCATTGGGAGTGTGGCTGTGTCAGCAAAAGCACACGCTAATGCGGCCGAATCGGCGGCTTGCGCTGCTCGATTTGAAACCATCACTTGTGCGGAGATCATCAGGGTGCCAACAGCGATGAAAAGCGCTGGAAACAGTAACGCCAAGAATGAAATGGTCATGGAGCCTTGCTGCTTTTTAAGCGCAATGCTGCCGAATATTGGTTTAACCATAATGCTTTCCTATCACAACTGATGAACTTGAGAGTGTTTTAGGAAGATCGAGCCGCTTGTAGTCAAACGGTGTATTCACACATAAAGTGAGTTGAACCAAGGTGGATGGTCTTCCAACTAACGCAGGGTCGCCGCTTCCCTCAACGATAAGTGTCTCTAGTTGATCGATGGGTGTGTACTTTTGGCAGGTGATCCCGGCATGGATGTTCTTGTATTCCCAGTTCGAAGTAGTGGTATCAAATACACGGCTTTCAAGTACCAGCCCAATATCGCTGCGCTTGATGTCTTGCGGAAGATAACGTTCGGCGAGATCGAGAAGCTGATCCTTTAACGTATTAGGTAATCCGTTTGGGCCTTGCTCTGGTTTCAGTTGCGTTAGTGAAACGGCGTTGACTAGGTTATATGCCACGTTGTCGAGCTGAGTCTGTAGGTTGAATAAGCGGTAGGTAGCAACAAGTCCCCACAAAATGATCATGAGTGCGAGTACAACGAAGGGGAATTCAATCGCTGCTGAACCCGCTTGTTTTTTTCGAGGTGTTTTATTTGTTGTCATAACTAACCAGTACCTTTCTTTTCAACGTTGTCATGTTGCCGATAGGCTCAGATAACTGGGCGGTTAGGCTTGGTAACAGGGCAAAAGAAAATGAGTAAGACACGTCGTACTCTCCCAACACTGCTCTGCTTTTGGAAACCGATTTGTTATTGACTAAATCTGAGAAGTTTTCGGCGTATAGTGGCGATCGATCCAAGACGAGCTTGCTCTTATCTATCAGTGGGAACTTTGCGATAGTCTCGGCAAAAGCTTGGTCTGAAATAGGACTAATCGGCCGTGTCTTGGCCTCACGAACACCCGCATTAACGGCTACATCAAGGATGATGTTGACCAACAGCAGGCGGCAGATCTCAAAGAAACCGATGATCAGTATCAGGAACGGTACCACCAACATTGCAAACTCGACGCTCTGCGCCCCTTTCTGACGAGAGAGCATTACTGTGCTCCTTTATCAGCTTGAGCTGCAAGCTCTTGGTAATACAGGCTATTGTTGGCGTACTCCGGTTGAGATAGGTGCGCGCGAGCGATACTTTTCGCTGAATCACTGTCTCCCGAAAGAGCGTAAGCCAGTGCTAGGTTGAGTTGGAGTTTTACACTCGCTTCGCCTCGGACAAAGATCGGGTGCAGGATTCGGATCCCTTGATCTGGTTTACCATCGAGTATCCAAGCCATAGCGAGGTTGTTTCGGTATTCGTTGCTTGAAGGCATTAAGCTAAGCGCATTTGAGTAACACTCTCTGGCTTTGGAATACTGCTTATTGAGCGAATAACTGACTCCTAAGCTATTTTGAGCAACGTCATCGGAAGCTTCTAGTCGAACAGACTCTTCAAGAGCTGAAGTCGCTTGTTCAAGCTCTCCCAAAGCTAGCCATGAACGGCCTAACTCACGGTAAATTGCACTCGATTGGTTAAGCTCGATACCACGCTGTAGGTAATGCAGAGCTTCATCATAACGACTGGCTTGATTCGCGGCAGAGCCCATCAGCAATAGCAGCTGTGGATCATCGGGATTCGCTGCCAGCAATTTTCTATAAAGATCCATGGCACTTTCTGGCTTGCCATTCATCAGTGCCACCTCGGCGACTTTCATATCTTCAGTGGTCTCGGTTTCAACATTACTAGTTGATTGGCAGCCAACTAGAATCAGCGCCAAACCCAAGAGATAAATCTTGTTCATAAGCCCCCCAGAGTTTGTTTTAGGGTTAACATGATTGGCGCAACAACAATGATGACAAAAGGGATCATGATGAGTATCACCAAGGGAAATGACATCTTCGCTGGTATTTTTCCTACCCACTCTTCGAGCTCAAGAAAGTGATACTGACGACTATCAGAGGCAATCAGTTTTAATGCCTCTGCGAGAGGAGTACCGTATTGAAGCGCTTGATTCATGGTGGTCACAATATTGTTGATGTCCGGAAGCTGCACTCGCTTGTCTAGGTTTGAAAGTGCCGTTTGTGGTGAATCAAGAACCGATATTTCAGTCGCAGTGAGTAACCATTCGCGTGATAACGCTGGAGAGATAGAACGCATCTCTTCACCGACACAGCGAAATACGGCTTCAAGTGTCAGACCTGATGCAACACACACCACCATCAAATCGAGCGCATCAGGAATCACGCGGCTAATTTGCATTCGGACTTGGTTCACACGCCAATCTAGAAGGCGATCGAACAGGATGCCGACCACAATGGCGATAGCGATACATTCGGCCGCAGAGTTGATGCTAAGCACTTGGATTCGAGTGGCATACCAAGCAATAGAGCCAGTCATCATTGCCAGTAGTCTCAAGCCAAGAAAATAGATCTCCGCATTCGGGTTCAACCAGCCAATGAGGATCAATTTCTGGCGTCGTGGTTTTGCACCTTGGAAGCGCCATTTACTTGAAGCCGCAGTGTATTTAGAGGAGTAACTCGATACGCGAGTCAGTCGCTCGGCTACAACATCTCGTTTGAAAGAAGATAAGTGCGCGATAAGCGTGAGTAGTAATGCACACCCCAACAGAAGCAAGGCAACATAGATCATGACGAGAACCTCTTGTTACGAGTTAGGGAGTTCAAGACTAGGGTTCCCAAGCAGACGCTGCATAACGCATAAACCAATACATCTTGTCCTGATTTTGTATTGACCAAGCGATCTATCATCGTTGGTTCCATTACCGCGATCGCGGCTAATAAACCAATTGGCAGTAGAGATAAAAACAGGGCAGTCATACGAGGCTCTGAGGTCAAGCTCTTGACCTTTTTTCTCATCGCTCGGTTGTCATGCATGGTTCGGCTTAAGCTTTGAAGAATGTCGCGCAGTTGGCCACCATTTGATTGGTTCAGGATTAACGCGACCGAGAAGTAGCGGAAACTGCTGTAAGGAAGGCGAACACATGCATCATCGAGGCTTTGGCGAAGGCTTAAACCAAGCGCTAAGTTATCGCGAATGTAAGAGAACTCACGCCCTAATAGCCCAGGCTGTGTCTCTGAAACTTGCTCAATCGCTTGTGGAACAGAAAGCCCCGCTGCCACAGCCCTAGAAATTAAGCCCAGCACATTGATGATGCCTTGTTCGAATTCCTCTACCTGCACTTTTCGGCGATACATCACCAAGAAACATGCGCATACAAACCAAAGCCCAACAGCGGCCAATAGTTGATGATGCATTGCCAGTTGGGGAAATAACATGTGACCCGCGACCGGGAAGCCGACAGCTGATAAGGCAATAAAATATTTATCCCAAACCGGCAGCAACGCATTAACTCGTAAGAAGAAAGCGTGCAGCTTGTTGTTTCGCTGGTGGTTAGTTTTTTTTATTGAAACGTCTGCTGAGAGTGATCGCTGACCACCACTGACTAACAACAAGCGCTTATTTACAATGGCTTGCTTTGAGTTCAAACGGAACAACGCGATCACGACCAGCAAAACGAAAACAGTGAGAACTAGAATCATCCGGCTTCAAGCTCCATAGCGACTCTAAGTTGAGCATCGAGTTGGTGGTACTTAGCTTTTTCATTGAAGCTCGGTACGCACTTAGCACTCTTATATTCGCCAATCAGGTTACCTTGTTGATCTTCCGATAATGGCTTGAAGGCGAACAAGTCTTGAGTGATGTATTGCTCTCCTTCCAACCCTTGCACCTCGGTGATCGAAACAATGCGCCTTTTGCCATCACGCATTCTTTCGACTTGGATAACGACATCGATGGTGTCTGCGATTTGGCGGCGTAATGAGAACAGAGGTAGAGTCGCTTGGCTCATCATCAGCATGTTTTCCATACGTACCAAGGCGTCAGTCGCCGAGTTTGCGTGCAATGTACACAGTGAACCATCATGGCCAGTGTTCATTGCTTGCATCATTTCAAAGGCTTCATCACCACGAACTTCGCCTAAAATGATGCGATCTGGTCTCATACGTAACGCATTTCGTACTAACTCTCGCTGAGTAATCGGCATTAAACCTTCTGCATTGGCAGGGCGTGTTTCTGCGCGCACAACATGAGGTTGTTGTAGACGCAGTTCTGCGGTGTCTTCAATGGTAATGATGCGCTCTTGAGGTGAAATGCTAAAAGACATCGCATTGAGCAATGTGGTTTTACCAGCACCAGTGCCTCCTGCGACAAGTACATTAAGGCGGGAGCGCACAATAATATCGATAAGCTTAATCATCGACTTCGACATTGCGCCAAACTGCGCCAATTGGCTGAGTGTGAGCTTATTCTCGTTGAATTTTCGGATGGAAATGTAGGTTCCATCAAGCGCCAGCGGTGGGATCATCACATTGACACGGCTACCATCATCCAGTCGTGCATCGACTAACGGGTTTGATTCATCGATTCTTCTCCCAACTTTGCTGACGATGCGTCTCGCTAGGTTGAGTAGCTGCTCCTCGTTACGAAATTGAACCGCTGTCTTTTGTAATTTCCCAGAGCGCTCTACGTAAACTTCACGGTAACCATTGACCATGATGTCGGTAATGCCTTGGTCTTCAAGCAAGGGCTGCAGTGGGCCTAAACCGAGAAACTCATTGAGCAGTTGTTCCACCGAATGAGCGACGTCTTTGTGACCAAGCGGTAGCTGCTTAGAGATCACGATATCTGACACCATTTCGGCAATTCTAGCTTCAAGATCGGACGCACTTAAGCTCACTACAACCGATGGGTCGATCGCCTTAATCACTTCTTCATGAATCACATGATAATGCTCACGAACTGAAGGTGTTGATGTCATGGATTTATGCGATAGAGAGCTATTCACTTCAATCGGATCAATGGTTTGCGTGTTCTGACCAAACATTATGCGCCTCGCTTCCAAAAACGGCGGCTGCCTTGCTGCGGCTCACCAGTGACCAATTCAAGTAGAGAGTTAAAGGCGAGTTTCACTTTCCGGTTGCCTTTATGGGCCGGTTGACCAAGCGATGATTTGCTCAAGAAATGGTTTGGTAAAAATGGAATCTCGACATCTACCGATGTTCCGAGTGATTTCTTCACATCATGGGCTGAAATCAGGGATGCAGAATCGGATTTACAATGGTTCAGCACCACAATCGTTTGTGAGTCTGCTTGGTTTTGAAGTCGTTTAATTATCTGACCTGCATTGCGGATCGAGCTGAGCGTAGGTTCCACCACAATTATTCGGATGTCGGCACTTTTTAGTGCTTCAAAGCCAACCTGGTCACGCAATGAATAAGTTGGAATGTCGATTAACAAGTAGTCTGAGCTTTGCAGGCAGAATTTTGTAAACTGATCGAATGCACTCTTTTGTGGCCAAAATGGTGTTGTGTCTAAAGGCAGATAACCAGTAAAGAGCGTGTGCTCGGGTGACACACTGATCCCGCTGCGCTCGAACACGAGGGGTTCTAATCTTTCTGGATACTGTAAAAGCTCAACCAACGCCGTGTTGCCTTCAACATTGAGTAGCAGATCCAAATCGCCCATCGAGAAATCGAGATCCATACAAGTCACTCGTTTACCGAGTTCGGCAAGCTGCTGAGATAGCGTCGCGGTAATGGTGCTGCTTCCTGAACCCCCTTTCGCACTGACAATAGAAATGACTTTTTCATGGCGTTGTTTGCTATTGAGTTGCAAAGCAGCAAACGAGATATGTTCAAGATCTTGTGATGTCACAGGATTGACTAAGTAGTCACTGGCACCTGAGGCGAGCATTCCACGGTATGCAAGAATTTCGGTTGAATGCCCAATCGCGATAACTTGGCACCCAGTACGTTTGATCAAACGTTGCACAACCTGTTTCGACTCTGACAGATCCCAATTCAGAACATCGAGGAATAGGGTTTTAATGTCGTTCTTGAGTACCTGTCTCACTATGTCATCTTCTTGAATCGAAGAGGTCGTGATGTTGTTGATACCACAGTCATTTAATGTGTATGTGAGAGCTAATGTATCGAGTTGCTCCGATGCCGCGATGAGTACCGCTAAGTTATGTACTTGATTCATTGCGAGCCTCCTAATGTGGTATTCGAAGAACCAGAGTTGGTCTGTTGGTTTTGTGCTGGTGGCGCAAAGTAATTGTCGATGCTGGACACCGCTTTTTGTCCTTGTGCGCTGTCGATGGGTTGACCAACAATCAGGTCTTTTGGATTCGCGACCATTTGTGCAAGTGCGCTCGTATTCGCACAACCAAAGTTGCGCTGAGTGCGATAAGCGTTGAGTGTGGTTCTTGGCGTTTTCCCTGCGTCACATTCAGGGACTTTCGCACGGTAAGATTCCACTAAAATTGTGATGTCGCCTTTACCTTCTGTTACTTCGTCTGACACTGAAATTTGCGCAGGGTAGAGACCTGATTCGATAAGGTGAAGCCTTACTTTCTCTAGTTGGCTTTCACCTTTCGGAGTCGTATTTTCGATCTTGACCATTAAGTTGGACAGCGTGCCTCGACGAACAATAAAGTCAGAGATGTCTGCTTGTTCTTGAGCCGACAACGTTTTGCCCGACAGTGTTAAAGTCAGTTTGTTTGTCACGGACACGACATCGACAGAAGGTTGCTGTGGTGTAAGCGTTGGCGCACATCCCGCAAACACAAATAGGGCAGGGAGCAATAAGGATAATTTATTCATGATGGCCTCAGTAATAGAACCCGTTATCACCCAGTAAGCGAGGCTTCTGGTTGTCGGTGTAAGTCGCTTTATTATTTGATGCTTTTTGTTGATTACTTGGCCATGCCAGTAATCGTTCAACATCGCTCAACGGGATTAATCCATCGGTTGGTAGTGGCATCGAATCTGAACGCGTCGGTTGCACCAGATACGCGGTTACTATGATGATTAGCTCAGTTTCTCTGCGAGTGAACTCACTTGAACGGAATAGTGAACCTAGAACGGGAACCTCGCCAATCAATGGGACTTTCTGCAGTTGTTCGATGTCTTCCGATTTCAATAACCCACCCAACGCAAAGCTCTGCCCACTGGCCAATTCAATGGTGGTGGACGCACTACGAGTCGTAAACGATGGGAAGTTAGTCCCGTGTATGACTAGTTGGCTTTCGATTGAGACGTTGCTGACCTCAGGGTTCACCTTCAAACTAATACGGTTTTGGCTGAGTACGGTTGGGGTGAAGTTCAGTTTTACACCGAAATCCTTGTATTCGATTTGAGTGGTATCAGCAGTAATCAATGGTAAGGGAACTTGTCCACCCACCAAGAACTCAGCATCTTCGCCTGACATTGCGGTCAAGTTAGGCTCTGCAAGTACAGACATCATCCCATTGGTTGCAAGTGCATCAATCAGAGCAGTAATGCTCGGCTTGCCCCAGCTACTGACATTAGGCAGCTTTGAAAATGAAAATTGCCCCACACCATCTGCGATCGAGCCCCATTTCACTCCCAACTTGTTGGACACATTTCTTGAGACTTCTGCGATCTTCACACGAATGTTGACCTGATTTGGCATGGTCACAACTAACTGATTGATCAGCTCATCATCATTGGGTTGAGTCTGCTGGTTTTGGTTGGTCGAATTATTGCTGTTGTTACTGTTTCCCTGTGAATTCGAGCTCTCTTGTTGTTGGGTAGAACCGACAATAGGGGATAAGTAGCCCTTCGCTAGCGCTACGATATTGTGTGCCATCATAGGAGAGGGAACACGACCTTTAAGCCATAACTTTCCGCCCAGAGATTCCGCGTTGACTGACGCTTCTGGGAACTTGTTTTTAACCAGTTCATTGAACTCACGGCTATTATGCGTGACGCGAATCTTGTTGGTATAAATCACGCGTTCTTGTTCATTTAAAACGGTGATCGTAGCGCTGCCCGCTCGCTTACCGAATATCATCACCTTAGTATTGGTCAAGGTTTGGTAATCAGCGATATGGGTGCTCGAGATGAAAATGGATTTCGCTTTTTCTGGTAAGTGAATCATTCTTGCCTCATTGATCGTCACATCAAATGTTGATGCTGCAGATGCAAAAGAGACACATAGGCTTGAGAGCAGGAGAACACCCCACCAACGACAGATATTAGCCATTGTTATCAGCTCCAGTATTAGTTTTAACCGTTTTATTGTCGGCTCTAAATTCCACCAATCCCACGTCAGGTAATACCTGAGTTGTGTCTGGAGAAATGACTTTCAGCGTCACTGCATTTGCGTGTTGAGGTTGATCTTGAGCCTCGTTTTGCCCACGCAATACAAGCGTTAACTTTCCTAATTGTTTCGCAAGTACCACTTGGTTTGCTTGCTCGGGTGTCACTTCTAAAGAGACACTGCTGTTGTCAGGGATACCATTTTCGAAACCATTCGATTCCCGAGCCTTTTGATAAGATTCTGCCGTTTGCTTGTTATTAAATGCCAAGACTCTTGCATCATGCACTATCGTTGTAACGTACAATCCTTGAGATGAATTGCCGTAACGGAGTAGCTCACCATCTTGTGAACCGAGTAGGAGAATATCCACTCGGTCGCCCGGTTCAATGAAGCCTGAATTAGACGTGACTTGATCGACAGGAACCGAAATCGCGCGATAGCCCGGTTGCAACTTCAATGAGAGCGAGTAGCCACCTTTAGGTTCTGTAATATCGGCCTTCGATAGCACTGAGTCTTTGACTAACTTGGTACGTGCTAGCCCTGACATCGTGTGGTCGGCAGAAATATCTTCCGGCGTCACATGGTCGATGTAGTTCTCCAACTCTTGCTGTGGAACTTCTTTCCATCGGAACGAGTTTGGAGTGTAGGCTTGGCCTATCTCAATCGTGCGAGTTGGAACCAGCACTTTGACCGTTTGCTTAGCGGCGTGTTTAGAAGAGGTGGTCGCAGACTCGCTATTGGTTTGGCTCAACAGTAAAACGGACAATCCGAGCACCGAGCAAAATAACGAAAGCAACATGAGTCGCTTGGCAGTCATAACTATTCCTTTAATTTACGGTAAACGGACTTATTCTGATTCTTGAGCTTCGCGGAGCTGATCGACGACAGTTTGGTAAGCGCCAGTAATGGCTTCGGTTAGATCACCATTTTCGCCGCCTACAAAATTAAGCAAGACCACAGACATTGCTGCCGCGAGAATTGCGTATTCGATAGCGGCCGCGCCGCGCTGCTTTTTCTTGTTAAACATGTTGTTATTTCCTAGATGAAAGCAGCCTCAGCTGAGGCTGCTGTAGTCATTAATAAAGGTGTTTTGAGTGCCTATTTGGCAACGAGTCGGTATAGGTAGCGGCCGTCGTAACTTTGAGTGCCAACTTGGCTTTCATCCATGGTTGTCATATTCAATCCGAGGACTCGACCGTAAGGAGCGGGGTCGTTGGTGATATAGGAACTATGGTTGGAATAACCTCCACCAGTCACTTCGTTAAATTTAAAGACATCCGCATTGATCGGTAGCAACCCGTATAGCTCTGCTTTCGATGGGTAGCGCCAACTCGCCTTGCCACATACTGTTTGTGTATTTCGTGTTGAAATTAACGGCGTTACCTCTACGTACTTCTTGAAACGGCTAGTGTCTCCGTTGGTAAACAGTTGCCAAACAAGGTTACTGTCAGTGTCTTGTACGCAAATGGCATTTTGGCGATCGGCCACGACGTTCCCTTGCATATCTAGGTACTGGTATGTGGTCGCTTTTTCTCTGACAAGACGTCCTAAGATGACAGCATCTTCAGTACCGTCGATTTTCGAACTACGTACATCTTGGTAGCTGCGTTCAGAGCTGTAGTTTGTTACGTATTGCTTAGTGTCCTTTGCTTGATTCGACCAGTAGTAAAAGGTCACGCCACCGTAATAGCTAGACTTGTCATACTCCGGATCCAACCCTCGGTGATGAGGGAATGCATCTGTATCGATCGTTATGGTCGAGTTTGAACTAGAAATAGCTTTAGTCTGTAGTGATAACAGCTGAGATAGCCCTGGTACCTTCCAATCATTGAAGCCACATAAGTTAGCGTTGTTAGTACTCTCTAGCAGACCATTACTGCCCAAGACACTCGCTACACCTGATGCCGAAGCGTCATAAGCGAGATCGTCAGCACCATTTGGTCGGCCGTCTTTAAGCAGTGTCCACACGCGGCGTTTGCCCGCTATTTGGGTGTCTTCAACACAGCGCCAACCTTGTTGGTAGGTGGTGCTTTTCGGTAGGTAGTTACCTAGCTCATCCAATTTAGCGAAGCGGCTGATTATGGTTGCGTCTGCTTGCGAGACACTATAGCCATTGTCCTTTGCCAGCTTTAGTCCGTCTTTTGCCAACACTTTTGATTGCACTAGATTGTGGGCTTGGGCTGTGGTGTTCATCTCACTGATAAACTTCTGGAACAGAGCGGCAAGAGTGTCAAACTCTGAGCCCATCAATTGTGTCGAGGTATTCAGCTCGTTTACGAACGTATTAACCAAGCCATATTGGTGTTCCAAATCTGAAATCGCGTTGTACAGGTCTAAACTTGCTTGGTGAATATCTTTAGCGAGTGAGGCTGAACTGAGTGTGTTGGTTGCGTTGGTTAGGGCGACGGATTTCTGTTGCAAGAACGCCAATTTTTGAGCAAATTCAGAACCAGATACTAATGCGCTTAACGCAACTGTGTTTTGCTCTAATTGAGCGACCTGTTCCTTGTATGCTTTCACTTTGGTAATGAATTCAAGGCTTTCTGTATCGGTTCGGCTTTGAGCGACAGATGCCTGAAACTCAAGAGCTTTTAGCTTTAGCTTCGTATTCTTAAGATCATCTGCCCATGGTTGGGTCAAAGCTTGCAGTTCTACTACTTTAGCTTGAGCTTCGGTTTCTAATGCAGCGTAACCTTTACTCTTAGATTGGTTGGCTATTAGCCAGCTTTCTAAATAAAGCTCCGTAGCGTTAATCTTCGTATCTTGTGTACTCAAAAAGGCGGTTATTTCAGTCGTCGCGCTATCTACACCAGTGAGTAACTCTGCACCTGATGGCAATTGCCATTTAGCGTATGCGTATTTACTGTAATATTGCTCAACAGATTCTTGGCCTTTGTTGATAGTGACAGCGACGCCATTTTTATCCGCTAATACATTCACTGACTTATTCGATACCAAGTAACCACTTCTTAGATTTGATGGCAGTGTTGCAGGATCTCTCTGCGACAACGTGAATACTTCACTGGTGTCTGGAAGTGTCCAACCCGCAATACCACAATCATCCAGTTGTGTGACTTTATCGAATACAGTATCTATTTCTGAAGAGAATCGTTCCGCCCAGAACGTCGGTTCCCCTTGTCCTTTATCATCGTATTCAGCAATACAATTGAGGGAGTAGGTATTCCATGATCCACCGTAATTAAAACCAGCGGCCTGCGAACGGGTTTTCATCGGTACGAATTTTAATGCCGTGAAGCGACTACTCGCCGCTGTAGCCCAAAGGGTGTCACTAATTGAGTTTGATACACCTTGTTTCGCATTCTCTTTTAGTCGAACACCGACATTGGCTTTGTCGTACGCTTCTGGGCCAATAAATTGAGGAATCGAAACAACAGGTTGCCAGGTCAGGCCTTTGTCGTTGGTGAACTCATAGTGTTCGGCTTCATCAAAGCGAACAGATTGACCATCAACGTTGGCAGTTAAGTAGTCCCACTCAAAACCATTGGTCTTGATTGGGTTTGAGCCTGTGAAAGTGTTGGTAATCTCAGGCGATGTTGGTGCTGGAATCTCAAACACTTTGGTGAAGGCTTGTGTTGTTAATGCTGACTCACCGTGAGGCATACCATTGTTAGGGTTTGCACTTACTCGTAATTGCACTTCACCGATACTCTTGTCGACATTACCAATCACAACAGGTTTTGTGGTGACTTTTGTCCAAGTTGAACCGGAGTCGAGTGTGACTTCGAAGTGCTCGGGCTGAGTGAAATCGCCGAAGTATGCCCAATCGAGTGTATTGTCGGTGTCGTTAACCACCAGACCTGTCGGGGCAATTGGCGCTGACGGACGAACAGTAAACGCGACATCGTTGGTCAATTCTGAGCTGCTAGGGCGACCGGTAATTGGGTCTCGCTTAACGCGCACTTGAATCGAGCCAATAGCGTAGGCTTGGTCGCTTAACTGGTATGGTTTTTGGGTCACCACAGCCCAACCTGCGTTGAGTACATTGATCTCGTAATCCGTTGCTTCTGAAAAGCCAGTTACGAATGTCCAATCAAATGTATCTAACCCATCATGGGTGGTTGGTGATGTCGGTGCGGCAGGCATACTAGGAGTCACAGAGTAGCTCTTGTCTGAACACAATGCTTCGCCAGGATCATGTAGAGGATCAGATTCTGCTCTCACTCGAACGCAGACTTGCCCCTTGGTAAGCATTTCATCGGGGATAGCTTGTGGGTTGCTAGTCACAGGAGTAAAAGTAATGCCTCTATCCAGTGAGTATTCATAGGAATCACTCCCCGTGAACCCTTCAACGTTCGTCCATGCGAATGTGTTTTCTGCATCGTCAACAATCGGTGAGGTGGGTGCCACAGGCTGATTTTCTGAGCGAGTGAATGCCGAGCTGATAACCAACGGAACACCTGCAGGGCGAGCATCCAGTGCATTTGACTTAACGCGAACCGAAATCGAGTTCGCAGGAAGTGACACATTACCAACCAGGTACGGCAGTGAGGTTACGTCCTTCCAACCGCTACCTAGATTAATTTCGTAGAAAGATGGCGCATTGTATCCTGTGACCCAAAGCCAGTTGATTTGATTGGTGCTGTCGTTAGCAAATTCCAACACCGGTTTTGCTGGTTGGGCTGGTGTTACTGTCATCGGCTTCTCTGACATTGCACTTAAGCCAGTTGGGTCACCCAGAGAATCATTTTTAGCAACACGAACTTTTAAGTGTCCAAGAGGAATATCCAGATCTTGAATGTTCTGTGGCTTTTCAGTCGCCTTTGTCCAGCTTGAACCGTTGTCCAATGAATACTCATAAAGATCCAGTTCATTAAATGAATCGACCAATGCCCAATCAAATTGATTGATTGCGTTATTCACCGTAATCCAAGCTGGAGCAGCAGGCACGGTAGTTAACGTAAACGCTTTGTCTGAGAGCATGGGCTTTCCGGCAGGAGTATTGCGAACGTTAGACGCGGCAACCCGAACTTGAACGGCTCCTTTTTCGAACGCTAGCTTTCCTACAACAATCGGTTTACGAATTACTGTTGTCCACGTCTTACCTGAATCCAATGAATATTCGTAATCTGTGTTTTGGTTGAAGCCACGAACAAACTGCCAATTGAAGGTGTCTGAGGCGTCATTGACCTGACCGTGCTTAGGCGCTGGCGGTCTAGTGATGATGTCATTGCCATCGACGTCTTCTTGGGAAACTTTGAGTTGATCTCGGTATTCCTTACCCAGCTGTTTCAACGCATTGTCGGTTCCAGATGCGCCATGAGACAGTAAATCGGTCTTGGTTTTAAACTCTGCCAAGTCAAGCTCGGCCAGTTTGTACATTGCGCCTTTACGAGCATTGACTTGGTCGATACCAGCGTCGACAGAAGCTATTTGTGCTTCTTGAAGTACGCGAGTAACGCCGCGCGCAAACATGTGTAGTTCGCGGCTTTTGGTTGAATTCGAGGCTGAGTAATCACTAACTGCCAGTTGTGTATCGATACCTAAGTCATCGGCAACAAGCTGAGTTGCTTCATCAAAGCTGATTCCACTGGTTCTCGACACACTGGTAATGAGAGATGTCACGGGGCTGATTACGTCCGAATTGTTGTTAGGCACTTCTAACGTAAACCCAGATTCGATAGGTTGATTCGGTGAATCCATATCGATGGTTACACCTGCAACCGCTTCGACCAATATTGGGTATTGCGTGACATCATTGTCGACGTCTAGCTGAAATCTACCTTCGGCGTCCGTAGTGGCAATCTCTCCATCAGCAGAGTCACACATGGCATTGCTGTTTTTGTCGAAACAAACCTTCGCATTGTGTAAATAACCATCCAAAGCTATCCCCGAAACATTTTGAGAATTTGGCTGAGTTTGTGACTGTTTAAGCTTCGGATCTGACTCTGCTCCGCCACAAGCAATGAGCATTGTGGAAACGAGTGAAACACTCATTAATTTGTATGGATTCCTGACCACCTGAACTCCAAATAATTTATAAATTACCCATAGGAAAGGCGGAGGATATTAATTTAAATGATAGTAATTATCAATATCATTTGATCTTTTATTTCGTTAAGTGATTTAATAGCAAAATAAAATACTATCAATCCAATAATAAACTAGGTGAATCGGTCGAAGAAATGCACAATAAATTTTTAATATGCAAATTGTCACTAGCTATCTCTAGTGTCTTAATGGTCGCTGGATGTGGGGGAGGTTCAGACGGGAATAGCTCAGTTGGAACGCCTGCCTCAGGCTATGCCTATCAAGGTTCATTAGTATGTGCTGATGCAGATCTGAATGGCGTATGCAGTGACCAAGAAAAACAGCTTGAAGAGGTTTCTGGGTACGCTAAACAGAGGCAATATGATGGTGCAATTTTAACCGCTTCTCCCAGCATGGAATTGGTGACACCCTTCACGACTTTGATTCATAGCGAGATGATGTTTAACCCCGGCGTAAGCAATGATGTTGAACAAGCAAAAGCATCACTTCAGAGTAAATTAGGGGATCATGTTGGCATCAATTTCAGTGTGCTTGATACTACCTATGGACCTAAAGATTTATCTGATTTGTTGCTAACTTCTTTGAAAAAGGCACAAACGGACGGTAAACAATCTTCCTACACAAATATTGCTCACGCGTTAGATATGATGATCGAACATAAAACTCTGGATTTATCGGCGATTGATGTTGCTGGAGCGGTGTCGAGACACCTGCAAATTGAAAATTCATTAGTGGTAAGAGGCTCTCAGTCAGTACCAGAATTATATGCTGCTAAGTCGATTGCGTTGAATCCTGCGAACAGCCAGATAGTGTTCGTAACGGCGGACGATGTGGTTATGCAGATTGATAGTTCGTCACGCAATAAACCGGTGACAATCAATGGTGACCCAGCTTCTCAAACGGCTTCTGATTTGGTTAGCATTCGTTCATACGACGATGATGATGATGATGATGATGACCACGATGGCGATCATGGAAGTGGTACTGGCGGTGGGGAAACTACGGTAGATGCAAATGAAATAATCCAGTTAGTGCCAGCGTTAAATGGTGTTCAGGCTTACAAAGTTTACAAGCCGACAGCTTACGTTTCACCGACAGCGAGTGATATTTGTAATAGCCAAGGCGCTAATGGTGTTTTCCTCACGAGTCTCAATGATTCGAATAACAACAATGTCGGCGTCAAAGCTTTTGCGATTGATACATACAGCAGCCGTAGTGGAGGTACGCTTCCGCCCATACCAAAACCTAACCCTGCAGTTCAGCCTAAATCGAGTGAATCGTGCATTAACGATAACTTTGCGGCAGTGATCCCTCTGTTACAAAGCGGCTCGTTGTTGGCGATTAAAAATACTGGAAGCTCGATATACTCACAGCAAGAACTCAAATCGTTAAGTGCTAATAAGCTTGATATGAAAAGCTGGAGCCATGCGTTGAAAGCTTCTTCGCCGCAAGTCATGCCATCTTATGACGAAAGTGAAGCCGTGATTGTCTATAAAAACTACTTCTCAAACAGCAATTTAGCCGCAGAAATTATCGATACTTCGAACCTTTCTACTAAGATGACCATTGATAAGTTGAACCTCAAAACAGCCAATATTGTCGTGAACCAGCAGATACTGTTGGGGCTGGATAGCAATAAGGTTGAGTGGGTGTCTAATTCAATACAACAAACCGTACTTGGGGAGCTGATCGTTGATGCTGAAATTAGCAAGATAGCGACATCTCGTGATGGAAAAACCAGTGCTATTACAACCGCAAACTCTCTTTATATCGTAGATAACCAGACGAGAACCTTATTGGCCAAAGAGTCGTTGAGTAGCAATGGCATCAAATCTTTATATGTGTTGTCTGAGAAGGTAATCGCTTTAACGTCTTCAGGCGCTGACTATTATCAGTTCCGCAATATCAGCGGCCCAGCCCTCAAGGTTGGTAGCCAATTGGTGACAAAAGAACTCCTCAAAAAGTGGGAAGACAGCGGTAACTCTAGTTGGAGCTCAACGAACTTGGGTTACATTCTTTCTCAAACGGGCACGGAAAGTGAAATCTCCGATCAATTTAAAAACGTAAACCTGTCATTCTTGCCGACGAACGCAACGACCTCTAGTGGTATCTCTGGGGTACATGTGAGCGGTTTAGAGCGTGGAGAGTGGTTAACTTTCTATAAAGGTCTTTAACGGTTAATTACCTTGATGAAGGGAGAGTTTCTCCCTTCTTATTCCTCCTTTTTCATTGCATCCTTCTCTCTACACATAACCACTCATTTCTCCTGTTTATACCTTCTTGTCATATGCATTTTTGGGTTCTATGAACATGAGAAAACAAAAGTTAATCGTTTGTTAATCACCATAAAAGCGGAGTATGATACTGGATTATGATTTAGGATTTGGCTGCTATGAGAGCATCACCTGCGAGCTGGAAAACGCCGCAAAACTTTTTATTACTGATTTCGATTGTTGTACCTATCGCGTTTTCGAGCTGGATGGCTCTGCTTAATAATTTCGTGATAGAGAAAGCGAACTTTGACGGTGCTGATATAGGCTTGCTGCAAAGTGTTCGTGAGATACCCGGCTTCTTAGCGTTTACTGTGGTGTTTGTTTTAGCTTTCATCCGTGAGCAACGCTTCATGTTGATATCGCTAGCGATGCTGACCGTGGGCACGGCGATTACCGGTTTATTCCCTTCACTGACAGGCCTTTTGCTTACCACTATTTTGATGTCGACGGGTTTCCACTATTTTGAAACGCTGAAGCAATCTTTGTCACTGCAATGGCTAAGCAAAGAAGAAGCGCCAGAGATGCTAGGCAAAATGATCTCGGTGGGTGCACTTGCCTCTCTTCTCACCTATGGATCTATTTGGGTGATGTTAGAACAGCTAAAACTCGATTTCGCTTGGGTATATGGCATTACCGGAGGCATCGGCTTCGTTCTGGTGTTGGTGATGACCTTTGGTTTCCCTGAGTTTCAAACCAAGACCCAACAAAATAAGAAATTGGTGCTAAGGAAGCGTTACTGGCTCTACTACGCGCTGACGTTTATGAGTGGCGCGAGAAGACAGATCTTCACCGTGTTTGCAGGCTTCTTGATGGTAGAGAAATTCGGTTACTCTGCTGCAGATGTCACGTTACTGTTCTTAGTGAATTACCTATTTAACTTCTTGTTCGCGAAACGTATTGGACGATTCATTGGTGTAGTTGGTGAGCGCAAGGCGTTGATCTTCGAATATGTTGGTTTGATCGGTGTGTTTGTTGGTTATGGCTTGGTGCAAAGTGCTGAGTGGGCGGCTGCGCTGTACGTGGTCGATCATCTGTTCTTTGCTTTGGCGTTAGCGATTAAAACCTACTTCCAAAAAATTGCAGATCCAGCAGACATGGCATCAACCGCAGGTGTCTCTTTCACCATCAACCATATCGCGGCGGTTGTTATTCCTGTCGCGTTTGGTGTGATTTGGTTATCCTCTCCTGCAACGGTTTTCTATATTGGTGCGGCGATGGCGGCGGTTTCTTTGGCGCTATCTTTAAACATTCCGAAGAAGCCTGAAGAGGGCAACGAAGTACGAGTGTTTAGCTGGCGCTAGACTGCGATAACTCTGGCGAGATAAACAAAAAAGCTCCAATAGCGATATTGGAGCTTTTTTGTATGTGCTAGCCAAAAGTGTAACGCTCTAAGCTGCTTGCTCTTCTAACGAACCCGAGAAACGCTTCTTGTAGGCTCGCAGCATGCTTAGGCTGAATATCGCAGTGACAGTTTCTGCAAATAAGATGCTCGCCCAAATTCCTTGTTCTGGGAACAGCTTTGGCAAAATGATGATGCCTAATGCAACGAATACAAAGCCTCGTCCGAGAGATATCAGTGTTGCTTGCTTAGGTTTAGCCGTTGCCTGAAACAGGTTGGCGATCACCAAGTTGACTCCCATCAGTGGTACTGCAAAGAAGAAGAAGGTTAACGCTGTTGCTGATAGTCCAATCAAGTCACTTGAGGCACCCAAATAAAAGGCAGCGATTTTCGGTGCAAACAGATACACCAAAATCATAAAGACTAAGGCACTGCCTACCGCACTTTTTAGCCCAAGGCGGAAGATTTCATCGACACGTTTAGGCTGGCTTGCACCATGATTAAAGCTGATAATTGGCTGGCAAGCTTGTGCGATTCCGACCATCACAAATAGGGCAAATACACCTACATTTGCTGTTAAGCCGTAAGCAATAATGTGGTTCTCACCGAATTGATGAAGTAACACATAGTTGAACAACAAAATGGTCATTGCCGCCGTCACTTCGATGAAGAAGGTCGGGGTACCGATCTTGAGGATACTTGGTACTTTATTGAAACCAATCCCTTTTAAGCTCAGCTCTAAGGTACCTTGTTTACGTACGAAGTGGCTCAATAAAATGCAGGCGATCACGACTTGTGAGATGGCTGTGCCGTAGGCTGCCCCTTTCATGCCCCAACCAAAATCCAAGACGAAGAAGTAGTCCAATACAAGGTTAACCACAGCGCCGATCGACATAGCATACGTCGCCAGTTTCGGGTTGGTATCGTTACGCACAAAACACGACATGACCCATGCCAATGAATACAACACAAAGAATGGCAACATGACGGATAGGTAATCGTGAGCAAGTTCAGCCATGTAACCCGTCGCGCCCATCAACACCACCATTTCATCCAACCAAAACAAAGCAGCAGTGACTGTTACGGTGCTAAACAGAGCAGTAACCAGCATGGATTGGCTAAACAGAGTTTGTCCTGAAGACACATTACCTTTGCCGACTTCGATCGACATAAGTGCAGCGCCACCAATACCTACCATCATTGCGATGGCAGTAAATATAGAGAAAGCAGGGATGGTTAACGCGATAGCACCGAGCCCGTCTGGGCCAACACCATGCCCCACGAACCAAGCGTCTCCCATGATGAAAAGAGACTTGATCACCATGCCGGTTAGCGCAGGCCAAAGGTACTGATAAAAGGATTTAGAAATTGGATCGGTTTTTAGGTTGATGGCCATTTGAGCAAGCTCCCAACAAATTGGATGTAACCAAAGTGGATATAATAAAGAGGGAGCATTATCGGAACTTAACTGGATTCTAAAAAGGGATTATCTGCGTGTTATGTTGCACTATCTGCACATCGAGCTCGAAACTCTGCGGGGGATTCGTTCATCTGCCCACGATAAAAACGGCTGAAATAGGCAGGATCTTCGAAGCCGAGTCCAAACGCGATGGTTTTGATGGTCTTGGTGGAAAATATCAATTCTCGATTCGCTTCTAAGATGATTCGGTCGTGAATTAGCTGGGTAACGGTTTTGCCTTTGTCAGCCTTGACGATTTCGTTGATGCGTTTGTTGGTTATCGACAGCGCTTGCGCATAAAAGTCGCAATGTTTGTGGGTGGTGTAGTGTTGCTCAATCAAATCGACAACCTTGTTTACTCGGCTGTCACGCACTTCGCCTTTCAACGAGGATTGGGTTGCGAAGCGCAATATATAGCGTAAAAAGCTATTAACGAGCGACTCCACTAAATCCCAGTCGCTGTCCTCTCGCTCACACTCTTCTTTGATCATGGTGAAAATAGGCAGCAAGTAGTGGTTGCCTTCTTCGTTGCAGTCCAAATAAGGCGGTCGACTTTGATGCATGGCAAAAACGGTATCGACCAGCTGTGTGTTGCGATGATTGGTTTTGACAAAACCTGGGGTAAATACCAGTAAACGAGCATTTTCTCCCACCAGTTCAGAGCGGTGAACCTGACCCGGAGCAATGGTAAAAATACGTCCGACTTTGTTGTCGTAGTCAACGAAATCAATACTCTGACTGCCATGGTTATCCACGCACCACACCAACTCCCAATACTCATGTCTGTGTGGTTCTAAGAACGTATCATCACTGTTAGATAGCTCAGCAGCGCGACAGGGCTGACCTTTGATTAGACGAACGTGTTTAATGGGAGTTCTCATGACATTCCTTTGTTGGAGTGAGTGCTGTGTAGATAACGGTAACAGTCGCTGCTCAGCTGACTCTAATGTAGTCGATAGTGACTTTTAAGTCATTTACTTGGTGTGATTAGCTATGAGTGACGAAACAGGCTAGAGCATGTACAGAGGGAGTGAGGCGGAAGTTTAACTATGCATAACGATTAAACCCCTAGAAGCTCATTGCAAGCTTCTAGGGGGAACTAACACAGAGCTTAGTTGCTGCTCGCTGTTTTCAGCGAAGAACGTAGCTTGAAGATGCCCTTAGGTGCCTTGGTCAACAAGATGCCACAAAGCAGCGGAATCATCATAACCAGTGATTGTTCAGATAGAACTTCACCATTGATGTAGCAAGAGATCAGTAGCGCCACCACTGGGAAGATTAGAAAACAAATAGATGCTTGGAACGGCGTCGAAACTTGACCTAATTTGAAGTAAGCCACAATGCCGCCGACACTCGCTACAAAGCCTAGGTACACGACCGCTGAGATTGAATCCCAAGTGAAAGATTCAACATTCACGTTTTCGCCTGCTGCCGAAACCGCAAATAAGAATAGAGAAGCAATTAAGCTCGGAACAGCGTTGTAGGTCAGTACTTCGATACCTTTACAGTGCTTTTGTACCAACACATACATCACCGCGTGAATAGCAACCGCAAGACCTAAGCAAACCGTACCGATAAGGTAGTCATCGCCACCCATCTGCATTTCGTTACCAAGGATTAAACACAGGCTCACAACAGCAGTAATCAGGCCGAATATTTGATGCTTAGCTAAGCGCAGGCCAAGGAACAACCCCGACATCAGCATCACCGCGACTGGCATGTTGGCGAAGATGATCGACGCCAAACCAGAAGAGATGTATTGCTCACCGTAGATCATCAAAGTGAACGGAATAGCAAAATACATCAGTGCCACAATCAGCAGCCATTGACGTTTACCCTTAGGAAAAAGCAGAGGTTGGTTGAACACTTTCGCCAATACCGCAAGCAACGGTGCGGCCAGTAAAAAGCGTAATGCAGTGGCAAAAATAGGTGGGATAGAATGCAATGCCACTTCCATAGCGAACCAAGTGGTTCCCCAAATTAAGCAAACAGAGACAAAAAGCAAGATAGTTAGCGACTTCGAATTCATGGTGACTACTCATTAATAATTATTTTAAATCATAGGCTTGTAGCGCCTTAATGACGTGGCACAGTATAAGTAGGTCACAGGAGAAAAATTTTGCCTTTTTGTCTCTAATTGAAATGAAATGGAGAAATTAAATCTCTAATATAATCTTTCAGGGTAAATAATTTTCACAAAAAGAGATTAAGATAAAGGCATTATTCTTTGTAAGGTCTAATTTTGACGAGTAGATGTATGATTCCGCAACGTAAGATAATTGACAGGTTTTCTCGATTTCGGAGTCTTGTGGGCAGTGGTGTTTAGATAACGTCCGTAAAAAACGCTACTGACAACAAACTTATAGCATAGAGTGTTGAAGGTTTATTTGGTTCATGTTCATACTGAACTAAGAACGGCAAAGCATGGAAATGAGGTAGGGCATTTGAAAAACACAATCGACTTAAATTTGTATCGATTTTTGGATTTGCTTTATGAGCAACAGTCTCAGGCGAAGGTATGCCATATTCTGGATATAAGCCGTGCAACGTTTAATCGTCACCTTTCGGATTGTCGAGACTTGTTTGCTAATGAGTTATTCATTGCAACCAAAGGTGTTTATGCGCCGACCCTGTTCACCACTCAACTAATGCAGGTGGTGAAAGAGCCGCTAGAAAAGCTAGAGCAAGCGCAGCAAATATCGCAGTCGTTTATTGGTACCGATTCGAATATTGAGTATGTTTTTCATGCTGCGAATCCATTGAGCACACTGTTTACGGTTCCTCTGTTGCAAGGTCTTACCAATGAGGAGTCAAAGCCCAAAATATCGATGATGGATTGGTCGTTAGATGGCGTTGAATTTCCCAAAGCGGGCACCTTGGCGATTGGTGTTTCAGGCTATCCAAATGAACTCAATGATCGCATTGTTGAGCGAAAAATGGGGTCGTTAGAATTGTTTGCTTATGTGGCCGATACACATCCTCTAGCCAAAAATGAGACCATCGACCTCAACCAGTTAGAGAGCTTTGATACGGTGCGTGTTTCGATGGGGTCATTGGATGCGAACTCCTACTACGAGCGCCTAAAAAAGCGCACAGGCTTGGTATTGCAGCAGAAGCTGACTGTGGCATCGGTCTCCTCCGCGTTGGAATGTGTGCAGGTGAGCCAGTATGTGTACGTTGGCTTTGATATGGATTTGGCTTCTATCCCAAGTGGGCTCAGTAAACGTCCTGTGCTATTCAATGGCGAAGCGGTGACTTTTGATGTTGGTATTCAGTATCACCGTGCTTGTTATCAGCACCCAATAGTCAAACGGATTGAGCAGATCTTGAGTGAGAGCCTAGAGAGCAGTTGTTCATATAGATGACAACAACAAAAAAACGCGCCGATGAAGGCGCGTTTTTTAGTCTCTACAGCTTGTTTCGTTAAGTCTGGTTAGTGTTACAGCTTAACTTCTTCAATGTCGCTTGGCTTCCATGTTTGGTCATACCAAGCTTCTTGAGGGCCGTAGAGTCTTAGAATCGTGAACCAACCTTTGCCTGGAACCGTTTCTATCCAGTTCGCTTCTTTGCCTTTTGGCGCGGTAGGGCCAAAGTACAGATCAACCGAACCATCTTTGTTTTCGATAAAATCATCGCGCTGATTATTCTTACTTGGCAGCGGTTGGCTGGTTTGTAGCTCTGAACGCGTTTGCGTGTCGTAAGCCACAATAGACCAGAAGTTCTTAGCCGGAACATTCGCTGGAATATTCAATTTATAGTGTTTGCCACCATCGAAGTATTCACCGTCTTTCGCTTGGTCAAGCAGCGCATATTGAGAGCCCTTTTCGATAAGCTTTAGAGCCATCGCGGGTGTATTTACCGTCGCTACATAGAAGAAGTAAGAGCGTGCATCTAGGTTGCGTCCACCTTCACCTTGGTCGACTAACCATTGGTAATCTTTGCCGATAAACGCCGTTTTCCATAGACGGTCTTCATAGATGTAAGCTTTCTTGTCTCTTGGCTGGAAGTACAGGGATCTAGCTGTTGCGTTACCAATCGCGACACCATCTTTCATCAGCTTTTTCATGCGTTCATCGGGCGCAAAAGGTTTGTTCTTTTGAATGCCAATGCTCGACATTAAACCACGCAGCTCAGGGTCGATGAATGAAATCGGCTCTTTATCTAGCACGGTTTTAATCTCTGTGTAGAAGTGCTCGTCATTTGCATGAATGGTATTGAACGATTTACCACTCCCCGAGATGAACTCCATTTTCGGTTGGTCATCTTTCTTCGCTAGTGGGTAGATTTTAAGTTTCTCTTTATAGGCTTTCACTGCGGCATCGGTCTTGCCATCTTTCAGGAATCCGCGAGCAATGAACCAGTTGGTGTAACTGGTCGATTGTGAAACAAAGTAGCCTTCAGGTACTTCGCCTTCGTAACCTGGAGGAAGAATCAGGTATTTACCGCCTTTGCCTTTGTCTGGTCCCACGATGCCTAGGTCGGTAACAAAACGGAAGAACGCATCGTTCACCGTCGTTGGTCCCATACCTTCGGGCACTTCAATGACGGTTGGGCCATCTTTTTCAAGGTCGAGGAAAACTGAAGCATAAACGGTGTCGGTGTTACCGGTTAGAAATAGCGGATTCGAATCCATCAAGTTATTAAACACCACTACTTGGTTTGATGATGTTGAACCAATCTCAGCATGACCAACGCGCAGTGCTTCAACCGAAGCCATTGGAATCGCATTGAGGAACACCTCTGTTGAGCGAAGCGTATCTAGGTTGTCATACAGCTTTTGCGCAGTTTCAGCCGTTGGTGCACCATCTTTAAAGTTCAGCTCACCGATGCTGGTTTGCACCGTATCCGGCGTCATAATGCTTGGCGGAATATCGGTATTGTAGTTTTCCGTAGCCAGTACTTGGTGTGAGATAAATAGACTGCTCGCCAACACAAGTGCTTTCAGCTTCGACTTAATCATGATGTCACCTTTCAGTTTCGTTTCGATGTACTTACTTTATGCTAGTCGAAAAAACATGTCTGATACGCGATAGGCTCAAAAATGAGCTTCAAAGTGAGGAGCAATGTGCAAGGGTTGGAAGACGCTCGCAGAACGGTTTGGATACGCTGTAATAAACAGTTCTATAGACAAAACAAAGCCCGCACTTGGCGGGCTTATTCGTAACTGCCTAAATCTTTTTATTGCGTAACGGGTTTGACCGTTTTGGTTTGTCTTATTGCAAGAATCAGTTGTGGTAGCAGTGACATCACGATCATGCCTGTCATCAGCGAGTATTGCACCGCAGTGAAGGATTCGCCCATCAACACCATACCTGTAACGATACCTGCCACTGGGTTAGCGATGCCACCGAAGGTGAAGTCAACCACAGACATACGTTGCAGCAACCACACATACATGCCGTAACCAAGCGCCGTATTGAGCCCAATCACCCAAACCAAGCCCATCGCATTGCGAGTGTCGAAATGAGTCACAGCGTTAACATAAGGTTGTGGGTCGATGAAGGCGTGAACGCCAGAAGCGACAGACAAAATTGTACCGCCCAAAATCAGCTGCCATGTGAGTACCTTCCACCAGTGCATGCGATTACCCAGTGATTTGGTAATGCTGCTGCCGATAACGATACACATGATTGCGGCAAACATTGCGCCTAAACCGATAGGGTTTAATGCTATTTGGCTTGGGTTGAATAGAATCCAAGCTAAGGTGATCAAGCCAATACCAGAAAGGGCTTGAATCAAATGCGGGCGCTGCTTTTTCACTACCCAATGGAAGATCATTGCGAACACAGGTACGGAGATCATACCCACGCCTGAAATCGCAGAAGGCAGGGTTAATGCCATCACAAAGATCAAACCAAAGAAGGTCGCGATGTTGATAAGGCCTAGAGTGAAAATGATCTGCCACTCGCCTTTTTTCGGCAGTGTCTGCTTTACCGCTAGCAATAACAAACCAGCAGGTAATGCACGCAAAGCACCTAATAATAATGGTGGCCACTCCTGTAGCGTAAATTGCGTCACTGCATAAGTTGTTCCCCAAAAGAATGCGGGAATCATTGCTAATAATATGTTCATCTAAAATATCTTTACGTTAAGATAACTATTGTGTGAACTGTATACTGAGAACTAGTGGTTGTAAAGTATCTTTATGTTAAACTAGTTTAAAGTAATCAGACTAATAACGGAGCTAGATTGCAAATGGATGCTATCGACCGCGTTGTAGAGCAATGGGCAAAGGAAAAGCCCGAATTAGAAACTGAGCCTATGGCAATGATGGGCCGGATTATGCGTATTGCCAAGTATATGGAAACGCAAGTTGCTGACCTTCATAAAAAGTACGACATGAAATTGGGCGAGTTTGATGTATTGGCGACCTTACGACGCTCTGGAAAGCCTTACCGACTAACGCCCTCTGAGCTTATTGGGTCAATGATGCTGACATCCGGTGCGATGACCAATCGTCTTGATAAGCTAGAAGCCAAAGGGCTAATTAGCCGAGAGCACAGTAAAGAAGACCGACGAAGCGTGAGTGTTAAACTGACCAAAGATGGCCTAGTTCTGATCGATGAGATGATGACTGAACATGTCGAGATGCAGAAAAAGCTGGTTAAATCTTTATCTGCTAGTCAGAAGAAAAACACCAACCAACTTTTAAAAGCGTGGTTGAGTGCTTACGAGTAATCACTGGTTGAATCGGTTTACTGAATTTAGTGAACTGAACGAGCTTCATTTGATTTGAAAACCGAAGTGATGAGCTTCGGTTTTTTTGTGGCTTCAATTTGGTGTCGCGCTGTTTAGGATCTTTTTAGTCAGTTTGAGCCGATGCTCTCCAGCACTTTTCTAACTTTTTTAAAGCGAGTGTTTTTGCCTTCCCCATGTTGCCTATTTGCCACGCAAGCACGATATCAACGGTTCTCGCGTGGCCAATTTCTACTAAACTTCCAGCTTCTAACTCGGCGGTTATAAGTTGTTTAGGTAGAGTGCCAATGCCAAGGTTACGTTGAATTGCCGTCAGCTTACTAGTCATTGAACTGACCGTACTGGTTTTTTGGTTTAGTAAGATGTTTTTGGTGACTTTAGGCGCTGACTTAGCGGTATCGGCCACTGCGATGATTGTGTGCTCACGCCGTGTAGATTCACTGAGCGGATTTGGTTCATCTAAAATGGGTGCGTTTTTTGCGGCGACCCAAATCATTTCTACACTGCCGATAGTTTTAATATTCACAGTATTCGGTAGCTCGATATTGGGCATCGATGAGATGAGAATATCTGCTTTTCCTGAGGTTAATGCCTCCCAGCCTCCCGACAAAATATCCTCTTGGACATACAGTTGCGTGCTGCATTCTGTTGCCATATCAGCGATTAACGACAACGCAATATTTTGCCCGATAATGCCGTCATAGGACACAAACAGCTCACTTTCCCAACCACTGGTAAAACGTTGTATTTGGTTTATGAGCTCATCTGATCCTGCCAGCAACTGTCGACCATTTTCCACCAACATTTGTCCTACCTGAGTAAACACGGCTCTGTGTCCTGACCTATCTAAGATCAAGATGCCAAGTTCGTCTTCTAATTTTTGAATCTGGTAACTTAATGCAGAAACGGAACGATTGAGGTGTGCAGAGGCTGACGAGTAAGTTCCCTCTCGTTGTAGAACATCCAATATTTGTAAGGTGTCGAGCGGCAGTGTCTTCTTCAGAGTCTTCATAAAATCAATAAAAATGGGGCAAGAGTTTCAATGAATTTAAGGCAATGGTAACAGCATTGAGGTTGTTCAATCTTCGGAATTAGTCAGTAATTTGTATGCGAGTATGTCTACTAAAATTTCAAACAAGTTGTTCTATTTTTCTCGTTATCATCTTAATGCTAAGTCGAATAATCTATCGGCAATGAAACTTATCAAGGCTTAGAACTAACTATGAACACCAGATTGAACGACACACTGACTTTTTTCGCTCGTATTTTATTGGCTTACTTGTTTATTCAAGCCGGTTGGGGAAAGCTATTTAGCTATGAAGGAACTGCGGGATACATGGCATCTCAAGGCGTGAGCGCTTACTTGTTGCCTTTGGTTATTTTGCTTGAACTCGGTGGCGGGCTTGCGATTCTAGCTGGATTTATGACTCGCTTTACCGCGTTCTCGATTGCGTTTTTCTCATTGGTTTCTGGTGTTATGTTTCATTTCGATCCAAGTTCATCGGGTCAAATGATTCACTTCTACAAAAACGTCTCTGTTGCTGGTGGGTATCTGGCGTTAGCGGCACTGGGCGCAGGGTCGTTTAGTCTTGATTACTGGCTGTCTAACAAGTTGAAGCAAGAAGCCAAATGGACACGTTTAATGGTTTTTGTTCGTTAGTGGTCTTAATCCAATTAAAGTTTATTCGTTCGTGTTGTTGGCGCAACTTATGAATAAAAAACCGAAGCTCAAGGCTTCGGTTTTTTCGTTTGTGAGTTCCGTGAATGACTGAACTTAAGCTTGCAGCATCTCGTCACTGAACAGCTCTGCGCAGCCAATTCCGTTGATGGCGCAGCTTTCATCGATGTCTGAGATATCACCGCTGACGCCAATGGCTCCGAGTACCGTTTTATCTTTGTCTCTTATGAGCAGCCCCCCAGGTACAGGCACCATGTTTCCGTGTGCGAGTACATTTACGGCGGAGATAAATGCTGGTCGGTTGTCAGCATCTTGGGCGAGTTTTCTCGAAGAACACCCCAGTGCGAGTGCGCCCCAGGCTTTAGCAATGGCGATATCAGGTCGCATCATGCTGGAGCCATCTTGACGTTGCAGAGAAATCAGTTTGCCACCGCTATCTAAGACGGCGACCGTCAAAGGTTCTGTGTGAATCTTGTTTCCTGCTTTTAAGGTGCCATCGATGATGGTTAACGCTTGTTGTAGAGTCAAACTTCCCATGTTATCTCCTAGTTTTTCAAGGGGCTGTGTACCAAGCTAAGTCAGCCAATTATTACTCTTATTCATGAATACCATTGACTGATTCAGCTTGGTACAAGAGTCCTAACTGGACTCTTGTAATAGCCCATAGCTGGGTAAAGTTAGGAAGGCAGCGAACTCTTCGGCTGTAGAAAGTTGATAGAAAAGATCGGCTGTCTCTTCAAATCGACCTGCTGCATAGCGCGAGTCTCCGACTTCGTGTTTTATTGTGTCTAACTCTTGGTAAAGCCAAGAGTGGAAAAGTTGTTTGGTAAAGGTTTGCCCGTCATCCAGCGTGACGCTATGATGGATCCATTGCCAAATGTTGGCTCTTGAGATCTCCGCGGTGGCGGCATCTTCCATTAGTCCGTAGATAGGTACACAGCCGTAGCCTTGGATCCAAGCCTCGATGTAATACAGCGCTATACGGATATTCTTGCGCACGCCCGCTTCGTCGCGACTGCCTTCACATGGTTTGAGCAAGGTGTCGGCATTGATGGTGTGTTCAGGGCTTTGGAAATCCATTTGATTCACTTTGCCATCAAGATGCTTGTCGAAGATCGACATCGCTAAATCAACTAGGGCAGGGTGCGCGACCCATGTGCCATCGTGTCCGTTTTGCGATTCTCTTTGTTTGTCTTCAATAACTTTGGCGGTCACACGCTCCATCTCTTGCGGATCTTTTGCTGGAATGAAAGCAGACATGCCACCCATCGCCAGCGCACCACGAGCGTGACAAGTACGAACCAGCAGCTGGCTGTAAGCGTTTAGGAACTCTTGATCCATGCCGATCCCGTGACGGTCGGGCAAGATACGATCTTTATGATTTTTCAGTGTTTTGATATAGCTGAAGATGTAGTCCCAGCGGCCACAGTTCATCGCAACGATATGATCACGCATTGCGTACAAGATCTCTTCCATTTGGAAGACGGCCGGCAGCGTTTCAATCAATACGGTCGCGCGGATGGTGCCTTTTGCTACGTTGAAATAGTGCTCGGTGAAACTGAAAATGTCGTCCCACCATTGTGCTTCTTCCATGCTCTCAAGCTTGGGAATGTAGTAGTAAACGCCTAAGTCTTGCTGCGCACGTGATTGATAGTTGTGGAAAAAGTACAGCGCAAAGTCCATCAAACAACCAGCGATAGGTTGATTGTTGAATTGAATGGACTGTTCAGGCAAATGAATCCCGCGAGGACGAGCAATCAATAGAGCAGGATCGTTATTTAATTGGTAGCTCTTCTGTTTCTTCTCATCGAAATAGCTGATGGTGCCCAAGTTGGCATCTCTTAGGTTAATTTGCCCTTCGACCATGTTGGCCCAAGTTGGAGAAGACGCATCCTCAAAGCAGCACATGAAGACTTTCGCGCCCGAGTTTAATGCGTTGATCACCATCTTTCTTTCGATAGGACCAGTGATCTCTACTCGGCGATCCAGTAATTCTGGCGGCGGTGTTGCGACTTTCCACTCTTTATTCTGACGAATAGAGATAGTGTCCTTTCTAAAATTGGGTAACTCACCGTTATCGTATTGAGCTTGTTTAATGTCGCGATCATTTAGCAGGGCATGACGGCGATCTCCAAACTTGTTAACGATAGCTTCTAAGAATTTCAATGCATCTTTAGACAAGATCTCTTTGTACTCGGGGTTGTCCATATTCCCAAGTACCTGCATACACAGCGTTTCTTCTCTTTCTTTCACGTCATTCATCATTGTTTGTCTCCTTTACACAATGTGATGTCATTTTGTATACAAAATGCTCTTTTTAACGATATTTATATTGTAGAAATTGTAAACAAGCAAATGGTATTTAACATTTATTTATCATTTAATCTTTTTGTGATTTATTTTTACGTAAAGATATTTTATGTAAAGCAATGAATTGTAAGCTTTTCAGGCTTAATTGCTGTTCAATAGGATAGGTTGATGTAACAAAAATGTTTCAAATTGGACTTGATAAATGCTGAGGATGATTCATAGTACACAAAAGTTAGTTTAATTGTATACAATCTGAACTGGAGGTTCGAATGGCAATTATGAAAGCGATTGAAGCAGCGGTAGAAGTGCTTAAACGTGAAGGAGTAGACATCGCATTTGGTGTTCCCGGCGCAGCGATAAACCCAATGTACGCAGCGATGAAAAAGCTCGGAGGAATCGACCACGTCTTAGCTCGACATGTAGAGGGTGCCTCACATATGGCTGAAGGCTACACACGTACTAATCAGGATAATATTGGTGTGTGTATTGGTACTTCTGGCCCGGCAGGAACGGACATGATCACAGGTCTTTATTCTGCATCAGCTGACTCGATCCCTATCCTATGTATCACTGGTCAGGCTCCGCGTGCTCGCCTTCATAAAGAAGACTTTCAAGCGGTCGACATCGAATCGATTGCTAAGCCAGTCACTAAGTGGGCAACCACGGTACTGGAACCTGCTCAAGTGCCGCGCGCATTTCAAAAAGCCTTTCATTTGATGCGTTCTGGACGCCCCGGCCCTGTGCTGATTGATCTACCTTTAGATGTGCAGTTGGCTGAGATTGAGTTCGATATTGATACCTATGAACCGCTAGAACCTTACAAGCCACAAGCAACACGCGCGCAGGTTGAGAAAGCATTAACCATGATGTCTCAATCGGAGAAACCTTTGATTGTATCCGGTGGTGGTGTGATCAACGCAGGTGCATCTGAGCTGCTACAGCAGTTTGCTGAGATCACGGGTGTACCAGTGATTCCAACCTTGATGGGGTGGGGTTCTATCCCAGATGACCACGAGTTAATGGCAGGCATGGTGGGGCTACAAACTTCTCACCGTTACGGTAATGAAACCATGCTGAACTCTGATTTCGTGTTTGGTGTGGGTAACCGCTGGGCTAACCGTCATACCGGCTCTGTCGATGTTTACACCGAAGGTCGTAAGTTTGTTCATGTCGATATTGAACCGACCCAAATCGGCCGCGTGTTCTGTCCTGATTTAGGCATTGTTTCTGATGCAAAATCAGCACTTGAGCTAATGGTTGAAGTGGCGCAAGAGTGGCGTGATGCTGGCAAATTACCAAATCGAAATGCTTGGGCAAGTGAGTGTCAGGAACGAAAATCGACCATGCTGCGTAAAACCAATTTCGATGAAGCGCCAATGAAACCGATGCGCGTTTATGAAGAGATGAACAAGGCATTTGGTCGTGATACTTGTTATGTGAGCACGATTGGTTTGTCGCAAATTGCTGCCGCTCAGTTCCTGCATGTTTATAAGCCGCGTAATTGGATCAACTGTGGTCAAGCAGGCCCGCTTGGTTGGACAACACCAGCCGCATTAGGTGTACGAGCGGCCGATCCAAATCGCGATATCGTTGCTATCTCTGGTGACTACGACTTCCAATTTATGATTGAAGAACTTGCGGTAGGTGCGCAGTTCAACTTGCCATATATCCATGTGCTAGTGAACAACTCCTACCTAGGCTTGATTCGCCAAGCGCAGCGTCAGTTTGATATCGATTACTGTGTACAACTGGCATTTGATAACCAAAATGCGCCAGAGCTTGAGGGCTACGGTGTCGACCATGTAGCGGTTGTTGAAGGCTTAGGTTGTAAGGCGATTCGAGTTCGTGAACCAGACCAAATTGCAGCAGCGTTTGAACAAGCCAAAGAGCTAATGAATAAGCACAAGGTGCCTGTGGTGGTTGAGCTGATTCTGGAGCGAGTGACTAACATTGCGATGGGCGTAGAGATCAACGCCATCAACGAATTTGAACCACTTGCCGAAAGCCGAGACGATGCGCCAACCGCGCTAGCGTACAAATAATCACAAAATAATGTGTATCTGTAGAGCCGAGATTGGGCTCTACGGAAAGCCTCCATTAGAGCGAGGCTTTATTACCAATAACCAGATTTTCAAAAATAAAGAATAAGGACAGAGTCATGGCAAAATTTGCAGCAAACTTGTCAATGTTATTCACGGAAGTTGATTTTATGGATCGCTTTGAAGCTGCCGCTGAGGCGGGTTTTCAAGGTGTGGAATACCTTTTCCCATATGCCTTTGATGCGGATGAGATTAAACAAAAGCTTGATGCTAATAATCTAGAGCAAGTGCTATTTAACTTGCCTGCTGGGGATTGGGATGCTGGCGATCGTGGTATTGCGGTTGACCCAGCACGCGTTGAAGAGTTTCAAGCGGGCGTGCCTAAAGCGATAGCCTATGCCAAGAAACTTGGTTGTAAACAGGTGAACTGCTTAGCGGGTATTGTCCCACAAGGCGTTACTCCGCAAGACGCTCAGGCGACCTTTGTGATTAACCTTCACTACGCCGCAAATGCGTTAGCTGCAGAAGGCATTAGCCTAGTGATTGAAGCGATTAACACGCGCGATATTCCAGGCTTTTTCTTGAACACCACGGAGCAAGCGAAAACCATCATTAAAGAGGTGGCAAGCGATAACCTTTCTATCCAATACGATATCTATCACATGCAGATTATGGAAGGCGACCTTACGCCGACCATGCAGCAGAACATTGGTCAAATTGCTCACGTGCAGTTGGCAGATAACCCAGGCCGACACGAGCCGGGTACCGGAGAAATCAATTATCCATTCGTACTGAACTACCTTGATGAGCTTGGTTATCAAGGTTGGGTTGGCTGCGAATACAAACCGAAAACGACAACGACAGAAGGCCTTGGTTGGCTAAACCAGTACCGTTAATTGCGTCTGGTAACCCTCAAACGTTAAGGAGAACAATATGTCTAAAATTGCATTTATCGGAACTGGCATCATGGGTAAACCTATGGCGAGTAACCTTCAAAAAGCGGGTCATGATTTGATTCTGTCGGATCACTTCAACGCTGCTCCTGCTGAGCTGGTTGCAGCTGGCGCTACGGTTTGTCATTCCCCAGCTGAAGCCGCAGAGCAAGCGGATGTCATTATTCTTATGGTGCCAAACACACCTCAAGTGGAAGAGGTCCTATTTGGTGATAACGGTGTCGAGCAAGGCCTCACGGCGGGCGGAGCAACGGGCAAGCTCGTTATCGATATGAGTTCAATCTCGCCTATCGCGACTAAAGCCATTGCAGCACGTATCAATGAAGGCGGTGCTTCATACTTAGATGCTCCAGTTTCTGGTGGTGAAGTAGGCGCGATCAATGCCGCGCTAACTATCATGGTGGGCGGTGAGCAAGATGCTTTTGATAAAGCACGCCCACTGTTTGAAATCATGGGTAAAAACATCACACTGGTGGGTGACAACGGAGCGGGTCAAACTTGCAAGGTTGCTAACCAGATTATCGTTGCACTGAACATTGAAGCGGTCTCTGAAGCACTGGTGTTTGCATCAAAAGCCGGTGCTGATCCTGCGCGAGTTCGTCAGGCGCTATTAGGTGGCTTTGCCAACTCTAAGATCCTTGAAGTGCATGGTGAGCGAATGGTGGAAGGCACCTTTGACCCGGGCTTTAGAATCTCGCTACACCAAAAAGACTTAAATCTTGCACTAACGGGTGCACAAGAGTTAGGGGTCGCGCTGCCGAATACGGCTAATGCTCAAGATTTGTTTGGTGAGTGTGCCGAGATGGGCGGTGAAGGCTGGGACCACTCTGCGCTTATCCAAGCGATTGAGAAACGTTCTGACCACTCGATTCGTTAATCTCTTTCAACGATTAATCCGTCTCAGTTCATTAGCCTTTTCGCCTACCACTTTTTTGGGGATTAAGGCTCATGAATACGGGCTTACCATCGCAGTTATGTCGAACAGTAAACCGACTTTCAGGCCTCGATAGGACTGCGATGCGCTAGCCAACAGTTTCAAACAGTTTGTTTATAAATCGCGTAGTTTCGTCTCCTTTTATACGCGTTCCCGGTACGAGGCAAAGGTTGAAGTTGTTCCTTTCCAACTTGATCTTAGCAGGCACCCTTTCGCCTTGTATTGGGGTTCTTTTTTTCTCCGTCAACTAAGGAGTGGCTGATGGACATTGATGCTAAGCAGTTTCTGCAAACCCTTTTCTCAAGTGCTGTAAATCAGGCTCTACCCAAAAACCACATCGAACCTTTTCTTCCTCAAGACATATTTTATCGCTCGGCTAATCAAGCTGGGCGAACGGTCGTTATTGGGGCTGGGAAAGCGGCAGCATCGATGGCCGCTGAATTGGAAGCCGTGTGGCAAGCCAAGAAACAGCAAGACCTTGCACTACGTGATTTAGAAGGTTTGGTGGTGACTCGTTATGAACACCTCGCGCCTTGTGAGTACATCGAGGTGATTGAAGCGGCGCATCCAGTTCCAGATGCGATGGGATTGGAAGTCAGTCAGCGGATGTTGGAATTGGTGAATAACCTCAGTGAAGACGACACCGTGATATGTCTTTTGTCAGGAGGTGGCTCTGCATTACTTAGCTTGCCCGGTGGTGATATTAGCTTGGCAGAGAAGCAACAAATCAACAAAGCACTGCTTAAATCTGGCGCAGCCATTGATGAGATGAACTGTGTGCGCAAGCATCTATCTTCGATAAAGGGCGGCCGACTTGCCAAAGCAGCCTATCCAGCAAGAGTGGTGTCATTGGCGATTTCTGATGTGCCGGGTGATGACATCAGTGTGATTGCATCTGGACCAACCGTACCGGACACTACCACGCGTTTTGATGCGATGGCAATCTTAGAACGCTACCAAATAGAAACACCACGCTCGGCATTTGAATGGCTCAATAATCCAGAATCAGAGACCGTTAAGCCAGATGACGTCTGTTGGAAGAACGCCGAGCATCATATTATCGCGACCCCAATGTCAGCATTGGAAGCTGCTGCTGCAGAAGCCGAAGGTTTGGGTATCCCCGCGTATGTGCTGAGTGATTGCATTGAGGGGGAGGCGCGAGAAGTCGCGAAGGTGCACGCTGCATTAGCCAAGCAAGTTGCTAATAACAAGCATCCATTCGAGACCCCTTGCGTGTTGCTATCTGGCGGTGAAACCACAGTAACCGTAAAAGGCAATGGTCGTGGCGGGCGCAACTGTGAGTTCCTCTTAAGTTTGTATAACGAGCTAAAAGGACAGGACAACATATTCGCTTTGGCCGCTGATACCGATGGTATTGACGGTGTGGAAGACAATGCCGGGGCATGGATAACCCCACAAACATGGCAAGAAGGGACTCGCTTGTCACTTAAAGCTGATGATTATCTAGAGGCGAACAATAGTTATGACTTTTTCAAGCAAACGGGCGTGCTACTGACGACGGGTCCAACGCTTACTAACGTAAATGACTTTCGTGCACTATTGATTCTCTAAGCTGACCCGCTAGAAAACACACGGTTGAATGGTCGTTCTTCTGCACATAAGAGCGGCCATTTTATTGCTATCAATGCGGTGACCTCGAGTTCTGAGATTAACTTCTGGACTAATGAAGCACGTTGATTACTATGGTTTAAGTAATGAGCTGTAAAGGAAGTACTATGTCTAGGATCAGACAAAAGAATCAAGATTTAATCATCGAGGTCGCGTGTGAACAATTCGCCACTCATGGTTATGCCGCAACAAAAATGGCCGATATCGCGAAGGCGGCCGACATCCCCAAACCCAACGTATTCTATTATTTCAGCTCGAAAGACAAACTCTACAATGCCGTTCTAGAAACCGTTACGCAGCCGTTACTTGAAGCGTCTCGTCCGATTGAAGAGCTCAGCGATCCCGTTGAAGCTTTATCTCAATATATTCAAACCAAATTGATCATCTCTCGCGACCATCCACACGCTTCTAAGGTATTTGCCAATGAAGTGATGTCTGGTGCCAAAGTGTTGCCAAAAGAGATCGGCGATGAGCTGTATAACCAGTCTCAGATGATCCTCGATAAGTTCTCCACTTGGTCAGCACAAGGCTTAATGGATGACGTACCAGCACACCACCTGATGTTTACCATCTGGGCGGCGACTCAAACCTATGCCGATTTTGGCTGGCAGATTTGCAGCGTGATGCAGAAAGATAAGCTCGATGACAAAGACTACGAAGAAGCCGCGAAGTTCATCACTCAGCTAGTGATTAAAGGTTGCGGTGTGAAAGGAAAGGCAGAGTAGTTTATTGTTCAGGTCATTAAAAAAGGACATCACACGATGTCCTTTTTTGTATTCGTCCTTCTGTATTTATATATCGTTTCTAGCAAAGGTCGCAGTGCAGCCAGAACTTGTTGATGTTGCGTTTGAATGCGCGTTATCTATCAGTGTGGATGCCCAGCCGTAGCTGTCTCCGATACGCTTGACGATGATTAAACCAAGACCGTGTTCGGTTTTTGTATCATCACTTAAGCCCGAGCCAGTATCAGAAACTGAAATCGTATTTGAGTTGATAGTCACCGTTATCTCACCTTGTGTGGTAAATCGGATCGCGTTTTCAATGTAGTTCTTCAGAACCATGTTCACCAGTGGCAAGGGCATGTTGAGCGTGGTGTCTGGCTCAACGTGCAGCACCAGCTCAACGCCAGGGGATAGCATCGCTTGGTATTTAGATAAGTCGATAGAGCTGTCGTCGATCTCAGTTAACGTTTTTTCGGTTGAAGAGTTCTCTTGTTTCACAATATTGAGCAGTACCTCGACCGTGTTACTCATCCCATTGGCTGCGCTTAAAATACGCTCGCGTTGCTTAGTTTGGAATGCTGGGTCATCGGGCTTCATAGCTTGTAGTTCGGCTGCACCAATCACAATTGCTATCGGTGTTTTTAATTCATGACTCGCGTATTTGGCAAACATCATCTCTTGCTTGGCAAGCCTGTCTTTCATTTTTGAATAGCTGTTGAGGTGTGAGGTGAGCATCTGCAGCTCGTCAATCGTGCGGTCAGGTACTTTGAAGTTATCAGATTCATGTTTACTGAGTTGAGTACTGAGGTCTGAAATCGGCGCCATTAACTGGTCAAAGACTCGCTTGAGGGTAACCCGCAATACGATGATCAGCCCGAGCATCAACAGAGTCGAAATCGCCATCAATACGCCCCAACTGTCATCCCACAGGTCCATATCAAATGAGCTGATGGTGATGTAAGTCGGAATGGTTTTCCCTTGGTCTTCAAAGGCAAAGTGGTAAACGAGCACGCCGGGAATAAGAATGTGTTCTTCAGAAAGTCTAATTTCAAAGCGTTGACGATCGACCGTTTCCAACGCCATTGGCGGTAGCTTTTTGAGTTGGTCGGTAAAGTCTGCTTTACCATAATAAACCGTCACGCTGTCCGACAGTTTGAGACTGCCAGTTGGCGACAACTGGTGATAGAACTGTTGTGCTACACCCTTGAATGACTTGAGGTGATTTTCGATTTGAGCTTCTTCTTGCCAAACCAACCGTAGCGAGAACACGAAAAATACGATGCATGATGAGACCAGAGCGATGACAGAAAAGGTACGCATGGTACGGATTCTGACATCTTCGATTGAGTTACCTAGCTTGGTTCGAATCTTCATCTTTATTGAGGCTCACTAGCAGACGAGAGCAACTGAAATCCATGCTTTGGAATGGTCTTGAGCATTGGAAAGTCGAAGGGTTTGTCGAGTACATTTCGCAGCAGGTAAATATGGCTGCGGAGTACATCTTTGTCTGGAATGTCATCGCCCCAAAGCATGTAGATTAGGCTTTCACGAGACACAACCCCGCCTTGAGCTTTGACTAACTCTCTCAGAATTTGGAACAAGATAGGTGTAAGAGTTAGCGTTTGTCCGTCTCTTGAAGCGGTATGCGTTTTTTCATCAATAATCACTTCACCAAAGCTCAGTGTTTTTTTCGCGACTAAGCCTTTATTGCGTTTGATCAGTGCTGATAGGCGAGCTTCTAATTCAGGAAACTGAAAAGGTTTGGTAACGAAGTCGTCGGCACCGGAATCAAAGCTGCTTAACAGGTCTTCTTGGCCATTCAACGCAGTTAGCATCAAAATCGGTGTCGTTATGCCATTTTGACGTAGTTTCGAAGCCACCTGCATACCATCTAGCTTAGGCAGCATGACATCTAAGACAATCGCATCGAAGTCGTTTTGCATTGCTAAATTAAAGCCTTGTTCGCCATCGGAAGCAAAATCCGCAACGGCTTCTTTAACCTCTAAGAAGTCGGCAATAATGCCTTGAAGTTCGATATTGTCTTCAACAACTAAAATACGACTGCGCTCAAGCATCTCTCGTTCCCACCTAAAACTCTACGGTCAGTAAAAATGTAGCCTATCCAAAATTATGTCGAATTTATGTCTAATTGATAGTGTTGCACACAAAAATACAGCGTCATCCGATTATTTTTCAATGTCGAATACACTTCGACTTTAATTCGACAAAGCGAATTCAACAATAGTTCACATCAATAGGTGAGGGTTGAATTATGAAAACTAAAATTATCGCGCTTGCAGCACTTCTTGGGGTCTCAACAACTCAAATATCAATGGCTCAAGCAACCGAGCTAATCGGTCACGTTCAAGGGTTGAATAAACACAGCGTTGTGGCAGAAGTGCCCGGTGTTGTAGAGATGAATAACCTTGAAGTGGGTGATGCCGTAAACCAACAACAAATACTGGCTCAGATTAAAGCCGATGATTTTAAGTTTAGCGTCAATAAGGCCAAAGCCAATCTAGCGCTTGCAGAGGCGGATCTTGCATTACGAAAAGCAACCTACAACCGTTATCAAGCACTCATTAAGAAGAACAGCTTGTCAGTCGGGGAACTAGATACGGCAAGAGCGGAGTTTCTCAGTGCTAAAGCTGCGGTTTCTGTCGCTCAAATTGATTATCAACAGTCTCAAGTTGACCTAGAAAACACTCAGATTGAATCCCTAATTTCGGGCTACATCTCCAACAAACCCACGCAATCTGGGGCTTGGGTGAGCGAGGGGGATTTGCTCTATGAAGTGGTCAACATCGACAAAGTGACTCTGTCGTTCATGGCGAGTGAGTATGACTTAAAGCATTTCAGCGTTGGTCAAGAAGTGGTGGTGTGGTCTGAAACCAATCCAGAATTCAAGATGGAAGCAAAAGTGCAGCGCATTGGTGTTGAGATGCAAAATTTGACCTACCCAGTATTGGTCGAGATCACCAACCAAGGCCATGAGTTTAAGCCAGGTATGTCGGTTTACGCCTCGACAGATCTTTCCATTCAAGGCATCACAACCGCTCAAGTCGCATTGGATCAAGCAGCATCAAACGAAGGTAAAGGGCAGTAACGATGAACTTCTTAGCATACTTCGCGAATCGTCAGTTTTTGGCTCGCATCATCACGGTTATGGTGTTGCTAACGGGCGTTATGTCGTTAATGCAACTTAACTTGCAAGAGTACCCAGATGTTGCGATGGACACGGCGGAAATCGAAACCAGTTATCCCGGCGCAACAGCTCAAGACATTGAACTGAACATCACCAATCCTATAGAGAAAGAACTTCGTTCCGTCGATGGTATTGCCTATTTTTCGTCAGAATCTTCAGAAGGGCGATCTCGTATCGAGGTTGAGTATTTGCCCGGTGAAGACGCCGCGGTGATCTTGCGAGATATACAGCAAGCAGTAGATCGAGTCGGGAACCTGCCGAAAGACATAGATTCGCCGCCGGTTGTGACTCAGCAGAAAACCTCTTCTTTAGATGTGTATCATTTTGGCGTGAGCTTAACGGATAGCAACTCAGATACCGCGTCTTTGCAGCACTATGCTTATCAATTAGAAAAGAAGATCAACAACCTTGGCGGCGTTGGTTCTATCACTATGTCCGGCTTTAACGAGCGAGAGTTTTGGGTTGAGGTCGACCCTGAAAAAGCGCGTCGTTATCAAGTTGCCTTTGATGATATCAGCACCGCGATAGAGCAGCATAACCTGTCACAGTCGGGCGGATTTGTAGAGTCATGGAGTCAAGAACAGAAGATCGTCACCATGACCAAAGTAGAGTCGACGGGGGATGTGTCTAACATCGTGATTAAGGCCTTAGATTCCGGCCAAGTTGTCCGTGTGTCTGATGTGGCGACCGTTATCGATACTTTTGCACGAGCAACCGAAGATCCGGTGATGAGCGGGAAGCCTGCGGTGATTTTCTCTATCACCAACAGTGGCAGTGCAGATGTAATCGCGACCATCGACAGCATTAAGGCGTTGTTGGACAAAGAAAGCGAACGCATTGGTGACCAATTCATCTTCCAAACGAGTCTCGATCTTGGCAAAGACATGGGAGAGAAGTTCTCTATCGTGGCAACCAATGGTGCGATAGGCTTGGTGTTGGTTCTGCTTATCTTGAGCATGATCCTGCAACGTCGTGTCGCTTTCTGGGTGTCGGTTTCTATCCCATTTTGTGTGTTCGGTGTGATGATGGTTCTGCCAACTATGGGGCTGAATTTAGACAGCATTACATTGGCAGCATTGCTTTTGGTTATCGGTATTATCGTCGACGATTCAGTGATCATCGCCGAAAGTATTTTCCAAGAAAAGGAAGCAGGAAAAAAAGGTGTCGATGCTGCGGTGTCGGGGACTTTAAAAGTAATCAAGCCCTTGATGGCAAGTTTAGTGACCACTGCTTTGGTGTTTATCCCGATGATGTTCATTCCGGGCACCATGGGTAAAGCTGTCTCAGTGATCCCGATTACCGTTATCGCAGCGCTCGTGTTCTCATTCATTGAATGTACGTTAACACTGCCTGCGCACTTGTCTTCTGCGAAAGAGAGCACCAAAAAAGTCGAAGAAAAAGACCGTTTTGAGTGGGTTTCGAACCGCTATCGCTTACTGCTGAATATTGCACTGAACTACAAGAAATCAGTGATTGCAGTGGCTATTGTTGGGTTTGTAGCTTCTGGCTATTTAGTCTCTTCGTTGAAAGTGGATATCTTCCCTACTGAGGCGGGAAAGTACATCGATGTGTACACCGAAGTGAAAGCGGGTACGCCATTATTAAAGGTGCGAGATGCTCATAAAGCAATAGAGCAAGCAATCGAATCTCTACCAGAAACGGAACTGGTCAGCTACGAATTGGTTTACTCATCTCCAGTATCGCAGGGCATTATTAACCTGACAAACTTTGACCAGCGCACCCGTTCAGCCGAACAGATTATCGCGTCACTTAACGAAGAGTTGGCAGCTCTGTCTGAAGACATGTTTATCAAGTTCTCAATTGACGCTGGTGGCCCGCCTCCCGGTGACCCGGTTGAAGTTCGTGTGCTCGGTGGAACGGAGAGTGAACGCAATCAAACCGTTGAGTTAGTGATGGCTTGGCTAGAAGACTACAAAGGCGTGACCAGCATTAATCACAGTGAGGCACTGAAAGATCCTCAGTTAAACATTGTTCCTCAATATCACTGGTTGGCGAAATACAACCTCACGGTGAGTGATCTATCGAACGCGCTGCGTGTTGGCTTTGATGGTAACAGCGTGACATCCACTTGGCTTGGCGATCAAGAAGTCGATATTCGTGTGGTATTAGATGAGCAATTTCGCGACCTTGAAAAGTTGAAAACCACCAAAATCTACACGGCTGATGGGCAGCAAGTACCATTGAGTCGTTTGGCTACGGTTGAGCAGATAGAAATCCCGCGTCTTATTAAGCACTACAATGGCGAGCGTGAAGTTACGGTATCCGCTGCCTTATCTGACGAGAGCATTAGCCCTGTCGCATTAGCCGATGAGTTAGTCACAGAGCTTACCGGTCAATACCCATCAAGCGTGACCATTAACGTAGGCGGCGAGGCGGAAAGCACTAACGAAACCATGAGCGGCTTTATGGTGGTGTTCCCTGCCGCTATGGTAGCGATCTACTTTGTATTGGCGGTAATGTTTAATTCATTACTGCAACCACTGCTCATTATGGCGGTTATCCCGTTCGCAATTATGGCTTCGTTGATGGCGCTTGTGGTTCACATGCAGCCGATGTCTCTGTTTGGATTGATTGGCGTACTTGGGATGACGGGTGTTGTGGTCAATAACTCCTTGGTGCTGATTAACCGAATCAACGAGTTAAGAATCGAAGGTTTGAACGCGATAGACGCGGTAACTCAAGCGGCTGTCAGTCGTCTGCGTCCGATTGTGATGACATCGCTGACCACGGTGGCTGGTTTGTTGCCTCTCGCCTACGGGTTAGGTGGAACGGATGTGTTTATGGGGCCAATGTCGCTCACGCTGGGCTATGGTCTGTTGTTCTCATTGCCCGTTGTACTTTTGGTGATTCCTGCCATGTATGCGTTGTTCTTTTCAAGAAAGCCTAATAATTCATAATCATATTAAATGGGCTAGAAATGAGTGGTTGAAACCTGAATAGAAATACAATTAAAAACTCCGATGTACATCGGAGTTTTTACTTAGAGCGAAGGTCTAGCTTTTATAATTTGAAGCGTTCTAGGATTTGTTGTTGTTTATCGATCTCGCTCAATTGCGTATCCATACCACTGCTCATCTCCATAGCTTGTTCTGCTACTTGTTGGCTCAATTGACTGATTTGTTGTGTATTACGATTTATCTCAATAGATACAGAGCTTTGCTCTTCTGCTGCTGCCGCTATTTGATCGTTAAAACCAGAAATATGGGTGATGTTTGCTTGTACAGAACTGAGTGCTTCAGTGGCTTTTTTAGCACAAGAAATAGCATCTCTTGCACTTGCTTCACTGACGGTTATAGCTTGTGCCATTGAGCTCGTTCCGTTCTTTAACTGGTTTATTTTGGAGTGTATCTCTGTTGTTGATTCTTGTGTTTTCAAGGAGAGTAAGCGTACATGGTCAGCAACTACCGCAAAACCTCGACCAGCTTGTCCCGCTCGTGCTGATTCAATCGTTGCGTTCAAAGCCAATAAATTGGTTTGATTAGCAATCTCACTTATGACATCCAAAATACTAGTAATGCTATTCGTAGCTTCGGTTAGGTTGTCGGATTGAGTGGAGGCATGTTTAATACTGAGCGATAGGCTTTTGATCGTTTGTTCGGTTTGCTGAACAACATCGACACTCTCAATGACATTTTTTTCAGCAAAGTTGGCACTTTCTGCCGCATCTTGGGCACTTTGGGCTGTATCGCGAGCAGAAGCCGACATCTGCTCCATGGCGGTTACTAAACTTCTTAACTCTGACATCTGATGATTCACATTGAACCCTGTCTCTTGCGTTGTCTTTTGAGTTGTATCTGCTTGGCTTTTCAAGGTTGATGCCACTCTTTTTGACTCCAACATTTGAACCTGTAAGTTTTCAACGAATTGGTTAAAGTTCCCTGCCAATTCAGCAAACTCGAGGTCGTTGTCTGTTTTTAAGCGATGAGTTAGGTCCGCTTCACCAGAAGCAATGTTCTTGATTGCTGAATTTAATTCTTTTACCGGTCGGAATAGGTAACCAATCACCCAGTACAAGAGAATGGCAATAATAATGATCGAAATTGAAGCCATCAATATTAGGTGGGAGGTTAGGTCATTTAGGCTAGAGAAAACACGTTCCTCATTTACGAGCGCACCAATATACCAATCTTCTCCTTTCACTTTTTGTAAGCTGATCAGATGCAGTGCGTCATTAATTATAACTTCCTTTACGCCCGTTTCGAGTTCTACATCTGGAGCAAAATCGGTTAAAGGTTGACCATTGTAATCACTGTTAGGGTGAGCAATCGTTGTGCCATCACCTGTCACCATGAAAAGGTAACCAGAGTCGAATAGGTTGGTTTGATTGACTAGTTGTGCAAGGGGGGTTAATGACACATCAAATACTACATTTCCCAAAAATTGCTCATTGGTGTCGTTGATTGATGAAGAAATAGAAATGATCATATCGCCGGTAGATGAGTCAACATAAGGTTTGGTCACTACTATGCTATCTGATTGGCTTGCTGCGATGTACCAAGGGCGAGAACGTACATCATAACTTTGGTCAGGAACCCAGCCGTCATTTGAGATGAGAAGACCATTATTCTCGTATCCGATACCAACCGCTTGAAAGCTACTCTTCAACGTCGAGGTCGATATTGCTTCGTACGCAAGGTCGTGATTAGTAGCATCAATCATATTCAATGAATGGACTACTGAACCCACTAACTCACGGCTAGCGTTGAGTTGGTATGAAACTGTATAGCCGACGCTTTTGATTAGTTCTTGGACACTAAGGTGTATATTTTCTTTAAAAGTATTGCTGGTGGCTTGTTGTTGAATGAAGCCGATACAAGTAATAACTGATAAGAACAGAAGACTGGTCGTTAGTATGATTTTAGATTGGAATTTCATCGAAAAAATGCTGTATAAAAAGGTTGTTTTCAATGTTACAGGTCAGATGAGGGTATTTCTGTAATAAGCAATATAACCTTACATTAATTGATTATGGCCCTTCTTTCAGGATGAAAAGATAAATTTAAATACAAGTTTATACTTTGTAGGTGATGGGTTATCGGTATGTGGTTTATAAGAAACTCAAACGTTTATTTTTTAATGTTTGAAAGGGTCAAGGAGCCAATGGACGTAATCTGTTCGAAATTTTACCTATGTTTATAGTCGCTGGTTGGATTGAATACTTGTATTGAATTTGACCAAGTCAAATGATCTAGAAGCCGCTGTGTGATGTTCGTTTTGTATTTTTGTGACTTGTTGTGCAATAACTCATTTATATTGGATTTGGCTCGATTAGGTATGCCATTTTATTTAAACAACAGGTTATAGTGTCGCAAAAATGGGCGGCACTTACTGGTTTCAAAAGCAAATAACTCAGAACACCAGAGTGAAGCTTCTAACAATATTACACGCACAACATATAGGTTTAGCAATGACGCTTAAAAGCTTGGCATGCACCATCAGCGCAGTTCTACTGGCAGGTTGCGGTTCGACGGTCGCGACTCAAACATACAACGCCGATCTGATCATCAAAAATGGACAGGTTCTGACGATCAATTCTGAAATGGATGTGATTGAAGACGGTGTTGTCGTCGTGAAAAACGATAAGATCATCGCTGTTGGTAACGAGGATTTGATTACTCAATATCGCGCTGAAAAGGTTATTGATGCTCAAGATGGGATTGTTATGCCGGGCATGGTTAATGCTCACAACCATCTACCTATGATTGCGTTTCGTGGTTTAGGAGAAGAGGGCATTTCGAATCGTCTGTTTGCTTACTTCTTCCCGCTAGAAGCCGAAAAGCTAAGCCGTGAACTGATTTACAACGCGACTAAGCTTGGCTCTATCGAGTTGGCGCAAAGTGGTGTAACAACTTACGTTGACATGTATTACCACATGGATGAAATGGCAAAGGCGACCAAAGAAGTCGGCCTGCGCGCGGTGTTAGGTGAAACCGTGATTAAATTCCCAGTGGTTGATGCCAAAGAACCTTACGGCGGGATTGAATATGCCAAAGGCTTTATCGAGCAGTACAAAAACGATGAGTTAATCACACCCGCTTATGCACCACACGCGGTGTACACCGTGAGCAAAGATAAGCTGCAAGAAATCAATAAGCTGTCGGCTCAATATGATGTACCTGTGTTGATTCACGTTGCTGAGTTCCCGAATGAAGAAAAGCGCATCAAGGACGAAACCAAAGCGACATCACCAGTCGAATACATGGACGAAATTGGTGTGCTCGATGAACGTGTCGTGATTGCTCACGGGATCCACCTTTCAGAGAACGATCAAAAGCTATTGAAACAGGCCGATGCGGGTATCTCATATAACCCAATGGCTAATGCTAAAGGCGCGACGGGCATCGCACCTGCGTGGGAGATGTACCGTGCTGATATGCGAATTGGTTTGGGAACAGACGGCCCGATGAGCTCTAACCAAGTCGATATCATGCGTACACTAAGCTACGCTGCAAACATGCAACGCTTAAAGCACTCTGATCGCACGATCATGATTCCTGAGCAAGTTATCGAGATGGCGACATTAGGTGGCGCGAAAGCCCTACACATGGAAGACCAAATCGGTTCTCTTGAAGCAGGTAAGAAAGCGGATATCGTGATCGTAGAGACAACATCGGCGAACATGATGCCGAATTACGACCCATACGCGACCTTGGTTTATCAAGCGAATCCGAGCAACATCGACACCACTATTGTTAACGGTCAAATCGTAATGGAAAATCGAGTGATGCAAACCGTTCAGCTGGATGAAATACGCCAAAGCGTCGATGAGTTTGAAACTGATATTAAAGCGTTTGCCAAAGAGCTTTCTAAGAAAGCGATTAAATCTAAGAGTTTGATGGATTAAGATGTAAATCGGTTTCTAAAAATCGAACTGAATGAACAAGGCCGACATCATGTCGGCCTTTTTGTAGCTGGCTTATCCCTTTAACCTCGGTTCCTTGGATTAAAGCAACGCTCGGTTAGTTAGAGAAGCACTTGGTTAATTCGAGCAGCTATTGCCATTTGGAATACCGCTGCCTAAGAACTCGACGCGAATCTGTTCGACATCTTTTAGATATTGGTTGTTGGCTTGGTCTGTCTTATCGAAATTGTTGAGTGTGACATTCCATGAGGTAAATGGAGTAGGTTGGAAATACGCGTATTCGAACTTATTCGCTACGGCACCGTCGGTGATGATGCTGACATCATTGGTGGTTGGATCATCTAGACGGTAATAAAACGCACGTGAGACGGGGTTCGAGCTGAACTGATAATCTTGGTTTTCATATCGATCGGCATAGTTGCCTGAACTTGAGACTCGCAGATTCAGTTGCTTGCCATAAGGTAAGTTTCCACCCTCTAAGAACACTCGCACCGTGGAAAGCCTAACGCGGTCAAATGAACACAATTGGACTTGCTCTAATGGAATAGAGAAATTCAGCTGTCCGGTTGTTGCAAAGTTCTCTAGTTGTTCTGGGCTAGAAATAGTGTAGTTATCGATGGTGAAATCTTGTGGCGCGGGTTGAAATGAAGACAGAGCATTCACATACTCACTTTCGATGGATGCCAAGTCAAACTGGTAGTCCAAATAACTTTTGTTTAGAGAAGGCGTGATCTCGCTTGGCTTCAATGCCCAGTATTCGTATGCCTGAACATAGTTAGACAAAGCAACGAACATCGGGCGTTTGAAGTGCATCAACACTCTTGATAGTTCACGTTCAATCGAATCGAAGCTGTCGGTATCTACTTGATAACCTCCAATTGCATCATTCAGCCTTTGCTGTTGATTGATGGTTACGTTGTTAGTTAACAGTAAGTCGACCAGCTTTGCTTGCTCCTGAGCAAAGTTAAGCTGGGTGATGTTAATTGCCTTACCCAGAAGCACCTGTTTCTCAAGCTCAAGTAAGTACTGTCTTGTCCCTTTAATCCCCAAACTATCAGCATATCTTAAGTTACTGCGGATCTCGGTGATCATTAGATCCCACGCTAGATTGCTTTCATTGATGGTTGGGATGTTGAAGTTAAAGCCATCCATCGCTTCCGAAATCTTCTGGAACTTGATGGTTGATTTAATATCCGCAGTGAGCTGAGAGATACCAGAAATCGTTTTGGTGACGCTATCAATAATGCCTGTGACCGACTTGATATTGGTCACGAGGTTTTTGGCTTTTTCTAATGCTTCAGGCGTTTTAGCTAACTGCTCGGTTAGGTCATTCACCCCAGAAAGGTTACCTGTGAACACGCCACTTACTGCGCTACCAATCTCCGCGATAGCTTTGAAAATCGCCAGTGCTGCGTTGAGTTGCTGCTGGGTTTTCCAATTCTCTACACCAACTAAATAAGTCGTTCTTGCATCGAGAGTTACTAACTCCTGAGCTTTGTATTGGCTATCTACCTCGGTCAGGCTATCGCCTATCTTGTCTATGTTGGATTGGGTTTGTGTGATGATCGAGCTTTGAGCACGAAGAACGTCTTCAATGTTAGCGAGCGCTAACTTAGCGGCTTCTATTTTGTCTTCAATGACGGTGCTTCTGTCTTGAATAATGTCCCATTGAGCTTGATACGCAACCATCGCATTCAGGTACGCTTCGTACTTGTCTTGGTAAAGTACTTTGTCGAGATAAGGTACGTAGTGGCTCTCTTTGGTACTGAAGCTAATGAACTGCTTGAACGCGACCGTTTGCAGGTAAAGGTCTGAAAGAATTGGGTCGTCTTCCACCACAGAACCTGAGTAGCGCAAGCTCTGCTCAATCCAGTTGATAAGGTCGAGGCTAAGTTCTGGGTTGGTGTCGAACAAGCTGGCCGCCATATCAAAAGAGCGGTTAATAATGTCTGTAAAAGGTTCGGTAGCCAGTTTCATTTGTCCGGTAATGTTTGAGTCTATGGTGGTTCTTCGGTAGTGCTCTCCTGCTAAGACAACGGATTCACCATCTCCTGTATTTCCTGTTAGGGCGTCTCGTGTAATGCTGCCATCGCTTTGGAAAGCGAGCACATTAATGGGTGTTTCTATTTCACCAGCAATCACAGAAATCGATGCTGCAGAACCTTGTTGTCCGAGCACAAACGTTGGCGTACCTTGGCCAACAATTTTGCGCGCAAAAATCAGGATGTTTTGGTTGTTTACAAGTAAGTTGAAGTTCTCTGGTACTTCGATGGTGTCTGCAAACACGACGATTTTTGAAGGATTGGTGACGTATAGGTTCTGCTCCGCTATCCAGTCGCTGAGGTTGATGTGTAGATCGGATGTTGAGCGAGACAATACGCCAACATCTGAATAGGCCGATTGAACCCAAGTTGGGTATTCAGTTGAATTGGGTAAATTGTTCAGTTCAAGCCAGTCGCTAGAAAAAGCCTGTGGAGAAAATGAAAGAGAAATAATAATAGGTAGAAGTCTCATATTTATATCCTGTCGAAATTAGTATTCGCCAAATTTTGGGTAGCAGAAGCCAACACCTTAATTTTCATAAGGTGCGGCTTACTATTCGGAGGGTTATTTGGCTATCTCGTTATATTGTTAGCTGTCTCGTTTTGTATATAGCGCTGCTTTTTCGTTATTCGTCGCGCTATTTCTTCGAGATGTATAGGGACTATTCCATTTCTTGAATGTACGCATTGTTTGCGAACGCTTTTGCTTTCTCGCTGATATTACTCCAGTTACTTTCTGCAACCGTTGTATTGGCAAGCGCACCTATCGCACCAAGCATTGCGTCGTCTTTCATGATGTCGGCATTATTCTGGGCTTGTTCTAATGCCACAAGCAGTGAAGTGAAGTCGGCATTCATTTTCTGCCAATTCAGTTTCAGCTTATTAATATGTGGAATCGCATTTTCAATTTGTTGAGAAATCATATCGATACTCTCTGAAGAGCGATGATAAGAGTTATATATTTTCTGGGTGTAAGTTAACTGCTCTTGAAGCTCTTTTACTTCGTTTTGTAATTCGTTACGAAGTTTGCGTGCTTTTTCTGCTTTATCGCCATATACGCCCATGATTGGACCTGCAACCAGAGGGAACCATGCATAAGTCACCGCAGTAGAGGCGACGGTAACGTAGTGAGTGTAATCTTTGTTGAGTTGAGTAATACGCGCATTGATGTCATTCACTCGCTGCTGAAGCGCGCTACCATCATCGCTTAGGTAACCGTTGTGAGTGCCTTCCAACACATCTAACTGCAATTTTTGGGTGTCCAATGTAGCTGAAAATTCTAATAGGTTGCCGCCAGCGTCAGACACTTCTTGCTGGTATCTCATTGAAAAACTTTGCAGGCTTTTCAGGTAAGCGATCGCCACCTTTCTATTGCGTTCTACCGCTTCGATATCTTCCGGGAGCGGCGAGAATGCTTTGGCCAGCATTTCATTCAAAGCATCGCTTAGTGGGTTAAGCATGAAGTCTTTAATTTGGACGTAATTGGCCAAGCTTAATGACAGGTCAACGATGCTTGGATAAAGCTCTTTTTTCCAATAGAAGGCGGTATCGTGAATACTTGAGTATTGCTGAACCAGTGCTTCGAAATTAGAGAAAGGAATGTCGTTAGGAATACTTAAAGTCGACTTCATACTGGCTTCTGTCACGGGCAGTGCCAAAGCGCCTTCAACATAGGCTTGGATCTGATACCACTCTTGCTGCTTGAGAATAAAGTTGTCGGTATCTAAATCAATAAAGACGCCATTCTCACCGATTATCGTATCGTAGGTGACTTGAGGTATGTTTTGCTCAGCTGACGCTTGGTTAATTTGAACTGGCGCTGCTTGAGAAGTGAAAGCAAAAGAAGAAAGTAGCCCAATTGAAATCGAAGATAGTACGAGTGTTTTAGTGATTTTTTTCATCGTTTAGCCCTGTTAGATTTGTTATTAGCTTTTTACAAAGACAATAATCCCCCTACCATTCGATGGCATTTTTAAATATTTATGAAGGGTTATTGAATAGTTTTATATTGTTATTCTTATAATTATTTTTTTGTTTTTAAAATTGACTCCTTTAATGTGTTTTTTGTTTTTATAAGATTTGGTCAATCTATAGTAGATTTATAATGAAAAGTTCTATTTAGATCACACATTTGAATTCATGTTGATTGATTGTTGATCTATTGAATTTAATGATATTTAAGTCACTACTCTTGTGTCTTTTGTCAGGCTAGGTATGGAAAGGTCTCGAGAGGTTTTTATTCTATTCATAAATGCGATAAGTGATAAAATTATAATTATCCTCATAATTCCCATTATTACTAAATCTGTTGATTAATTTGATGAATATATAAATAGAACGAGCGTTTTAAATTTGATCTGTGCCAGATAATGTTCAGGTTTTATATTAAGGAAAGTTTCTATTAGTGGCTTTTTATTAGCGAGTTTTTTATTAGTGGAGCTTGTATTAGATATAATTAAATTAGATTATCTTTAATTAGTGGCATTGTTTTTGGTTTATTAAGACTGGAATTATTGAAGGAAATAGATGGATACGTAGGGCTAGAGGTCATCATGTTTATGGGGTTTTAGAATGTTTGCGATATTTTCGAATCTTTGTGGATGTTCTGGATGTTTACCCATCAAAACCACTCACTTCTGCTCGCAGTGTTTGATGGGCAAGTGTCTTAGTTAGTTGTTATTCATCGCCAGCTTACCTAGCTTCATTGCAGCGGCATGGTGGCGGTGCATTAATTGCTCCATGTCTACGCCAATTACAGCTCCATCGTTAACTCGCCATTTTCCAGCTACCATCACTTTATCCGCTTGTTGAGCGCCGCAGAGTAGTAATGCAGCCAGTGGATCGTGGCTACCAGAGAAGCGAGTGTCATCGAGTTTGAACATTGCGATGTCGGCTTGTTTGCCAACTTCTAAAGTGCCAATGTCGGTTCTGCCCATTGCGGCGGCAGAGCCTGATGTCGCCCAGCGCAGTGCGTCGAAGTGTGAAACATTAGCAGAGCCATATTGCAGGCGCTGTAGATACATCGCCATGCGTACTTCGGCAATCATATTGGAGCCGTCGTTTGAAGCTGAGCCATCAACACCCAGTCCGACTTTTACGCCAGCGGCTTCGAGGTCGTTGTTCTTACAAATACCGGAAGCCAACATCATGTTAGAAGTTGGGCAGTGACTGATACCAATGCCTGCTTTGCCCAAACGCTTGATCTCTTCTGGGTTGAAGTGAATACCATGTGCGAGCCAAGTGCGTTCGTTGAGCCAGCCCACATCTTCCAGATAATCGACAGGGCGCAAGCCAAACTTCTCAATACAGAAGTCTTCTTCATCCAAGGTTTCGCATAGGTGAGTGTGCATCATGACGTTTTCACGTTCGCTGATCTTGGCGGTCTCTTTCATCAGGTCGGTAGTGACTGAGAACGGCGAACAAGGCGCGAGTGCGATTTGAATCATCGCCCCTTCATCACGCTGGTGGTAATCACGAATCAAGCGCTGGCTGTCATCAATGATGGCTTGTTCGGTTTGAATGGTGTGTCGTGGAGGTAGTCCACCTTCATCTTCCCCAAGACTCATGGAACCGCGAGTAAATATGGCTCTCACACCTAGCTTCTCTGCCGCCTCGACTTGCAAATCAATAGCGTGCTCAAGCCCATTAGGTAGCAAGTAGTGGTGATCGGATGCAGTAGTACAGCCCGACATCATTAATTCAACCAGCGCCAGTTCTGTAGCTAGGCTCATCATCTCAGAATCGAGGTTGGCCCAAACCGGGTAGAGGCTTTGTAGCCAATGGAAGAGTTCTTTATTGAGTGCGCCGGGGTAGGCACGCGTTAGGGTTTGATAGAAGTGGTGGTGCGCATTGATAAGCCCAGGAGTCACAACATGACGAGAGGCGTCGACGCTGTAATCTACGGGTAAGGTCGGCTCTTTGTGTTTGCCAACCAGCTCAATGATTTTATTACCTTTAATGACAATACCGCCTTCTGCATCAGCGTATGAGCCAGTGTAGATTGCGAGAGGATTCTTAATCCAGATGGTTTCCATTCATAGTAGTCCTTAGCCATCTCAGCCTTTTCAGGGAAGAGGGTCTTTATTTGGTATTTGTTGTTGAAAGATAAATTCGAATCAAGGGCGAAGAAACAATTAGTGTTCTAGTTACGCCCGTGATTCTACGGAAATCGGTTTTACGCTCGTTAGCGATTCATCTAGTTCGTTTTTGGCTCAGGGTTTTCTGATGCTGTTTGAACGTCAGTTTCTGTTGTTGTTTGTTGAATCTCTAACTGCTCGTTTGAGTGTAGTTCTTCTTCAGCTTGTTCTTTCATTTCTAGCTCAACTTGCGCTTGGCTTTCGGCTAACGCTTCTTGCTCTTCTGCGCGTGAAGATTTCGGTAATATAAGGTTAAGAACAACCGTCATGATGGTGCCTGTGGTAATGCCCGAGTGCAGGAAGTTCGCCAAATCATGTGGCAAGTGTTGAAGTAATCTTGGTTCGAAGGTAACAGCTAAACCAGATGCCAAACCTACACAGATTACCAAGGCATTTCGTTTGGTGTCTGCGGCTTTGATCAACATGCGGATGCCCGCGTAGGCAATCATTCCGAACATCACAAAACCTACACCACCTAAAACGGGCTTAGGAATCGTGACCGCAATAGCGGCTAATTTCGGGAATAAACCGCCTAAAATCAGCAAGCCACCTGTTGCAGCCACTACATAGCGACTTGCTACACCTGTGATACCTACAATGCCGACGTTTTGGCTGAATGACGCCAATGGCATCGCGGTGAGAATAGAAGAGAGTGTGCTACCAAGGCCATCGCCTAGTAATCCACGTTTTAGATCTTTACCGCTGACTTGGGTTTGGCAGTTGTTGCCAAGCGCCATGAAGTCCCCGGTTGCTTCAGCGATAACCACGATGTACACCAAGCTCATGCTGATGATGGCACTGGCAGAAAAGGTAAAGCCATATTTAAAAGGTTCAGGACCACCGACCCAAGCTGCAGAGCTGATTTGTTCAAGGTCGACCATGCCGAGCGATAGCGCCACAATGTAACCGCCTGCTAGGCCAATCACGATAGCGGAGGCCGCAACCGCGCCTTTACAGTAAACCGATACGCCAATCACGATCCCCAAAGAGACCAGTGCGAGAAACAGTTTAGGTAGCGTGGCGAATTGTTCCGTGTTGGCAGGAGAATCGCCGACCCAGTTCATGGCAACCGGTAAAATGGTTAAGCCGATTAGGGTAACCACCACACCACTTACCACGGTCGGGAACAGCTTTCGAACCTTGTCCATGTAGAAGCTGGCACCAATCACCACAAACGAGCCGATCAGCGCCGAGCCCATAATGGCGGCGACACCACCTTCGTTACCGATCGAAATAGCCACACCTAAAAAGGCAAAGCTTGAGCCCATAACAACGGGCAATCGAATGCCAACAGGACCAAAACCAAGACACTGCGCGACAGTCACAATACCAGACGCCAATAGCGCCGCATTGATCAGTGAAACGATCTCTGTGTTAGGTAGGCCGATAGAGGCACCGACAATAAGAGGGACAGCGACGATGCCACCAATTGAGGCGAGCATGTGCTGTAAAGCGAGTAGAAGGGTTAGCCCATGAGGCGGTCTTTCATTAAGGGTGTACAGAAGTTTCATTTGATATTCCTCTGCCTGCGTTTCCGTTTACAGGCGATTGGCGGTCAAATAATGACTTCTACAAACTGCGTAGGGTCATAAAAAAGGTGCACTGGATCGGTAGGGGGTCTGCTCTCTCGTCATCAATGCAATTAGCTTTCTTAAAAATCATGTGTTGCTTGGCTTGCGAACGAGCCAAGCAACGTTGTGGGCAATCAAGAAATGACTGCTCAGGAGCAATAGGGTTAGCCGATGAACACTAACTTGGCGATGAAAATAGCCGCTAGGAAGTACATCGAGATAGACACATCTTTGGTTTTACCGGTCGCGAGCTTAAGCACGGTGTAGGTAATGAAACCCAGTGCGATACCATTAGCGATAGAGAAGGTCAGTGGCATCATCAGTGCGGTAATCGCAGCTGGTGCGCCGTTAGTGAAGTCTTTCCAATCGACGTGTTGCATGCTGCTCATCATCACGAATGCGACGTAAATAAGAGCGCCAGATGTTGCATAAGCGGGGATCATGCCGGCTAGCGGTGATAGGAAAATAGCCGCTAAGAACAATACGCCAACCACTATTGCTGAAAGGCCAGTACGTGCGCCTGCTGCAACACCGGCTGCACTTTCAACATAACTGGTTACTGGCGGACAACCCACACACGCACCCGCAACACTTGAAATACTGTCGGCTTTCAGTGCTTTGCTCAAACCTTCAATCTTGCCCGTTTCAGGATTGGTCAGGTTTGCACGCTCAGCTACGCCCATCAACGTACCGGCAGTATCAAACATGTTTACAAAAAGGAAAGCCAAGATAACGCTGATCATCGATACGTTCAGTGCGCCTGCGATATCCATTGCCATAAAGGTTGGCGCTAGGCTTGGTGGTGCAGCGAAGAAGCCATCGTAGTGAACTAGGCCAAGCATCATGCCGACTAGCGTTACACTCAAAATGCCGATAAGTACCGCGCCAAATACTTTACGCTCACTCAGAACCGCAATGATCAAGAATGCAATCGCAGCAAGCAGCGCCTCTGGTTTGGTGAAGTCACCCAGTGAAACCAAAGTTGCTGGATTTTCGACGACGATACCTGCTGTTTTTAAGCCAATTAGACCTAAGAACAGACCAACACCTGCAGTCATGGAATAGCGCAAGCTTTCAGGAATACTCTCGATGATCCATTGGCGGACTTTGTAGAAGCTCATCCCGACAAACAAGATACCGGAGATAAACACCGCACCTAGCGCCACTTCCCAGCTGTAACCCATCTCGCTTACTACTGTGAACGAGAAGAAGGCGTTCAAGCCCATACCTGGTGCAAGGCCGACAGGCCAGTTCGCGAATAAGCCCATTAACAAACAACCAATCGCGGCACCAATACAGGTAGCGACAAATACTGCCCCTGCATCCATGCCTGAAGCGGCCATGATTTGTGGGTTAACGAAGATGATATAAGCCATGGTTGCGAAGGTGGTGACACCGCCGACTAACTCATTTTTTACGCTGCTTCCGTGTGCCTTAATCTTAAAGAGTTTCTCTAAAATTCCGTTATTCGCATCTTGGTTGAGTATTTCTGTTTTACTCTCACTCATGTCTGCAAGTCCTTTTATGTTGTGATCCATTTATTGAATACAGCGAGATTTCAATATTAAGTTTTAAGGTTTTTCCTAGCTCTAACTCGTTATTGATGAGCTTTGTGTGGCTCATTTTTTAACTGTTAACGTTGTTAGTATTTTTATGTGAGCGTGCTTAATGAGCGCGCATCTTTTTAGATGCACGCATGAATCTGTTTATTACTGGGTGATTGAGCCTAGATCGGGATTCTAAGCGTCGGGACTAACTGCCCCGATAAGTCGAGAAACTGTATGGTGAGACTAAAAGTGGAACGTGGTAGTGCGCATCGGGATCATCCAAGCCGAAACGAATCACCACATCGTCTAGGAAAGGCACACCATCCAATTCCACACCTTTGCTTTTGTAGTAGTCGGCTACATAAAACACCAATTGATATTTCCCCGGTCGGAACTCATTCCCAGCCAGAATCGGCGCATTGGTTCGGCCATCTGAGTTGGTGAGTACGGTCGCCAGCTTTTCTGTTGAGTCTTCGTTGACCTTATAAAGCTCTACCTTGATCTCTGCGCCAGGCAAGCCGTGTGTGGTGTCTAATACGTGTGTTGTTAATCTTCCCATAGTCCTTTAATAGCGCTTTTGGCGCTCCTCTGTTCCGTGGTTTGTTTGTCCATATCGACCTTGCAAAAGAGTGCAACTGGTCACTTTGTTATCACTAACTATGTACGAACTGTACACAATTAGTAAAGCGAATTGTTGGAAAAATGTTAACTATTGTGTCTTTTTTTCTGACTTTATAGATCCTGATTATCGTTTTTTGGTGAGGTTGTGATTTATTAAGTTGTTGTTTTTAAATTGTAAAAGTATCTAAATTTAACTCGAATAACAAAATCTTTACATTGAGATAAATAATTGTATACAATAAATGTACAGGGGTAAGGTTGCTCGGTTTTGAAATAACCAATAGCGGAATCACCAATAGAAGAATCATATTGATGAACCAGCTAAACAGCGGCTAAGCCAACCACTTATGTTAGGAGTACTTGGATGAATAAGGATTATTCAAGAAATTTGATCGGTTACGGAGCTAACCCTCCAAACCCTCAATGGCCAGGTAATGCGCGCGTCGCGGTTTCTTTTGTATTGAACTATGAAGAGGGCGGTGAGCGTTGTTTGTTACATGGAGACGAGGAGTCTGAAGCCTTTCTCTCAGAGATCCCGTCAGCACAGCCGATCAAAGGCGAACGTCACATCAGTATGGAATCCATCTATGAATATGGTAGCCGAGCGGGTGTGTGGCGTGTTCTTCGCTTGTTCGATGAATATGAAATCCCACTGACTGTGTTTGCGGTCGCTATGGCAATTGAGCGTCACCCAGACGTAGCGAAAGCCATGGTCGAAGCGGGTCACGAAATCTGTAGTCACGGTTATCGCTGGATTGACTATCAATACATTGATGAGTCTGAAGAGCGCGACCACATGACCAAAGCGATTGAGATCATCCAACAAGTGACGGGTCAACGACCACAAGGTTGGTATACCGGTCGTACAGGGCCAAATACGCGTCGTTTAGTCGCAGAAGAGGGCGGTTTTCTTTACGACTCAGATGCCTATGACGATGACCTGCCTTATTGGCATACCGAAACCGGTCATCCACAACTGGTGATCCCATACACTCTCGATGTAAACGATATGCGCTTCTCAACCGCGCAAGGTTTCAACTCGGGTGAGCAGTTCTTCCAATATCTAAAAGACACGTTTGACACCCTTTATATGGAAGGCGAAACCGCACCGAAAATGATGTCGGTTGGGTTGCATTGTCGTCTTATTGGTCGTCCCGGTCGTATTGCTGCATTAAGACGTTTCTTAGATTACGTAAAACAGCATGACAGCGTGTGGCTATGTCGTCGAATCGATATCGCCAACCACTGGCACCAACATCACCCATACAACGAACAACAAAATTAGAACGAACAGCAAGGAGGCTTAACGTGACTGAATTTCGATCTTGCCAACCAACAACCATGAACCGCGATACCTTTGTCGCGCACTTTGCTGATGTGTACGAACACAGCCCATGGGTTGCTGAAGCGGTGTATGACCAAGGTTTGAATGCCGAAGATGATCATATCGAGAATCTTCATCTGAAAATGGCATCCACCTTGTTAAATGCCGATCAAGGCAAACAGTTGGCTTTGATCAACGCTCACCCAGATTTAGCAGGCAGAGCAGCAGTAAACGGCGAACTCACCGAGTCGTCGACCAAAGAACAAGCGGGGGCGGGCATTGACCAATGCAGCGCCGAAGAATTTGAAAAATTCACTTCTTACAACAACAGCTACAAAAGTCGCTTCAATTTCCCTTTTATCATGGCGGTGAAGGGAGCCAATCGTTACCAAATTCTTGAGTCGTTCGAGATGCGATTAGGAAATGATAGTGAAACTGAGTTTGCTACGGCGATTCAAGAGATCAACAAGATCGCGATGTTTCGTCTCTGGGATATGTAAGTTAACGGAGTTAACAGCTATCTCAGCCCAGTCTTAGTGCGCTAAAGGTTTGATTTGTAAAAACATAAGCCACTAAGTTCTCATTTTATTATTACTTGATTAATTTCATAGGATTACACGGACATGACCCATAAATTTGAACAGTACATAAACCTTGCAGACGAAAAACTCGGCGCAGAAGCTATCTTCGCAACCGACGATTTTTTCGCAGATAAAAGCCGTCTACTCAGCCACGCAGCGCCAGAGTGGAAAGACGACTTATACGACGACAACGGCAAGTGGATGGACGGTTGGGAAAGCAGACGTAAACGCGGCGAAGGTTACGATTACTGTGTCGTTCGCCTTGGCCTAGCTGGCACCATTGCTGGCGTTGATATTGATACCTCATTCTTCACAGGTAACTTCCCACCTTCGGCATCAATCGACGCGTGTTATTCACCACAAGGTGAGCCAACTGATTCAACAGAGTGGCAAGAAATTCTGCCTTCAATGGCACTACAAGGTGATCATCATCATCTTGAAGGCATCGAAAGCGACCAAGTATTTACGCACCTACGTTTGAACATCTACCCAGACGGCGGTGTCGCGCGCCTACGTGTTTATGGCCGACCAAGCGTGGATTGGGACGCAATAGATTCTCAGCAACAAGTCGACCTAGCAGCGGTTGAGCACGGTGGCCGAGCACTCGCATGTAGCGATGAGCATTACGGCAACAAAGCCAACATCTTAGGCCCAGGCCGCGGTGAAAACATGGGTGATGGCTGGGAAACAGCACGTCGTCGTACACCGGGTAACGACTGGGTAATCGTGGCATTAGGTCACCCAGGACACATCGAACGTATCGTTGTGGATACGGCACACTTCAAAGGTAACTACCCAGACAGCTGCTCAATCCAAGCGGCTTACGTGAAAGGTGGTACCGACGACCAAGTGGAAACACAAAGCCTATTCTGGCGTGAGCTCTTGCCAGCACAAAAGCTGCAAGCGCACGAGATTCACGAATTCATTTCTGAGGTAAACGACCTTGGTGCGATTACCCACGTACGTGCAAACATATTCCCAGATGGTGGTATTAGCCGTTTGCGTCTATTTGGTACGAAAGCGAAATAGGTAAGGAAATCAGATATGAGTAATGGAATACGTCGTTTATCTATCGAACCGTTAACCAAGCAAGCTTTTGCTGAGTTTGGCGATGTTATCGAGTCCGATAATAGTGATTTCTTTATGATCAACAGTGGATCAACACGTCGCTACCACAAGCTAGCGACAACGGATGTGCAAGACCAAGACGGAGAAGCGATCATCAGCATCTTCCAGGCCACACCGTTGAGCTACCCACTGACCATCAAAATGTTAGAGCGTCATCCACTTGGCTCTCAGGCATTCGTTCCATTACTTGGTCAACCCTATTTAATTGTTGTCGCGCCAAAGGGCGAAAATCCGACATTAGCCAATAGCCGAGCTTTCTTGAGCAACGGCCGTCAAGGAGTGAACTATCACAAAGGGGTGTGGCATCACCCAGTTCTCGCGCTCACCGATCAAGACCAGTTCTTGATTGTCGATAGAGGTGGAGAAGGACATAACTGTGATGAAGTTTATTTCGACAGCGACCGAGTGGCATTGCATTTGGAAGATTTGCCAACGGAAGACAGCAAGGAAGAGCAACGCTTAGCTAAAGCGTTGTGATACAGGAGGTTATTATGGATCCGCATATTACAGAGTGGTTGAATTTAGCGATTCGCTGGATTCACATGATTGTTGGTGTTGCGTGGATAGGCGCATCATTTTACTTTGTTTGGTTAGAGAACAACCTTAACCGAGTTAACCCTAAAACAGGCCTTTCAGGCGACTTATGGGCAATTCACGGCGGTGGTATTTATCACCTAGAGAAGTACAAACTCGCGCCACCAGAAATGCCAGAGCACCTGCACTGGTTCAAATGGGAAGCCTACTTCACGTGGATCACCGGTGTGTGTTTACTGGGTGTGGTTTACTACCTTAACGCTGAAATCTACCTGATTGCACCGGGCTCTGGCCTTGATTCAACAACGGCAATCGCGATTGGTATTGGTTCATTCGTTGCTGGTTGGTTTATCTATGACTTACTGTGTGACTCACCATTAGGTAAAACCCCAGTACTGCTTGGCGTTGTGCTGTTTGTGCTGCTCGTCGCTGCAACCTATGGCCTAACTCAAGTGTTCAGTGGGCGTGGTGCTTACATCCACGTGGGTGCCATCATTGGTACCATCATGGTGGGTAACGTATTCCGCGTTATCATGCCTGCACAGCGTAACTTGGTGAAAGCGATTGAAGAGAAGCGCGAACCGGATCCGGCATTGCCAGCGAAAGGTTTACTGCGCTCTCGTCACAACAACTACATGACACTGCCAGTGCTGTTCATCATGATCAGTAACCACTTCCCAAGCACTTATGGCTCGGAATACAACTGGTTGATCCTTGCTGGCTTAGCGATCTTCAGCATCTTAGTGCGTCACTACTTCAACACCCGCCATGGTAGCCAGAAGTTTGCATGGACAGTGCCAGTAGCGGCATTGGGTATGATTACGCTTGCGTTTGTTACCTCACCTTACGCGCAAAAGCAGATGACTCCGGTTGTGCAAGCGCCAGTGGTTCAAGAAACGCAAGTGAGCGCGACAGAATCAGCGACAGAAGAGCTTGCTGCAAATGGTACTGCTTCAACTACGGCTGTTGTTCCAGCTGGTCATGCAGCGCAAACCGCTAGCGCAGGCGTCAGCTTTGAAACTATCAACAAAGTCATTCAAGAGCGCTGTTCTGTGTGTCACTCATCAACCCCGAGCCACGCAGCTTTTGCTGCCGCGCCAGGTGGTGTGATGTTTGATACCCCAGAAGAGATTAAAGCTAACGTCCCAAGAATTGTTGCTCAAACCGTAACAACCAAGGTGATGCCGCTCGGCAACATGACTCAAATGACAGATGAAGAGCGCGCACTCATCGGCACTTGGGTAGAGCAAGGCGCGACGCTTCAATAACCGTACTTTTCAATAACAGTACCCAGCATCCTTTACCTAAGAGCATGAGTCTTAGGTGAGGCTTGGGGAGAGTTTGGTTTACGGGCACGCGCCAAACTCATCCCACCCTGTTTCCCCGGTTCCTATAACCGGGGCTTTTTGTTTTTGGACAATCGGGTATTAGGAAAGGCGAATTAAGCGGATTTTCGAGATTGGATATTGCAAACGGCATAGCCAATACAGTGATAAATACAGTCGAGCACTTCTTGCTCTTCACCTTGGATTCTGGATTGCAGCCCTTTGATGCCTTTCTCGGTTGGCATAATAGGGCCGAATGCGACAATGGCCGCTACAAAACTAGGTTCGTTATCAATGGCTTTCTGCCACGTCTTAGAGAAGACCGCGGTTGACTCGTAGTTTAAGTGCTCATTGATGATCTTAGCAAAAAGAGGCTCAAGCTCTTTAGCAATATCAGCTTTCCTATCGAAGTGAGCATTAATCCCTGACTTAGATACTCCAGCTTTTTTAGCAATATAAGCAAAGGTTGCCTTATCGAAGCCTTCATTTAATGCGATATCAAATGCAGCATCGATGATCTTTTGTCGTGTAATAATCGCTTGTGCAGCGCTTGCTCTTCCCACTCTTGCCTCCGAACGTTGGATGATGGTTGTATTTTATGTGCCATCGATAATAAGCAGTAACAGGCCGTAGAATAAAGGCACAAAGCTTGCGATACAATCGATCGTTGAGTAACTGGACATTAATGGGCTCAAACAGGCCTCATCGAGTTCATGCTATTGAAATTATACATTTAGCATATAGAATAAAGGTTGTTAACCTTTATTTTTTGAAAGGCTCGAAATGATGACCAACCTGATACATTCCCCATTGAGCAGTCACAAACTAAATAGCGCCACTGATTACATCAACACGACGTTTTCAGCGAATAAGGCCGGCCTGTCAGCCAAGTTAGATAGCCACAAGCAAATTGTTATCTCATCGTCGAATGGAACGGTATTAAAAAGGATTCAAGGGGAAGATGTGGTTAAGAAAATGAATAAAATAGATCTGTACGTATAGCGGTTTCAACTTGCGTTCAGGTTGTAGAAAGTCCTTTTTCTAAACCGGTTTCATTGATATTCAGTCGCGTTAAATGCGCTCAAGCACATTAGAAAGTGTAACTTACTCCAACATTCCCAATAACCGATGTTGTACTTTCAAGTATCGGGCTTTTCTCGATTTCAGAGTCGAGGTTTTCATATCTAACCCCTCCCGTTAAACGTAATTGCTTTGATAAGTGCATGTACCCGGTCAAACCGACAAAGTAACGTCCACTCCAGTTTGGGTTAAATTTTTCAAAGCGAGTATTGGCTGCTTCAGATGCCGAAACACCATACAAATGCTCATTCAATTTATCGCTATTGAGTGAATATCCTATCGCTGGGATCAAACCAAATGGCCCCATATTGATGTGGTAGCTGTAACGAGTTTCTGCATAAAGGCCATTGTGAACTGAACCAATATCGGTACCCACACCTGCTCTGAGCTCTCCAACATTCGTCGTCAATACATAAGCGACCCCACCCATGAATGAAGGATCGCGATCATTCAGCTTCTTGATATCGGGATCATCGGATTCCTTCGCGTCTAAGGTGCGAGGATCGTAGGCCGCAAAGATAACGAGATTGTTCACGCTGCCTTTTGGAGCCAAGCGATAGCCAGCTTGGACACCTTCAATGAAAAAATGGCCGTTGTCGTAACTAATCAGAGGGAACGGAGTAACTTTGGTATCGCCTCCTTTATAAACATTTGGCGAGTAACTAGTGGTTAGGCCTACGCCAATTTCAGCGTTAATTGGTGCCGATAAAGACATAGCGAAAATGAGGGTTGTGAGTGCTGCTTTGTTCATGTTTTGCTCTTGTAAGGGGTGACCCTATATTCAAATTTAGGAATCCAACTCCAATAGAGTTGAGCGGTTATTCTGACTTTTGGTTACGAAGTCGCTTGACGATAAGTGTGACTAAACGTAGACTTAAAAAATAAAGGGCGACGCCCTTTATTTTGGGCGAGTATAACAACAGTTCGTTGGCTTTGGCTAATTAATAATTAGCGGTAAAACAAAAATTACGACCAAATAAAGGGCGATGACCTTTAAAATATCTATAAATATTAGTGTGTTACTTATGTGTTTAGAGCCGGTAAGGCTTATTTCTGGAGAGAGTGATGGGAGAAGAAGTGGAACCAATTTACGTATTTCTTTGTATTAGCAGCATCGTGATGAGTGTTCTATGCATTGTCGCTGCATTTCTGGTTTATCGCATGATTAAGCGGAACATAGAGGACAGATGATGGCTCTCCCAGATTGGATCGTTAGCAAAGTAACACACGGTATTCCAACAACCATTTGCCAATCCCTCAACTAGGACATCAGCTTTAGATGAGGTTTCGGGGGAGTTTGATCGCAGGCATACGTCAGACTCATTTTCCCTATCTTCCCCGGCTCCTATCGCCGGGGATTTTTTGTTTAGGGGAGCTGTTTCTGGGGTAAATGGTTAACTTCAGGTATCTGTCGCTGTCCAACTCTTTATTAAAGTTGAAGTGAACTGACCGAAACATAAGTTAATGAAATTGCCGATATTAAGTAATGAGCATTCAAGCCTTGTATTTCTTGTGTTATTTGAGGCTTTACGCTCGCGACTAGCAGTACCAATGCCATTGGTAGCATCGCTGCGGATTGAGCATGCACAATAAGAGTATCTAACTCTAATCCTTTAAATGAGAAGTCATTAAGCCAAAGTAGGCGAGTACAAGCTGTGCAGGCACAACTAATCGAACTTATATGAACAACGCTACTCAATTCCATGCTTACCTTCACTAAGAATATACAAGTCAAATTTGATAGGTTTTATCTATCGATATCAATCAATAATACCATTTAACTTTAAGATAAGTCTATTGAAGCTTGAACTTTGATAGTTAAAACCTATCAATGTGAACTGGGATGTCTGTATGAAGTGTTCTTAACGAGTGTTATTCCTCACTGAAAAGTGATCTTCAATTATTTCATCTTAAAGGTTCGGAAAATGTTTTAAGCAGACTGTCCTGTATAAGGTTCTTGATATGAATCTCTACCCGTGGCATTTTCTGTTCCAAATTGACTTTAATTAGGACAGAAAATGGAAGAGGTGATAGTCGCGTATTTTAGGGCGCTAAACGCATTCTTCAGATATATGCTTCAGTCGCTAGTGATCGAATTTATTGGTTACAGTTCTGGCTGGATAGTCTGTAAAGTATTCACATTAGGACGCTTCCCTTCATTGCTTCCAACTGAAAAAGAGCGAACCAGAATCTCTTATATCGGAGTAATTAGCATCGCGCTATTTCTGTTAGCTATCGGTGTGTTCAATAGTTTTTAATACTTAGAACCAGTCATAGAAGTGAGGAAGTATGAAATTTTACCCTGCAGAACAATACCAAACGGCTTGTCATGAAATGTTTGCTCGATATGAGCGTGACATCAAAAAGCTAATCCCTAATGCGAGAGTTGAGCATGTAGGCGCATCTTCGATTCCATCTGCATTATCTAAAGGTGATTTGGATATATTCGTTGGTATTGAGTCGAGTGAACTTGAGTACGCCGCTGAACAACTCACAACACTCGGCTTTAAAGAGAAACTCGATACGTTAAGAACACCTGAACTGTGTATGTTGGAGTCTACATCTGGGGACGATGTTGCGTTGCAAGTTGTCGGTGTTTATTGGCTATGGTGGAACTTAAATGTTGATAGTCTATTGAAGTTAGACTACCAACATTTATTGATTATGATTTTGCGGATTCTGCTTTATCAAGAACCGAATCGTTATAAGCTTTGGTGCCCTTGTAACCTAGGAAAAGTGAAACTATCCATAAAATAAATGATACTGGGGAAGCAATAACGGTGATCGCACAAACTACGATGAGAATTAAGTTAACAACTCCCCACATTACGCTCCCAGCATACATCTGAGCACCTCCAGGTATTACAAAACCTAACAGTAGCGCTATCATAGGATTTTTCATTTTGTTTTGTATGCGAGCTTGTTGAATTGCGTCATTCATAATTATGCTTCCTTATGCATTTAGTTGTTATTCGCGCACTCTATAGTTATCTTATTTTTAGTCAAGAATTTAGTTAACTATTTGATTTGATTGGTTGGTTTTTGATCTGGTATTTTTCATAGTAATGAATTTTATAATTTCATTACTATGGTTTATGGCTTAATCTGGGACATAGGGAGGACTATCGCTCTATTGTTTATTACATTACTTTTTGTGCTGTTTTTACTTTCCCCTTACACTCTTTTCTAATATCGAACCTAGTATCAAATTACTCTTTGTCATACAGGCAAGTAACTCATTATGAAGCACTTCTTCGATAGCGAACTCATGCTCTCTAGCTCCTTAAATTTCGTTTTGCTATCCCTTGGGCTAACGCTCCTCTTACATATTCCGATTTGGTGTGGGTTCAACTTGAGCCGACGCAAATGGAAGTTGATGGATTATTTATGGCCGCTGCTGGCAGGTATCGGCATGCTGGGTGCGGTGTCTGAAATTCGGGCATCGGTAGCCGGTGATTGGGTCGAGACAGAACAAACCAGAGCAGTCACTATTTTAGAGTCGATTCAGCAGTTCTCTTTGGATAAGTTAAGAAGTGATATCTGCACAGGTCAGCCGTCTTTAGACACTCATGGCCAGCACCATGAGGCGTGTTTGTGGTATTTGGATACAGCTATCACATTCAAAGATGTTGATTTCACCTTGCTACCGAACGCCGCTGATTTTACGGTTCCTGCGCCTAGCGTATCGCTGGTGGAAAGCGACGCCGTGTGGGTGAGTGGCATGTTGAGTCAGTATGAAAAACAAAAGAACCAATACATTAAAACCAGAGAAGCGCAGGTGAAGCAGCCATTAGAAAGCATCTTCTGGTATGTGAGTCCTTACTTAGTGTGTTTTGCGATTGCGTTGCGTTTGACGAAAGTCACCGCAGAGCTCAAATTAGATAAGTGCGCATAGTTTGAGTTCCTAGTACTTATACCAAGATAGAAAAGGTGAAGTAATGAATGTGAGTGAGTTTTCTCGGTTGGTGGGTTTGTCCGCCCATACGCTTCGCTACTACGAAAAAATCGGCTTGTTGAAAAATGTTCAGCGGAACAGTAGCGGTCATCGAGTCTATACATCGAAGGACGTTACTTGGATTGAGTTTGTGAAGCGACTGAAAAACACCGCAATGCCACTGGATGAAATTTTAGAATACGCAAAGCTCAGGGAGTTAGGGCCAGAATCTGTTTCGCAGCGTCAAGTGTTGCTTGAACAACATCAACAGAGTTTGCGTTCCCATATTGAAGAGCAACAAAAGCATCTGGCTGCGCTAGAGCAAAAAATTAGTTTGTATCGAGATGGAAAAGTCCGTTGACTTAGAGTCGACTCTAACTTGTAAGGTGTTCCTGTAATCCCAAAAAACAGGAACATTTCCATGAATCAATCACGTTTTGAAACTGGCTTAGAAAGACTTAATCATATCGACGGAGAAGCAGGGCAACAGGTTATTGAAAGCCTGAAAGACATCTGCCCTGATCTTGCCAAATATACTATCGAATATCCCTTTGGTGACATCTATTCACGCCCCGGTTTGGATTTGAAATCACGAGAGATCGCGACCGTGGCAGCCCTAACTGCGCTCGGTAATTGTGCGCCTCAACTTAAGGTGCATTTGAATGCGGCACTCAATGTCGGCTGCAGCGAGGAAGAGATCAAAGAAGTGATATTGCAGATGTCGGTCTATGCGGGATTCCCTTCAGCACTCAATGGCATGTTCGCTTTTAAGGAAGTGCTTGCTGAGAGAAATACAGCTTAAGATAAATAGAAAATATATTCTGAAAAGGGAGCGTCAACTCTACTAAGTTACGCTCCCTTTTTATTGATTGGCTAAGTTTTAAAAGTCGTAAACCTGAACGTTCGTGGTTCTTTAAGACGACAAAGACAGCGCGAACGACAACAAGATCGGTAAGGTAACCACGCTCAGAAAGTTACCGAACAACACCATAGACGCGACCTTGGGTGGCTCGACATTGAAGCGTTCTGCGAACAGGTAGTTCATCACGGCGGGTGGTAGCATGGTGAACAGCACCATCATTTGTAGGTGCAACGTAGGCAGCGGGATAAAGAAGTAGATGATGGTAAAGGCGATGGCTCCGGTGAACAGTGATTGAGCCGTACAAAGCAAGCCGACTTTCAATCCGCTCAGCCTCAAGTTAACCATTTGCGACCCCAACGACAGCAGCATTATAGGCACGGCTGCTTGCCCAAGTAGCGATGTGGCTTCGTAGATTGGATTCCAAACTGCAATGCCAGATAGGTTCAGCGTCATCGCTAATGCAGCGGCTAAGAATATCGGCATCTTGAGGATCTGCTTGATCGGGTTACCTTCGCTCAATAGCGCCAAACCGACACTAATGTGCACACACGCCGATACCACAAACAGTAATACCGCAGGGGCTAATGCGCTTTCACCAAAGGTATAGGTGAACAGGGGAATAGCCAGGTTGCCACTGTTGCGGAACATGTGTGGCGGAGCCCAGGCTTTGAAGTTGAGCTTAAAGATCTTACAGGTTGGAATCATCAACAGTGCGGGCACTAACACTGCGACCAAAGAAGCTGAAATCAATGGTAGTTGCTCGGTATCGAGGGGCATGGTGGTCAGCGATGCAAACACCAAAGCAGGAATACAAACATCCATGTTGATGCGATTGATCGGTTTGAAATCGGGTTTGAGCCAACGACCGACCGCAAAGCCAGCACTGGCTAAAGCAAAAACGGGAAACAGTATGCTGACGACCTGTTCGAACATAGAATTCCTTTCTAGATTGAGTGCTTCCATTTAGCTGAGAAACGATTGTTTTAGAGAGATGCTAAAGTGAAGTATGGAGTCGAGATGTATAAACATTAACCTATCAATATAATGACTTGGCGTCACCGAAGATCGTTGTTTGTGAACGGTTAATTTATATTTCTTTGAATGAAGCACAAAAAAGACCAGTGGCATTAGCAACTGGTCTTTAAAGGCTAGATAAATCTGGACGGATTTTTAATTAACGACGGCTGTCGCTGTCTAGCGATTGTTACTTGGTTTTAAGTCTAGCTAACGAGCTTTTTGTAATCTTTGAAGTTCACATCGTAGGCTTTTTCGCCGTAGATGTAAGTCTCGCTGACGGTTCTGTCGTCACCCAAGCTCATCAATACAAACAGTTTTTCTTCAAGCTTGGTGGCTTGTTCCATTCTAAAGCGCATCAGTTGTGTGGCATGAAGATCCAACACGACGAAATCCGCTTCTTTACCCACTTCCAAGTTGCCGATCTTGTCTTCTAGATGCAGCGAACGTGCGCCACCTAATGTCGCTAAGAATAGCGATTTAACGGGGTGCAGTTTCTCTTGTTGAAGCTGCATGATTTTGTAGGCTTCGCTCATGGTTTGCAGGATTGAGAAGCTGGTGCCTGCGCCCACATCGGTTCCCATACCGACACGAATGCCGTGTTCTTCCATTTTTGGCAGCTTGAACAAACCTGAGCCCAAGAACAGGTTCGAGGTTGGGCAGAAAGCGATGGCCGAATCGGTATCGGCAAGGCGCTTACATTCGCAGTCAGACAAGTGAATACCATGGGCGAATACCGAACGTTTGTGCAGTAGGCCATAGTGGTCATACACATCTAAATAGCTGTCGCGTTCAGGGAACAGTTCTTTTACCCATTCAATCTCTTTCTCGTTTTCAGATAGGTGCGTATGCATGTATACGTCTGGGTATTCTTCAAGAAGTTTACCAACGGTAGCCAATTGCTCTGGTGTACTGGTTGGCGCAAAACGAGGCGTCACGGCATAAAGCAAGCGGCTGCGGTTATGCCATTTCTCAATCAGTTCTTTGGAATCAGCGTAGCCAGACTCTGGCGTGTCGGTGAGGTAGTCTGGCGCGTTGCGATCCATTAGCACCTTACCCGCGATCATACGTAGGTTGCGCTTCTCGGCTTCTTCAAAGAAAACGTTAACCGACTCTTTGTGCACGGTGCCGAACACGAGTGCTGTAGTAGTACCGTTACTTGCCAGTTCGTCTAGGAATAGCTTCGCTACTTTGTGTGCATAGACTGGGTTTTTGAAGCGTTTCTCTTCTGGGAAGGTGTAGTTCTCTAACCAATCGAGTAGCTGCTCACCGTAAGACGCGATCATGCCTGTTTGAGGGTAGTGGATGTGCGTATCAATAAAGCCAGAGGTGATCAGCTTGTCTTTGTATTCTTTTACTTCGAGTGTTTTAGGCTGGCGAGCCAATACTTCATCGGCATGGCCTAAGTCGACGATGTGGCCGTTCTCAACGACTAAAACACCGTCTTCAAAATAGTCGTAAGACTCATCGATACCGACGTCTTTTGGGTCGGCTACGCTGTGTAAAATACTGGCGCGATAAGCTTTGCGTTGCGTTGTCATGTTTACTTCCTTTTAATGACTTCAGCGACGTGATGGCCGCTGAAGCTTTGCGACTTTTATTAGGCGATCTTCTCTTCCAATGGTGGTTCGCCTACATCGCTTGGTTGACTGTGTTGATCGGTCAAATCCTGATTTCGATATTGTTTGGTTGGGCGCTTTTGTTCAAGCGCTTGGCCTTGATAGTGTGCGATCAGTTCACCCGCAACCGATACCGCAATTTCAGCCGGATGTTTGCCATTCACGGTGCTAATGCCAATCGGGCAAACCATTGTTTCAATTTGTTCTTGGCTGTAGCCACGTTGCTCTAAGCGGAAATCGAACTTCTTACGTTTAGTGAGCGAACCAATCATGCCAAAGTAACGGCTGTCTTCACGGTCGATAATCGCTTTGGTTAAATCGAAATCGAGCTGGTGATTGTGGGTCATCACTAGGTAATAGCTGTTCGGCGGCATGTGTTTTACTTCGCCGACTGGATCGTCTGATACAAGCTTTTTCACACCGTGTGGCAGCGTTTCAGGGAATACTTCTTCGCGTTCATCAATCCAGGTCACACGGAAGGGCAGGGTCGCAACAATGTGCAGCAGCGCCTTTGCCACATGGCCTGCACCAAACAACACAAGGTGATTCTGTTGAGTGCCTATTGGTTCAAAGCTCAATGTAGCCATACCGCCACAACACTGGCCTAAACGAGCACCTAGGTTGAAGCGTTCCACTTTGAGTGATTTTTCGCTGGCAATCAGCATTTCGCGCGCCATTTTAGTGGCCACATGTTCAAGGTGACCACCACCAATCGTAGCGATGATTCGGTCACGAGTGACAAGCATCTTGGTACCCGCATCACGCGGCACTGAGCCTCTGTCTTCAAGAACCGTCACCATTACACATGGCTCGTAGTTCTCTTCCAGTTTTGCCAGTTCGTGAATCCAATTATCCTTAAACATATGTCCTCCTAAATCCCTTCTATGCTTCCTAAGCTGTTTATTACGCCCTAAGCCGTTTCTGATTGTGCATCGACCGAAGTCGGAGCCGTTTCAGTCACTTCCTGAATCGCCATCAGAATACGCTCTGGCGTTGCTGGTGTGTTGAGCTTAGGAATCGCACCATCGACAGCGACATAGCTAATCGCATCTTTCAGTGCGCTCCATACCGACATACCCAACATGAAAGGGGGCTCACCCACGGCTTTCGAGTTGAAGACAGTATCTTCTGGGTTGCTGCGGTTTTCCAACAGGTGCGTTCTGAAATCAATCGGCATATCAGCAATCGCAGGGATTTTGTAACTCGCTGGGCCATTGGTCATTAAGCGGCCTTGTTGGTTCCACACCAACTCTTCTGTCGTTAACCAACCGACACCTTGCACAAAGCCACCTTCGACTTGGCCGATATCAATCGCTGGGTTCAGTGAAGCGCCTACGTCATGCAGAATGTCGACACGCAGAATTTTGTTCTCGCCAGTTAGAGTATCGATGATGACTTCTGAACAAGATGCGCCATACGCGTAGTAGTAGAACGGGCGGCCGCGCGCTTTCTCATGATCGTAATAGATCTTTGGAGTGCGGTAGAAGCCCGTGCTCGATAGCGAGATTTGGTTAAACCAAGCCAGCTCAACAAACGAGTTGAAGGTCATGATCTCATCGCGGATCTGCACCATGCCGTTCTTAAACACCACCTCTTCAGGCCACACTTTGAAGTGTGAAGAAGCGAAGTCGATCAGGCGCTGCTTAATGGTTATTGCGGCGTTTTGCGCGGCCTTACCGTTGAGGTCGGCGCCCGATGAGGCTGCGGTTGGTGATGTGTTCGGAACTTTGTCTGTGTTTGTAGCGGTGATCTGGATACGTTCGACATCGACTTGGAACTCCTGTGCAACGATTTGTGCCACTTTGATGTTCAAGCCTTGCCCCATTTCCGTACCACCGTGATTCAAATGAATACTGCCATCGGTGTAGATATGGATGAGCGCACCTGCTTGGTTCAAGAAAGTCGCAGTAAACGAGATGCCGAATTTCACGGGTGTGATCGCTAGGCCTTTCTTCAAGATAGGGCTTTGCTTGTTGAACTCAGCGATTTCTTTACGACGTGCGTGATAGTCACTGCTGCGTTCAAGCTGTTCGGTTATCTCAGGTAAAAAGTTGTCTTCAACGGTTTGGTAGTAATGGGTTACGTTACGGCCTTCTTCGCCGTAGTAGTTCGCCTTACGTACTTCCAAAGGATCTTTTTTCAGGTAACGCGCAATCTCGTCCATGATGTGTTCGATGGTCATCATGCCTTGCGGGCCACCAAAGCCACGATAAGCGGTGTTCGATGCTGTATTGGTTTTGCATCGATGACCCACTACAGTTGCATCGCCTAGGTAATAAGCGTTGTCTGAGTGGAACATTGCACGGTCGACGATAGAGCTTGATAAGTCTGGTGAGTAACCGCAGTTACCTGCAACGGTAATGTCGGCACCTTGAATCACACCATTGTCGTCAAAACCGACTGTGTATTGATTGTAGAACGGGTGGCGTTTACCGGTCTGCTGCATGTCTTCATTACGCAGCAGACGCATTTTGGTAGGTCGGCCTGTAAGGTGAGCAATAACCGCAGCCATACATGCTGGAGAGGCCGCTTGAGTCTCTTTACCACCGAAACCACCACCCATACGACGCATATCAATCACGACTTTGTGCATCGGTACGCCAATCACTTCCGCAACCAGTTTTTGAACTTCAGTCGGGTTTTGTGTCGAGGTGTAAACGATCATGCCGCCATCTTCAGTGGGCATCACGCTACTGATTTGGGTTTCTAAGTAGAAGTGTTCTTGTCCGCCGATCTCTAGGTCGCCAGAGATCACGTGTTTTGCTTTTGCCAGTGCGGCTTTCGAGTCACCACGCTGTTGAGTGTGGCTTTCTGTTACGAAGTGCTCTTTTGCCAACGCTTCTTTTACATCAAGAATGGCTGGTAGCTCTTCGTATTCAATAATCGCAGCGTGTGCGGCTTTGCGTGCGGTTTCTAAATCGTTGGCTGCTACCGCAATCACAGGTTGGCCGTAGTATTCTACTTTGCCGTCTGCAAGCAGTGGGTCACCTGGTAGGATGGCACCAATATCCAGTTCACCTGGTACGTCTTTGGCTTGAATGGCAATCGCCACGCCTTCGAATTCGTAACACGGTGATAAATCTATCTTGGTGATGTTAGCGTGCGCTTGAGTGCTCAGGCGTGCGTAGACATGCAGCTGATTTGGGAACTCTAGGCGGTCATCAATGTATACCGCTTCGCCCGTTACTTGCTTGGCTGCACTGTCGTGTTTTACGCTTTTGCCTACGCCAGTTTTTAGGTCTTGTTTTGCAATGGTAACCATCTCTTCGTGGGTCATCGCATGCTTGTTTGAATTAGACATAAGACGTTACCCTTGTTTCGATTTGGTTGTTTTTGTTCTGCTGTTCAATGAAGTAGCGACGCAACATATTTGCTGCCGACAATGAACGGTACTCTTGGCTTGCACGGAAATCGGATAGCGGCTCAAAGTCGTTATACAGTTCCTGCATCGCTAACTTAATATTAGCGTCTGTCCACTGTTTGCCTAATAACGTGTTTTCACAACGCGCCGCGCGCTTAGGCGTTGCAGCCATACCACCAAAGGCGATACGAGCGTAAGACACCTTGCCATCTTCAATTTGAATATCGAACGCACCACACACCGCAGAGATGTCATCGTCTAAACGTTTCGACAGCTTGTAAGCTCGGAAGCTGTCGTTAGTTGGCTTAGGAATGATGATCTGTTCTATGAACTCACTCTCTTTTTGCGCCGTCACTTTGTAGCTGATGAAGTAATCTTCAATCGGCATGGTGCGTGACTCATCACCGCAACGAAGTTTGATCTTTGCGTTAAGGGCAATCAGTAGAGGAGGGGTGTCACCGATAGGTGAAGCATTGGCAACATTACCGCCAATGGTGCCTTGGTTACGTACTTGCAGGGAAGCAAAGCGGTGCAGTAGCTCACCAAAATCTGGGTAGTGTTTTTTCAGTAGTGCGTAAGAATCGCTGATAGGTAGGTTGGCACCAATGATTAAATCGGTGTCGGTTTCTTCGCACACCTTCATGTCTTCAACAAGGTTTACGCTGATCAGTGTTTCTATCTCGCGATGGAACTGTGTCACTTCCAGTGCTAAATCCGTGCCGCCAGCAACCAGCTTCGCGTTCGGATGCGCTTGAAAAAGCTTGGCCAACTCATCCGTGCTTTTCGGGGAAAAAGCGGTGAGGTGACCAAGGCGTAAGTTGGCTTCAGTGTCTTGAATATCTTCTAGCTTCTTGATGGTGTTGCGTTCAAGTTCAGCAAATTGGTCGATCAAAGGTTGGTCTGTTGAAAGCGACATCGCAGCATCAACAATTGGTCGGTAGCCCGTACAGCGACATAGGTTACCCGCCAGTGATTCCATGACGTCTTCTTTGCTCGCATCGGGTTTGTTCTTGCCTAGCGCAAACATCGACATGATGAAGCCCGGCGTGCAGTAACCACATTGTGAACCGTGAAAATCAACCACCGCTTTCTGTACAGGGTGCAGTGACTTATCTCGGTTTTGTAGATCTTCTACTGTGATTAGCTGTTTACCATGCAGCGCTGAAACGAACGTAAGGCAAGAGTTCACCGAGCGGTATTGCAGTTGTCCATCCACCACTTCACCTAAAACGACGGTACATGCGCCACAGTCACCGGACCCACAACCTTCTTTGGTACCTGTTTTATTAACCTTGGTACGAAGGTAGTTGAGCACTGTCATATTCGGCGACAGATTGTCTTCACGTCTTATTTCCTGATTGAGCAAAAAAGTAATCAAGAGACCTCCTTGTAAATCGACATTTTTCCATGTGTATTCTTTTTGACTTCTAGGTCAATAATTATCCATCTTGACCCTGCGGTCAACTATTTATTTACAAAAATGCAACAACATTGCTCTTTGGTGGATTGTGTACAATTTAATTTTGTCTGTAGTTGTTTGTTTTATTGGGATTTAAATTGGAAGTGCTGAGTTTTGTGGTGTGAATGAATTAATGGTTATGTATACAAAATAAAGACAAGAATTATGGCATTAGGGAGCAAATGCTATAGAGGATAAGAGCACTATTCTGCTCAGAATTAAGAGTGTTTTGAGGTGAAATGCGCCGATCTTCGCGTCTATCATTATGGGGAGAGCATAAAAAAAGAGAAGTAAACGCAGAGGCTTACTTCTCTCCCGTCTTGTTAACTGATTGTTGTTAACAAGAGACTATTAGCAGTTAGTCATTAATAGCTTATAGAAGCGATTATGACTTGTTCTTAAGCAAATCTGAGAACACAACATGCAGGTCGCTCGATGCGGTGCTGCTGTCTAGGTTGAGCTTCGAACGAATGTGGCTCAAGTGTTCTTTCATCAACTCGACGGCTTGCTCTTCATCGCCAGACTCAATCGCATCAAGTAACCCTTCGTGTTCATCCAAAGAACAGTTCGAGTGATTACCTGTTTCGTATTGAGCGATCAGCAGTGAGGTTTGCGACACTAGGCTGCGCTGGAAGGCAAGCAGTGGTGCGTTTTCTGCCATTTCTGCCAGTTTGATGTGGAACTCACCAGACAAGCGTAATCCAGAACCGTAGTCACCTTGGTCAAAGGCGCAGTTCTCTTTCGCGACCAATTTTCTGCACTCTTCGATTTGAGCTTTGGTTGCGTTTTTCACTGCAAGCTCTGTGATAGCAAGCTCCATCACTTCACGCGCTTTAAATATCTGTTTGGCTTCGTCTACCGTTGGCGCAGCAATCATGGCACCTCGGTTTGGACGGATCACCACAACTTGTTCTAAAGAGAGACGCAATAAGGCACGGCGAATGATCGTGCGGCTAACGCCAAAGATTTCTGCTAACGCTTCTTCGCTTAATTTGGTGGCTGGTGGAAGCCTTTGTTCTAGTATCGCGTCGAAGATATGGCAGTAAACAACATCGTCTTGAGTCTGGCCTGTTACTTTTGTTTTTACACCTTTGGAGACAGAATTTTTGAGAGCTGTCATAGAGATAAGGGCCCTTGTTTAGTCGAGTTGGGTTGGTCGAGAATAATTCATGAGTGTTACTCTATATTGTATACATTTATCTATACAATGCCACCGGATGAAAGTGCGATGCACGCTTATTTGTTAATGACTTATAACATTTAGTTTGCAGTGAACTGTGTGCAATCTAAAGCTTTAAGCCATTCTTCTTGAACTAGACGCGATTATCGCCACAGCTATAGGCGACGATCTGGCTTATTTCGCTCAGGGTACGACCTGATTGCTGCTGCCACTCGTTGAAAGCCTTACTTGCCGCGACTTGTGCTCGTTTGGTGTTGCGACCGCTATCAACCACATCGGTACTGCGCAGGTGCGCTTCTACGTCAGAAGACAAGATGAACGTGTCTTTGCCCATTTGGCGCAAGGTGTAAGCACCGGTGTTACCACCCAATCGCTTGCCGTGTTTCTTCAGGTAATCCCACAGTTCTGTAATGCGTTCTGATGGCCAGTCGGCAACCATTTGTGAGAAGGAATCGGCTTCACGCTTAGCATTGTGGATCATCATTGCGTTGGCAGGGATGGTCATCACCTTAGTGAGGTGGCGAATAATGCGTGGATCTTGCGCTTTCTGCTCCCACATCTCATTCGGCAGCATCAGCATTTTTTCGATGTCGAACTCAAAGAACACTTCTTCAAATTGCGGCCATTTCTTCCTCACCACATTCCACGAAATACCACACTGGAATACCTTCTCGGTAAAGGCTGCAAGCCAACGGTCGTCGGTGATTTGTGATAACTCGGCTTGTGAAAGAGGCGCACGAACAATCTTTTCGAGCTCTGCTGCGCCGCCTTTACGGTGAGCAGCTCGTTGATAAATGGTGTCGAATTTTTCCTGGGTCATTGAAGGTTCCAAATTACATCTGTGTAGCCAATGTTTAATAATATGGGGTCAAATCTGGCAATTAAAATCATTCCGTTAATTAAAACGATCAAGCCGAGTAAAACAAACTAGCTGAGCTTTAATTCCATTTGATATAGAGGCCAAGTGTGGCCATTGAATTCTTTGAACTTTGGTTCTTTGTCGACCACTTGAAAGCCCGCTTTGTCGTAGCAACGTTTTGCTCCGATATTCTGCTGAAAGACCGCTAAGCTGATGGTGGTGACATCAGGGATTTGTTTCGCAGCGTCTAATGCACTTTCTATCATGGATTGCCCAAGCCCTTTGCCTCGTTGGTTTGGATGAATAGCCACTCGGCAGAATCGAAGTTCACTGTCTGACATACGTTGAAACTCCATAAACCCGATCAGTTCTGAGTTATTGCCGTTCGAACTCAGTTCAGAGAGAGCACTAGACTCAGAGAAGGTATATAGCTCAACTTGAGGCTCTTGAGACCGCTCGATGATGGAGGCGGCTTCTAACGGCCAACCAAAGGTTCGCCCTCCCCAAAGTACGTAGTCTTCGAGTGATGTGAACCAAGTGACGATCTCGTCGGCGTCGGATGCTTTAAAGCGGTTTATTTCCATATCCTTGTCTTTTCCTTATCGCGTGTCTCTTTTTCTAAGCTGCTAATTCTAAGCCACTAAACTTCCGCGCCCAACTGCTCAAGAAAGCCACGCATGTAATCGGTGCGCTTGTTGGCCTCTAATTTCGCTGATTCTGTATTCATGGTTTCAGCAAGCTTAAACAGCTTCACGTAGAAGTGGTCGACGCTGTAATGCTTGTCATCTAAGTTACGTTGATTCGCAAACGGGTCTTCGTGGTTATACAGCTCGGCGTTAAAGCTCTGACCCACATACAAGCAGCGAGCGATACCAATTGCACCGAGGGAATCAAGGCGATCGGCATCTTGGACGATCTGAGCTTCTATGGTTTCAGGTGTGATGTCAGCGCTGTAGCTATGCGTGACAATGGCATGATGGATCTCATCAAGATAAGACGAGGGATAGTCGATAGATTTGAGGAAAGAGATCGCCTTGTCTGCTGCCATTTGTGAGCTTTTGGCTCTGTCTGGATGGTTCTTAGGAAAGGTGAAGCAATCATGAAGGTAAGCGGCGGGTAACACGACTTCAAGCTTAGCCTGTTCTTGTACGCACAAAGCCTTAGCGGTTTTGACGACGCGCTTAATGTGGCTAATGTCGTGCGCTGCATCTTGTGTCATTTCTCGCTGTGCAAAATCAAGCAGTTGGTCTTCAAACTTTTCCTTCACGCGTCTGTTTCTCCATATGTAGACGTTAGCAATCTTGTTGATTACCTAGCATTTATTTCACATCGACTGTAACAGTTTCAAGCGCGAGTTTTTATCTTTTATAAAAGGAATACCAACAAAAAAACCGACTCTGTGAGTCGGCTTAATAGAGAGGCTTGTCTACGTATTTGAGGAGGAGACAGATAAAAGCATTATCAACGGAAGTGAGAGCTTAAGCTGCAGCTTGTTGAAGCTGTGCTAACACATCATGCAGAGAAGGGCTGATGGTGTGTCCAAGCGCTTTTACTTCGTCACATGGCTCTACTAAATCAGGGATCTGGAAACTGATCATGTTGGCTGCCATAGAAGCGCGAATACCGTTGTTTGAATCTTCAAACGCTAGGCAGGTTTCAGGCGCAACACCTAGGCGCTCAGCCGCCAATAAGTAAATCTCTGGGTGAGGTTTACCGTGAGTCACTTCGCAGCCTGTGCTTAACGAGGTGAAGTACGAATCTAGGCCAGCCAGCTCAAGCTTCTTCTTCGCGATATCAAGCTGAGTGGAGGTCGCCACCGCGATTGGAATGTCGTTCGATTTTAGCCATTCAAGCAGCTCAATTACGCCGTCTTTTACGGGGATCGCTTGGTTTTTAACAATCGCACTGTAGCGGGTTCGCCATTCATTGTTCAGTGCTGGGTAGTCTAGGTTTTCACCGTAGCCATTTCGAAAAATCTGTTCGATGGTTTTTGCGTTACAACCAATGATGCCTAGGTAAACATCTTGCAAAAACGGAACACCTTGCGCGTGACATGCTTCTTCAAATACCTGCATACAAAGGCGCTCGGTGTCGAGCAGCAGTCCATCCATATCAAAAATAGCAGCTTGAAAATTCATATCCGTGGTTCTTTATGTGTTGTCATCGTAAGGGCGGGTATTTTGACACAGTGCTTTGGGATAGGCGAGTTAGAGTTCAGTAAAACAGCGATAATTGTATTACAAAATTTTAAGGGAGCAGGCGCAATTCGTTATAGGTTTCTGAATGGGTGATAGCGTTTAGTTATGATATTTAAATTTTATAGATTCAGGCGTTCTAAAAGAAACAATGAACATCAGAATGCATAACAATCCTTGAGTTTCACTTGAGTGAAAAATTACATTTTCGATACTTAATCGCCCGTTATCGTGACCCTAATCTTATAAAAAACAATCCATTAAAACGCTCAATAATTGTGTGACATACCAATAAGTAAAGTATTGAACATACAGACAAAATATCCCTAGTCCACATTTTTAGCAGGGTTGCTTATGTTGTATTTTGAGTTTCTATTTTTACTTGTCGTTCTCTATATCGGTTCTCGGTATGGCGGTATTGGTTTAGGGGTTGTTTCTGGTATTGGTTTGGTGATTGAGGTCTTTATCTTCAAGATGCCGCCAACATCCCCACCTGTCACCGTAATGCTGATCATTCTCGCGGTGGTAACCTGTGCTTCGATCCTCGAAGCGGCTGGTGGTTTAAAATACATGTTGCAAGTGGCGGAAAGGGTGCTGAGAAAGAACCCGAAACGCGTCACCCTGATAGCCCCGTTTGTCACCTATTCGATGACGTTCCTATTGGGTACTGGTCACGCTGTTTACTCAATTATGCCTATCATTGGTGATGTAGCATTGAAGAACGGGATTCGCCCTGAGCGCCCAATGGCAGCGGCTTCAGTTGCATCTCAACTTGCGATTACTGCATCGCCAATCTCGGCGGCAGTGGTGTACTACCTAGCGCAACTTTCAGATATCCAACATTCCATTACTTTGCTTTCAATTCTATTGGTGACGGTACCTGCAACCTTGTTCGGTACGTTGTTACTTTCTCTGTACAGCTTGAAACGCGGTAAAGAACTGAACGACGATCCTGATTATCAAGAGCGCTTAAAAGATCCTGAGTGGAAAAAGCGCATTGAAAACACCACTGCGACATCTTTAGATGAAGTGCTTCCAAGCTCTGCGCGTAATGCAGTATTGATTTTCCTATTGTCGATTGTTGTGATTGTTATTGTGGCGATGGTGCCAGAAATCAGAACCATCGTAGACGGCGACAAGCCAATCAAGATGTCGGTGATCATCCAAATGATGATGCTCTGTTTCGGCGGTATCATCTTGCTGGCGACCAAAACTGACCCACGTGATGTGCCAAATGGTGTGGTATTCAAATCCGGTATGGTGGCAGCGATCGCTATCTTCGGTATCGCTTGGATGTCGGATACTTACTTCCAATACGCAATGCCTCAGTTCAAATCGGGCATTGTGGAAATGGTAACCAACTACCCATGGACGTTTGCACTAGCGCTATTCATCGTATCGGTTGTGGTGAACTCGCAAGCGGCTACTGCACGTATGATGCTACCTGTTGGCCTTGGTTTGGGATTAGATCCAGCCTTGCTGATTGGTTTGATGCCAGCTGTGTACGGCTACTTCTTCATCCCTAACTACCCATCAGATATCGCAACCGTAAACTTCGATGTCTCTGGCACAACCAAGATTGGTAAGTGGTACTTCAACCACTCATTCATGTCGGTGGGCTTAATCGGCGTGGTCGGCGCATGTTGCTTAGGCTACGCACTGGCTCAGATTTTTATCGCTTAATCTGTTAACGAAGTGAAATGAAAAACAGCGCCTAAATTGGCGCTGTTTTTGTTTGTACTGTTTAGAAGTTTTGATTCGAATCTAAAGCGATATTAACGTGGCTCAAAAGCCAGCGACTGAATCGCTTCTTCAATGGTTAGGAAGTGGATCTTCATCAAGCACACTTCGGCTTTCTGGAACTCATGATTTCGTATCAGCTTAGTCACGCTTTCTACTGAATACTGCTCAGGTCGTTTGGTGAGAGACAGTTGATTTGAGCTCGATTGAAGTGCGTAGCTGTCACCTTCAGAATCGATGAGGTAATCATCTTCGCCCAAGATCATGTCTGAGCATTCTGCCTGAAAATCGTTCTCGGATGCGACGTAAATAAGCTCATCATCGCCGTCGAGTTTTACCAAAGATGGCCAACGGATCATTACTGCCTCTGAATCATGTGTGGTGAAGTTTGTGTCGACTATAAACAGTTTTGAAAATTGGGTCATCTATTGTTCTGCTGTTCAAAACGCTACTTACTTAAAGAGCTACTTGCTCAAAGAGCGGCCTAGCGGTGCAAAGTAGCCTTGCATCGCATCGTAGATTTCGTCTCGATGTGCGAGATCTGGATAGAGAGGGAACATGTCTGGCTTGGTCGTGCCGTCAACTAGGTACGAGTTTTCGATATCTGAACAAGATTCTATGGCGGATTCAAAAGCGCGAGCCATCATCTCTGTTGGCAATGAGAAGTAACGGGCAGAGGTTGCTTTGTCGGCAATCACGCTTCGAGCCACATAATCGTGTTTATCCAAGTTATTCTCACTGAGCAATGTGGCATCAAACAGAGACATCAGACTCTCGTTTAATGGATGAGGGCGCACCTTTCTATCGTGCAGCCAACAGTCAGTGGCAAATAAGATGTGCTTTCTTGGGCCTGAAGTATCACCAATCTCAAATGCCTTTTCAGCGATATAGTGGTCAAACGCATGCCAAAATTCATGGGCAAGCGCGCCAGCACCTGCGTTCTTGGCGAGTGCTAACTCTCGTTGGTTGGGTGCATAGTGTGCTTGTACGCCTTTCCTGCCGCCACTGCCGAAAGCCAAACCTAATGTGCCACGTAGGCCTATCGCTTCTGGTGGCAGAGCCAAGATGTAAGCTAAATCTGCTAGTGAATCGAATATCAAGTTCGCAGCTAAGTCTTTCTCTTCTTTCGTTACCCAAGCGCCCACACGAATGCTGCCCATACCGAAGGTCTGTTTGATGTCCATGAAGGACACCTGATCGCCATGTCGATAGTCGGGGCCCTTGCGCGTCTTATATTTAAAGTGGGTTAACTTCAAAGGATTCCTTGGAGCTGGGTGCAAAGTGGTGGCAAATACAGAGTCGCCATCTTGTTTGGTACACAGGGTTAAGCTGAGAAAGTTACCACTTTTCTCTGCTAATTACCGAACAAAATGAGTCGAGTTTACTTCAAAGAACTACCACGATGTTGGATCGCCTTCGCGGGTTAGCGGAAACAAGGGCTCATCGGGTTTGGCGTAACTCAAGCGGTGTAGCCTTTGGGTCACGTGGTAGCTGTCTAGCCCCGATACGGTGACAGTATCTAAAGCTTCCAAATCCAAATAGCCATCAGGCATCACAGCGCGTTTGGGTGCATGAATGGTAATGACCTCTCCAATCAACATCTGGGTTTGATTACTCTCAATTGTGATCTGTTCTTTGAAAGCCAATCCGATTTTCAAACTACTTTCTAAAACGAATGGCGCTGGAAAATCATCGTCGTAATAAGGTGTAAGATCCACCGTCTCGAATTCGGATACTGATTTTGGATAGCGAGCCGAGGTTTGATGCGCCTTTTTAACGAAGTCCGCACCAATGCTGTTAATGGTGAAGTGCTTGGTTTCAAGGATGTTCTCTAAGGTGTGGCGACGGCGTTTGCTAGGACGCACGATAAAGCCAAACAGTGGCGGGTGTGACCCTAAGTGAACTACTGAACTTATCACAGCTAAGTTTGTGCCCCCTTGGTTATCGCATGTGCCTATGAGATTGGCGCTTTTGAATCCAGACAAAGAATTGATCAAGCGAGTGCGATGACGCTGGTCCATTGCTTGGAGGTCTTGTTTTGACAGGGTGAGGTCCTTCATATCTTCTTTTCTTCCCATTTTTTTGTTTTCTAAGACTTGTTCACTAACCAAAGCACATTTACGCGGGAGCACCCTCTAACGATCAGCTGAACGTGTGTCTTTGCATAGATTTACGCATGTTGACGTTGCTTTACATCCCGCAAGCTAAAGTAATGATGTCGTCTTTAAGAGTGTTAAAAAATGAAAACAGTCCGCAATATCATTTGGGCAATGATTGCCACAATGTCAGCCTTTTGGTTTGCGATGGAACCGCAATTATTCGCTTCAAGCGATGTCTTTGAATGGCGCTCAGCCATGATTCAGTACTCAGGTATTTTGTCTCTGATGTTAATGTCCATCACCATGGTTTTGGCGATGCGCTTGCCTATGGTCGAGAATTGGCTCAAAGGTATGGATAAAGCGTATCGAGTCCATAAATGGCTCGGTATCGGTGGTGTAGCGATGGGTGTCACACACTGGTTATGGTACCAAATTCCTAAGTCACTGGTGACGTCTGGCGTATTGGATAAGCCTGTTCGACACGATGGTTCAGGGACACAAGCGGTTCTGACTGGTTGGGAATTGTGGGTCAATGAGCTGCGTGGTATCGCACAAAGTATCGGCGAGTGGGGCTTTTACTTATTACTCGTTCTACTTGTGGTGTCACTATGGGCGGCAGTAAAGTACAAACCGTTCAAATTATCACATCGCCTGATGTCGGTCGCGTATCTGCTTATCGCTTTTCACTCGGTAATACTGCTTAAACGAGCGTATTGGGGAGAGCCGATTTATTACCTAACGGTGGCATTTGCTTTGGTTGGATCTATCGCTGCGATTTACAGTTTGTTGGGTTTGGTTGGACGTCGTAATCGTCACTCTGCGACCATTGCTTCGACTCGCTATTTTCCCCAAGCTGAAGTGATGGAACTGGTGTTAAAACCGGATGCACCTTGGCAAGGTCACAAAGCAGGGCAATTCGCTTACTTGCGTTTCGGTAATGAAGATCCGCATCCGTTTACCATTGTTTCTGGCAGTGAAGATTCAGAACTGCGTTTCTTGATCAAAGAGTTGGGTGATTTTACTAATGGCCTTTATGAGCGAGTGCAAGCGGGCGATGCGGTTACGGTTGAAGGGCCTTATGGTCGACTTGATTTTGACCTAAGTAAGCCTCAAATTTGGATTGCAGGTGGTGTCGGGATTGCTTCTTTCTTTGCTACGCTTGAAGCGCTCAAAACAGAGCAAGATCATCCGCGTATCGAACTGTTTTACTGTACTCGCGGTGTTGATAAGCAATTAATCGATGAGTTGTGGCACCTGGCACATGAGGTTGGTGTGAAGTTAACCGTGATAGACACTTTACATTCACCGCGACTGAACGCCGGAAGAATTGTCAATCAATGCGGTGACCTCAACGAATACGAGGTGTATTTCTGCGGGCCAGAATTGTTCTCAACATCGTTGAAAAAAGAATTAGACACCTATCAATTTGATATTGAAAAGCACTACCACGAAGAGCTATTCGTGATGCGCTAATCGTTGTCAGTTGATGAATTGAATGGGGAAGCATCTCTGGATTGAGCTGTGGCTGAGAACAGACGGTTTAGATTTAATGTTTGATAACTGATGTTTGATAGGCATAGCCACAAGCTTCCGACCAAAAAGGTGCGAACTCATTCAATTTACTATTGCAGCGGTTTGCTATTGAGCGATACCATATACGGCTATTTCTTTGGTAAAGATTCGAATATGTCAGATGAAGAACTCGCACTAGAGTGGATGCGCCAACAAGCTCATAAAGTTGATCCCTACGTTATAGATCCATCTTTTGATGAATGCGTTGAGTTGCTTGATCCTGCTTTTAAGAAGGGTAAGAGTGTCGCGCAACTAAAGTATCTGTTATCAGAAGCGGATCGTAGAGCTGGCGCGGCAGAGCGTAAACATGCAGCCTTAAAGTATGCCAAAGAGAAAAGCCCAAATGCTGGTCAGATCTTGCGTCTGCAAAGCAAACTTCAACAAGTTCAGCTGGCACTAAAATTAGCGACCGGCGACAACAACATGACCATATCCCAGTTCTGTGCGGAGTACGATGTCTCTAAGCGTGATGGCAATACAGCATGGAATGAGAAGTTAGTTGAACAGGGTAAAAGAAAGTAGCACTTAAAAAGCCTGAGAATTTACTCCTCAGGCTTTTTCTTTAATGACTTTAGAATGAGATCGCTTGCTTAAACCTTATCTAGTTATGTTCTAGCCGCGACCAAATCGAACACTCACGCTAAGGTCGAATGTTATTGAAACTGACTGCCTGCGTGCCATCTCCAGTGTTCTTCAATTTAATCACATCGCCTTGATAGTAATACGGTTCCATTGGCATCTCGCTATTGGTTGGCCTTGAGTAGTGAAGTACAGCGGGCTTGCCTTCCTCTTGTCGAGCATATAAATAGCCAATCAAAGCATGTTCAAACTGATGGTAGCCGTTGCCCCAATGGAAAGCCTTGGTGCGCTTAGGTTCAAGCCCTACACCACCGTATTTATGATCGACCCATACATCATGAAACGTCGGTAGCGTGTATTGTAGAACTTCTTTCATTGAATCATCGATCAGCGATACCGTCATCGCAGCTTGGTCGAGTTCTGCCCACTCCCATGATGACGCCCAATTTGTGTTTGGTCTGCTTTGCCAGCCAGTAATCTCTCGTCCTTGCCATGCCTTCTGAAGTTTGTCGCTAAAGTATTGGGATACATCGGTGAAGCCTTTCTGGTACTGAGCTTGGGCTAAAGTGTGCTTCATCCCTTTCATACCAAACTCTTTCCATTCGGAGTTATCCAGAGTTTGTCCGGTAAGGTAAGTCATCCAATACGCTTTGATGGTGTGCCCAAAATCATTGTGATTGGCGTTCGGCATCATGGCTGCTTTGCTGTGAATGGCACCGTAGAAGCGTTGTTCATCTTCAGAGTGGTAGTGCTCAACCATGGTTTTTGTCAGCCAATTCAGATCATCAAGCCATTTTGTCTTGGTAGGCTCTTTCAGTAGGGGAGCAACTAACAGCATGTAACCGTTAATTTGGTCAAGCTGTGCAACCAATTCACGTTGTGTGGCTTTGCCATCTTCGCCGTCGGCAAGTACCCACGCTAGGCCGCTGTTGTCGTTCAGTCGATATTTATCAAAGATAAACGCTTGTTGGGTAATGAGCGCGTCCTCTACCTGTTTGTCTTGGGTGAGGTAGTAGTACATTGCCAATCCAACCAGTGCATACGCTTGATCTTGAGCCGTTCGCTGTTGCCATTCCAATCCAGCTTTACCGTTCTTGGTGAAGCTAATGAAGCCGCCATTTTGCTGATCTTCTAAGTGTTCAATGAGGTAGTAAGCCCCTTGCTTAGCGAGCGCTAATGCCTGCTTATCGCCAGTCAGGTGGTAGAGCACACCATAAGCATAGGTTTGGCGTGATTTCATTCGTGTGAACTCTTTACCAAAGTGTGGCGTGATCCAGCCTCGGTCTAACTCAGGACAAACGTTAGTCACATCAAGCAATGTCCCATCATCACAGCGGAAAGTCGGGAAGTTGCCTATCGGTTCTCCCTGAGCGCTAGGCATCATCCAATACGGCGCAAGCCCTTCAGAAGCATGATTGACCCAGTCTTCTCCAGAGGGAAGAGTGACATTGGCAGATACAGCGAAACTGGTCACGCTGAGTAATGCGATGGTTGCTCGTAACATGATGTTTATCTTAATGATTTGAATTTAGTTGAATATAAACAATCAGGTCTGCACATTGTGATTCGGCGATCACAATCGATCGAATTATTAGGAAGTAAATGGAAGTCTGATGAAAATGGATTATTGGGTTGAAGTTTTAGAACCCGGAGGTTGTCTATCCCATGTTATTGATAGAGAAAATACTAGATTAGCCTTATTCCATTAAACTTAAATCGATGTAAAATTATCGTTTATCAATAATTTTTTGTTGATCATCATTTGTTTTGATCTTAATATTCCCTCCGTCAATTCAACAGGAATATAAGTATGTCTAACATTCAAAAACAAAGCCGACGTGTACGTATGCTATTACAATCCCTTTTTGTACTTACCCCTATAATGGTGTGTTACTTCTGGCTAACAATTGAGACTCCCTATGACTTTATTAGTGCGACGGGCATTTTTTATCTTACTTACGACATCGGGTATTTCACAATGTTGCCGCTCACTATGACAACAAGAATCGTTGCTGCGTTCACAAGTTTAGCGATGTCCAGCATCCTGATATACGCACTAATGGTTCTGATACGTTTATTCCGCAACTATGAGCGAGGCGAAATCTTCTCTTTGGAAAACGCAATGTCATACCAGAAACTCGGGTATAGCTTGTTCTATTGGGTATTTGGGTCGGTTATCTATGGTTCATTGATGTCAGTGATTTTGTCGTTCAATAATCCACCAGGTGAGCGTATCTTTGAGATTAGTTTTGTGGGTATGGACTTTTTGACACTTATATTAGGTATAATTATTTTGATCATCTCATGGGTGATGAAAGAAGGTTATATTCTGGCTGATGAGCACAGCCAAACGATTTAAAGGACTTGTCATGACTATCCGCATTAATTTAGACATTATGATGGCCAAGCGAAAAATGCGATTGAAGACATTGGCAAAAGAGGTCGGGATTACCGAAGCCAACTTGTCGGTGTTAAAAAATGGCAAGGCCAAAGCGGTGAGACTATCGACACTCGACAAGTTGTGTGAAGTGTTAGAGTGCCAACCAGGTGATATATTGGAATTTGAAGCGAACGTTCACCACGACAGCGCTTCTGCCGAGTAGCGATTTAGTAAAGCGTATTCCCTTATGAAAACAATGAGTCTCGAAGTTATTCGAGACTCATTCGATCCAAATTAAACAGGCTCGCCCGCCTCGTCTTCTTCTACTACATCGCTTTCTAAGCTCGCCTCTGCTAGCCATTTCTTTATCGACGGGCTATTCAACATACGTTGTTGATATTGTTGGGCTTTTTCTGAAAGCTGGATGCCATAGGTTTCTGCGCGCAGCGCCACAGGTGCAAACATCGCATCGGCAATCGACCATTCACCGAACAACCATCCTTCAGGGTATTGTTCCATTTGTGCAGACCATATTGCGTCGATGCGAGCGATGTCTTTCAATGCGCCATTACTGAGCGTGAGCTTTCTTTTAGCTCGGCAGTTCATTGGTAACTCATTTCTGATGCTAAAAAAACCAGAGTGCATTTCTGCCGAGATTGCACGGGCGAGAGCGCGTTCTGCAACAAAAGTCGGCCATGCCGCACCATTCAAATAGGCATCGTTAACGTATTCGAGAATTGCGAGTGAATCCCACACCGCGACGTCGCCATCAACTAGAGTCGGGACTTTGGCTGTCGGTGTCACTTTCGCTAACGTGTCGTAAAAATCTGAGGTGAACAGCTTGAGCTTAATAATGTCTGCATCGAGGTTGTAATGGTCGAATATGAGCCATGCACGAAGTGACCAAGTTGAGTAATTTTGGTTTGCGATATAAAGCTGCATAGGTGCTTCCTTGCGTTTGGTGGGTATGCATTTGAGCTTAAGGGATTGTATTGCGGCGCACTAACGGATAATTTTGATGTATTACATTAATAAAAACGATGGGTGGTGATTTCAATATGGATATTGATGCTTTGCGAGGCTTTCTCGCGTTCGTGGAAACCAGCAGCTTCACGCGTGCCGCGAAACAGATTAATCGCACCCAGTCGGCATTCAGTGCACAGATGCGCAAATTAGAAGAAGAGCTTAACGTCACTCTTTTTCAGAAAGAAGGTCGTAATTTAGTGCTTACTGAGGCGGGACTGGCGCTGCGTTCTCATGCGGAGCAGTTGGTCGCACTCCATAATACTGCGCTTAAACAAGTGAAGCGTTATGAAGACAAACAGCCTCTGAGGTTGGGTTGCCCTGAAGATTATAACGACACTATTTTGCCGAAAGTGATACGCCTGTTGCAGCAAGCAGAACCCACTTGTTCTATCCAAGTATTCAGCCTGCCAAGTATTACGCTGAGAGAGTGGTTAGATGATGGCAGGCTCGATGCCGCGATTGTCACCAGAGCGCCTGACAGCGAAGAGGGGCATTGGCTCACCAATGATACCGGAGTTTGGATAAGCAGCCCTGATTTTGTGCTCGACGATTCAAAGCCGATTCCATTGGCTCTGTTTCAGACCGATTGTAAATATCATGCAGCCGCGGTCAATGGTTTAGCTAAACAGGGGACGCCTTATCAGTTATTTGCGTGCAGCAATACGGCTTCAGCGCAGCGCGCGATAGTAAAAGCAGGCCTAGCGATTGGTGCGATGGGCAAGCTCAGTGTGACCCCGGACCTGAAAATACTCGATGACATGCCACCACTTCCTTCGGTGGATATTGTTTTGATCCTCGCAAGCAAACATCATCCAGTTTTGGATAAAGAGGTGCTAAATAAACTTGTCGAGTTGGACTCTGATTAGCTTTCTGTTGGGAGAGCTTTGTTAGGTGAATTTCGATAGATGAGCTGTAAGGTGAGAGGATATGAGAAAATTGATAGGCCGAGAATATTACGTTTCTCGGCCTAGTTATTATGAGACGGTACTGGTAATTAAGAAAGCTTGAACTTGCTTAACTCACCGTGTAAATCTCCGGCTTTTACCGTCAACTCGTTACTGATTTCTACCGACGATGTCATAGTACCCATCACTTCCACTGCGGTATCATTGATGATTACTACATTGCGATTAATCTCTTCTGACACTGAGCTTTGCTCTTCAGCAGCCGAAGCAATCTGATTGTTCATGTCGTTGATCACTTCAATCGCTTGGTTGATTTCCGACAAGGCGAGATGTGCTGCTTGAGTTTCACCTTTGGTATCATTCGCTTGCTTCTGGCTTTGCTCCATCAATATCACGATAGATTGAGTCTCTTGTTCTAGGCGAGCCAACATCGAGCGAATCTCTTCTGTCGAACCTTGAGTGCGATTTGCGAGGTTACGCACTTCATCTGCCACGACTGCAAAGCCTCGTCCAGCTTCACCCGCACGTGCTGCCTCAATAGCAGCATTGAGCGCAAGTAAGTTGGTTTGTTCTGCAATGCCACCAATTTCGCTCAAGATACCTTGAATAGCGGTGCTCGAATCGACTAGGTTTTGTGTTTGTTGCTGCGCATCATTAACCTGAGCAGCTAAGTTGTCTACAGCACTAGCGGCATTGTCCATGCGCGTCATTCCATTGAAACTGTTGCTTTGTACTTGGCTTGCTGCCGCGGCTGCTTGAACGGCTGAACTTGCTACTTCTTGCGCAGTCGCACTCATTTCATTAATAGCAGTGGCAAGTGAGTTTACCTCGTTAACTTGAGAGTTCAGTTGATCACGAGAAACCTCTGCACGTGCCTGACCTTCAGAGGCATTTTTATCGACTTGATCGGCCGTTACCATGACGGTAAGTAGCATTTCTTGCATACGAGAGAGGAAGGTGTTGAACCAGTGTGCAAGCTGCGCGGTTTCATCTTTTCCTTTCACCTCTATGCGATAAGTTAAGTCGCCTTCACCTTGTGCTGCATCTTTAAAACGCTCCACTAAGTTGTTCAGAACCTTGCCCAGAGAGTTGGCAATGAATGCCATTGAGGCAATACCTAGAATAGCTGCGATGATCCCCGCCCACACACCTTTTTCAAGCGCTTTCGAATTCTGAGCATCACTCCATTGTGTGTACTCGTCGACGCTTTTTGTAAGGTGACTACTGGGAACGGACACCATGACTACCCAAGGTGCATCACTGGTATCAATTACTGTAATTGCATACTCATCTCCGCCGAAAGTAACAAGGCCAGCGCCTTCGCGTTTAGCGATAGATTGAATCTTCGACCATTCAGATTCCAACTCAGAGGAGACTCTTTTACCTACCATGTTTCCAGCACGACTGTTGGCCAATGTAATGCCTTTCCATGAAGTGATAAGGATCTTACCCTTGCCATCAAATAGGTTACGTGCAAACAATTCACTCTGGCTTTGCAGTTCGAACAAAGACAAATCAAAGCCAATTGAGCCAATGATTTCTCCGTCTTGTTTGATTGGTTGGCTGATAGTGGTGATGAGCTCTTGTTTACCTCGAACCGGATAGAAGTACGGTTCCATAACAAATGTCTTACCGGTTTGGTAAGGCATTAAGTGCCAGTCGTCTTTGCGCTCTCCGTTACTATTGAGTTCTGTATTGCTAAAGCTTTCCATTGCAACGGCATCAAAGCTATTTTGGTCATTTGGAGCGAAGAAAGGTGCAAGGTAACCCTGACTGTTAAAACCTAATTCTGTGTTAAAGCCAAGCTTGCTGTCCAATTCAGTTTGTTGAGGCCATGTCTTATTTTCCCAAACCATGTAACCTGCAAATACAGCTTTGTTTTGTGCTTCCAAGGCGGCAGTAAACTGTTTAACGATAAGGTCTGCGCTTGCGTTGTTTTCTGAACTTAGCTCGATGATTGAGCGTGCTTGTTTTAGGTTTGCTAGCACAGGATCAAGTTGGTTAGCGATATTTAAACCCTGTTGAAGGGCCGTGTTTTGTAAGTCCGTTGTAGTGGCATCCGTTAGCTGCATTTTTACTTTTTCAGTAACTTGTTTGTTCACATCGGTAAATGCGTTGGTCGTCATCCCCATTGCGATCAATAGAGTGAAAGCCATCGCCCCACCCGCACTCACCGCAATTCGCGTGCGTATACTGTTAAACATAAGATCCCTGTAACCAAATAGAGGTAGTTTTGCAGAGATTTTAAACAAGATAAGTGAATGGAAAATTCAAGATAATGAACACAAAAAGAATAGGGAGATCAAAATTATAAATAGGATTGCATAACGTGTAGTTTTGGCTTTGGTCGCAACGTTTAGAGGAAGATGAAAATTATCATTTATCAATCGCTAACCTTTTGTATTTATTGGTTTTAATGATAATTAGGACAGCTTGATGTTTTCCTAAGGCTGCGATTCAGCTTTTCTAGTTTGTGACCGTGTGTCGATTACTCATTATATGACAACGGTCACAATTAATTTTATTTAACCTAATGAATTACCACTCTTTTTATAAGTTATTTAAAGAGGGGACACGTTGTATTAGCTCGCCCGTGTCGATTTGCTTTGCTTCTTCGATGGCCTGACATGGCGAGCCAAAATACGGCTTCGTTCTTGTTTCACTTCCGTCTGCTTTCTCCACGACCATAAACGCACGCGTGCTTCTTTTGCGCTAGTGTCGAGATCGACGACCGGATTAAGGTAAGGTGAATCTGGTTCAAGCTCATGCATCATCACCTCCATAGGCGTCATCTTCCAAGGCTCAAATAGAAGTGGGGTGGGTATGTCTGAAAGTTCTGGTACCCATTTACGGATGAAGTCCCCATCAGAATCGTGTTCTTGGGCTTGCTTGGTTGGGTTGTAAATTCGGATGGTGTTGATGCCTGTTACTCCGGCTTGCATTTGAAACTGTGGGTAGTGAATACCGGGTTCAAAATCGAGAAACAGCTGCGCTAAGTGAGTGACACCATCACGCCAGTCCATGTTCATATGGTGAGTGAGAAAGCTCACCAACATAGAGCGCATGCGGAAATTGATATAACCCGTGTGATGTAGGCAGCGCATACAGGCGTCGACTAAGGGCACGCCCGTTAATCCCATATTCCATGCCTGTAAACGTGCTGGATCTTTTATAGTTTCATTCTGTAATAGCGCTTCATAGGCGTGATTGATGCAGCGAAATTCCATCTCGCATTCCGATTCAAACTTCTGCATGAAATGACAGTGCCAATGAAGCCTAGAGGAGAGCGCAATCAAGCTGCGACGAAACCCTGCGACTTGCCAGTGTCCCAATAGGTGTTGATAAACTTCACGCAACGATATGTTGCCCCATGCCAAATATGGGGACAGGCGAGTGCAAGCATGTCGCGAGGCTTCTGGGCTTGAGATGCTGCGGTAGTAATCTCGACCACGGCGCTCAAAGAAGTCGTGTAACGTTGCCCATGCAAGGGCGCTGCCGCCTGTTTGTATGCCGTTACCTTTGGTTAACCATGCTTGTGGAGGCTCGATTGCTAACTCAAGCTCTGCAGCATCAAGGGTATGCAGTGATTCTGTGGTCAACTGACTCTCTGCGATGGGAGCACGCATGACACTGTTCCAGTGTTTGTCCCAACCGATTCGGTCTTTCGACCCTCTCACAACAGCGCCCTGTGCGAACTCTTGCCAATGGATGTTGTGCTCTTGAAACCAGTCAGATATTTGCTTGTCACGTTCAAAGGTGCAATTTAAGCCTATCTCTTGGTGGGAGAATACATTTTGGATGTGGTAACGCGATTGGATCGCTTCGAAGCAGTCCATAGCACTGCCATGAAGTATTGAAACTTTATGTCCATGCTCTTTCAACGACTGGTTCATGCATTGCAGTGACTGCCAGACAAATCGCCAATGTCGCTCAGAATAGTGGGCATTGTTTAGCAGCATGGGTTCGAAAATGTAGAGCAATATCGTCGGGTGTGGATCTGATAAAGCGTGTAGTAAAGGTGCGTGGTCGGTGAGCCTTAAATCGCGCTTTAGCCACACTATGTTGATTGTTTGCATCTGAGCCCTCATTCGTTTTGAAGCATTACGAGTCAGAGGGCAAAATGTCTCACTGGAAGTGAATTTATTTATTGATAACGAAAGGGCAGACTAGGATCTTCCATGGTGATTATTGGAGGATGCCCAAGCTTTTCAGTTTTCGATAAATGGTATTACGACTGATCCCCAGTATTCGTGAAGTCTTACTGATATTACCTTGGTTAGCTTGATAGGTTTGCAGCAAGGTTTCTTCAACGGTACTTCTTAAATCGTTATTCGCTTTGCCTTTGAGGGCATTAGAAGTCGTCGATTGATGGTGATTATCGTGTGCTAACGACGTGAGGTGTTGAGCAAGGTGGCTCGGAACATGTTCGAGTGTGAGCTGTGGTTCATCACTTGCCAATAGAGCAGCAACCTTAAGTAAGTTGTCTAATTCTCGGATATTACCCGGCCAAGAGTAGGCGCACAATAAACTCATTAGGTGCGGACAAATTGACTGCTCAGAATCGGCGTATTTACGATGAATGTTTTCAATTAAGGCGTGTTTATCTTGTCGGTGTTGCAGACTCGGCAGAGTAAATGCCAAGCCGTTCAGGCGGTAGTAAAGATCTTGTCGAAACTCTCCAGTTGAGACTAACTGCTCGAGGTTTTTATGTGTGGCAGCGATGATCTGACAATCGACTTGGTAGCTCTGATTTGAACCCACAGGCACTACGGATTTGTCTTGCAAAACATGCAGCAATCGACATTGAGCCTCTAATGGCATGTCGGCGATCTCATCTAGAAATAGAATTCCTTTATCCGCTTGGCGGATCTTACCTTGGAACCCTTTATGGCTTGCGCCCGTAAAAGCCCCCGGCGCATAACCGAATAGTTCTGATTCAATAAGGTCTTTAGGCAGCGCACCGCAATTTACCGCCACGAGTGGCGCAGATTTACGCTGGCTTTGTTTGTGTAATGCTTTAACAAATTCGCCTTTTCCAACGCCCGTTTCACCTAGGATCAACAAGCTGATCCCTTTATCGATAACCTTGTTGGCTTGCTGCCAAGCGTGTTCTATCTGCTGCTCGCCATGGTGTAAATCACACGATGCCGAAATAGAGCGCGTGCGCTTGGTAGTAGTTCGTTTGAGGTGCTGTTTTTCAAATACAAAAGGCGTGTCTAATGAGGTTCGGTTGAATAGAATGTCGATGCACTCGCCGACGATCGATGTTTGATCCAGTAGTTGAGAGGCGACCTGATTGTGCGCTACCACTTCTCCGGCTTCATTGGCTATTACAATCCCTTGCCAGCCACTGTGCAATAACGATTTCTCGCAAGCGAGATCGATGCGAGTGGTGCCTTGTGGGATATGGCTCAATAACTGATTTTCAACAAGCTGAACCATATTTTGAACCAGCAGTTGCACCGAACTGTCGTGTTGCTGCTGCTCGCTAGTGATGTCTAATACGCCAATCATTTGCCCTTGATGATCAAATACTGGGCTTGCAGAACAACTGATAAACCGATGCTGGTGGATAAAGTGCTGCTCGCCAATGATGGTCACGGGTTTGGCTTCCACAATCGCAGTGCCAATGGCGTTGGTGCCCTTGAGTTGTTCCTGCCAACACGCTCCAGAACTTAGCGCAATCGAAGTCAGCTTTTCCTTAAACCGCTCTTGCCCCCAACTTGCCAGAATCACTCCTTCAATATCGGTCAGAATCAAACGACTGTCGGTGCGTGCAAACATCTGGTTAAACAGAGGCAGTGCATTGCGCTCGATGATTTGAATCAAGCTCGAGGATTGATGACGTCGCTGCTTAAGAATCGACTGTGGCAGGCGAATATCTTCGGGAAGTCGTCTCTGTTTTAGCCCTGCTTCTGTGCTGCGGTGCCAAGAGGACGAAAGCCAATCTGAGGTGTTTGCTTGTTGAAGGTGCATGACTGTTCCATGTCGTAACAGTGAGGGTGTACCAAATTGGAACAGTTGAACACTGGAGTGCTTTCCATACGGCCGTTCAATGCCAACTCACTTTGGGTTGTAAATGTTTGGTAATCATAGTTTTACAATTTATTAACAACAAGTTTTGAGGTTGTGGCGTGTGATTTGCGTTGTTCTTGTTGTGAAGAAAATACGAAGTATCAGTGTTTTAAACAGAAAGCATAAACATAGGCGTCTTGTCATGAGTTCTTTTCTCAAGAGAAGTCGCCACAAAAATAAGACAGCTCTCGCTCAATAACGAACAACAAATCAAAGAAGGATCTAACTATGATTTACGCACAGCCGGGTAATGACAACGCAGTAGTGAACTTTAAAGCTCAATACGATAACTTTATCGGTGGTGAGTGGGTGAAGCCTGTCAGCGGCGAGTATTTTGATAACACTTCCCCAGTGAATGGTAAGGTGTATTGCCAAGTGGCGCGTTCAACTGAGGCAGACATTAACTTAGCGCTCGATGCGGCGCATGCAGCTCGTGCGAGTTGGGCGGCAACCAGTGTGACAGAGCGTTCGAACATCCTACTTAAAATTGCCGACCGTATTGAAGCTAATCTAGAAGAAATTGCAGTCGCTGAGACGTGGGAAAACGGCAAGCCAGTGCGTGAAACCTTAGCGGCAGACATCCCGTTAGTTGTCGATCATTTCCGTTACTTTGCGGGTTGTATTCGAGCGCAAGAAGGCAGTGCAGCTGAGCTCGATTCAAACACTGCAAGCTACCATTTTCCAGAGCCCATCGGTGTTGTAGGGCAGATCATTCCTTGGAACTTCCCGATTTTAATGGCGGCTTGGAAACTGGCACCTGCTCTAGCGGCAGGTTGTTGTGTGGTGATGAAGCCTGCCGAGCAAACACCAACATCGATTTTGGTGATGATGGAGAAGATCGCCGATCTTCTGCCTGCAGGCGTAGTTAACATCGTGAATGGTTTTGGTAGTGAAGCAGGCCAAGCGTTAGCAACCAGTGATCGTTTGGCTAAGTTGGCGTTTACGGGTTCAACAGAAGTCGGTCACCATATTTTGAAATGTGCGGCTGAAAGCTTGATTCCATCAACGGTTGAGCTGGGCGGTAAGTCTCCAAACATCTACTTCCCAGACATTTTTGATCATGAAGACGAGTACCTAGACAAGTGTGTCGAAGGCATGCTGCTGGCGTTCTTCAACCAAGGTGAAGTGTGTACCTGTCCATCACGTGTGTTGATCCACGAATCGGTTTACGACAAGTTCATCACCAAAGTTGTCGAGCGCGCTCAAACCATCAAGCAAGGTAACCCGTTGGACACTGACACTCAGGTTGGCGCACAAGCCTCTCAAGAGCAGTTTTATAAGATTCTTAGCTACCTAGAGATTGGTCGCCAAGAGGGCGCGAAAGTACTAACTGGTGGTGAAATCGCACAGCAACCGGATGATCTCGGTAATGGTTATTACATTCAGCCAACCATGCTCGAAGGTAACAACAAGATGCGTGTCTTCCAAGAGGAGATCTTTGGCCCAGTTATCGCAGTAACGACATTTAAAGATGAAGCGGAAGCATTAGAAATTGCCAATGACACCGAATATGGCTTGGGTGCTGGCGTTTGGACGCGTGATGCAAACCTAGCGTATCGCATGGGTCGCAATATTGAAGCGGGGCGTATTTGGGTGAACTGTTACCACGCTTACCCAGCACACGCGGCGTTTGGTGGTTACAAGAAATCAGGCATCGGTCGTGAGACACATAAAATGATGCTCGATCACTACCAAAACACCAAAAACCTACTGATCAGCTACGATACTAATCCGCTAGGCTTCTTCTAAACTAGGCTTTTCTAAAATAGATATGTTCTAAAGATAGCTTTCTGAATTAGAGAAAATTAACAACGCAGTCGGCTTAAGAAAAACAAAAAGTAAAAGCAAAACGCCCAATTCAGTGAGTTGGGTGTTTTTATGTTTGAGTGACTCTAGCTTTTCGAAAAGAAGATCTCGGGCTTGTGGGTTGGGCCGTAGTTGCCTTCTAGCTGGGTAAGCTCTAATCCTTGTTTGCCAATCAAAGAACCAACCATCTGGCGGTTGAACGGGTAGTTTTCAGCGTTGTTAATAAACTCATCCACATCGACCCATTTTGCTTCTGCAATTTCATCGGTGTCTTGAATCGCGATCTCTTGAGTTTGAGCGGTAAGGTGACATACAAAGTAGAGGTTCGATTTACCGAACTGATATGGGTGCCTTGTCGCCATGCCAACCACAGACACGAACGTGGCTTCGATGCCGGTCTCTTCTAATGTTTCTCGAACCACAGACTCTTCAATACCTTCACCAAGCTCAATGTGGCCGCCAGGTAGTTTGTAGCCTGTCATGCCGTGCTCTTTGATCATCAGCACTTGGTTATGTTCATTTGTGATCAACGCACCTGCACCTAAGGTGTGGGTCGGGATGAAAGGCACAAACTCGACGATTTCGGATTTGTGGATCAGCGTAATCTCGTCTTCTAGACAGTTGTGGAACACAAAGCCAAGTTCCGTCGTTATCGGAATAAGGTGCGAGAGCGAAATAGGCAGGCTAATCCAAATAATGCCTTTGTTATTCTGCTTCGAAAATTGGGTTATCTCGCTAAGTTCGGCGTTGAATGAATCAGCATCTTGAGGCGCTGTCTCTGGGTCAATGATGATGCCGTTAAATTTGTCGAGCGTAAATTCCACGGGTGATCCTTTATTGTTTTTGATTTATTGGGAGTCGAGCATAGGTGGAGCTTATAACATCTGTAGAGCTTATGACACCTGCATGGCTTGTGAGACCTGCTTTGGGGAGGCTAGAAACAAAAACTGCGCTTGGAAGCCAAAGCGCAGTTTTAAAATAGGGTCTATTGGGATTCGACTCTAACGAATATAGTTTGCATTAATACTCACGTACCAGTGCTGAAGCTTGCCGTCCGATTTTTTGATCCACAAGTCGTTGGTGTAGCTTTCGATCTTGCCGTTAACCGTTAGGCTGAATGTGTTCTCATCGAACTCGCCAAGTTTTACGAACTGGTCTGTGGTAATCAAAAACGGGTTCATGTCGTCCACTCCAACCACATCTGAAATCACATAGTAGTGATAAGTCAGCGGCTTGCTCGCATCATTTGGGTTGCTGCGATACGCCACAAGCTTGAATGGTTCCGTTAATGGGACATCAAGCGTTTGCTTGTCCATGGTCGCTGGAATCGGGATAAACAGCCAAGCGGTAAACAGACCGCTCAGTAAAACCATCAGGAAGAAAAGAGTCTTAATTGCTTTCATAGCAACCTTCAAAATAGGTGATGTTGAAGGTGCCATGGTAACAGGTTTGATTTGTCGATTGTAAGAGTATGAATAAGTGAAGGCGGCACCACTCTGTTAGGAAGTTTGAACAAGTTGACGCACTGTTCATAATTTACGTTTCAGACGCTTTCTATCAAAAAGCGTCTGGATAAATTAGTGAGCGTGGCCTTGTGATAGGTTGATCAACATGACGCCTGCGGCAACAAGCCCCATGCCAATCCAAACTTTTGTGTCCAGATGTTGGCTGTAAACGAAGGTCGATATTAAGCTCACTGTCAAAATAGCTAACCCTGCCCATAGAGAATGCACCACACCAACAGGCATACCCTTCATCGCTTGGCTCAAAAATAGAAACGCTGCCAAGTGCCCTGAGATAACCAGTAAAGCTGGTACTGGTTTAGACAAACTAAATCCATCGGTGGCTTTAAGTGCAACGTGAGAAAGTGCTTCAGCCATTACGCCCATCATCAAGAAAAACCAGCTCATATTCGTACCTTTGTCGTTATGTTATTTGTGTTGGTATAGGGAGGAGTTTAAAAGTGCTAATCGTTGTTTAAGGTTGCTGAAGCTAAACAGCAGGCATAAAAAAGCCCACACCTCACGCTTTTGCAAGGTGTGGGCTAAATAGGTGTCTCTACTTGTTTAGGTAAGCAGCGTGGAACTCAATATGTTCATCAATAAAGCTAGAGATAAAGTAGTAGCTGTGGTCGTAACCTGGCTGCATACGTAGCTCTAAATCGGCATTGGCTACCTTAGCTGCTTCGACCAATTGCTCAGGCTTTAGCTGCTCAATTAGGAAATTGTCTGCTTCGCCTTGGTCTACCAACATTGGCAGTTTAGTGCCTTTGGTTTTTAGAAGCTCAGAGGCATCGTAGTGTTTCCACTCTTCAATATCTAAGCCTAGATATTGGTTGAAGGCTTTTTGTCCCCAAGGGCATTGCATTGGGTTCGTGATTGGGCTGAATGCCGAGATAGAACGGTAGCTATCTTCGTTCTTGATGCCAATCGTTAGGGCACCGTGTCCGCCCATGCTGTGACCAGAAATTGATTTCACTGATGTCACAGGGAAGAAAGATTCAATCAGCGCTGGGAGCTCTGTCACCACGTAATCGTACATGTGGTAATGGCTGTCCCATGGTGCTTGAGTGGCATTTACGTAGAAGCCTGCGCCTTGGCCTAAATCGTAGTTGTCATTGTCGGCAACACCTTCGCCACGTGGGCTTGTGTCTGGGGCAACAATGGCAATGCCTTGCTCAGCCGCGGCTTTGAATGCGCCGGCTTTTTGCATGAAGTTTTCATCGGTACAGGTTAAGCCTGATAACCAATACAAAACAGGAACTGGGTTTTCTTTGCTTGCGTTAGGTGGCAAGAAAATCGCGAAACGCATGTTGCAGTTAAGCGTTGCAGAAAAGTGGGTGTATTGTTTGTGCCAACCACCAGCAACCTTTGCTTGGCTAATGTTTTCGATTGTCATCTATTGTGCTCCGTTAGGTTGATGGTTTGGGAGTAAATTTGTCTATATAACTTAAAGTTTCACCACCCACCGGGCAGGAGGTGGTGAAGACAGTTTCGCTCTGATGTTTAAGTCAGAACTGTGGTCTCGACACCTAAGTATCGAGACCAAGGAGAATTATCTGTCCATGTGTAGAACGGTACGGATAGATTCACCTTTGTGCATTAGGTCGAATGCGTCGTTTACTTCATCAAGGCTCATTGTGTGAGTGATGAACTCTTGAAGACCAAACTCACCCGCCATGTAACGGTTTACGATTTCTGGAAGCTCAGAGCGGCCTTTAACACCACCGAAAGCTGAACCACGCCATACACGACCAGTCACTAGTTGGAATGGACGAGTTGCGATCTCTTGACCTGCACCAGCAACACCAATGATTACTGATTCGCCCCAACCTTTGTGGCAGCACTCAAGCGCTTGACGCATCACGTTTACGTTACCGATACACTCGAAAGAGTACTCAACACCACCGTCTGTCATCTCAACGATAACGTCTTGGATTGGCTTGTCGAAGTTCATTGGGTTGATGCAGTCTGTCGCGCCAAGCTGTTTAGCTAGCTCGAATTTGCTCTCGTTGATATCAACACCGATGATGCGGTCAGCACCAGCCATGCGAGCACCAATGATTGCAGAAAGACCAATACCACCTAGGCCGAATACAGCAACGTTGTCGCCTTTTTCAACTTTGGCTGTGTTCAGTACAGCGCCCATACCTGTAGTTACACCACAACCTAAAAGACAAACTTCTTCAAGTGGTGCTTCTTTGCTTACTTTCGCTAGTGAGATTTCTGGAAGTACTGTGTACTCAGAGAAAGTAGAACAACCCATGTAGTGGAAGATTGTCTCACCATTGATAGAGAAGCGGCTTGTACCGTCTGGCATTAGGCCTTTACCTTGCGTTTCGCGAACCGCTTGGCATAGGTTAGTTTTACCAGATTTACAGAACTTACATTCGCCACATTCTGCTGTGTAAAGTGGGATAACGTGGTCGCCAACTTCAACACTGGTAACGCCTTCGCCGATCATTTCAACGATACCGCCACCTTCGTGACCAAGAATAGAAGGGAAGATACCTTCTGGATCGTCACCTGATAATGTGAATGCGTCAGTGTGACAAACACCAGTCGCTACGATGCGAACAAGAACTTCACCTGCTTTTGGCAGTTCAACGTCAACAGTTTCACGTTTTAGAGGCTCACCTGCTTTCCAAGCGACCATTGCTTTAGATTGGATATGAGTTTGACCAGGTTTGATTTCGATAGTCATTGGATGCTTCCTATTTATGTCATTACAGCGGACTTTTTGATTCTCAATATGCTCAACGTATTAAGCGTAGTTGAGCAAGTTTGTTTCCGCTCTCTCGTTTTGTTGGAGCTAGTATAGGTGTGACTCTAGGTTTTGATAATCCCCCGAAATGGAAAATGATTATTACATATATGTAATAGTTGGCATTGAGAGCCTGCCCGACTTAGTGGTCGTAAACCTTAAGACCAATAAGCCACTTTTAGGAAAGGGGTTGTGCTTTTGAATCGCTTGGATGCATTGCTACCATTGATGTTCGGTCTATCGATGTGTGATGGTTTGTATACTTACATCTGATTTGTATTACCAAATTATTGATGGTTGTGATGTTGGCTAACTGATTGAATTTTAAGGATTGAAGCAAGGTCGCATAAGTACTCTGCATGCGATGTTTTGTAAGATATCAGAAACTATAATGTCATTTTTCTCACCTAATCTCCTCGCCAAATTTTTAGTTCTAACTTTTTGGGAAGAGAAAATGAAAAAGAGTACATTGACCGTACTGTCAGGCTTGATAGCAGCCACACTGGTTGGTTGTAATTCAAGTTCACCAAGTGACGACAACGGTAATCTAGAGAGCGCAGTACAAGTTGCGTTCATGCCAGATATCCATTTCCATGATGTTTACGGTACATTTGAAGATGGTTCGTTCGCAGGGCTCTACAACTCGGATAGTGGCAAGTACGCGACAATCCGAACGATGGAGTCACAGATGAACTCCACCCGTCTGTTCAATGAAAACTACTTTGCGATGATCGCAGCATTGGATGATGTGGTTGAGCGTGGCGTTAAATACGTAGCCTTACCCGGTGACTTTAGCGACGACGGTCAACCGATTCATATGCGTGGCTTGGTTAGCATTTTTGACCACTATCGTGAAACGTACGGCCTTGAGTTTTTTGCAGCGCCGGGTAACCACGATCCAGTGCGTCCATTTACAATCCCAGCAGGTAAATCGGATTACCTTGGCGAGGGTGGTAAGAATCAGCGTATCTACAGCCGCGGTAAAGAAGAGTGTGTTGGCTATGAGGGTGAATGGACAACCATTCCCGGTGAAGGCGACAACCTAGCTACCATATGTACTGAAGAAGTACGAGAGTGGGGCTATGAAGAGATCATGAGCATCCTAGGTACTCACGGCTTCTACCCTCAACAAGATTACCTCTACTTTGAAACCCCTTACAGCAGCGACCAAGCTCGAACCAATTACAGCTATGAATTAGCGAAAGAAGAAGCGGCTTTTGATAAGCGCATGTACGAGATCTGTTACGAAGGGACAGGTGGCAGCTACAAAGAAAGTGGTTACTCAAGCTGTTCTGAAGTGCCTGATACCAGTTATTTAGTCGAGCCAGTTAAAGGGTTGTGGTTGTTGGCAATCGACGCGAATGTTTATCGTCCTAAAGAAAACTCGTCTGATAGCTCTGTAGATGGCAATACTTTTGATGGTTCAAGCAGCGCTGGCTACAACATGATGCTGACTCACAAAGAGCATGTGATCGATTGGATCTCTGATGTGGTAAAAGCAGCGAAAGAGCAGAACAAGACGCTTGTTTCCTTCTCGCACTTCCCAATGACCGATTTCTACAACGGTGCTTCTGAAGAGATTGAAGACTTGTTTGGCGAAGGAAGCCATCAATTGGCTCGTGAACCAGATGACAATACCAGCCGAGCATTGGCAGCGACGGGCTTAAACATCCACGTTGGTGGTCACATGCACTTTAACGACACGGGGAAGAAGAGTTTCAATATCGATGGCGTACAGCACACACTCTTTAATATTCAAGCACCATCGCTAGCGGGTTACATTCCAGCCTACAAGCTGCTGAACATTCGCCCTGATAACCAAATTGAAGTAGAGACGGTAGTCATCGACCAAGTGGCACGTTACAACGAGTTGTTTAGTCATTATGAAGAAGAGCATGCGCACCTAACAGCAAGCGCGGGCGATGATGAAGCAAAAGCTAAGATTTGGAATAAAGAAATTCTAGATTCTGAAAGCTACTACGAACTCACCGACTGGCATATCCGCGAATTAACGCGTCTACGTTTTCTTCCTAGTGACTGGCCAATCGAAATGCGCGCTATGATCATGGAAATGAATGGTAAAGAGATGATGATCATGTCTCAGCTAGAAACGCAGTTCACGGTTTGTCAATTAGCAGACAAGCTGGGTTATCCAGTCGAGGGTTGTGTTGTAAATGGCGTAGACGATTACGAACAATTTAAGCAAGACTGGCAAGCAGCTAAAGTTGAAGCTGAAGCTATTGCATCTCAAGAAGGTCTAGTGCTCGAAGATTTCGCTACATGGGAAGGTGAAACTCTCGCAACTGATTTCTACCGACTACGTAATGCAGACGAACTGGCGTTCCGTGATATCGGTGAAACTCAACTTCGCCAATACGAACTGCTAAGCCGTGAGCTAGCTGAGTTTGACGGCACCGTGGATTCAGAGCTGGGTGACCTTGGCCAATATACCGTAGGTGAAGTGTTCCGCTCTCGTTTCGGCAGCTTGTTCGTGATTCTTGAAAAATTCGCAACAGGTCAAGCGAGTGACCACTTCTTGATTGATATCGACCAACAAACCCTGACGGATCTGAAAGGTGAAGTTAAGCGCGATATTTTAAGAGACTCTACATCAGCAAAATAAGCGTTATATCCTTGTTTTTAAAAGACTAAACACCTTGGTTGTTTGATTGGAAAGAGCCTGTTAGCCATGAGTTAGCGGGCTCTTTTATTTCATATAAGGATGAGTTATCTAAAATCTATTCATTGAGTTTTTTGATTAAGGCATTTTAGGGTACGTCATAATAATTGCTTACTGAAAATCGCATGAATTGGAAATAAAACTACAATATCCTGAGCGCCGTATTTTATTGTTGTGGACTCAAAGATGCTTTTATCTCTCCCACCCCCAGTGATGCTGTCACTCGCCATAGTGCTTGAAGTTGTCGCAACTTCTCTATTACCTAAAACGCAGCAATTTACTTCTTTACCGGCCACTATCGCAGTATTGGCGAGCTACGGCTGTGCCTTTTATCTGTTGTCTCTCACAGTGCAAACCATGTCTTTGGGTGTGGCGTATGCGATTTGGTGTGGGGCAGGGATAGTGCTGGTCGCAGCCCTATCTTGGCTGGTTTACGGGCAAAAGCTCGATATCTTCGCGATCATCGGCATCGCTTTGATTCTGGCTGGTGTGGTGATTATCAACCTGTTTTCGACGTCGGTGAGTCATTAGGGGAGCTAGTTGTGTTATGCGTGAGGGGGGCACTACTTTGTGACTCGTTATGTACGCAACACAGGAGTTTCAGCTACTGAACTTGTTAAGTTTAACCCTCAAGAATTTATTCCTAGTTAACTTCTCAATAGTCGATTCAGTCGATTCAGTTGATTCTCGACTGTTACATCCCTGCCCGTTTATTTGACAGATTGAATACTCTACACAATTTAGCGACGAGCCTTTCCCGACTAGAATTCACTCAAACGCAGTAAATATGCAACATATGCAACAATAAGCACTTCGATCGATTGACTTTCTTCTAACTTATTGATTTTATAAAAAGTAACAAAGAGAAGATCGCATTATCTTATTACTTGATATTTAAAGGTCGCTATAGCGACTTTGTTACTACTTGTCATAGATTTTGTGGAAATCACAAGTTACACACATAAATAATAATTATTACTTATATAACAGAGTCAGAGATGCGAATTTTAATTTTCTTAATAGTTTCTATTAGCTTGGCTGGGTGCACTCAAGATCGACATCAAGAAGATATTGAAGCAAAAAAAGCTGCATACTTTCAACAGGCAGAGCAAGGGGACGCTCATGGTCAATTTAATCTAGGCGTTATGTATGAAGACGGAAAAGGTGTATCTCAGGACGATACACAAGCAGTGTCTTGGTATAGAAAGGCCGCAGAGCAAGGGTACGCGAGAGCTCAAACCAATTTAGGACGGATGTACAAAAAAGGCAGAGGTGTTTCCCAAGATTATGAAGAGGCGGTGTCTTGGTATAGAAAGGCCGCAGAGCAGGGGTATGCAAGAGCTCAAACCAATTTAGGATGGATGTACTACGAAGGCCGAGGTGTTTCCCAAGATTATGAAGAATCAGTGTCTTGGTATAGAAAGGCCGCTGAGCAGGGGTACGCGAGAGCTCAAACTAACTTAGGATGGATGTATAAAGAAGGCCGAGGTATTTCTCAAGATGATAAAGAGGCGGTGTCTTGGTATAAAAAGGCAGCTGAGCAGGGGGAGGCGAGCGCTCAAAACAATTTAGGATGGATGTACGACGAAGGCCGAGGTGTCTCTCAAGATGATAAAGAGGCGGTGTCTTGGTATAGAAAGGCCGCTGAGCAGGGGTACGCTAGAGCTCAAAACAATTTAGGATGGATGTACGAAAATGGCCGAGGTGTCTCTCAAGATGACAAAGAGGCGGTGTCTTGGTATAGAAAGGCCGCTGAACAGGGGTATGTAAGAGCTCAAACTAACTTAGGATGGATGTACGAAAAAGGCATCGGTGTTTCCTTAGATAACAAAGAAGCGGTGTCTTGGTATAGAAAGGCCGCTGAGCAAGGACATGCGAGAGCTCAAAACAATCTAGGCGTTATGTACGAAGAAGGCCGAGGTGTTTCTCAGGACTATAAAGAAGCGGTGTCTTGGTATAGAAAGGCCGCTGAGCAGGGGAACGCGACAGCTCAAAACAATCTTGGCGTTATGTACGAAAAAGGCCGAGGTGTATCTCAAAATGACAAAGAGGCGGTGTCTTGGTATCGAAAGGCCGCTGAGCACGGTGATGCGAGCGCTCAAACTAACTTAGGGTGGATGTACGACGAAGGCAGAGGTGTTTCCCAAGATGATAAAGAGGCGGTGTCTTGGTATAGACAGGCCGCAGAGCAGGGGTATGCGAGAGCCCAAAACAATCTAGGCATTATGTACGACGAAGGCACAGGCGTTTCCCTAGATTATAAAGAGGCGGTATCTTGGTATCAAAAGGCGGCAGAGCAGGGGTATGCAATAGCTCAAACCAAGTTAGGATGGATGTACGTTGAGGGCACAGGTGTTTCTCAAGATGATAAAGAGGCGCTGTTGTGGTTTAGAAAGGCCGCTGAGCAAGGGCATGCGCTAGCTCAAAACAATCTAGGTGCTATGTACGCAGAAGGCCGAGGTGTTTCTCAAAATTATGAAGAAGCGGTGTATTGGTATAGAAAGGCCGCAGAGCGAGGACACGCGCTAGCTCAAAACAATCTAGGCACCATGTACGCAGAAGGCCGAGGTGTTTCTCAAAATTATGAAGAAGCGGTGTCTTGGTATAGAAAAGCCATTGAGCAGGGTGCTATGGATGCTCAATATAATCTTGGATTGTCTTACGAACGAGGTGTGGGTGTAATTCAAGACTATGAAGAAGCGGTGTTGTGGTTTAGAAAGGCCGCTGAGCAAGGGCATGCGCTAGCTCAAAACAATCTAGGCAGCATGTACGTAGAAGGTCGAGGTATCTCTCAAAATTATGAAGAAGCAGTATCTTGGTATAGAAAAGCCACTGAGCAAGGACTTGCGCTAGCTCAAAACAATCTAGGCGTTATGCACGAAAAAGGCCTAGGTGTTTCTCAGGACTATAAAGAAGCGGTGTCTTGGTATAAAAAGGCCGTCGAGCAAGGACATGCGCTAGCTCAAAACAATCTAGGCGTTATGTACGGAGAAGGCCGAGGTGTTTCCCGAGATGATAAAGAAGCGGTGTTTTGGTATAAAAAGGCCGCTGATCAGGGGGTTGTAGATGCTCAACATAACCTTGGAATGTCTTACGAGCAAGGTGCGGGTGTTTCTCAAGACGATAAAGAAGCGGTGTATTGGTATGAAAAGGCTGCAGAGCAGGGGCATGCGAGATCTCAAAACCATTTAGGGTGGATGTACGATGAAGGCATCGGTGTTTCTCAAGACGATAAAGAGGCGGTGTCTTGGTACGGAAAGGCCGCTAAGCAAGGACTTGCGACAGCTCAAAACAATCTAGGCGTTATGTACGCAGAAGGTCGAGGTGTTTCTCAAGATGATAAAGAGGCGGTGTCTTGGTATAGAAAGGCCATGGAGCAGGGTGATGTAGATGCTCAAAACAATCTAGGTGTTATGTACGCAAAGGGCACCGGTGTTTCTCGAGATGAAAAAAAAGCGGTGTCTTTGTACACGAAGGCAGCTGAGCAAGGACTTGCGACAGCTCAATACAATCTTGGAGTAATGTACGCAGAAGGTAAAGGTGTGACTAAAAACGATAAAATATCTTACATGTGGTTAAAATTAGCTCAATATAATGGCAAGGAAGGGATGCAAAACGACTTCGATGTAATGACTAAAAGAATGACATTAACCGATGTCAATGAGGCGAAAAAAAGAGCTAAAATATGTTTGGAGTCTGATTACATTCGATGTAATTAAATACAAGCTTCATGCAACTCCGATAGTTGATTGAACTCAACCGCACCGAGATTTAGACATATGACAGGCTCCCGATAGGGAGCCGTTTTCACCCGCCAAAGTCAATACGAAGGGTGAATTTCTTCTGGATACACCGCTAAAGGCTTTTTATTCAATAATAGTGGTTTGAACGGAACCGTATTTAGTCGGCATCTAAACCAACCTTTTACTAGTGCGATTTTACGCATCGTGCTCGCTCTCCAATACTCACTTTTCCATACCTTTAGTTATCCACTAAGTACTAATTTAGAAAAGTCGCTATCACGTTTCTGTCCAATAATAAGCTGCGCTAACTTCCCTCACACCCCAACACCGCCACAAACGCATCCAAATATTGCTCTATAGTCAAATCTGTAGAAACAGGCGGTAGCTCTACGGTAATACACGGTAGGTTTCTTTCTTGGCACCACGTGCCAAACGAGCCTGGGGTTTCGTAGTCGACGTCTTCAACGAGTGGCAGTTTGAACTGTTTGCCTAGCCAAGTGGCGAGTTCCGATTGGGTTGGGTCATCGACCATGGCGAGTGGTTCGTGGAAAGAGATGACGAACTTGGGCTTGCGCTGTTCGATAAGGTCAATGAGCGACTGCACTTCCGGTTCAAGTTGATTTGCTTGGCCGGTTTTCACTTTTACATCTCTGACTGGTGTGTGAGAACTCCAGCGATAGACGGTGCCGTTTGCTGTCCAGTTTTGAGTTGGAAAAGAGCGGTTCAAATCGACTTGGTTAGCGTTAGCGCGAGTGCCTAGTTGATTGCCATCTGGGTTCATCGACAGAATCACATCGTGTCGTAAGTTGGCGGCTGGCAAGCTTCTTAGCGCGCACGACAAACCTGCGATAGATGCAGTTTCATCACCGTGTGTGCCTGCTATGATTAGACCTCGAGATTCGCTTTCTACTTGCGCGGGGAAATAGAGCAAGGGTGCGCCCAATACCGACTTTCCATATGGCAGCGGCTTTATTGAAAATGCAGCTCTTTCCGTTCTTGGAATTAAACTCACCTTTATCTCCTGATTGATCAAGTACTATCAAGTATTAACGATTACACAAACCTACTTAAATAAACTAAAGCGTTAAAACTCGTCAACAGTCGCATTGTTAATTTTATTACTTGCTTCAAAGATAGGCTAGGAGAGCAAAAACATATGGATTTTAAGAAACATTCAACGGCTTTACTCATTTCATCTCTATTGACCCCTTTTATCTCAGTAACTGCCGTTGCTGACACATTGCCTGCGGGAACTTCTCTGGCGAAAGAGCAACACTTAGTGCGCGCGAATGATGCAGAGGCTGCGACACTCGATCCTGCGAAAGCAGAAGGTTTGCCGGAAATGCACATTCTACGTGACTTGTTTGAAGGTTTAGTGATTCAAGATCGCGATGGCAATATCACCCCCGGTGTAGCGGAATCTTGGGAAACCGAAGACAACCAGACCTTTGTATTCCACCTGCGTAAAGACGCGCAATGGTCGAATGGCGATCTGGTGACGGCCGATGATTTCGTGTATGCGATAAGACGAGCGGTAGACCCTAAAACGGCATCGCCGAATGTTTGGTATCTCAAGCTTACTCAAATCAACAACATTGCTGACGTAGCCGAAGGCAAAAAGCCCGTTGAAGAGTTAGGTATCTCTGCAGTCGACAAACACACAGTGAAGTTCGAACTCGATAGTAAAGTGCCTTACTTTGTAGCGATGACAGGTCACACATCCATGATGCCAGTGCACAAAGCAGCCCTAGAAAGTAGCGACAAGCCGTGGAGCGATCCTAAGCAATTTGTCGGTAATGGTGCATTCGTACTAGACGAGTGGGTGGTGAACGAGCGCATCGAACTTAAGAAGAATCCAAAATACTGGGACAGTTCAGATACGCACCTAACCGAAGTGACATATATTCCGTTTGAGAACCAGAATGCCTCGATTAACCGCTATGCAGTGGGCGAGGTCGATATCACTTCAGATGTGCCGACACACATGGCGCAGCAGCTTAAATCCAAATACCAAGATGCGTTTACCGCGGTGCCTTTGCTGTGTACTTACTACTACGCGTTCAATACAACACGACCACCATTCGATGACGCACGAGTCCGTAAGGCTGTCTCTTATTCCATGATGCGTGACGTTATCACCAATGGTGTTACTCAGGTAGGCAACTTACCAGCTTATACCTTTGCTCATGAGTACACGGCTGGTTTTGATGCGACACAACCTGAATACAGCACGTGGACTCAGAAAGAACGTGATCAAAAAGCAAAAGAGCTACTGAAAGAAGCGGGCTACGATGCGTCTAATCCGTTGGACTTCAAACTGCTTTACAACACCAGTGAGTCGAACAAGTCCATAGCAGTGGCGATTGCATCAATGCTGAAAGGCAACTTAGGCGCACAAGTTGAGCTGGAAAACCAAGAGTGGAAGTCTTACTTGGTTTCACGTCGCCAAGGTGATTTCGACGTAATGCGTGCTTCTTGGTGTGGTGATTACAACGAAGCATCAACCTTCTTGAGCCTGTTGCGTTCTGGCTCTTCGGGTAACTTTGCTCGCTACAGCAATGACAAGTACGACGCTGCAATGGATAGCGCACTAGCCGCAACCAGCGAGCAAGATCGCCAAGGTTTCTATGACCAAGCAGAGCAGTTACTGGCAGAAGACATGCCTATCGCACCAATTTACTACTACATGCAGGCTCGCTTAGTGCGGCCAAGTGTTGGTGGTTTTGCGAAGAACAACGTTGAAGGGCGTATCTACTCTAAGGATCTCTACATCAAAGAGTAATTGCGTTTGATTCACGCAGCGACACACCGCTAAAAACATGAAATAGAGAAAAGGGACGTTGATCATAAATATCTGATCAACGTCCCTTCGTCATTAATCTGTAACGGTAAGCGCAAAAAACTGAAACCTGATTGAAGTATTTTTCACTTTTATTTCAATCAGGTGAAGCCATGTTACCCCCTCTACGTGCCCTTGTTGCGTTCGAAGCTGTTGCCCGCCTCGGTTCTATTGGCGCTGCCGCGCGAGAGCTTTGTGTTACGCAAGCTGCAGTGAGTCAGCAGCTTAAAAGTTTAGAAACCTTTCTCGACACCACACTGTTTGAACGCAGCTCCAAAGGCGTAAAGCTGACGTCGGCTGCCCAGCATTATCAACCGATTGTTGCGGGCTCATTGGCCCATCTGAAATTACAGACTCAAATCCTGTTCGGGGAAAAAGAAACCGACGTATTGAGCCTGCGCGTTAATCACACCTTTTGCCATAACTGGCTGTTACCTCGCCTGCCATCTTTTTATCAAAAATACCCTTTTATCAGGCTCGATATTCAGCTGGTGGACTGGCCATCAACCAACCCTTGTCAGAATGTCGATATCGAACTGACCAACGGCAAAGTTGAAAGTGAAGACACCCATAGTGAGCGACTGTTTCAAGAGCATTGGCAGTTGGTGTGTAGCCCAGACTTTAAAAACCAATATCAAGACGCCTTGGTTGAGCATGATTTTTCTGCTCTGCCGACCGTGCAAGTAAAAGGTTACCGAGAGAACTGGCTGCAATGGCTGAGTCACAACCAATTCGAGATGACTTTACCAAAGGTGCTACTTGAAGTGAGTAACTCTCTGCACGCTTTAGAGGCGGTCAAACATGGCATTGGCGTGTTGTTGGTGCGTTCGCTTGCGGTGTCTGAGTTGTTAGAGAAAAACGATCTTGTTTTGGCGACGGAATCCTCTATGCCTGCTGAATCTGCCCATTATTTGATTACCAAACACCGACGTAGTGCCAAAGTGAACTTCTTCTGTGATTGGCTTTATCACCAGATGGAAGACGGTGAACTGGAAGAAAGATTTTCTAATGGATAGCCATAAAAAAAATGAAGGGCGCTCTTACTAACCTGTCACACAAACCCCTTAATTTAACCGCATACAAATAAGGACGAGGTCACCATGAGTGCTTTCTCAGAACCAATGAAAAACCGCTTAAAGGTACTGCTATTTACTGCACCGTTGTTGGTGCCACTGTTTACTTTTTGGCTCGTACCATTTGGTTATTCGATTTACATCAGCTTCACCGATTGGGATTACATCTCGCCAGATTACTCGTTCATCGGCCTAGAAAACTACGAGTACATGGTTGAGGACTACGAGTTCATCCAAGCGATGCTCAACACGTTTTGGTTCTCTGTGGGTGTGGTGATTCCAACCATCATTCTTGGCCTTGTGTTTGCCATGTTGCTGCACAAAAACTTCAAAGGCAGCCAATTTTATCGTGCGGTGATCTTCTCGCCTTGGATCACGCCAACGGTTGCGGTGTCGATTGTGTGGTCTTGGGTATTCGAGACCAAATCAGGCTTGGCAAACCACTTATTGGAGTCGGCAGGGTTTAGCGCGATTCCATGGTTAGAGAACGGAAACACAGCCTTGATTGCGGTGATTATCGTGACGGTGTGGCAGGCGATTGGTTGGACGATGTTGTTTTACATTAGTGCGCTTAACAAGATTCCAGAGTCACTGTATGAGGCTTCTTTGATTGATGGCTGCAGCAGTTTAACGCGCTTTTTGAAGATAACGCTGCCACTGATTTCCCCAACCACATTCTTCTTAGTGGTGGTCAATATTATCACGGCAATGCAGGCGTTCGATCAGTTCCAGATCCTAACGCAAGGCGGGCCGGGTGGTGAGACACGTACCTTGCTGTACTTGTTCTACCAACAGGCGTTTGAACGTTACGAAATGGGACCCGCGGCCGCGACATCGTTAGTGATATTCCTGATTACTGGATTGTTGGCACTTATTAATACCTACATCGGCAAGCGCTGGGTGTACTACTAGTCGATTTTTGAAAGGACAGAATTATGACCACGCAAGTATTGGATGCCAATCAAGTATTAAATCAGAGCACAGCGAAAACCAAAGTTAGAGCCCAAACCAAAGCGACCAAATTAGAGGTTGTATCAAAGAAAGCTTCAGTGGATCGCCGCTCGTTCCTCGCACTGGCTAAACACCTGTTCTTAGCAACCTGCGGAACCATTATGGTGTTTCCGTTTTTATGGATGCTGTCTGGTTCGCTGAAAAGCAACGATGAGATCTTTGCCAATCCGCTGGACTTGATTCCAGCGCAATTTCGCTGGGAAACCTTTGTCGAAACCTTTCACAGCGCGCCGTTTGGCTTGTACATCTTCAACAGCTTTAGTGTGGCTTTGTTCACCACCTTGTTGGTGATTGTGAATTCGGCGATGTTTGCATATGCGCTGACTCAGCTGAGGTTTCGTTCGAAGACGGTGCTCTATTTCGTCGTGATGGGGTGTTACATGCTGCCGGGCGCAGTGACTTACATTCCGTCTTACATCACCTTGGCGAAACTGGGTTTGTTGGATTCACATATGGGCTTAGTGGCGTCGAATGCGGCGTCGGTTTTCGGCGTGTTTTATCTGCGCCAAGTGTTTATCAAGGTGCATCCGTCGCTGATTGAAGCGGCACGAATTGATGGTGCAGGTGAGCTCAAAATCTTATGGGCAATCATCTTACCGCAATGCCGAGCAGCAGTCGCAACACTGTTCCTCATCACTTTTATTACCAATTACAACAGCTACATGTGGCCGAGCCTAGTGATAACGACTCAGGATTTAAATCTGATCGCTACTGGTATTCGTCACTACTTTATTGCCGAAGGTAACTATGGGTTGAACTGGTCGCAAATCATGGCGGCGAGCACCATTGCAGTATTGCCTTTGTTAATTCTATTCGTCATTTGTCAAAAGACGATTCTTTCAGGTATCGCCGATAACGGCGTAAAAGAGTAAACGGAAATGAAATTAAAAACTCTCGCACTAGTGTGTGCTGGCGCAGCAAGCGCGTCTATGTTCTCTAGCAGTGTTCTTGCCGCAACCGAAGTTAACTTTTGGTATTCCGGTGGTACTAAGCCACAGCAAATGATGACTAAGCTCATCGAAGAGTTCAACGCAAGCCAAGATGAGTATGTGGTGAAGCCAGCATTGCAAGGTAACTACACAGAAACCTACCAGAAGCTGCAAGCTGGCCTAGCGTCTAGAACTGCACCTGAACTTGTGCTGCTAGATTCAGGGCGTGCAGAAGCGATGCATGGGCGTGGTTTAAGCCGTGACCTAACGCCGTTCATGGATGAAGAGTTTAACTTCTCTGATTTCATTGGCGCGTTTAAAGACCAAGTGACAGCAGACGATGGCACCATCATCGGCCTACCTGCTTATGGTACAACTCAAGTGTTCTACTACAACAAGCAGGTGTTGGCAGATAACGGCTTTACAGAGCAAGACCTAAACACATGGCAAGGCGTGGCTAAGGTCGCAGAGAAAGTCACACAGCGTGACGACAAAGGTAACGTGACCTTCTATGGGTGGGAGCCGATGTGGGGTCAAGACAACATGATTGACGCGGCTTTCTCTAACGGCGCACAGATCATCAGTGAAGATGGCAAAACAGTGCTAATCGACTCGGCTGAATGGGTTGAGGTATGGGACAGCTTCCGTAAGTGGATCCACGATGACCAAATCATGCGTATTCACTACGGTGGTCAAGGCTGGGAATACTGGTACAAAACCATTGACGACGTGATGAAAGACAACGCGCTTGGTTACACCGGTTCATCAGGTGACCAAGGGGATTTGGACTTCACTAAGCTTTCGGCAACCACACAACCAGGTTGGGGCTCAAACCCTTCTGCACCACAAGCGGGTGCGCTAGTTTACGTTATGCCAAAAGGCACAGATGACGCAGCGGCGAAAGGTGCATTTGAGTTTGTTGAGTTCTACACCAACGCGAAAAACACCGCGGCATGGTCAATGTTTACGGGTTACATCCCAGTGCGTAACAGTGTTTCTGAAGTACCAGAATACCAAGCGTTCACTAAAGATAATCCGCAAGCTCTGATCCCGCTGAAGCAAGCGAACACGGCAACCAAAGATTTCCTAGACCCTACTAACGGTAAGATCATGGATGCTCTTAAAGTGGCAGCGGATCAGATTCAAATCCAAAACGTGCCTGCTGACAAAGCGCTAAAGCAAGCGGCTAAGAAAGCACAACGTGCACTAGACCGAGCGAATCGTTCTTAATCTGTAAAGTGGTTAGCTCATGGTTATTAGTAACGAAGAGCGATTAACTAACAAAGGCCCATCTATTCGGGTGGGCCTCTTTTTGACCCAGTCCTTCAATTAGGACGAATTTGGTGAAGACAATGACCCAATTTCAAGGTGAGCTGCCGTTTGGCAGAGTACGTATCCCCTTTGATGTGCCAGCAGGTTCTCACTGCGTAACGATTACCGGCACAACGGTGAAAAAAGGGTTTTTATACGCGGCGGCGTATGATGCCAACCAAGCATTTCGTGGCAAAGTGCTGTTTGAAAAGGCGCACAAGTCACTCACTATCCAACCGCAAAATTCTGGCCTAGGCGCGATTGATGGAGCGATTCCATCGGGCGAGTGGTTCTTAGAGCTTTATAACCTTGAAGGCGAGTTTCGCACCGAGCGTGCGATGCAGTATCAAGTCGATGTGTTTTGCTCTGATGAGCCAAACACTGATGGAGTTGAGAGCGGGCTAGAACTAAACCCAACAGTGACAAGCGAGCACGATATCGAGTTTGATTACAGCCACATGCTGAGTTCTGATTCTCGCTGGTATCGTGGCGATTTACACGCCCACACTCAGCTTTCTGATGGTCACAATACCTTGGCAGCGGCTAAAGGGATTGTCGAATCACAAGAGCTCGATTTCTTCTTCTTCACTGAGCACAACATCTGCCAACCTAAGTTGCCTGTTTCTGACCAGTGTTTGTTTCTACCTGCGCTAGAAGTCACGACCGATCTCGGGCACTTCAATGTGCATGGTCCGGTTAAGTCTTTGGACCTTAGAGACGTTGAACACAGCAGCCAAGGCACCATGGAAGCGGGATTGGGTTTAGCCAAAAGTGGACACAGTTCCCTTGGCATTAATCATCCTATGATGAAGCCGTGGCACTGGCATTACGATCAAGTGGATCTCAGCCAAGTGTCTACGTTTGAAGTGTGTTGTGATCCAACTTGGTCGACCTCACCGAAAGCGACCGAAGAGGCGTTATTGGTTCTCAATGAAATGTGGAATTGTGGCCAGCGTATTACCGCGATTGGCGGCAGTGATTCACACCTTGAGCCCCATGAACGCAATCCTAAATCGGATGAGCCCTCTATCTACGGTGACCCATCCACTTTCGTATACAGCCACGGCTTGAGTGGCGAAGGCATCTTGTCTGGTTTGCGTAATGGGCAAGTTTACCTAGAGCGACGTTGCGGCTTGAAATTTGATATCAACTTGGGCGACTTGCTACCGGGTAACGATTCTCAAGGGCAGGCACTCACTTATCGTATCGCTGTCACTGATTCAGAAAACCCTTACTACGCTGAGTGCGTGGTGGATGGCGATATTGTTGAACGAATCGCTCTGAATGATGAGCTGCAAAGTCTCCATATTGATGAGGGCTACCGTTGGTGCCGAGTGGATATTCGTCGCGGAGAGCTTTCTTCAGCACTAATCAACAGCCCTCAACCCGTATCTGACGAACGTGAGTTTGAAGGTTGCATCAACGCCGTATTCGACGGCAAACAACCAGAATTTAACCAACCCCTAGTGCGTACTTGGGGAGAACTAATGGAGCGAATGAGCCGTGATGAAGTTTAAGGCGATGTTATTTGATAAAGACGGCACATTGTTAGAGTTCCACAAGATGTGGCTTAACGTTTCTCGTGGTGCTTGTGAGCGTGTTAAATCTTACAGTGACCAACACCAAGGTAATCAAACTGTCACATCTGCTGAGTTACTCTTGGCCATTGGCGTGGAAGGTGATGTGGTTGATAACTATGGACTATTAGCCTCAAACCCCGTGGAAGATACCGCGACAGCGTGGTTCAACATGCTGCAACCTAATGTGTCACTCACTGAGTTCACTAAGGTGACCAAAGCGGCTTTCAATGACGAAGTGGAAGAGAACCCAAGCTGGATTGAAGCGCTGCCGGGTGTGACTGAAAAGCTCGGTCTGTTTAAGCAGCAAGGCATGATTTTAGGCATCGCGACCGCAGACACCAAAGACTCAACGATCTACACACTAGAGCAATCGGGCTTGAGCGAGATGTTTGATTATGTTGGTTATTCCGATGGTGATATCGAACCTAAGCCAGCACCAGCACTACTCAATGCCTTCTGTGAGCAATGCGGTATTGAGCCACATGAAGTGATCATGTTTGGTGACACGGTTTCGGATATGGAATTTGGCCGTAACGCAGGAGCAAGCAATGTTGGCGTTCTAACGGGCACGGCTCAACACAGCGAGTTAGAGCCAGTGGCGGATCTGGTTATTGCATCGGTTGCCCACTTTGAGCTCAATCAACTGCAAGAACGTGGCTAAAACGTTTCACGACAGATTGAAAGATAGTATTTAACGAATTGATTTAAGGACAGGTTATGGCTGAAGTCACACTGAGAGGGGTAGAGAAAACTTACCCAAATGGTTTTAAGGCCGTGCACGGTGTCGATCTGAATATTCGCGAAGGTGAGTTTATGGTGTTTGTTGGGCCGTCTGGCTGCGCAAAATCTACGACACTTCGTATGATCGCAGGCCTTGAAGATATCTCAGAAGGCGATGTCTACATTGGCGATAAGCGTGTGAATGAGCTGCCACCTAAAGATCGTGGCATCTCTATGGTGTTTCAGAACTACGCACTTTACCCGCATATGTCGGTATACGACAACATGGCTTTTGGTCTTAAGCAGCAGAAGCTGCCAAAGCGCGAAATCACTGAACGTATCGAAGAAGCTGCCAAGACACTAGACATTGAGCACTTGTTAGATAACAAGCCAGGTGAAATGTCGGGCGGTCAAAGGCAGCGTGTGGCGCTTGGTCGTGCGATGGTTCGTAAACCAGATGTGTTCTTGTTTGATGAGCCTTTGTCTAACTTGGATGCGAAGCTGCGAGTTTCAACGCGAGTCAGCATTGCGCAGCTGCACAACAATCTTAAGCAAGAAGGGCAGAACGCCACCATGATCTACGTGACACACGATCAGGTGGAAGCCATGACCCTTGGTGACCGTATCTGTGTGTTGAATCAAGGTGAGATCATGCAGGTCGATACGCCAATGAACCTTTATCAATACCCAGCAAACAAGTTTGTCGCGGGCTTTATTGGTTCGCCAGCGATGAATCTTCTCAAGGTAAGGTTGGATGAGATTGATGGCGTGATGAACGTGGTCTCTGAAAGTGGCACTCGTTGGACACTGCCACAAGATAAGCAGACTATTGCTCGTGATAAGTCGGGCGAGTGGGTATGGTTTGGTGTTCGCCCAGAACACATTCAACTGGCTAATCACGATGCGCCTTTATCTGAGGTAAATACTCAAACGCACAGGCTGGATGTGGTCGAGTCGATGGGGAATGAGCTGTATCTCTACTTTAAACTGGGTGCTGATAAGCTGGTGGCGCGCGTGCCTTTCGATGCCGATCGCACGGCAAACAGTGGTGAAGAGACGGTGCTGCATTTCAATACCTCACAGTGCCAACTGTTCGACCTAGAGACAGAAGAAGCATTGACTGAATAAGTCGATGTGTCGAAGAGTCAAAATAAAGAAATCCCCGCTCAGATGAGTGGGGATTTTTCTTAGGGGGAGTATCAACAGGAGCTCGGTTTTGTGCTCGAGGCTTTTTTGTTGGAGATAGCTAAACACTCTTGAGGGTTAGAACCATTTAATGGCTCGGAATCGCAATCCTTTTTTCTAGCCAACGAACCGCTTGCGATACGACCAAAATAAGAACAAGGTACTCCAAAACCAGAAACGTATAGATCTCTAAAGGTAAATATTCGTTCACCACCAGCTCATTTGCTCGCCTTGTTAAATCACTCAAACCAATCACACTCACTAGCGAGCTCATCTTGAGGATATAAATAAACTGATTGCCCAAGGGCGGCAGTATCTGACGGAATGCCTGCGGTAGGATAACCAATCGCATTTTTTGCCAATAGGTCAATCCCAAGGATTCGGCCGCTTCATGTTGGCCACGATTAATCGCTTGAATCCCCCCACGGAACACTTCTGCCATAAAGGCGCTCTCGGCAATGGTCAATGCGATTACCCCTGCCCAGAAGTGGTTCAAAGAGACATCGAGTAATGTCGGCATTCCGTAATACACCCACAATAGCAATACCAATACAGGGATAGAACGCATCACCTCTACGTAAAGTCGATTAATCCCCCTGAGTATTGGAGAACTAGAAAGCGCTGGAAAGGCGACCAATAGACCCAGAGCCATAGCAAAAAACATGCTTAGCAACGAAACCTGAATAGTCTCGCTAAAACCAGCCATCAAAAACTGAATGTTAGTTCGCCCCTGCTCCGTCGACGGGTCGAGTACATACCATCCCCATTGGTAATCTGAACATCCTGTCAGAAACAGCAGAGAAACTAGCGATAAGTGACGATAGTTCACATTTACTCCCAAAAACTCCATTTGTTATTGCCATGTTAACAACCAAATCTGTTTAATGGTTAATAATTAAGAAGAATATCTACATTCATCACTTAGAAATCAGCATTCTTTGAAGGAATAAAAAATGAAGAAAAGCTTAATTGCATTAGGAATGTGCTTACTTGCTTTTACACAAATTGCACATGCACAAAGTCGTTTGCAGGAGATACTCGATGCCGGAGTTCTTCGCGTTGGTACAACTGGGGATTGGAACCCAATGACAATGAAGGATCCAGCGACCAATAGCTACCGCGGCTTTGATATCGATGTCACGACTGAGTTGGCTAAGGACCTAGGCGTTAAAGTGGAATACGTCGCAACAGACTGGAAAACCTTGGTGAATGGCATCACAGCCAACAAATACGACGTGACTGGCAGCGCATCGCTCAACATGTCTCGAGCAAAAGTCGCTGGGTACAGCCAACCCTATTTCTATCTGGCTTTCGTCCCTGTTGTGCAAAAGAAAGACATAGAGAAGTTCTCTGATTGGAGTGACTTTGACAAAGCAGAAATCAAAGTTGCCGCCACGCTCGGCACAGTACAAGAAAAAATGGTGAAGGACTTTTTCCCATCGGCACAACACATCGTGATTGAAGCGCCAGCACGGGATTTCCAAGAGCTTTTAGCTCGCCGCGCCGATGTCTCCGTGACTTCAAACGTAGAGGCTGCAACCTTAGTCGAGAAGTTTAAACAACTCGCGATAGTTCCGGTGAAAGAGCCACGTAAACCAACTCCAATTGCGATGTTACTACCACAAGATGATCAGGTTTGGATTAACTACATTAACCACTGGGTTGAATTGAAAAAGACGCAAGGTTTCTTCAAGCAAACCGCTGAGAAGTGGGGACTGAAGAGCATGTAACGAGCTCATAGAGCCCTTAGGGGGTCGGGCTCTAGAGTTAGGAGCTAACTTGACGTTGGGTTATGCGACGACCAGTGTTGCGGCTTTCTTCATCGCTTCTTTGGTTGAACACTCAATCACGTTTGCGTTTGCAAAGCGGTGAGCGTCTTTCACTTGAATATCGTGAGCCAAGATAACCAGCTTCGCGTTCGCCACATCTAGGTCGGTGATGCGGTTTTGAATGCCGTTTTGACCTTGTGTTTCTACCTTAATTTTAAGGCCTGCCGCTAAGCCTGCTTTTTCCAGTGCTTTCGCTGCCATGAAGGTGTGCGCAACACCAGAAGGGCAACATGTTACTGCTACGATGTCGTACTCGCCTTCGCCTGCTAAAGGAGCCGTTTGAGCTTGAACTGGCGCCGCTTCAACCATGTCTTCTTCTGTTTCTACTGCGACTGGTTTCCAGAAGCCAACGATAACCGCTGTGGTTAGCGAGCCAAGTGCAATTCCCACTACGTACATTGGAATGTTGCTTGATACTGGCGCAGTGATTAGGCCGCCCCAAGGTGCGTGCAATAGAACGTCTGTCATGAAGCCAAACACACAACCCACGATACCACCAGCAACGATTGAAGGAAGTACGCGCATTGGGTCGTTCGCTGCGAACGGGATAGCACCTTCAGAGATACCGATAGAACCCATGATTGCCGCTGCTTTACCTGCTTCTTGTTCTTGTTTAGAGAACTTGTTTTTGAAGAGGAAAGTTGCCAATGCCATGCCTAGAGGTGGTGTACAAATCGCGATGCCTACGCCACCCATTAGCCACGGTTGTGTGTCTACTTGAGTTTGAGCGAATAGGGTTGCCACTTTGTTGATCGGACCGCCCATATCAAATGCCGTCATACCACCAAGGATTGTGCCCAGAACCATCTTAGATGCGCCAGCCATTGAAGCTAGGAACTCGTTCATTGAAGACATGAACAGTTTGATTGGTTCACCGATGCCCCACAGTACGATACCTGCAGAGATTAATGTGCCTAGAAGCGGGTAGATGAAGTAAGCACCTAGTGCTGTCATGTTGGTAGACAGTGGGATCTTCTTAAGTTGAAGCACCACGCCACCTGCGATGAAGCCAGCCACGATACAGCCAAGGAAGCCGCCACCCATGTCTGCCATGATGCCTGAAGAGATCATTGCTGGTGCTAGTGCTGGTTTATCCGCAATTGAGTAACCAATAAAGCCGCCAAGAATGATTGGGAAAAGAACAAGGCCCTTGATACCGATGTTAGAGATGTCTGCCAGCAAGCCATCTGCTGGAACCGCACCTTTACCCGATGCCATGACTGCTAGAGCCAACAGAACACCACCGGCTACAATGAAAGGTAGCATGTGTGATGTACCAAAAAGCAGGTGACCTTTCATGGTACTAAGGAGTTTTTTATAGTCGCTACTACTATTCTTATTATTCGAATTGCTACTGGTATTCGTAGCTTGATTTGCTAGGGTACTCATAATTGTTTACGCCTTATGAATTAATTAAAATATTAAGGATTTGATGTTCATCTTTTGCGTTATGGATATTTTGGATAAATTCATCACTGAATTTCCCAAATAGTTCTTGTAGTACATAAATATGATGGTCAGCACCGTTATCTGGTGAAGCAATCATAAAAAACACGGTTGGATTAATGCCGTCTTCATCGCCATACTCAATACCTTCGCGCTTAACACCGACCGCAATTGCAGGCTCTGTTACTGCCTTGCTTTTCGAGTGTGGGTAAGCGATGCCGTCCATTGAGGTGATGCTTTGAGATTCACGAATTTCGATGTCTGACAAGAAGGCTTCTTTATTACTGATTCGGTTGTTCTCAAATAACATACCTGCCAATTCTTCAAACAGTTCTTTTTTATTATTCGCTTGAAGGTTGTTATTAATTAAGTTGACGTTAGTTAGCTGTGTGATCATTTATTAACTCATTTACTATTGAAGTTCTTGAATTAAAATTAATGGATTAACTCGATTCGTGAAATAGCAAATAAAAGCCCTTCACTGTACATTTGTATCCAGCAAAATTAAGTGTGATTTACATCATTCATCCAGTGTGAGATGGGTCATATTTGAGGATGTATTTCGGTGCTGAAATAACTTTCTTTGGGAAGAAAAGAGCTGTAGAAACAAAAATGCCCCGCAAAAGCAGGGCATGAAGAGTGTGTTCTGAGTTGTTAGAAAGCTAGCTGTAAGCGCGCGCTACTCGGCCAACGCAATCAAGTTTGTAACTCTCAGCATAAGCAGGAATAAACACCGACTGGCCTTTCTCTATTACACAGGTTTCACCACATTGATGAGTGAGCACCATGGATTCGTCGAGCGGCAATAGGATCTCGGCACCTTCGGTGGTGATCTTTCTCTGGTGAGAATTCTGCACGATAGAGAACTTAAAATCTTCGACTGGAATTTCGTATTCCATCACATCACCTTGCTCAATCGGGCTGAGCAGTAATCTATCCGCAGGCTTTTCATTAAATCGAGTACAAGAGACAAGCTCATTCACGTCCATGTACTTAGGTGTTAACCCGGCACGCAGCACATTGTCTGAGTTCGCCATGATCTCTAAGCCTGTGCCCTTGATGTAAGCGTGGGGCGTTTCAGCATCCAGATACATAGCTTGCCCTGGCTTTAGGGTGATCACATTCAATAGCAACGGTGCAAACAGGCCGACATCACCTGGATATTGATCTTCCAGTTCTGAAATCAATTGGAATACTCGTTTATCAGAAAGCTTGGCCTTCATGATCAACATGGCAAGCGCCATTCCTTTTTGTTCACCTTCCAAAGACAGTAAGCTCGCAAAAAAGACGGCTAAGCCATTGGGTGTTTGATCGCCCGCGAGGTCGTTAACCATCGAATGTAACTCAGGAATATCGAGGTAGTGGAAGTGCTCAAGGATCTCGCTGATTGACCTAAAGCCATTCATCGCCGTGTAGTCGGTTAGGGCATACACCAGTTCTGGCTTGTGATTAGGATCCTTGTAGTTACGGTTGCCCGCTGTAATCGGAATACCTTGCTGCTCTTCTAGTGCATAGCCAGATTCGGCTTGTTGTTTGTTTGGGTGTACTTGAACAGAGAGTGCTTTCTCAGCAGCTAACACTTTGAATAGGTACGGCAGTTCGCCAAAACGACTCGCCACTTTCTCGCTTAAAAACAGGTTTAGGTTCTTAGAAATCAAGCTCGATAATGTGGTCTGCTGCCCGTTGTCGTTCACCATTGAGCAACCATTCGGGTGAGCCCCCATCCAGATCTCCGCTTGCGGCTCACCAGATTGGTTATCAATACCAAACAGTTGGTTAAACGAAGAAGGGCTACCCCATGCGTAGTTTTGAATCACGTTGGTCATAGGGTAGAAAAAACGTTGTACGAACGAATCGTTCACTAAAGAAAAATCAGACATCGAAATCACCATGAAGGGAAACATGGCTTGAGCTCTATTCGTTCCTAAAAACTATTAGCTACTAAAAACAGTAGGGTAGAGGGCTCAAGCCATTGGAGTTGAAATGGCTTAAGCCGCTGCTGCTGTTAGCTTGGCTTTGCGTAGATTTTTAAGCGCGATACAAGTAACCGCAGTCACGCCCGCACCTGACGCCATACACAGAAGTGCCAGCATTGGGTAGTTCATTGCACCGAGTAGAGCGACCACAGGACCACCGTGAGCAACGCTGTTGGTAATACCAAATGAGAACGCCATAACCGCAGCCGTCATTGAACCCAGTACGTTGGCAGGGATAACTGACATCGGGTCTTGAGCCGCGAAAGGAATCGCACCTTCAGAGATACCCACTAAGCCCATCGCGCCTGCTGCTTTACCTGCTTCAATCTCAGACGATTCGAATAGGTCGAACTTACGGCCAAGTCTGGTTGCGATAGCCATACCCAGTGGAGCGACAGGAATTGCACATGCCATTGCACCCATGAATTGAGTTTGACCGCTAGCAATCATGCCGACCGAGAATAGGAACGCCACCTTGTTGAATGGTCCGCCCATATCGAAACCAGCCATGCCACCAAGGACAATACCAAGCAGAACCACGTTGCCTGTGCTCATGCTAGTAAGTAGGGCTGTAAGCGCATCCATCAATCCAGCAATTGGAGCCCCAATTACGAAGATGAAAAGACCTGCGATAAATAGAGAGCCAGTGATCGGAGCGATCATGATAGGCACAAGTGGTTGAACGAATTTGTGGTAGTTAAACGAGGTAATCCACTTAACAAAGTAACCGACTAATAGACCTGCGATGATTGCGCCAATAAAGCCTGTACCAGCATCAGCGCCGTAGAAAGAACCGTTGTTGGCGATCCAGCCGCCAATCAAACCTGGGGTTAGAGCTGGGCGGTCAGCAATCGCGTAAGCAATGTAGCCAGCCAAAATCGGGATCATCAGGGTGAAGGCAACTACACCGACTTCTAGGATCTGGTTCCACATGCTGCCAGCAGGAATCGCCATGCCAGATTCACTTGGCTCACCGCCAATAGCTAAGGCTAGGGCAATCAAAAGACCGCCCGTCACCACGAATGGAATCATGTGTGATACGCCATTCATCAAGTAACGGTAAAGGTCTGAACGCGCTTGCGATGCTTTTTCGGCAACGGATTGGTTGGTCGATGCTGGTTCTGCTTGGTAACTTGGCGCGTTGAGTGCTTGTTTGATCAAGCCTTGCGCGTCTTTGATAGGTGCTTTTACGTTGGTGCAGATAACGCGTTTGCCAGCAAAGCGAACCATGTCGACCTGCTTGTCACAAGCGACGACAATCGCGTCTGCGCGTTCAATTTCTTCTTGAGTGGGGCTGTTTTTAACGCCGATAGAGCCGTTGGTTTCGACCTTAACATCGTAGCCAAGTGCTGCTGCACCTTTCTCTAGCGCTTCTGCTGCCAGATAAGTGTGCGCCACGCCAGCCGGGCAACCTGTCACACCAATAATGAAGCATTGTTTCTCAACATTGGTTTCAGTTTCAGTAGGTTCAGGTTTGGTAAGCAGTAGCTCTAATGCGGTTTGCTCGGAGTCGGCATTCATGAAGTTTTCGATGAAGCCTTCTTCAATCAGTTTTGAAGAAAGCTCTGCCAATACTTCGATGTGGTGATTGTCGCCGCCATCGGGAGAGGCAATCATAAAGAACAGTTTTGAAGGCTGACCATCATCGGCGCCGTACTCGATTCCTTCTTTGTGGACACCGATAACAACTGCAGGTTTGATCACTGCGCTGCTTTTCGCGTGTGGTAAGGCGATGCCTTCTTCAAACCCTGTGTTGCCTTGTTCTTCTCGCGCTTTAATGTCGGCAAGAAACTGTGTTTTGTCTGAAATTCGACCTTGTGCGTACAGCACGTCTATCAGCTCTTTAAATACGTCTTCTTTGGAATTGGCGTTAAGCGAAAGCTTAATCAAATCTTGATTGATCAATGTCGTGATCATAACGAACCCCTACTCATTTTTATTTTGTTAGGGGTATTCTGAAATTGATTACTTGCCTTCTGTAGTGAAGAAAAAATGCATTTACTGGATGATTGTTGCGTTATAAATGGAGTGTGATTTTGATCGGTTAGTGGCGCGTTTTTCGGCCTCTATTGACATGGGTTGACCCTGCTTGAGGCTATTATTTACAAGGGCTTCGGCGTGCGGAGTCATCGGGGGAACAATGTGCTATATCAGATTTGTGACTGGAGATTTATTCCCAATACTGGATTTTTGTAACCTAGATCTCAAATTGTGATTTTGCTCAATAGCGCTATGTTTCACTAAGGAGTATATCTATTGCCGTAGCCTTATTGCTGCCCATAAGAGTTCTAATAAATGATATTTCATGACCTAATCTCGTCGGTATTAAACGAGCGAGAACCGTTTCACAACATCTGGTTTGCTGGAGATTTTCATACGCCTTCAGCATGCAGTTATCAGGTGAACTTTCCACGTTTAGAGCTGGTGCTAGACGGAGAGTATATAAATGAAATGGAGAGTCATGATCGCAAAATTACCAACGTTGTTGCGAAAGCAGGGGATGCGATTTTCATCCCACCGAACTGTTGGAATAAGCCCAATTGGGATACTGATTGCTCGGTGCTGAGCATGTTGTTTGGTCGTCGTCAGCTGGGTTTAAGCTTGGTGAGCAAGCGCAAAGGGGAAGAGAGCTTCTACGATATTCAAAAGCACAGTATTCAGACTCGCTCGGGTTTTGCGATTGATAACATTCTAGAGGCGCTCAGCTCACTCGCGAGGGAGAGTAATAAGCAGCCGATGGATGAGCTGCTACTGCAAGCGCTGCTGCAATACAGTAAGACCATGCTAGATGCGCCTGTCGAGAAATCTCACAGCCGAGTGCAGGATGTGTATCAGGGCATTTGTATCTACATTCAAGAGAACTTCCACCGCCACATCACCCGTGACAGCATCGCCTCGCGCTTTAGTATTTCATCCAATCACTTGTCGCGAATGTTCCGCCAACAAGGCCACATGACGTTGGCCGAGTACATCACGCGCGTGCGAGTCGACCGCGCTAAGTTCATGCTTAAGAAGTACAACTTCAAGCTCAATGAAGTGTCGGTTCGTTGCGGCTTTAAAGATGTGAACTACTTCTGCCGAGTATTCAAAAACCGTACAGGAAGAACCCCAACCGAATACCGCGGTTCAATCTGATACCGTTTCAATCTGATACTGTTTCAAATTATCCGTTTCAAACTATCTTCTCGAACTTGTCTTATACGACCGTATTTTGTATGACTTGATTACAGCAACTGACCCTGTGTTGTGGTAATCAATTTGATTTTTGCTTTCCTCTAAGTTTCCTCTTTTCAACAGCTTTCTCTTACTTATTACTAAACCGACTCCCACGTTTTGTGTATTTTTTGCGATTCTCTAGATAACGCCGATTAATTACAATAAGAGGTGGTTTTGCGAGCTGTATATTGTTTTTTGCGCTCTATTCATTGAATCAAATATCTAAGAATTCAGATATTAATCGGATGCATTAAATGAATTTTAAGTAAACTAAAATCTATTTATAGAGACGACAAAAGTTAATTATTTCTGACTGGGTTACTGATTGAAATGTTTGTAAGGCATTGATTTTGAATGCTTAGTTTATAGTGCTCTATTCTTTATTTATTGACGTTTCATTCATGCCTAAAAATCAAATATTCAAGTTTATACGGTCTATCACAACCTTGACTTATAATACTACAAATTAAAATTTCTACGGATAATATGCTCTTCAGATATTAATAATAAAGAAGACTTATACATGGAACTCAATACTCTGATCGTAGGAATTTATTTCCTTTTCCTTATAGCAATAGGTTGGATGTTTAGAACGTTCACCAGTACAACCAGTGATTATTTCCGCGGGGGTGGTAACATGCTTTGGTGGATGGTTGGCGCAACTGCGTTTATGACGCAGTTCAGTGCTTGGACCTTCACAGGCGCAGCAGGTAAAGCGTATGCCGATGGGTTGGCTGTCGCGGTTATCTTCTTAGCGAACGCATTTGGTTACCTGATGAACTACCTGTACTTCGCTCCGAAATTCCGTCAACTACGTGTGGTAACACCAATTGACGCGATTCGTATGCGTTTTGGTAGCTTCAACGAGCAAGTATTTACTTGGTCTGGCATGCCGAACAGTATTGTTTCTGCGGGTATCTGGCTGAACGGTTTGGCGATCATCGCATCGGGCATCTTTGGTTTCGATATGACGACAACCATCGTCCTGACTGGTCTTGTTGTACTTGTTATGTCGGTGACAGGCGGCTCTTGGGCGGTTATCGCGTCTGACTTCATGCAGATGGTTATTATCATGGCGGTAACCGTAACGTGTGCTGCGGTTGCTATCGTGCAAGGTGGTGGCGTTACTGAAATTGTTAAAGACTTCCCTGTGGCTGAAGGCGCATCATTCGTTTCTGGTAACAATCTGAACTATGTAAGCATCTTCGGAATCTGGGCATTCTTTATCTTCTTCAAACAGTTCAGTATCACCAACAACATGTTGAACTCTTACCGTTACCTAGCGGCAAAAGACTCGAAGAACGCGAAAAAAGCGGCTCTGCTAGCATGTATTCTAATGACTATCGGTCCAATCATTTGGTTCATGCCACCTTGGTTTGTAGCAGGACAAGGCGTTGACCTTGCAGCACATTACCCAGATGCAGGCTCTAAAGCAGGCGACTTTGCTTACCTATACTTCGTAGAGCAATACATGCCAGCTGGTATGGTGGGGCTTCTGATCGCAGCGATGTTTGCAGCAACCATGTCTTCAATGGACTCAGGCTTAAACCGTAACTCAGGTATCTTTGTCATCAACTTCTACCAACCGATTCTTCGTCCAAACGCGACAGAGAAAGAGCTGATGATTGTGTCTAAGTTGATGTCTACCTTCTTCGGTCTTGCCATCATCCTTATCGCGCTGTTCATTAACTCTCTAAAAGGTTTGAGCCTATTCGACACCATGATGTACGTGGGTGCGTTGATTGGCTTCCCAATGACCATTCCAGCATTCTGTGGCTTCTTCCTTAAGAAGACTCCGGACTGGGCAGGTTGGGGTACGCTAGTGGTTGGTGCGATTGTTTCTTACATCGTAGGCTTTGTGATTACGGCTGAAATGCTGCAGAACTTGTTCAACCTAGAACCTCTAACTGGCCGCGAATGGTCTGACTTGAAAGTAGCTGTAGGTCTGATCGCGCACCTAGTGTTTACAGGCGGCTTCTTTGTTCTTTCGACATTGTTCTACAAACCACTAGAAGCGTCTCGTCAGAAAGATGTGGATACCTTCTTCAACAACCTTGCGACGCCATTGGTTTCTGAATCAACAGCGCAGAAGAAGCTGGATAACAAACAACGTCACATGCTGGGCTCACTGATTGCAGTGTCTGGTGTGGCAGTGATGGCGATGTTTGCTCTACCGAACCCATTCTGGGGAAGAATGATGTTCGTATTGTGTGGCGGTATCGTGTTCATCGTTGGTCTGATGTTGGTGAAAGCCGTGGACGACTCGGTGGAAGATGCGAAACAAGAGAGCAAAACGGCTTAGATAACTAAACCCAAAAGTTAAGCCATATAGAAGAGAACGGCTGATCGTGATTGCTCAGCCGTTTTTTATTATGTGAACCAAAGAGTTACAACCAATGGAGTGAGTCACTTAGTTGATTAAGGAGATGAATTTAAAAGGGCGAAATGAACTAAATCAGACGAGAAGAGATGTACATGAGCAAAGCTTGTAGGTCGACACTGCTTCGAGTCTTTTGTAAACGCTCATTGACCTGATCGTGAAGCAGGTTTCTGGTTAGGTTGGTGGCCGCCACAATATGTTCTCGCTGTGGATTGGCAGGCAGTACCAAAGCAATAGCAACATGCACTTCGCCGATGCGTGATGCCCAATCAATCGGGTCGTCACTGACGATGACCGCAATCGAGAGATCTTGGGTCGATTCAAACATCACATGCGGCAGTGCGATCCCTGGGGATACACATGTAGACGAGCGTTCTTCTCGTTTAATAAATGCGAGTATCAGTTCATCCGGATCTTCTGGATACACCAATTGAGCGAGCCCTTTTAAGCATTCAAACTTGGTCAGTTGGGTTTGTGCTTTGGCATGATGCCACTTGATGTCGCAAGGTGGGCATATCTGCGGCATGCGCTGGATTAAGTCGTTCGAGAACTCATAGTTCACTTGTGAGCCGACCATGGCGTAGTGCTCAGCAATGACATCTTTAAGAACGAAACAGGCCAGCTCGGCATCGATACCGATCGCAGTTATCTGGCACAAATCGCCACGAAGTAAACCCACTTGTAACATCGCGACAGACTTGGAGAGATCGGCCGTTCGGTTTTGAGTGATGTTGATAATACGGATGGTACTTTTGAACTTCTTTGCTAAGCGGCTAAGTGGCTGCGCGACGTGTGAGTTCGCGGCAGGATCGTCAACGAAGAAGGTGATCTGATATTCGTTCATGAAAGGTCTAGGTGCGACAATGCTTAATAAAAACTTTATCGACACTCAACAATACCTCTTCCATGGGGATGAATAAGGTTTTCGCTGGGTCGAAGCGGTTTGGCTGTTCAATGTCGATATCAGAGACGATCAATACCTTGTCTGCGAGAGTAATATCCTGTGCAGTCAGTAAGTTTTCAATACCCATAGCGCCTTGTGTTTCAACCTTGATTGAAACGTTGAATTTAGGGGCAGTTTTATTTAAAGCATCAGCTGCCATATAGGTGTGCGCAATGCCTGTAGGGCACGCAGTTACCGCTACAATTCTCATTATTATTCTCGGCTTAATCTCGTCCCTGTTACGTTACATAAGCTACCTTTCACAAGCTATTTTGTAAAAGCTGTCTTGCGTGGGAAATCCAGTATGGAAAGCTCGCATAGAGGAGGGGCGATTTGTTTATGGGTTCTGTGGATTTTATGGATTGCCGTTTTTTATTCTAAGGTGAAAGTCACACTCTGAGTTCTTGGTTACAATAATCCAGTTAATGCACCTTTCGTCCTATATATTGAGTGCCTTCACACCGTTAATCTTTTCATCCTATTAACATCGAAATTTTAGTTTAGGTCGGAAGAACCTAATTACTTCAGTCTGAAATCAGGCGAGGCAGAGTAAACCATGGATATCACTAACATTATCGAGCCCGAGATTATCTGCTTAGATTTGCAAGCAGACTCAAAACAGGCAGTATTTGAAGAGCTTGTCGAGTTACTCGATCGTGCCGGTAAGCTCTCGAATAAAAGTGAATTCCTTGATGATATCTGGAAGCGTGAGGCTATTGGTAATACCGGTTTTGATGACGGTATTGCGATTCCACATGCGAAAAGTACCGCCGTTGCTAAACCTGCTGTCGCGGTAGGCATTAGCCGAACGGGCATTGATTATGGTGCAGACGGCGGTGAACTCTCTGATGTGTTCTTCATGCTCGCTTCACCAGACAACAACGACGACCATCATATCGAGGTACTGGCTCAGATCTCGACAAAATTGATCGAAGATGGCTTTGTTACAAAATTAAAGGCAGTCGAGTCGGTCGAAGAGGCTCAAGAGCTGTTTCTCGAAGCCAATTCGGATTCCTTCGATAGCTATGCTTCTAGCCATCATGAAGTGTATGTCGAGCCGCTCAGTCCTTGGGCACAATCCCTCAATCGCCTTAAAGAACACTTGTTGTATGGCACTTCGCACATGATCCCATTCGTGGTTGCGGGCGGTGTGTTGTTGTCTTTGTCGGTGATGATGTCGGGTCACGGTGCAGTACCAGAGAGTGGCGTTCTGGCAGACATCGCGCAGATGGGTATCGCAGGCTTAACCCTGTTTACAGCAGTATTAGGTGGTTACATTGCGTATTCAATGGCCGACAAACCGGGTTTAGCGCCCGGTATGATTGGTTCTTGGGTTGCGGTGAACCAATACAATACAGGCTTCCTCGGTGCAATTGTGGTCGGGTTCTTTGCGGGCTTTGTGGTGAATCTACTTAAAAAGATCAAGCTGCCAGACAGCATGATCTCGCTAAGCTCTATTTTCATTTACCCGCTAGTCGGCACCTTTGTAACTTGTGGTGCGGTGATGTGGGTGATTGGCTCTCCGATAGCTCAAGTGATGCTTGAGATGAACCAAATGCTTACTGGTATGGCGGGTTCAGGGAAAATGGTGCTCGGCAGTATTTTAGGCGCGATGACGGCTTTTGATATGGGCGGCCCGATTAACAAGGTTGCTACGTTGTTTGCTCAAACGCAGGTGAATACTCAGCCATGGTTGATGGGTGGCGTTGGCATTGCGATTTGTACGCCACCACTCGGTATGGCTCTCGCGACTTTTATATCGCCGAAGAAGTTTAAGCGAGATGAACGTGAAGCCGGAAAAGCTGCAGGCATCATGGGAATGATCGGCATCAGTGAAGGTGCGATTCCATTTGCTGCCGCTGACCCTGCACGTGTTCTACCTGCAGTTGTGGCTGGTGGTATTGTCGGGAACGTAGTTGGTTTCATGTTCCATGTGGTAAACCATGCGCCATGGGGAGGTTGGATTGTTTTGCCTGTGGTTGATGGCAAGATTGGCTACATCATTGGCACATTGGCGGGAGCGCTCACCACTGCTTTGATCGTGATACTACTGAAAAAGAATGTGGTCGAAGGTGAGGCGAGTTCCAACCAGTTTGCAGGTGGTTCGGTGACAGAAGAAGGGCAAGCGGATGTGCTCGCGATCACTTCTTGTCCGTCTGGTGTTGCCCACACTTTCTTAGCAGCCAAGTCTCTGGAAAAAGCGGCGTATCATCTTGGGGTTCGGATTAAAGTCGAGACACAAGGTGCTAACGGGATTGGTAATCGCATCACACCAAAAGACATTGAAAGGGCGAGGTTGGTGATCTTCGCTCACGATGTGGCGATTAAGGAAGTCGAGCGCTTTGCGAACGTCAAAACGTTAGATGTCAGCACCAAAGAGGCGATGCTTAATGCGCAAGCGTTGATTATGAGAAAGGTGTAACCCTTAAACATTAAAGTTAATCATCTATAAAGTTAACTAGCTCAAAACTAAAAAGACTCCGCTCTAGCTTATGGCTAACAGTGGAGTCTTTATGTTGAGATGTCTGAGCTCAGCTTTTAGAAAGGATGATACTTAAATATGTCTTCAACCATTGAGTTAAGCAAATCGATGTCGTCACAGGTTTTCGCGTAGGTACGCAGGCCTGCGATCTGAACTTGAACATGACGAGCAAGTTGAGCTGGTTCGCGCTCTTTGCTGATTTCACCTAGCTCTTGCGCTTCGGTAATCAGTTTAGCGAACTCACCTTCCATGATCTTCAGTGATTTCTTGGCTTCTTCTAATAGCTCAGCGTGTTCATCAGTCAGTTCAGCCACCGTTTTTGCCAGCATACACATGCCATTTGGCGAGCTCTGTTTTGATTCGACCACAGCACGTTTGACGAAGCTTTCGAGCGCTTTGATTGGAGAGTCTGTTTCGCTGCGAAAACGGTTCAGATTGAGGATGCCAAGTTCGGTATAGCGAGCAAGTGTCTCTTTAAACAAACCTTCTTTGCTGCCAAACGTCGCGTAGATGCTACCCGGACGCATATCAATCACATCTTGCAGGTTACGCATAGATGTCGCGTGAAAGCCCTTTTCCCAATACAGGTTCGTTGCTTTATCTACTACATCTTGTCTATCGAACTTCGCGGTCTTAGCCATAACATCTACTTCATTAATCTGAACATATGTTCAATATTTTATGCTGAACGTTCGTTCTAGTAAAGCGGTGATTAGATCCGCTTGAGGGCAATCGATCTTGCTTAAGCGTCTTAAAGTAACTAAGCCTTTGATACTGTTTGCCTATGTTCTTACTTTTCGAGAGACCGGTTAGGTTAAGTATTTGCTTGCCACGGAACGCACATACTCAGGTTCAAGCTTTCCACCACACAGGGTTTGGTGAGTTAGCAGGCCGATTAGGATGCTGTACAGCTCAACCGCATTCTCGGCATCGATGTATTGGGCGAGCAGTTGTTGATATTTATTGTTGGCGATTTCGATGCTGGCATCTTCAGCTACGGCTTCTTGACCAATTACATCAATGTAATCAAAGACCAACTTCATTTCTTGGAAGTGACGTGATTCGATGGTTTGAAAGATGTGGACGAAGTTTTCAATCTTCTGCTCAGTGGTTGCATCCACAGCTAGAGGCAAGTCGGCGAGGTTATCGCTATCGTGTCGAACAATCGCTTCGGTCGCAGCCTTGAACAGCTCATCTTTACTTTTGTAATAGTGATAAACCGCGCTTTTGCTCATGTTGAGGTGTGAGCACAGCTGTCTCATTCCCAGCTCTTTATAACCAAACTCCAAAAACACACCCGCGGCTTTCAGTGCGATCTCTTCGCGTCTTTTGTCATGATCGACGATCTTTGGCATGAGTCTTCCTCGCAGTTCAATAGTTGAAGGTTCAGTCAATTTAGGCAACTGAAGCAATAGCTTAATGCAGCTGATGAGTGTCATCTTAGTTTAAATTAGTCCAAGTGGTCAAAATAATTCTTTACAGTGGTTAAACTTCGATCTAATTTAAAAAGACCAAGTGTTCCAAATAAAAATTAAACGGCGATTATTCGAGGTAACTATGAGAATTGATTGGAACCTACCCCCATTCAGAGCGGGCTTGTTAGGCGGGCTAGATAAATTTATTGGTCCGGGTGCGACATCAGCAGAGAAGAACCTGCAACTGTACATTCCGTTCATAGCGGGTGCGCTGATTGCTGCGTATGCCAGTCATGCCGAGTTGGGCTGGTCTTGGGGACAATACCTAGCGGCAGTTCTGTTAACCATCGACATGTTGGGTGGCGTGATCACCAACGCGACATCAAGTGCTAAGCGCTGGTTTCACAGAGAAGGGGAAGGCTTTAAGCAACACATGACCTTTATCGCTATTCACTTCATTCAGTTAACAGTCTTCAGTTGGCTGTTTTTGGATATGAACCTGATATGGGTAGCAGTGACCGGTGGTTACATGATGTTGGCGTGTGCCTTGGTATTGAAAACGGCACTCTATCTACAACGTCCGGTTGCTTTGATTCTCTATACACTGAGCTTGATCTTATCGCTTTATGTTGTGGAATCACCTGTCGGCTTAGAGTGGTTCTTACCTGTGTTCTATTTGAAGTTATTGATTAGTCATATTCTACGAGAAGAGCCTTACCGTCCGGAAAACGAAGTTGTCTAATCAATGAGGCTTTTTAATAAATGGGGTTATCTATAAATGAACGTAACGAATGAGCCCAAAAGCCGAATTCTAGTGGCTGGGGCGACAGGATACTTAGGTCGTCATCTTATCGAAGCGCTCCAAGCGTGTGATGCTGATTTCAAAGCACAAGCTCGCAGTGCTGATAAGTTGAAGGCTCTCGGTCTGAACGACTCTCAAATTCAGATCGCACAAGTGACCGATGCTAATAGCCTAAGAGGGTGCTGCGATGGAGTGGATATCGTCATCTCTTGTGTTGGTATCACACGTCAGAAAGAGGGGTTGAGTTACATGGATGTCGACTATCAAGCCAACCTAAATCTGTTGGAAGAAGCAGAACGAGCAGGCGTTAACAAGTTTGTTTATGTATCGGCATTTAGAGCGAATGTGATTAAAAACGTTCGCTTACTTGAAGCAAAAGAGCGCTTTGCTCAGCGCTTACTGGCATCAGAACAATTAGCACCTTGCGTGATTCGTCCGAATGGATTTTTTGCCGACATCGAAGAGTTCTACAACATGGCTCAGTCGGGAAGGGTGCACCTTTTTGATTCAGGGGATGTTCGTTTGAATGCAATTCATGGTATAGATTTAGCCGAATTTATCTTGGCTTCACTGTCTAATACGGAAAAAGAGTTGGATGTGGGCGGGCCTGATATCCTCAGTGCAACACAAATAGCAGAGCTTGCTTTTCAGTCTCAGGGCAAAACAGCGCGAATTACTTATGTTCCCGACTGGGTTAGGAAACTGGCTTTATGGGTGATAAGGCGGCTACCGGAAAGTCGAGTTGGGCCTGCGGAGTTTTTCTTGAGCGCAATGGAAGGTGATGCCATTGCGCCATGCGTGGGAAAACATCATTTAAGTGACCACTTTTCCCAGCTTAATAACGAGTCTAATAAAGGCTAGTCGTCGACGACTTCGACGGTTTTATGCTGCGCGCCGTAATAGGTGCCTTCATCAATAGTGTACATCAGCGTTTCTTCGCACTCTGGGCAATCGAATTCTTCATTAGGTTCGATTGCTGCTTCTTCTACCCATTCCCATCCAATGTGTTCTTCGCAAGCGGGACAGTCCATAAAAACCTCTAATTATGCTTCTACGTTAATTGAATTCGTCACTTTTTGAGCCCGGCATTATACATAGTTGGCGCTGAATATGTAGCGACAACTGAGCAGAAAAAGGGTGTGCGCATACCTCTTTAGGGTTATTAAAAACTGTCATTTTTCAGTTGCTTGCGTCGGAAAAATGTTGTTGCACGTTTTTTGTGTTTTCTAAAGTTGCATAGCTAACAGTTTTATAAATAAGTCAATGAATTCTGTAAGGTTAAATGCTAGCGTTATCGATTGTCGTCCAATATGGCACGATAATTGATAAAACTAAATATTATTATGATCTCAGTAAAGGTACACCGTTTTAGAAGTGTGTCTAATTACACGACAGATATAGATTCGTTAGCTGCTAGGAAATAAAAATGAAATTAACCGATATGTCTTTTAAGCAAAAAATCATCGCTTTGCTTATTTTACCGATCTTAGGGTTTCTCTGGCTCAGTGTTTCTGCGATATCCAAAGGCGTAGAAACAAAGACTGAAATGTCCTCATTGAATCAACTGACACGCCTTTCGGTTGTGTACAGTGAGTTAGTGCATGAGTTACAAAAAGAGCGAGGCATGACAGCTGGCTTTATTGGCTCTCAAGGAACCAAGTTTGTCAGTGAATTAGCCGCGCAGAGAGCCAATGCCGATAACCGACGTAATGAAAGAAACGATTACTGGCAGTCTGCCAATATCAATCTGCCACAGATTAATCGCCTGAACACAGAGATAAGCCAAAGCCTTAATCAGATAACGACGATTCGAAATCGAGTGGATTCTCAATCTATCCCACTTTCTGAGGCCTTGGGTTACTACACCCAATTGAATGCAAAGCTTCTTAGCGTATCGGCGTTAATTGCAGAGCTAAGTTCTGATGCTACCATCACTACAGAAACCATCGCTTACTACAACTTCTTGCAAGGTAAAGAGCGAGCGGGTATCGAGCGTGCTGTGCTGAATAACACCTTTTCTAAAAATGAATTTGGCCCGGGTATGCTGGTGAAATTCATCTCTTTGGTGACAGAGCAAAATACCTACTTCTCGAACTTTGAAGTGTTGAGCAACCCAGCGAACGTTCGCTTCTTTGAGCAACAGTTAAATGACCGCTCTGTGGCAGAAGTAGAAAAGCTTCGTAGCTTGGCTGAATCTAAGATGAGCGGCTTTGATGTTGACCCTGTGTACTGGTTCTCTCAATCTACTGCTCGTATTGTTCAGCTAAAGAAAACAGAAAACCACCTAGCAGAATCACTGATTGCCCTGACCGAGAAAAAGATGTCAGAGGCGCAGTCTGCGATGATGATGAGTATTGGTCTATTTGCTTTGATTACTCTGTTCGCAACCTTCGTCAGCTTTAAAGCGATCAGCGACCTGACGATGAGAGTAAAAGACCTGACAGTAATGTTGTCTAAAGTTCGTAATGACAATGATCTAACGGTTCGTGCTAAGTACGTTGGTAACAGCGAGCTTGGACAGATCTCTTCGGCACTCAACGAAACGTTAGAGAAGTTTTCAAACGTTATCGACAACCTGTCTCAGTCGAGTCTGACTTTGGCTTCAGCCGCTGAAGAGACCTCGCAAACTTGTCACTACAACTCGAACACGCTAGTTCAACAACAAGATCAAATCGGTCTAGTGGCGACGGCGACAGAAGAGTTATCAGCAACGGTAAATGAAGTGGCCGCGAAAACTCAGAAGACAGCAAGCTCCGCTAAACTGGTCGATGAGCAGTCGCAAGAAGGTTTGAGTACGGTTCAAAACTCTTACCACTCTATCGAAAAACTGGCATCTGAAATTAATGACCTAGCTGAAAAGATCACGCATCTACACGAGAGCAGCAACAACATTAACAGTGTGATTGATGTGATTAAGTCGGTAGCAGAGCAAACCAACCTATTGGCATTGAACGCGGCGATTGAAGCTGCGCGAGCGGGTGAGCAAGGTCGTGGATTTGCGGTGGTTGCCGATGAAGTTCGTACACTGGCTCAGCGTACACAAGAATCGACGTTGGAAATTGAAGGCTTCATCAGTTCACTACAGTCCGATGTACAAACAGCCTTCAACGTGATTGATAACAGCAAGAAGATGTCATCCAAAGCGGTAGAAGATTCAAAAGAGGTCGAGCACACCTTACAAAGCATCTCAGCTGCAATCAGCGAGATCTTCAGTATGACGGAACAGATCGCTACGGCTACAGAAGAGCAAGCGGTTGTGACTCAAGATATCGCGCAAAACGTGATGGCAGTTGAGCAGAAATCGACAGAGTCGACCACTGGCGCAACTCAAATTGCAGCAACAGCCAAAGAACAAGCTGAACTGGCAGCGTCATTGAAAGAGATCGCTAGTACGTTTAAGAGCTAACTTTTCTAGAAACAGCCCAAAGGCAGTTCGATTTGAGCCGCCTCAGTAAAAACTACAAAGCCCGTGAATCATAGGATTCACGGGCTTTTTTATGGCAATGTTTGGGCTAACCCATAAGCTCTAGCCCATAAACCAAGACACGAAAATCAACGCGCCAAAACCGAATGTCGCTATTAGTGCGGTGTCGCCGCCGGCTGCTGTGTAGCTGCCCTGAGCTTGTAGGTGAGGGAAATCAGGTCTACGAACCTTAACCACCATCGCGAGTGGTCCCCAAATAGCTAGGAACACCAACACCATGCCGGCATAGTCGAGCATGCTTACGAATTGGCTAGCAAACAATTCAGCCAATACCAAAGGCAACACAAAGGTCAGAGCGTAAGCCATTAGCTTGTTGTTGGTTACAGCGTCTTTGTTTTGGTCATACAGCGCCATAGACACGCCAAGGAAAGAGGTCACCAATGCCAGTGCTGAGAACAGAGCAATCACTACTTTTAACCAAGCAGACTGTCCGCTGAACGCAGAGATCAGCTCTGAAATGTTGTGGAACTGGCTGATCGCGTCTGTGCCAAGGTTACCGATAATCGCGAATAACCAAGTGAGGTAGCACACGAGCGGAATCACTGAGCCAAGCAGAATCATATTGCGGATCTGCTTTTGAGTCGCTTCACGGTTGTAGATAACCAGTGACGGGATCACCACCATTGAGGCAAAGCTGGTAAAGATAACCGCGCTGTATTGCACCACGTCATTGGCTGTGTACTGGCTAGTTTGAGTTAGATAATCAAGACGAATATTGCTGAAAAGAGAGGCAATAACAATAAACAGCATCACTACCATCATGATAAATAGACCACGGTTCAACTTGTCGATATAAGACTTACCCGCTACCACAATCACACCCATAAATAGGCTAAAAACCGTATAAGCAGCAGAGGCAGAGATGTTCACGCCGACGTCGAGCAGTAGCTTATGGATGATGTCACCCACACCCAAGATATAAGCGATGAGCATGCATACTAGCAGAAGGTAAAAGAGTGCATTGATAAAGTGTTTACCTTTGCTGCCCAGAGTGAGGTAAGCAACACTGCTCATGCCACTGTTGTCTTTAGTTTTGGTACACGCTTCTGCCAGTAACAGTGCAGAGTAAGTGGTGCCGATAAAGATAAGTAGCATCAGCACTGAGCTGATCATGAAGCCAAATTGGGCCAACACCATGGGAATAGCAAGCATGCCAGCCCCTAATGCAGTTCCTGAAAGAATCAAAGAACTGCCGAATAATTTCATATTCAAGAAAGCAACCTCAAAGTATCCAATTAATTTTTTGTTGGATTGTAAATATTTGTTGCCAAGCCTAACAAATTACTCAGTAAAGTTAGGGGTTAAATTCTAATTATTTTTGAATTTTTCTAAAAAATTTAAGCAGGAATTTACAGTGGGTATGAGTGGTTAACTTTAGTATTCATGCGGTGACTTTATTTATCGTTCTGATAACCTTTGTAAATTGTTTGCCGATTAATAGGCAGCGGTTTGTGGCTGGAAAATCTTCGCCTTAATTTCAGCAGAATTGAGTAAAAACCTTGCTTATTTCGTGAATTCTTGTCTGTCGCCTTTTCCGCATACTGACGGTTTGTCGTAAATGGAAAGATCCGTTGTCGTAGATGCCACTCGGTAGTTTGGCGTTTCGCTCTTATTATCCTCATACCAATTATGTGGGGGTGTTATGTATCGTTTTCTGTTTTGTAGTTTCGCGCTTGTTCTCTTGTATCCAACGGCGATTGATTTGTATTTAGTTGGCTTGCCTCAAATTGCCGCTGATTTAAATGCTTCGGAGGCGCAACTCCATGTGGCGTTTTCTATCTATCTTGCGGGCATGGCAACTACCATGCTGTTCGCCGGTCAATTTGCCGACAATGTAGGGAGAAAGCCTGTCGCGATTTTCGGTGCGATTGTTTTTGCTATTTCTTCAATGTTCGGTGGCATTGTGACTAGCGCGGAACCGTTTCTAGCGGTGCGCTTTTTCCAAGGTGTTGGTGCGGGTTCATGTTATGTAGTGGCATTCGCCATTTTACGAGATGTGTTAGATGACCAAAAGCGCGCCAAGGTGTTGTCGATGATGAATGGCATTACCTGCATCGTGCCAGTACTTGCGCCTGTGATCGGTCACTTAATCATGACGGTGTACCCTTGGCCGAGTCTGTTCACTACCATGGCAAGTATGGGCGTAGTGGTGTGTTTGCTGTCGGTGTTAGTGTTAAGAGAAACTAAGCCGAATAGAAAAGATTCGGAAGTAACAAAAGCTTCTTTATCTCAATCAACTTCAGCCGAAACCTTCAAAGAACCCTTGTTTATCAGCCGAGTGGTCATGACCAGCATGGGCGTAACGGCGATTTTGACTTACGTGAGTGTTTCTCCAATGTTGATCATGACAGAGCTTGGCTTCGACCGCGGTCAATACTCCTATACCATGGCTCTCACAGCATTAGTCAGTATGTTGGTGTCGTTTTCTGCGCCGTTTGCACTGAATGTGTTTAAGCAGAAAAGCCTGATGTTGATATCTCAAACATGCTTTGTAATTGCGGCTGTCCTGCTGCTTGCATCGATTGATGGTGGGCTAGGGCATTATGTAACACTGCTAGGTTTTGCATTTGTGTGTGGCGGTTTCTCGTTAGGTTTTGGCGTCGCAATGAGCCAAGCATTGAGCTGTTATTCACAACGAGCAGGCGTCGCGAGTTCGATATTGGGCGTTTCTCAGGTGTGCACGTCGGCACTGTTTATCTGGTTGATGGGCGCTATCGGATTCAGTGCATTGAATATGTTGGTATTTATACTGGCTGCTGGTGGAGTTATCAGTATTGCTCTAATACTATGGGTAGGTCTTTCGCAAGTTAAAAGTGATTATGAAGAAGCCACTAGCCCGTCTTGATCTGAATCTGTTGTTCACTCTGCAATTGCTGCTGCAAGAGCAGAGTGTTTCAAAAGCTGCTAAAAAGCTTAACGTTACGCCTTCAACGGTGAGTAAATCACTGACCAAGCTTAGAGACTGGTTCGATGATCCTCTGTTTGTGAAAACACCCAGAGGTTTAACGCCGACACCACTTGCGCTAAGCATGGTGAAAGATCTTCAAGACTGGCTGCAGATTGGCAGCCAAATTCTCACGACTCGTGGTGACGAAGCGCCGAGAGATGTGCGATTGAATTTAGAGGCGGAATCCCCTCTGTCACTGATCATGCTTAACGAGCTGACGCAAAGCGTGTATCAACGTTATCCCAACGCGAAGATCAAGATGCGCAACTGGGATTACGATTCAATAGACTCTATCGTACGTGGCGAATCTGATATTGGATTTTCAGGACGAGAAAGCCACCCGCGATCGAAAGAGTCTCTAGACGCGCTGCCGTACTTCATCGACTTCGAGGTGCTATTCCACGACATGCCAGTCGTGTATCTAAGAAAAGATCACCCTGCCTTACAGGAAGAGTGGAACCTTGAGGCTTTCCTCAAATACCCGCATATCAATATAGTTTGGGAAAAAAGTGAAACGTGGGCGCTGGATGAGGTGCTCACCGACCTCCAACTAGACCGAAACATTGCTCTAACTCTAGCTGGCTTTGAGTAGTCTTTGTTTATGGCGGCTCAATCCAATCACACCATGACGACGGTTGCGCCTAATTATTGTCGACGTTACGCAGAGCAACTTCACCCCAATCTTACTTGTTTACCCATCCCTTTAGATGAAGAGAGTGCCAATAAGCTGCTGATCCCATTTACTATGATTTGGCATAAACGCAATGCCTACAATCCGATCGTTCTATGGTTAAAAGACACACTCAGAGAGCTTTACCAATTTGAAGGCAAAGAAGGAAAAGACGAAATAAATGTCTAAAAGTTTGTTGACCTGACTACAGCTTCATAGTTTATCTTTGCTACCGAAATGAGAGGGGAAGTGCATGTATCGTATCTCTGAACTTGCCGATTTAGTTGGGCTGAGTCGCTCCACATTGTTGTATTACGGCAAGCTAGGTTTGATTGAAGCTCAACGTCAGAGTAATGGCTATCGTCTTTATTCTGAGAAGGATCTACAGCGTGTTCGCTTGTTGCAGCAGTTGCAAGCGGGTGGGTTGACGCTCAAAGAATGCCAAGCTTGTCTAGATGCAAAGATAGAACGCAGCTTGCTAGAAAATCGCCTTAAGCAGTTGGATGAAGAACTCGTTCAAAAGCAACGATCACGCGACCTACTAGCAGCAATGCTAGGTGAAGGTGGTCTAGAAGAGTGGCATGAGTCGATGGACAAGCTTGCGCCAGATGCACACCTCGATTGGTTAATTAAGCAGGGCTTTGATGAGAAACAAGCGCTGCGATTGAAGTGGTTATCGAGAGACATGAATGAACATGATCAATACATGGCGGATTTTGGCGCTATTTTTGAGGGCTTAGAGCGTTTAGGGCCAGGAACGGCTGAAGATACTTTAGCGGCGTTGGCACAAGTTCCGATTTCACCGAAGCGTGTACTTGAGGTTGGTTGTGGCAAAGGCATCGCGACAAATGTGTTAGCGAAGGCCATCAAAAAGCACCAAGCTGATGTACACATTATTGTGGTCGACAATGATCAACCGAGTTTGGACATTCTAACTCAGCAAGCACAAGCATCTGGCTTGGAAAGTAATGTTCAAACCGTGTGCGCAAGCATGATGGATTTACCGTTTGAAGCGAAGTCGTTCGACTTGATCTGGTCAGAAGGTAGCGCTTACATAATGGGTGTTCAGAAGGCATTGAAACAGTGGCGGAAGCTACTTACCGATGATGGCATCTTGGTTGTGAATGATTTGGTCTGGAACACTGAGACCCCAAGTGAATCAATCAAAGCGTTCTGGCAAAAAGAGTATCCAGATATGACCACGGTAGCTGAACGTATCAAGCATGCTAAGGCGGCGGGGTATCAAGTCTTGGGTGACTTTGCGATGAGCGATGAAGGTTGGCTTGCCTATTATCAGCCTTTGCAAAAGCAAGTCGAGTCTTTGAAAGCAACGATGCCAAACTCAAAAGCGCTCGCAGATTGCGGCAATGAAATTAAACAATTCTTCAATAACAGCGAACTTGTGGAAGGTTCTCAAGGTTCTCAAGGTTCTCAAGGTTCAGCTAAGCGTGATTTTGATTATCACTTCTTTGTGTTGAAGAAAGTACAGTAAGTGAAGAACACTATGAAATTTAGACAACATTATTCAAGTGAGATCGAAACGATCACTCAACTTTTTACTCAAACCTTTACTGATTCAGAAGGCGAGAACGAAGGTAAAACAGTGGGTAAGCTCGCCAACGATCTTTTAACGACCACAGATTTAACAGAGCTACTTTGCTTTGTCGCGGAAGATGATACTCGGGAATTAGGAAGCACAATTGTTGGCGCGATTATCTTTACGCCACTTTCATTGCAAGATGAAACCAAGGCATATTTGCTTTCACCAGTAGCGGTGAGCACTCAGGTTCAAAAGCGTGGTATTGGTCAAAATCTGATTAACTTCGGCTTGGAGACTCTAAAAGAACAGGGTGCAGAGCTTGCGGTGACGTATGGTGATCCTAGCTACTATTCAAAAGTCGGCTTTGAACCAATCACTGTTGAACAAATCCCAGCGCCATTTGAGTTGAGCTACCCTCACGGTTGGATCGCTCAATCGCTGACTGGCAGTGAAATCAAAGTGACGAGCGAACAGTCTAGCTGTGTTGAAGCTTTGGCTCACGCTCAATACTGGTAGTTGCTTAAAATAAAATCTTAGATGAATGAAAGCCCATCAGGTGTCACTTGATGGGCTTTTTTGTTTTGAATCAGAAAGATAAGTTAACAATGACTTGATGTTAAATAGTCTATTTTTCCTTCTAATCTCTTACTCGACATTTATTTTGAACGATTGTTCAAAATATTACTTGAACGATCGTTCTGGTTTGGTTTATATTGTTTTCACACCAACGGAGAGCGGCTATTAAATCTCCGTAAATGACCAAATTTAGAAGCAGAATTAATAGGAATAGAACGATGAGCAATTTCAAAATTCACTCAGTAGAGTCAGCACCAGAACAAAGCAAAGTCATTCTTGAAGGCGCGAAAAAACAGATGGGAAGAGTGCCGGGGTTGTTTGGTGTGCTAGCCGAATCTCCAAATACTCTGAAAGCCTACAGAGAGCTTCATCAGCTTTTTAACGACTCATCTTTTGATGCCGAAGAGCTTACCGTTGTTTGGCAAACCATTAACGTTGAACATGAATGCCACTACTGCGTACCTGCGCACACAGGTATTGCACATTCAATGAAGGTTGATCCTGCGATCACTGAAGCACTTCGTAATCGCACCGCAATGCCAACAGAAAAGCTACAAGCACTGCACGATTTCACGCTAAGTATGGTTCGCAATCGCGGTAATGTGCCAGCAAACGAAATGGAAGCATTCTTCGCAGCGGGTTACGGCCAACAACAAGTATTAGAAGTGATTCTTGGCCTGTCACAGAAAGTGATCAGTAACTACGTAAACCACGTTGCTCAAACACCCGTAGACAAAGTATTCGAACAGTTTGCTTGGGAAGGTTAATTCACCTTTGATTAAGTAAGAGACAAGAATGATGAAAGCCCCGCTCGATTGAGTGGGGCTTTGTTGTATTCAGGATTTAGTTTGTTTTGGCTAAGCAGTTAACGTGCATGCTTCGCGATCAACTTCGCCAGCGTCACGATCCCTTCTTTCCAATCTTTGCTCTCTTCGATGTTGGCAACGGTGAAGCGTAGGCAGTGTTTGTATTGGTCGTGTGTGCCAAATACCGTGCCGGGTAAGATGCCCAGTTTGTGTTTCAAGCAATCTTGATAGACGGCGTAGCTGTCGACCGATTCTGGCAGTGTTATCCAGTTCAGAAATGAGCCTTCTGGTTTTGATAGGTGGTAGCGCCCGACAAGATGTGGGTAGCTATCCAGAGCTTGTATTAACAGGCTTTGAAACTGCTTTTGATTAGTTTGATAGAGCCGCTTCATCTTAGATAAATGGCTACGGTATTTACCCGTTGTGAGAAATTGACCGACTGCGGATTGCATGAGGTTCGAGCTGCCCATGTTATCGCATAGCAGATACTTCTCGACTAAGGGCTGATAGCGCCCTGAAAGTAACCAACCGACACGAAGGCGAGAGTCTAAAGTTTTGGATAGCGAGTTCACATAGATCACTCTATCTTGGTCATCAAGCTCTTTCAAGCTCGCAATCGGTGTATCAAATGCCAAGCTTCCAAATACATCGTCTTCGATAATTGGCAAAGATCTGGTTATCTCCAACAAGGCTTTTCGATTAGCCAGAGGCATTCTAGAGCCTGTAGGGTTGGTAAAATTTGGTGTCAGCAGCAGCGTTTTCACTTCCCACTTATCTAGGGCGCTTTGTAGTGAAGGAATATCGATTCCGTGGCTAACACTGCTTGGTATTTCAAGGGCTTGTAAACCAAGTGACTCGAGTAACAGTAAGTTGCCGAAGTAACACGGCGACTCTACCGCCACGATGTCCCCCGGTTTGGTTAATGCTCGTAACGCTAAGCTGATCGCCTGTTGTGCACCGTGAGTTATCGCAATCTCTTTCGATCCTGCGGGAACACCTAGATCATGGGTGATCTTTAACAATTGTTTTACTAATTGTTCGTCTCCGGGGGGCAATTGGTAATAACCAGGAAGCTGAGTTTGCAAACGACTGTGGCGACCGATCTCGGCATACAAGCTCCGGATAGCGGGATTGTTAATGTTAGGGTGAGCAGAGCCAGCAAGCAACTTCATACGGCCTTTCGGACGAGAGAGTACCGATTTGGTGACGGACAATAGGTCAACTTTTTGAGGTTGGCTGGGCGCATCCCAACTTGTGGTGTTCGGTGCTTTAACGCGATAACCCGACTTGGGAACCGAGTACACCCAGCCCGTAGCTTCCAACTCTTGATAGGCGCGAATCACGGTATTTTTGCTCACACCCAATTGTTCGCTTAATTGGCGGATCGAGGGAAGGCGGTCGTCTGGGTGAAAGAGCCCTCTATCGATTTGAGCCTTAATATGTTGTTCGGTCGCGAGATATTTATTGCCGCTGACTTCTGCTTCCACGTTGTTCTCCCTCGTTGCTCACACTCAATCTGTAACCATTTAAAGTGTTATATCTGTATCTTTATTAGTTATCTGTACCCAACTAAGGTAACAGCATTGATGAAGAGTTGACCAGAGGTTTGTAATGCTGATTAAAATGATTCCGTTCGTGTTTGTAATATTGTGGTCGTCAGGCTTTGTTGGCGCACGTCTTGGCGTGGAATACGCCGAACCCGCGACGTTACTTTCACTTAGGATGGTAGCCAATGTGGCACTGTTCTTGGTTTTGATTGCAATCCTTAAACGTCGTATCCCTCGTGGTCGAGCATTTTTCCATGCCTGTGTGGTCGGGATATTGATTCACGGCTTTTACCTAGGTGGTACTTATCTGGCGATTGATATGGGGATGCCTGCTGGATTGAGCTCTTTACTGGTGGGCTTACAACCGATACTTACCGCGCTGATCATGGTTAGTTGTACCTCACAGCGTTTTAACTTCGCGCAATGGCTTGGCTTGGCACTCGGTTTTGCGGGTATTAGTTTAGTGTTAATGGGTAATATTGAATGGCAGTCGGATGACCAAAAAGTCTTGGCGACACTGTTATGTTTAGTCTCACTGGTAGGGATTACCTGCGGCACTTTATATCAAAAGCGTTTCTGTAAGGGGACAGATATGGTGGGCGGTGCGATGGTGCAATACTTGGCCTCTGCAGCTCTGTTTCTGCCTTTCGCAATGCGCTACGAAACCATGCAAGTGAACTGGACGGTAGAATTTACGTTAACTCTGATTTGGCTGGTGGTCGTTCTATCTTGTGTCGCAATACTGTTGTTGCTTTACATGGTAGAACACGGAGCATCTTCAAGTGTTGCATCGGTGTTCTATCTCGTTCCACCAACAACCGCAATTCAAGCTTGGCTTATCTTCGGTGAATCATTCGATATCTATGGTGCAATGGGGTTTGCGTTGTCTGCTGCTGCGGTTTATCTAGTGGTGAAGAAGCCAGAGCTGGTCAAGTTGCGAAGACAAGCGGCTTTAAATCGTTAAAACAAAAAAGAGCCTGATAATACAGGCTCTTTTTCTACTCAATTTTTCGCTAGCGATTGATGATTAGCGCTTCATCAAACAAGCGTAAGCCGTTGTAAACGGTGCTTCTTGGTATTGCTTAAGGCCAGTCTCTTTGAACTTCATCATAAGAGGGTTACGCTTAAGGCTTTCTTTGATTTCAGTTGGAGATACAACGGTTACATCTAGGCCGTCGATCAGCTGAATTGCTGCTTCAAGTTTGAAGCCGAAACCACCGCCAGCAAATTTGCCTTTAGTTTGACGTTGGCGAATTACAACTTTTTCTACTTGGTAATCTTCCATTAACTTTGCAAAAGAGAATTGAAAGTCTTTCATATTCTGTGTGTCGTTTGCGTCGCTAATCGCAACCTTAGAAACTCGGCAATCAGGAATGTTAAATACGCCGTCTGACAGAGAAAGAAGACAGATGACTGCATCGTTACCTTTGATTTCAACACCACAAATTTTCATGTTCTTACCTACTTATTTTAGAGCCCTACATTATGGTGTTATTTCTAACACTTCTCCAGTATTTGCGCGTATCAGCGGCAAATAAGTCTAAATCAGAGAGTATTTTAGTCGCCGAAAGTTAACCTTTGATTGAAAAAACATCACACGAATTAGCGGTATCGTTTGCTATGAGATGAAGCTCACAAAAGCTTAGCGGGATTTCATATGTGTGCTGTATATTGCGCGCGCATCCCTATTTGAAGTGTGGTTATTAATCCCAATGAATATCAATAATCTTTCGATTAAGAGTAAAATCGCGATCCCGCTGTTGGTGATTGTGATTGTTTTTTCTACCGTTACCGTGCTCAACGTTATCAGATCAAATGCTCAAGCTGCGATTAATAACGAGCTCAATAATGTGGTTCAACCGGTTCTAGATAACCTAGAAGACGGCTACCGCGATATCTACCAAATCATCGCTTCGGCACAAGGTCTGTTGCTTGCTAAAGATCAGGCAGCGATTGAGTACCAAAAGTTCGAATTTAAAGACAACGCTTATAAAGCGGTTCCTCGTTTTGAGAGTGTTGAAACGCTTTACAGAGCAGGTGTGTTGGATCCTTCTTCTCGTGGTGAGCTATCAAAGCTGGTTAACGCGATGAGTAAGTGGGTTTCGCTACATGAGCCTATGTTTGCAGACCCTGCGAACGCGCACCAATACAACATTGATTACTCGCCAGCGTTAGACGCTGAGTTTGCGATTATTCGTAAGCAATTGCGTGATATCAGAACGTTGATTGAACTAAAGCAGAAAGAGCTTCGTCAGCAAGCCGATGACTCTATCGAATCAAGCAAGTTGATCATCGAAGTCGGTATGGCTGTCGCTGTATTTGCTGCCATTTTCGCGATGTGGTTGTCGAACCGTTTCATTATTCAACCCATTCAGAACGTTGAAAAAGCGATGAATGAAATCGCTTCGGGTGACGGTAATCTGTCTCAACGAATGAAGGTAGAAGGTAATGACGAGATTGCTCGTTTAAGTTCTGCCTTCAACCAGTTTGTTGGCAAGATCCACGTCACGGTAGAACAAGTGATCTTTACATCGAATGCAGTTCGCTCAGAGATGGAAAATATCAAATCACTAACGCAAAGTGTTGCTGAATTCTCGTCTAATCAACAGCGAGAAAGTGAAGTGGTCGCGGCTGCAGTTCATGAAATGCAAGCAACTAGTGAAGTGGTGAGTGGTAACGCATTAGACGCTGCGACAGCAAGTAATGTGGCGAACCATGAAGTGGAATCGGCAGATACGACTCTTGGCTTAACCGTGACATCGATTGAACGCCTTGCGCAAGATATCGAGAACGCGGGCGGAGTGGTTCAAGAGCTGGATACCGATGTGAAGAACATCGCGTCTATTCTTGGTGTGATCAAAGGCATTGCTGAGCAAACAAACCTACTAGCATTAAACGCAGCAATAGAAGCGGCACGTGCGGGTGAACAAGGGCGTGGCTTTGCTGTGGTTGCGGATGAAGTTCGTGCCCTGGCAAGCAAAACTCAAGACAGCACGGGCGAAATCCAATCTATGATTGAGCGCTTAGAAGTAGGTGCAAAACATGCGGTTGGCGTGATGAACGAAAGTAAAGCCAGCGGCGAGAAAACCATTGTTCAAGCGGGTACAGCAGCGTCTTCTTTGAGTGAGATTCGTAATTCGATCGGTAAGATGAACGACATGAACACACAAATCGCAACGGCAGCTTCTCAGCAATCTCAAGTGTCTGAAGAAGTGAACAAGAATGTTCAACGCATCGCAGAAAGCACCATGCAAATGGTTGAGATGGCAAGCAGCGCAGAGAACGCTTGTATGGCACTAGCGGAACAGTGTGAAGCGCTTGATAGCCTTGTGTCTCAGTTTGAAGTTTAATCTTCAAAACTAGGCAGACGAATATGAGTTAATAATGGTTGCTCGTTTTGGGTTCCATTAATCAGCGATTAACGAAAAAAAGCCCGTACTTTATGAGTGCGGGCTTTCTTTTTGAACGTGTGAACGGTTTTTGGACCGAATCAATCATTCGGTGTTAGCTGCTGCGACCGTCTTTGTATGTGTAACGGTAGTCAACTTTTACGTTCGCTTGGTAATGAACATCGCCGTTCATGTTAGTGATTTTTTTCACTTCCATGTTCGCGTCATCAATCTTGAACGAATCGTATTTTGTTGTTTGTTGGAACTGTGGCAGTTCTCTAGAAAGCTCAAATGGTGTCTTTGCGCTTAACTCATCCATAAGGTTAGTTCCTGCATCGTATGCTTCCGCTTCAGTAACAAATGTATCAGATTTTAGCGTTGTTTCTTGAATCGTTGTTTTGGTTGCTGCGAACGCTGTTGTGCTAAGTACAAGAGTTGATGCAAGTATGATTAATTTTTTCATAGGAGTACCTTACTGTGTTGAAGTACCTGTGTTCCGGTACAGAACCAACATATCAATGAAGTGGTAGGAGGAGTGTCAGGGGAGACGACGATTTTGTTAGTGTTCGGTAAGGAATAATGAGAAATGTCAGCAGTTGGTTGGAATGATTTTGAACGATTGTAGGTGGCGAAGATTTATGCGCAAAGCATATCAAGCAAGGTGACAGCAATTTGTAACTTCAATACACTGTATGGGTAACCATCGTTCAATAGAAGGTAAAGGCATGGCCAATTGGGAAGGGGTAAGTGAGTTTGTTGCAGTAGCAGAGCGTGAGAGCTTTACTGGTGCGGCGCAGAAGCTCGCTACGTCAGTGGCTCAAATCAGTCGTAGGGTGGCTAACCTTGAAGAGCGCCTCGCGGTAAAACTACTTAATCGAACGACTCGTAAGGTGTCTCTTACCGAAGCCGGGCAGCTCTATTATCAGCAATGTAAGTTGTTGGTCGAGGGTTTAGAGATTGCGGAATTAGCCGTAACGCAGATGCAATCCACACCGAAAGGTTTATTGAAGGTGACTGCGCCCGTGACTTATGGCGAACGTCAGCTCGCTCCGATACTTCACCAATTCTTAAAGCTTCACCCGCAAGTAGAATTAGAGCTAATGCTAACCAACCAAAAGCTCGATCTTATAGACTCTGGCGTTGATGTGGCGATTCGTCTTGGTCGCTTAGAAGATTCAAGTCTTGTGGCAAAGAAGCTCTCCCAACGACAACTCTACGTGTGTGCAAGCCCTGAATATATTGAGAGTTATGGCGAGCCGCATACGCTTTCTGAGTTAAGCCATCACCAATGCTTAGTCGGTGGCTTTGAGCACTGGCGCTTTAAAGAAAATGGTCGTCCTCGTTCGGTTCGTGTTAATGGGCGAATCAAGTGTAATAGTGGTTTAGCTTTATTGGATGCAGCAAAGCAGAGCATAGGCTTGGTGCAACTTCCAGAATACTACGTGAGTGAAGACCTTGATTCTGGAGAGTTGGTCGAAGTGCTGTCCGATTACCGAGACGATAAAGAGGGGATCTGGGCGCTCTACCCGCAGAACCGTAACCTATCTTCAAAGGTTCGTTTGCTCGTCGATTTCCTTTCTGAGCAATTGGACTAATCCTATGACTGAAATTCAGCGTCATTCAGCAAGTCAAAGTGAGTTGATACTCAGTGTGTTCGATACACTTGAGCAACACTATGGCTATTTTGATTGGTGGCAAAGGAATGATCCTTACGAGATTGTTTTAGGCGCTATTTTGGTTCAAAACACCAACTGGAAGAACGCAGAGAAAGCACTCATTAACTTAGGTGAGCAATGCAATCCAAGAGCGGTTGCGGCAATGGACCTTGATGAGCTTGCCCAAAAGATTCGCTCCAGTGGCTATTACAATCAGAAAGCCATTAAGTTAAAGGCTGTGACCGATTGGTTTTCGAAGTACCAATACGATATGTCGGTGGTTCGCAAGCAGGACAAAGATCAGCTTCGAAAAGAGTTATTGGAAGTAAAAGGAATTGGTGGCGAAACGGCTGACGCGATCTTGGTATACGCGATAGGTAAGCCGTCTTTTGTGATTGATGCGTACGCAAGAAGGATCTTCACTCGCAACGGACTCGATGTGCCTAAATCGTATGAGAAGTTTCGAGCCTTAATGGAAAGCACAATCCCTTTGGATACAAAAAGGTATGGTCACTATCATGGCTTGCTGGTCGATCACGGACAGCAGTTTTGTAACCCCAAGCCAAAGTGTCAAGACTGTCCGCTTAAAAGCACGTGTATAGAAGCTAAAACTCAGACTAATATTTAACTCGCTTAAGGTTCAATCTCTCCGATGGAATACAAAACCAACTCTTCTGGGTTGGTGCCTTCCCCAAGTGTTCGAATATCTTCGCCTTCCTCTTTGAGTTGCAGAATGCACTTCATCGCTTTGTTCTGCTCAACACCAATAATGGTCTTCATCTCTGAAGCGGAGACGCCAAAGCGAGTAGCGATCAGTAAATCGCGAACCTTCTTCTTATCTGAATTAAACATGTTACCCACCTATCTTTGAATCGATGATCTTTATGAATTCACTAAGTTTAACCGACTTCTGTAAATTGGCACTCAAAGCGTATGATAAATAGGAAGTTAAAGGGGGAGAGGCTTTTAATGCGTGGAGTCGAGGGTTTAAAAATTAGAGCTTCAGAATGGGGATTCTGAAGCTCTAATTTTTAGAGGATAAAGATATTAGACTGTGAAACGGTCCACCAAGTGGTAAAGCTCATTCGCACGACTGTTTAGGTTTTGGCTACCTGTGCGGTTTTGATTTGCTAGTGCTGCTGACTGCGAACTTTGATCGGATATCACCACAATGCGTTGAGATATCTCTTGGCCGACAATGTTTTGCTGTTCTGTTGCCGTCGCAATAAGCGAGTTCATGTCCATGATGGTATCGATCGACTCTTGGATCTTCGCCAGTGCAGCGGCAGCAGCGTTTGCTTCTTCCACGGTTTGAGCACTGCGGTTTTGACTTGAATCCATCGCTTTTACTGCGGCGTCTGAAGCGGCTTTTAGCTGCTCAATCATCTTGTGAATATCGCCCGTACTTTCCTGAGTTCGGCTTGCAAGCTTACGAACTTCATCCGCTACAACTGCAAAACCACGACCTTGTTCACCTGCGCGAGCAGCCTCAATTGCGGCATTCAATGCCAGCAGGTTAGTTTGCTCTGCAATGTCTTGAATCACCGCCAACGAAGAGGAAATGTTCTGAACATCGCCTTCTAAACGTGATACCACGGTGTTGGCTTCTGACACTTCGCTAGCAAGGCCTGCAACAGAATCCGCAGCTGCGTTTACGATTTGCTGCGCTTCTTTTGCGTTGCCTTCAGCAAGCTTCGCTGAATCCGCCGCTTGGCTTGCGTTGCTTGA